>NZ_JAKGBA010000006.1:0-172140 GCF_021532495.1 Pseudoalteromonas sp. Cn5-37 | reverse complement strand
GTAAATCTGATGTACCACTTAAGGTCACCAGTTGACCCAGTAAGAAGGTCGGCACAAAAGCAAGCTCCGGTGGAATGGTGTCGACTTCACCACTGTCACTGGCACTGCTGTTATTACCTGCTGCATCGCTGATACTGGCACTGACTGTGTAGTTGCCATCAGCTAAGGCTTGCCCTGCTTCGGCGCTCCAATTGCCTGAAGCATCAGTGGTGACTGTCACGGTATGGCTGATACCATCAGCATCGGTAAAGGTCACGGCGAGTGAGGTATTGGCTAAGTCTGAGGTGCCTGTGACCGTCGGCGTATTGTCGTTGGTCAGCGCTGGCGCATCAATGCTAATCGTTGGTGCCGTCACATCGATGGTGCCTGTTTCAGTATCGCTGCCTTCGTTACCCGCCGCGTCGCTCACGGTGGCCACCACGGTATAATCACCTTCAGCTAATGCCGTACTTGGCTCAACAGACCAACTGCCATCCGCTTGCACCGTCGCTGTCGCACTTTGTACATTACCGGCACTGTCAGTGATAGTAAGCAGCACTAAGCTGCCCACAGCCGCTCCGGTGGTTTGCCCACTAATCAGCGGTGTCACATCATTACTATCGGCCAAGGTATCAAGGCTAATCGTCGGTGCGGTAATGTCGATTTCACCAGTGGCACTATCGGTACCAGTATTACCTGCCGCATCTGAAACTTCTGCTTCAATAGTGTAATTACCCTCGGCAAGTACTTCAGTTGCAGCAACTGACCAGCTTCCGTCAGCACTAGTAATAGCAATTAAAGTTTGAATATTACCAGCACTGTCGGTAACCGTTAGTCTAACCTCAGTACCTGCAGGAACGCCTGAGCTTTGTCCTGAGAATACTGGGGTTGTATCATTTGTGATATTTTGAGGATCGATGAATACACTTGGTGCTGTGATATCGATATTACCCGTTGCGGTGTCAGATCCTTGATTTCCTGCAGTATCTTGTACTGTAGCAACAACAGTAAATTCTCCTTCAGCAATTGCTACGCTAGGCTCAACAGACCAGCTGCCGTCCGCTTGAACAATCGCTGTCGCTGTTTGAACATTACCAGCACTATCGGTGATTTCTAAATTAACAAGTGTACCTGTTGCCACACCATTCGCTACACCACTGATCAGCGGTGTTACATCAGCACTATCTGACAATGGATCAACACTAATAGTAGGGGCTGTTAAATCAATTAAACCGGTTGCCGAGGTTGAAGCAGAGTTTCCAGCAACATCACTCACAGATGCTTCGACAGTGAAGCTTCCTTCAGCAATAATAACCTCAGCATCAACAGACCATGATCCATCAGCTAATGTGGTAGTAGTTAAAGTTTGGGTATTACCCGAACTATCTGTTATTAATAAAGTTACCTGCGTGCCTTGCGGTACACCTGTTGTTTGACCCGTTAGAGTAGGTGTAACGTCATTTGTATCAGCAATAGCATCAATGCTAATTGTAGGCGCAGATAAATCGATGATACCTAATTGAGAGTCGCTCGCTTCATTGCCTGCATTATCTACCACCTCAGCTAATACAGAATACTGTCCTTCAGCCAGCGCATTGCTAACTTCTGCTGACCATGAACCATCTTGCGAGATAACAACAGATGCTGTCTGAACGGCTCCTGCACTGTCAGTAATTGTGAGTGTTACGACACTACCAGCCGCCAAACCTGACGTCTGACCCGTAATGATCGGAGTTACATCGTTGCTATCTACTAAGGCATCAATACTGACTGTCGGCGCTGTTACATCAATTACGCCTTGAGCAGCAGCATCACTGGTCAAGCCATCAACTGTTACTGACGCATTAACAGTAAATGTGCCTTCACTTAAAGCTTGCTGTATCTCTACACTCCACTGACCATTCAGCACTGTTGCAGTAAGCTGTTGGCTGTTGTTATTACTGTCTTCAACAATTATAGTTATGACGCTGCCATTAGGGGCATCTGAGGTGCCACTTATAGCTGGCGTTGTGTCATTGGTTTCGTTGATTGCATCTATTGCAATGCTAGGCGCAGCACTATTTAAAATAAAGCTATTCGTTGCTTGGGCCTGATTGCCTGCAGCATCAGTTATTGACGCTGTAACATTGATGTTGCCATCGTCTAATTCTGCAGGCACATCCCCAGACCAACTGCCATCAGCATTAACGGTTGCGCTAAATTCATAGCTGTTAATACCATCTGAGACAACAACCGTAACGATACTACCCGCAGGCTCATTCGTTTGTCCGCTAATTGTAGGCGTTGTATCGTTGACCGTTCCCAAATTGTCAATCGTAATAATTGGAGCAGTGAGATCAACAACACCGTTTTGAGTGATTTGCGTTTGATTGCCAGATTCATCCTCTACACTTGCTGTCACCGTGAACGCCCCTTCAGCTAGAGGCGTATTAGGGCTGATTGACCAGCTTCCGTCCGCAGCCACAACCGCAGAAAGCGTTTGTACCACGCCATCGCTGTCAGTAACGTTGACAGTAACAATACTGCCTGCAGTGACATCAGTTGTGCCTGTGATCAACGGCGTACTGTCATTAGTCAAAGGATCAAAATCTAACGTTAATAAAGGATTAATTCCATCGAACGTACCAACTTCAGTATCCGTGCCTGTATTACCTGCATTATCAGTGATGCTGGCTGTTATAGTAAATTCCCCTTGCGACACTGCACTTGTAACAGGCACTGCCCAATTTCCATCAGCATCAACAGTTGTCGTATAGGTTTGGCTATTATTTTGAGAGTCGACAACAGTAACTGTTACTGTATTACCTGCCGTCGCTCCTTGTGAGCTGCCTGAAATTAAAGGCGTACTGTCATTGATAGCGCCTATGGTATCTATGCTAATAAGCGGTGCAGTCGTATCAACCACTGCGGTGATCGAATCATTTGCGGTATTACCAAATTGGTCGGTAACAGTGGCATCAATCGTAAACTCACCCTCTGCAAGTTCATCTGATACATTGATACTCCAATCTCCATTTGCATCAACTGTTGTTGTAAATGTTTGGCTTGGACCCGAAGCTGGAATAATCACCACCGTGACCACATCACCTGCTGTTGCATTTAATGTTGAACCTGAAATACTGGGTGTTGTGTCGTTTGTTTCGCCTAACGCATCAATTAAGATAGTTAAAGATGAACTATCCACCGTACCCGTTTCTGAATCTGAGGCTTGATTACCAGCTAAGTCAGATACCGTAGCGGTAACCGTGTATTGCCCATCAGCAAGGCTGCCTGGTACGTCTGCACTAAATACACCATTATCATTAGTGATTGCAGTAAACGTCTGACTATTGCCATTTGCATCTGTGACAACTAAAGTGACCGGTGTGCCTGCTGCAACGCCTTGCACTGTGCCTGAAATTGTAGGTGTGTTGTCAGCACTACTTCCTAAGTTATCAAGGCTTATAATTGGCGCGGTTAGATCAATGATCCCTGTCGTCGTATCTTGAGCTTGATTACCAGCAGGATCACTCACTGTTGCGGTAATTGTAAACTCACCCTCAGCCAACACTTGATTTGCACCAACTTGCCAGCTGCTATCTGCATTAACTGTGGTCGTCAGTATTTGCTGATTTCCATTACTATCAACGAGTATGATCGTAACAACCGAGCCAGCATCAACCCCTGATACAATACCTGAAATAATGGGTGTAACATCATTAGAATCGTTAAACTCATCAATTGTGATGGTAGGTGCTGTTAAATCAATCACACCCGTTTCAATGTCTTGTGCGCTATTTCCTGCTTCATCTTGAGTTTGCGCAACAACAGTGAACTCGCCTTCAGCTAGCTCTTGATCAATATTAATCGACCAGCTGCCATCGGCATTTGTAACAGTTGCAAATACTTGTGCACTCCCATTACTGTCGGTAACCGTGACTGTAACTGTGCTACCAGCATTTAACCCTTGTGTTGTGCCAGATATTGTCGGCGTGGTGTCATTACTATCAGCAATTGCATTAATATTAATAATTGGTGCAGTTAAATCTATTGTGCCAGTTGCTGTTGCTGAACTGGTGTTACCCGCTTCGTCGCTTGCGCTTGCAGTGACAGTATAATCTCCCTCAGCAAGCTCATTTAAAGTTTCGACTTGCCATACACCTTGTGCATTTGTGGTGGTTGTTATCGTTTGCACAACACCATTACTATCTGTAATGACTAACGTAACTGTCGTTCCTGCTGGTACATCTGCAACAGATCCTGAAATTAGTGGAGTTGTGTCATTAGTATCATTTAAAGGATTGATTGAAATAGTAGGATCGGTTAAATCAATGACCCCTATTTCTGTTGCTGTCGCTGTATTACCCACTTCATCGGTTACTGTCGCGGTGACTGTGAATTGACCTTCAGCCAATGCAGTACTTGCTTCAACAGTCCAATTACCGTTTGCATCGGTAATAACTTGTAAAGTTTCAGTCGCTCCATCACTTCCTGTAAATGTAACAGTAACGACTGCGCCTGGTTCAACATCTTGTGTTGAACCAGATACACTTGGAGTCGTGTCATTAGTATCAATAATGAAATTAATACTGACTGTTAAATCTACATTACCAATCGCGGTTGCTTGTGCTTCATTACCTTGAGGATCTAATACCGATGCGACAACTGTAAAATCTCCTTCAGGTAAAGGCTCTGTCAATTGAATAGACCAACTTCCATCAGCTTGAGTGATTGCGAGTAAATTAATAACCCGCCCATCACTTGCTGTAATTGTCAGCGAAATTGTCGTTCCAGTAGCTACGCCATCGGTTTGCCCACTCAGCAATGGTGTTGTGTCATTACTATCAGCAATAGAATCAATTGTGATTGAAATAGGAGAAAATGCGACGGTACCTGTCGTATTTGCAGATGCTGAGTTACCCGCAGCATCACTAACGGTAGCAATTGCCGTAAAACTGCCTTCAGGCAAAGGGCTTATTGCATCAACACTATAACTGCCATCAGCAAGAACAAGCGCCGTCAACGTTTGCGACTGACCATTACTATCAACAACTTGTATTGTAACTTCGGTGCCCTCTGGCACCCCTTCAACTCGCCCGACAAAGGTTGGCGTTGTATCATTTGTATTGGCAATAGCTGTTAACGTTATGTCAGGAGCCGTCAAGTCAACAACCCCTTGGGTGTCAGCTTGGGCAGTATTTCCGGCTGCATCAGTTACGGATGCACTTACGTCAAAAATCCCTTCAGCAAGATCTGCGACAACATCTAAACTCCAATTCCCATCAGCATCGGTTACCGTTGTCAATGTTTGAACTTGACCATTAATATCAGTGACAACAACGGTAACAAGTGTGCCTTGTTGAACACCAACAACATTACCACTGATATTTGGCGTAGTGTCCTGCGTATCATCAATTGGCGTGATACTAATCACAGGCGCTGTATTATCAATAACACCTGTGGTCGTTGCTTGCGCCTCATTTCCAGCAATATCAACGGCTGTTGCAGTTACAGTAAACTCACCTTCAACAAGTGCATCAGGCACATCAACGATCCAACTACCATCTTCAGCAACAATTGCAGTTACGGTTTGCACTGTATTATCTGCGCCAGTAATCACGACAGTGATTTCACTACCAACAGTGACTCCACTTACCGTTCCTGAAATAGTTGGCGTGGTATCATTTGTTTCGCCGATGGTGTCAATACTTATAACGGGAGCAGTCAGATCGACTAGACCATTTTCACTATCACTGCCTTCATTGCCAGCCTCATCAACTGCCGATGCAACGACTGTATAAAGCCCCTCAGCAAGTGCTTCAGTTGTAATACTCCAATTTCCTTGATCATCTACTTGCGTCGCTATTACCTGCACTTGTCCTGCGCTGTCTGTAACAGTGATAGTGACAGTATCACCACTGCTGATACCAGACACTGTGCCAGTAATTAGTACATTTTGAATCGCTGAATCAGTAAGTGTATCAATCGTTACAACTGGCGCGACAGTATCAATACTTGCGCCAATATTATCTGATACAGGGTCACCATTTGGATCAAGAGCAACCACATCGACAGTGATTGGACCATCAGGTAATGGGTCAAGTGGTGGGGTTACAAAAGTACCATCTGGTTGGACTACAACAGTCACAACTTGGGTATTACCATTCGCGTCGGTTACTGTCACCGTGACCGTTTGTCCTACTAGGTTTTCAGATGTACCTGATATAACTGGTTGTGGATTATTAGTAAGACCTAATTCATTGACACTCAATGTTGCAATTAACTCATCACCTGGTACAACACCATCAGTTGTATCTCTAGGAGAGAAAATGCCAGTGTTATCAGCGTTAAAGCTGTCATCAAATGCTAAACTAGATGGGTCGATACCTTCAGCGATACGTGCTAGCTCTACAAACGAGGTGCCTCCGCCAGATGCAGCACCACCGCCTCCACCAGCAGCCGTCGCCTCTAAATTATCTAAAATGTCTCCCCCCCCTTCAAGCGCATCTAAAAAATCACTGATATCAGTGCCTGTTTGTTGCTCTGGGGTTGGTTGATTGGGTTGATTTAAACTTGCAATGGCTTCGTCGATACTATCATCGAAAAGGGTATTCTCTGAGTTATCTTGCGTCTCTTTTGCTAGCAAGTCAGGGGTTATAGTCACTGATTTATTGGCAGGGATCGCCAACGACTCTCCTTGTACATCAATTAATATGGTCGAGTTATCTGCGGTAACAACAGTATCTCCTACCGTTATCACATCGCCAACTGAGAGGGCTTTTATAGAACCATCCGCTTGCACTAAGCCTGCAGAACCTTGTACATCAATAACCAGTAATTGATTTGCGTCCATTTGCTTTTCCTCAAACTATGAGTAATACATTTGTATAACTTAAGCTTAGCCAGCAAGTAACACTTTGTTACTGGACTATGGTACAGGTGAACACTAAAAAACAGCACTATTTAACTAATATTCGAATAAACAAAACAATTAATAAAAAACTAAAAGCAACACAAAAGTATCATTTGCAGTATTTGAAATTGTTGGCTAAACCTTAACTTAGCGTGAATAAAATTTAGTCTAAAAAGAGGATCATATGGCTATAAGCAAGCAGTTCACTAGCAAAAAGCTCAGCGCTTTACTTATTTTAATGTTTGCAGCGAATGGAAGTGTATTCGACGCACAAGCAGAACAAACCTCTGTAATGCCTTTGCATTATGTATCTGATAAAGCAATTTCATCTAACCCAGAAGTACAACAAGCTTGGCATGCATTTAAAGCATCAATGTATGGCATTGATGCTGCTCGTTCAGGTTATTTACCAACCGTCGATGTATCAGCGAGTGCAGGTTATGAAAAACGTAACTACGGTATTGAAGATGAATACAACCGCAATACCGCAGAGCTCACATTAGGGCAAATGCTATACGATGGTTTTAGAACATCGAACACAGTTAAGCGCTTTGAACGAATTCAACTGATACGTTATTTTGAACTACTTGATCAAGCTGAAAAGATTGCACTTCAGGCAAGTATTGCTTACCTAGATGTGCAAAAGTTCACTGAGTTAGTTGAGCTTGCTGAAAATAACTTAAAAGAGCACGAGGCTGTCTATCAGCAAATAGAGCAAAGCGTTGGTGCTGGTGTTGCTAGAGCAGCAGATCTTGAACAAATTAATGGTCGCCTCTCGCTTGCGCAATCGAATGTTATGACAGAGTATGCAAACTTGCATGATGTAAGTGCTCGCTATTTACGCATTGTTGGAGAGCTGCCAACAAAAGGAACAGCAAAAGCAAGACTAAGTGATGATGCAATTCCCATCACCATCAATCAAGCTCTTGATATAGCTTACAAAAGCAGCCCTAACTTTTACGCATCTCTGTATAATATTGAAGCGCAAAAAGCGAATGCTGATTCACAACGCTCCGCATTTCATCCTAATGTAGATTTATCTGCACGCTACGGAATGCAAGATAGAGATGAGTTAGGTTTAAATGAAACTCGCTCTGAGGCAAGAGTTGGTATAGATATTCGCTACAATTTATACAATGGTGGCTTAGACAGTGCGAATCTTGATCAAGCCTATCAAGAGATTAATGTTGCTAAATATCAGCGCGACCAAACCTGTATTGAAATCAGACAAAACCTTCAAGTTGCTTATAACAATGTGCAGGTTTTACAAAATAAGATCCCTTCTCTTGCTAGTCATAAAGAGTCATCTAATAAAGTAAAATATGCCTATAAAGACCAGTTTGATATTGGCCAAAGAACGTTACTTGATGTGCTTGACGCTGAAAATGAAGCATTTCAATCAAATCGTTCTTATATCGCGGCTCTATATGACAGACAGTCAGCTATTTTAACTATGCTTGCGGAGATGGGTAAATTACTCGACACGCTCAACGTTACATCCGACAAGTTTCCAAAAATTACAGAGTTAACTGATGACCCAATTGCATTAAATGCAGACAGTATTTGTCCAAAATTTGATGTAGCTGCAACGATTGGCAGACAAGCATTCTTGCAGAAAAAAAAACAGCAAGATAATGCATATATGACAGTAACCGCTATGCCTAGCTACTTAACTATGCCGGCAGCTCCTGTCGAAACAGCTACGACATTTGCCGATGATGATAATGATGGTATCGCAAATGCGCAAGATGAATGCCCATCTACGCCTGCATTTACGGAGGTTGATGAAAAAGGCTGCACAAAGTATCGAAGCAACACGAGTAATGTAGAGATTGGCATTCCTTTTCTCGCAGACTCAAGTGTTGTGCGCCCTCAGTATATGCAGGAAATAGCTCGACTTGCTGATTTCTTAAAAGAACACCCCAACAAAAATGTTGAAATTCAAGGGCATGCTTCCCTTGAAGGACCAGCCCTTCACAATAGAAAGCTCTCTGAAGAACGCGCATCTTCGGTTGCTGAGATATTAATCCAGCAATACGGTATTGCCCCAAACAGAGTGAAATCGCTTGGTTATGGTGTTGATCAACCAAGAATAAATGAGATTTCAGTTAGAGCAAATGCTGCAAATCGTCGCATTGAAGCAGTGATAACCGACGCAGGTAGCCGCCCAGCAGTCATGAAAGATGGCTGGTCGTAAAGCTCATGGTGAATTTGATACCAATTCGCTTAATTTAGTATTTTTGCGCATTGGTATAAGTATGGATATTGTATGCAAGAAACTGATGCTCAAGATCATGGTGGCAGCCTTGTTGACTGTTTAGAAACCCTATGCCGCTATCATGATCGAGAATTTTCTCGTGAAACATTATTAAGCGGTTTACCCCTTGAGAACGGCTTATTGACTCCGTCAGGTTTTTCACGTGCCGCTAAACGTATAGGCTTTAAAACTAAAATTGTTCACAAACCCCTATGCGACCTTAATACAGCTTTGTTACCTGCGGTGTTAATCCTAAAAGGTAATAAAGCCTGTGTAATTACTGAGCTTGATATCGAAAACGACAGCGCTAAGGTCATCTACCCTGAACTAAATGACTCCGCCGTTAAAATCAGTATTACAAAACTTGCTGATAGCAGCACAGCAATGGTTATTTATGCACAGCCCGAATTCGCTTTTGACGCACGCTCCCCTGTACTACAAAAATTAGCCAAAGATGGCTGGTTTTGGGGAGTCATCAAAGAGTGCAGAAGTTTATACAAAGATGTAGTCGTTTCTGCCATTGCATTAGGCGTATTATCAATTGCGATGCCGCTTTTTGTTATGAATGTGTATGACCGAGTTGTACCCAATCATGCAGTAGAAACCCTATGGGTGCTGGCAAGCGGTGTTTTAATTGCACTCACCGCAGATTTTATTTTACGGTTAGTTCGAAGTTACTTTGTGGAGCTGGCAGCAAGTCGTATTGATGTCAAAGTTTCAGCTGTCATTATGGAACGCGTACTTGGCATGAAACTAAAAAACCGCCCCGCTTCTGCAGGTTCGTTTGCAAGTAATATTCAATCATTTGAAGCGGTCAGAGGCTTCTTTAGCTCTATGACCCTTATTGCGCTTGTCGATTTACCTTTTGTTTTACTCTATTTAATTGTAATCGCGATCATTGGCGTCGAATTAAGCTTACCAATAATCGTCGGGGCTTTGATATTGCTCTGTTACGCATTAGCAGCCCACCGAAAGCTTGAAAGCCTCTCAGAGCAAACAATGAAAGCAAGCTCTATGCGCAATGCAATTTTAGTTGAAAGCTTAACTAATATTGAAGATGTAAAAAGCTTTCATAGTGAGTGTAAAACTCAGTCCAATTGGGAGAAATCAACAATTTACATTGCTCGCGTTAACGCGCAAAGCCGCTTAATTTCATCTTCTATCAGCAATGCAGGTTCATGGGTTCAGCAATGTGTTGGGGTCATAATTATGATGGTTGGCGTACATCTCATTATTTCCGGTGACCTCACTCAAGGAGGGCTCATTGCAGCCTACTTACTTTCGTCGCGTACTATGGCTCCAATTACCCAATCTGCTGCTGTGCTAGCTCAGTTTCATCATGCCGCAATTGCAATGCATTCACTCAATGAAATTATGGATAATGAAGTTGAACGCCCAGCCGGCAAGCACTGGCTAAGTCACCCTGTACTACTGGGTGATATTGAATTTAATGATGTTCGGTTTAAGTACTCTCAAGAAAGCAATGAAGCATTAAGTGGTGTTAGCTTTAAAATAAAGTCTGGTGAAAAAGTAGCGATTCTTGGTCGCAATGGCTCTGGTAAAAGCACAATTGAAAAATTAATTCTCGGCCTGTATGAACCAACTTCTGGCAGTATCTTAATAGATAATAATGATATCCATCAGATCGATCCTGCCGAGTTACGACATAACATTGGCTATGTACCACAAACAATTTCTTTATTTTTTGGCACCCTTAAAGACAATATCACCCTTAGTGCATGGCATGCTAAAGACGAGCAAATTTTATCTGCGTGTCAACAAAGCCAATTATTTGAGTTAATAAACTCACACCCAGATGGTTTTGACCTACAAGTGGGTGAACAAGGCCGGCTACTTTCTGGCGGGCAGCGCCAAGCTGTTGGGATTGCACGTGCGCTTCTGAACAATCCGCCCATCTTACTGATGGATGAACCCACATCAGCACTTGATCACAATAGCGAAAGTAAAATTATTAACAATATTAAGCGCAACTGCCAAGAGAAGACCCTAATTGTCGTCACTCACAGAACCTCATTACTCGAGCTGGTAGACCGCATCATTGTACTTGATAACGGCAAAGTGGTTGCTGATGGCCCCAAGGCACAGGTGTTATCGGCTTTAAATAACCATACAGTAGGAAAAGTATCATGAGTAATAAAAACTTACCTATTGAACAACGCTCATTTGAGCATCTAAACAAGGTGCTGGAAAAGCAAAAAGCAAAACGTCCCTCTATTTTCTCTAAGCTTTTTTCCGGTTGGTTATCACCGCCAAATAGTCAAGACTGGGTCGTTGACGCACAATGGGAAAAAATGCAGCAACAACCAGCAAGTGCCCGATTACTGCTTTACATTATCTGTATCAGTATTGTTGCGCTTATTGTTTGGTCGGGATTTGCTCATCTCGATGAAGTAGCCAGAGGAGAAGGCCGTGTAATCCCATCTCACAAATTGCAAATAGTGCAGTCGTACGATGGTGGTATGGTCGAGCAGATATTTGTACGTGAAGGACAAGTTGTTAATGCAGGTGATGTTTTAATAAAAATAGATCCCACACGGTTTATTTCTTCATTTAGAGAAAACCAAGCTAAGGTACTGTCTTTGACTGCTAAAGTTGAGCGATTAAAAGCTCTTACGCAAAAAAAACCTCTGCTATTTGCTGCCAGCTTGATAGAGCAAGCACCGGACGCGGTTCTACATGAACAAGCTATTTTTGAAAGCAGTAACAAAGAACTTGAGCAACAGGTTACCATTCATAAACGCCAATTAGAGCAGCGTCGACAAGATTATGCCGAAGCTAGGGCTGCATTACAGCAACACACGAATTCATTGAGTTTAGCTAACCGAGAGTTAGCAGTAACTCGCCCCTTACTTCGCACAGGTGCGGTATCAGACATAGATATAATTCGCTTAGAGCGCCAAATTGTTGAACATACAGGTGAAATAAATCGAACAAAAGCGGCAATAAATCGTAGCCTATCAGCTATAAATGAAGCAAAAAACAAAGTCACCGAAGTTGAGCTTGCCATGATAAATCGCTGGAGTAATGAGCTATCAGAAGCCTTACTCAGGCTTGATGCAATGAAAGAAACTGAGTCTGGACTTGCTGATAAAGTTGCACAAACGGAGATCCGCTCCCCCGTCAATGGAACGGTTCAACGCCTATTAGTCAACACAGTTGGCGGAGTACTCCAACCTGGCAGCGACGCAATTGAAATTATTCCACTCGATGATCAATTGGTTGTTGAAGCTAAAATTCTACCTAAAGACATTGCTTTTTTACGCCCAGGTCAAGCTGCAATGATTAAATTTAGTGCTTATGATTTTGCGATCTATGGCGGCTTAGAGGCTGAAGTTACTCATATCAGCGCTGATACGATTACAGATGACAGAGACAATACATTTTACTTAGTGCAGCTTAAAACAAATCGTAATCACTTTGCAGACAACCTAACCATCATTCCGGGAATGACTACACAAGTCGATATTATTACCGGTAAAAAAACGGTTCTTGAGTATTTATTCAAACCAATTTTGCGTGCAACGTCGCTGGCAATGAGTGAACGCTAGCGGGCTTTTTAATGGAGTAATCATGCGTCGCAGTATTTTTATTACACAAGATGACTTGCAATCGCCTCACTGGTTAAGTGCATTTCCAAATTGCGTAATTCAGACAGCCTGCCCTAAGAAATTATTAGCAGACACATTAGTCTGGTTACTTGCAGACTCTGCGGATTGGCAAGTGCAGCTACAAAAATTAACCGCACAACGACTACCCGTGATTGTGATGACAACTCAGCTGGATATTCAACAACTGTGTGATGCACTGCAACTTGGTGCACGCGGATACATTGAAGCATTTGCAAACAAAACTGTTATCGAACAAGTTGCTGAAACCGTTAACGCCGGTGGAATTTGGCTTCCTGGGCAATTACTTTCAAACTTGGTTGGCGTGTTATCAGGACAAGCAATTAACTATCCGCATCAATGTGATCTGAGTTCTCTCACCAAGCGTGAAAAACAGGTTGTTGATGAAGTTATAAAAGGTGCAACCAACAAACAAGTCGCGCAAGTTTTAAATATTACTGAGCGCACTGTCAAAGAGCACATGAGCTCAATTTTTCATAAATTAAAGGTACGCGATCGAATGCAATTAATGCTTGCTGTGAAGGGTCATTAAACTGACTCTTCAACCGCAACAACACCATCAAAACCAAGCCCTTTTAAGGTTGATTGATCACTTGGGTTTTTAACCCCTTCAGCAACAACCTTAATCCCTAGCGAGTGAGCTAATGAGCATACCCCTCTCAAAAAGCTTTGGTTTGAGTCATTAAAACTAATGTTATGACAATAAACGCTATCTACCTTTATCATCTCAAGGCCAAGCTCTTGGATTTTAGTTAATTTTGTAAACTCAGCCCCAACGCGTTTTAACGCAACTTTTGCACCTATGCTATGCACCTGACTGCAAAAACGCCTGAATAACGGTAAATCTTTAATGGCAGTGTTTGCTCGTACCTCAAAGCAAATTCGCTTAGCAAGTTCAGGGTAAGCACACAATCCTGTCAAAATTGACGCTACGGCCATATCATCATGTAAGTTACCTGCTGAGAGCTCCATCCCCAGCAAGGCACCGTCTGTTAACTCACCATATTGCTTAATCATCAATTTCATTAGGCTCCAATCAAGCCGCGCTAGTAATTGAAGTTTGTGCGCCCATTGATAGTAAAATCCTATTCCGTACTTCTCTCCTTTGAGCAATAAACTCAGTGAAATTTGTTGTTGTAGAAGAATGTCGCTGAACGAGGTAACGGGATATAATGCAATTTCTAGTTGGTTTTCTTTTAATGCTAATTCTATCGTTTCTCGCCAAAAATTAAGGTCATCATTTCTAAGCTCAGCAGTACCATCTACAGTAAAGTGGGCATTACAACCAGGCTTTGAAATCGCCACTTTTAATAAGCTATCAACCCGCTTTAACAGCGCTCCTCGCGTATCGTTGGTAGTAACTAAACTGCAACTATGAGATACAGCAAGATCCACCTGTGCGTACTGAGCAACTAATTGCTGATGAGACTGCAAAATATTGTCACTCAACAGTGTTAGATCACTCACATCAGAAAACAACACCAAAAAGTCAACATGCGACATTCGCGCAATATGGCTCTCTCTAAAGCTATCTTCATTTGACTCTAGAAATGCAACTAACGACTGCGAGAAAAGACGTAAAAACTCGACCATCTCTACACGTCCAACTTGCTCTGTTAGCTCGTCAAGATTAACCACCCTAAAAAGGAATAATGCGCCATGCCCTTGTGTATTATCTAAAAAGGTATCTAAGGTCGCATTAAAATACTCACGATTTGCAAGCCCAGTCAGGTCATCGTGCTGGCTCTTAAAACGCATTTCTTCAAGCCTTTGACGGTCCTCTTTCACGATGCGGCTAAAACGTGTAGATAGTAAGTTCATTGAAGAAACTAATTTGGCAAACTCGTATGTTCTAGGCACCTTTGATTTAATAAAGCGCTTTTCTCCTAACGCTATTGCTTGGCGCATTACATCGCTCAAAGGGCTTAAAATTTTCGATAAGAAGTAAGCGCTCGCTATACAAGCAACAACTGCAACAGCAAGAAAGCTAAAAAACAAATGCACCGAACTTTGCCAAAGCGCATCTTGTGTATGTTGACTATGACTTTCAACATATAAAGTACCATATTGCTGCCAACCATCACTGACAAGCGCAATGCCGGGTGCTACTTCAAGAGAATATAAATGGCGGAACCAGCTCGGTGCATCAAGCACTAACTCGCCCTTAAATGCACGTTTTATAATAGTCTCGCCATTCGGATCTTTTAATTCAATACGTTGGTAATAACCTGTATCAAACGACGCCGAAAGAAGCAGTTCGATTTCCACCGGGTCCTTATCCATTTGACTCAACATTAGCGCTAATGAATTTGCATTATCTACATTTTTCATTTTAAGTTCGGCTGTAAAATAGTCTTTTGCCGAACTTGTACTAATTAGCAAACTGCTAATAAAGCCAATAATGATCACCACTAAAATGGCAATCCATAACTCTTGTTTCAAAGTAATGGTTTTTTTGCGTTTAAACGCTTTAATTACATTCACCATTTAACTCCTTCTTTACGAGTTTGCTCTAAAATATGTCGCCAACGTGATAGCCTCGCTGTCGGATCGGCTACGCTTTGTGCTGAATTGTTAGCCCAAAGGCCCTTACTGTTAAAGCTGAAAACAGGACTAAGATCGGTGCGCTTTGCAGCAGGCAACACTTTTACGATTAAGCTGTCTAAAATAAGTGGTTGTGCATTGGGTTGACTGTAATAACCCAACACCATGTGGGCTTGGGTCTTCCTAGTTCCAGGTAATTGCGCTTTAACATAAATCAATCGGAGCTTGGTATCGCTTATACCCAAAGCGCGTAAGCTGACGTACTTAGCAATAGCGTAATCTTCACAATCACCAAGCCCTGTTCCCATTGTTTCTAGTGGGGTTGCCCAATAATCATTTTGTTTCCATAGCTGGATATCAGTTTGATAACGTAAACTACGCGCAAAAAAATCATTAACGACCAAAATTTGCTGTTGTTCAGGAAGGTTTTGAGCATGCTGCAACATGCCTTGCCATTGCCTTGCGACAGTAACTCGAGTGGCGCCGTAGCGTTGCTGCATTTGTTGAATAAAGGTTGAAAACTCGATCACTAAGCGCTCAGCTAAAGCACCGCTAGTGACGCAAAATAGAATGACAATTGAAGAAGATAAAAAGCGGTAACGCCCAATAAAACGACAAGCAAAGATACAAGCCTTAGATAACATAAGGCATGCCTTGAAGATATTCAGCTTGAATGTAATCGTGTGTGTTACCCATTATGCTTTAATAAAAAAATATGATTTTTAAAGCATAGCACCCAAGCTGAAACTATGAGAATTTAAGCGCTAATAATACGTTACTTTTTTTACCTGTCGAGGTTTTACTTCGCCGATGTATAAATCGTGCACACGCTTCATATCGAGCTGCAATTCAGTTACATAGGTATCGCCTACTGCATAAGTCTTGATCACCTGTGCACCTTTGATCACACCTTGTACTTGGCTTTGTAATTGATCATTATGTGCGATACTGTTTTGCACTGTGGTACCTGCGGAAATTTTTTGCCCGTAAACTTGCTCAGCAAGCTCTCGATACGCTTCAAGCTTTGAGGCTTTAATCGCAAGAAGGGTACGCTGCGATTCATTGCTACCTGGTTGAGCACTAATTGGCGCATAACCCACGGCTTTTAGCACTGGGTAGCTATCTGGCTCAATGTAAGTGTATTCTACATGTTGATCAAAAATACTACTGCAGCCGGTTAATGCTGCGCAGGCAACCAGCCCGCCGAATAATAATGCTCGCATGATTTATTTCCGCTTAAAACTCTTTGGCTACAAATATGCACGTTTAATGCCACTGTGGTACAGTCCTTGCTCGTTAAGGTTATTCATTGGTTTTAATGCTAGGTGTCAGCATGAAAAATAAAACAATAGCCAACTTTAAGTGGTTCGCTTCAGCCTTTACAATTTTGTTTTCTAACAATAGCTTAGCGCAGTGGTTTGAATCTACAGGTCATGCTGTTATAAAAAATGGCGATACGAGCCAAGCCAAATCTGCCGCTATTAAAGACGCCATAACTCAGGCGTTAGTGTTTTCTGGCGCTCGAGTTAGCTCAGTACAAACCCTCGTTGACGGGGTTTTGACGCAAGATCAGCTAAAAATAAGCAGCCACGGTGAAATCCAAAAAATAGAACTGATCAGCGAAGACCGCCATAACGACACCTATGCTATAACGCTTCGCTTAGATATTTTTGCTCAAGCAGAAGAATGCCCAGCAAACCAATACACTAAATTTATTGCCGTGACACAAAGCCAACTGGCCAACCGCGAGCAAGCGCGCATGGGCCAAATTTTTGACGTAAACAAAGCTATTAGCGAACACCTCTATGCCAGCTTAAACAATACGCAAATGGCTGCAAAGCCAACAGCCTATTACAATATCCCACTGCGAGTAGATCATTTTTTCACTCAGCAATACGATTACAGTAATGCGCTACTTGAAGAGATCACTAGTCGCAGTAACTCGCAATATGTATTACTGAGCCGTATCCGTGACTTATCGGTTAACCATAAGATCAACAACGATTATGCGTTTTGGCAGGATGATAGTTTCAAGCGTGCATACAAAGTAGATTACGTATTATTTGATGGCACCACTTACGAAAAGCTCTGGCAAAAAAGCTACCAAACAGAAGGCATTTGGCCGTATAAAAAGACTGAGATCATCGATGTATATAGCGACCGATTTTGGGCAACTGACTATGGCCAAGCTATCAGCGATATAAACCAAACCCTAACCTATGACTTACAAGCAGCCATGGCCTGCTTACCCACGCAAGGAAAAATACTGCATATCGAAAACGATAGGCTAATCATCAACTTGGGTAAGGCGCACGGGATTGAGCAAGGGCAAATTTTAAATATTGCCCATCATAATTACCTAACGGATGCTCAGGGTAATAAGCTTCCGCATAAAATCACCACACTTAACCAGGTAAAAGTAACTCAGCTTTATCAGCAATCAGCGGTAGCCATAAGTATTGATCAGCAACCACTACCAAACATTCAAATAAACGATATTGTTGAATTAGCTACTAGCGAGTAAATGAGCTTGTAGTCCCTTATGAGCATTTAGCCAGTCGGCTAATTGCTCAACGCCTGCTATATGTGGGTAATGCTTACGGGTTGCAATAACAACTTGGCGCTGCTGATTTGGTGTAATTGCTAAGTACTTTACTCCCTCACGTGGTGTACAAGCAAGCTTAGGAACAAAAGTTAACCCATCATCCATTGCCACCAGCGCGAGTAAGGTTTCAATACTATTGCCTTTATATTGATTTGACACCTCAACCCCTGCTGAAAAGCAAAATTGTTCTGCTTGATCTTTAAAGCAATGCCCTTCATTTAGCATCAATAAATCACAACCTTGTAATTGAGCCAGCGCAACCTCAGGGTATTTTGCTAATGCATGTTGTTCAGAAACCGCTACTAAAAAATCTTCTTTATAAAGCGGTGACACATGATAAGGCGCTAAATCAGCCACATCAGCAACAATGGCAATATCAATCTCACCATTATCAAGCGCTACAAGCGTTTGTGCTGTTTGCATTTCTATAAATGAAAACTGAGTTTCACTAAAGGCTTGCTTCATCGATGTTAGCAGCGTTGGCAGTAAATAAGGCGCAATGGTAGGAATAATACCGACATTTATTTTACCTTTAAGTGGGTCGTGTGAGCTGGTAGCTATTTCTTTAAGTACCTGTGTTTGCTCTAAAATAACTGTGATCTGTTTAAGTAGTTGCTCACCTTGCACAGTCAACGTAACCTGCTTAGTTGAACGGTCAAAAATAACAACACCCAACTCTTGCTCAAGCTTTTTGACCTGACCACTCAATGTAGGCTGGCTGACATAGCACGCATCGGCAGCTTTTCTGAAGTGCTTATATTGTGCAACCGCTTTTACGTATTCAAAGTCTTTTAAATTCATATCACACCATCAATAGCTTTTACCTATCATACTAATACAAACAAACGATTGGAGCTATCATAAATTAAATTGCATAATGGCACTCAACAAATCAAGAGGAATCAAAACAATGTTAAACAATATCGAAGGCCAAAGAGTACCAAACGTTACATTCGCAACGCGTGTAGACGAGCAGTGGAAATCAATAACCACTGACGAAATTTTTAAAGGTAAAACGGTTGTGTTATTTGCATTACCTGGTGCATTTACACCAACATGCTCATCAACTCACTTACCTCGTTATAACGAGCTTGCAGCTGTATTTAAACAAAACGGCGTTGATGACATTGTTTGTATTTCTGTAAACGATACATTCGTAATGAATGCATGGGCTCAAAACCAAGAAGCGCAAAACATTACTCTATTACCAGATGGTAACGGTGAGTTTACCGACGGTATGGGTATGCTCGTTGATAAAAACGACTTAGGTTTTGGTAAACGCAGCTGGCGTTATTCTATGCTGGTAAAAGATGGCGTTATCGAAAAAATGTTTATTGAGCCACAAAAGCCAGGTGACCCGTTTGAAGTATCTGATGCAGATACCATGCTTGAATACATTAACCCAGCACAGGTAAAACCAGAATCAGTGAGCATTATTACTAAACCTAACTGCCCGTTCTGTACCAAAGCTAAAGCGCTACTAGACGCAAAAGGTTATGTGTACGAAGAAATTGTATTAGGTCAACACGCTTCACTAACGAGTTTAAAAGCGATTTCAGGTCGTGAGACAGTGCCGCAAGTATTCATAGGCGGTGAGCACATTGGTGGCTCTGACGATTTAGAAAAACACTTTGCATAATTTTCAAGTTGGGGCTGCTCGTTGCAGCCCTTTATTATTTTAAAACCTCAACCCATTGATTAAATTATAAATTATACAACTGGTCTGCTCTCGCCATCACCCGTATTTATATTCAAAATACCAACACCTTAGTTACCAATTTGTTACATAAAGCCAAGAATAAACTTAAAATGTCTGCAGCTACATTTACTCAAACCGTAACGAATTTAAGATGAATTAAGTGGAATATACAATGAAAAAACTATTACAAGGACTGATCCTATCCTTGCTATGTTTCGGTGGCCAAGCTCATGCTGCGTCAACTGGTACTATCGATTTACTCACCCACCCTGTTGGCATTATCTGCCTTGTTATTTTTATCTTTGCTTATGTGCTCGTCATACTCGAAGAAAAAATTCACTTACGCAAATCAAAACCCGTATTAGTTGCAGCCGGGATTATTTGGACCCTTATTGCTTGGCAATACAGTGCACAAAACTTATCTGATCTGAGCACCGACGCATTTCGCCATGCCTTGTTAGAGTTTTCAGAGTTAATGCTATTTTTGCTCGTTGCGATGACCTACATTAACGCCCTAGAAGAACGCCGTTTATTTGATGGCCTAAGAAGCTGGCTGGTTGCGAGGGGCTTTAGCTACAAACAATTATTTTGGATAAGTGGTGTACTGGCATTTTGTATTTCACCTGTAGCCGATAACTTAACAACCGCCCTACTTTTATGTGCTGTGGTAATGAAAGTTGCAGCAAATGATAACCGCTTTATTGCTATGTCATGCGTAAATATAGTGATTGCCGCTAATGCCGGCGGCGCATTCAGCCCATTTGGTGACATCACGACACTGATGGTTTGGCAAGCCGATGTTGTTGCCTTTACCGAGTTCTTTGTTTTATTTCTGCCAGCTTTAGTCAGCTATATTATTCCTGCCTTTGTTATGTCTTTATTTATCAATAACCGTCACCCGGATACGGCCGATGAAGATATTGAACTTAAACGCGGTGCGCTTCGCATTTTGTGCTTATTCTTACTGACAATTTTAACCGCCGTGGTGCTAAAAACCGCCTTTGGTTTACCGCCAGTTGTGGGCATGATGATGGGTCTTGGCTATTTACAGTTTTTTGGTTACTTCTTACGCGTGACACTCCCCGGCTCTCTTGCCAGAAAGCGTGCGATGGCAGAGCGTGAAGGTGATAAAGAACGCTTATCTCGCTTAGGTAACGTTGTTCCTTTTGATGTATTTAGCCGCGTATCGAGAGCAGAGTGGGACACGCTCTTGTTCTTCTATGGCATCGTTATTTGTGTTGGTGGCTTAGGGTTTATCGGCTACTTAGCGCTACTTTCTGATTTACTTTATAACAACTGGTCTGCCACCGGTGCGAACATTATTCTTGGTTTAATGTCAGCGGTAGTAGATAACATTCCAGTGATGTTTGCAGTGTTACAAATGATGCCTGATATGTCGCATGGTCAATGGCTGCTTATCACGCTAACAGCCGGAATTGGTGGTAGCCTGTTATCAATTGGCTCCGCGGCTGGGGTTGCACTCATGGGTCAAGCGCGAGGGATCTACACCTTTAATAGCCACTTAAAATGGTCACCGGTCATTTTACTCGGTTACTTTGCTGGTGTATTAACTCACTTGTACCTCAATACTGCCTACTTCGGCTAAACTTCTGTAATGTCAAAGTTAAAACCCTAATCACTCTTAGGGTTTTAACTTTAAACACTCCACAATGAGCAGTTTATAAACAACAGTGTCGTAATAAGCTGTGTTTTTGTCGTAAAAAGTCAAGATAAAGGCAGGCGCTTTACTTTAGTCTAATAATTCACAAATAAGGTGAATTGAGGACACACATATGAACCAAATGAATTCTGTTGCCATGCAAAGTGGCAAGCTGCATGTAAAACAAATTGATATTCCTACTCCCGGACCCGGCCAAGTACTGGTAAAAAGCCTAGCTTGCGGTATTTGTGGTTCTGATATTCATATTACCCGCCACACAAGCGATGTATTCGATATCTATAAAACCTTGGCATCATGGCTAAAGAGGCAGGCAATGACCAAGAAGTATTATTAGGCCATGAATATGCGGCAGAAATCGTTAGCTATGGCCCCAATACTAAAGGCGAATTAGCTAAAGGCACCCGCGTAACCTCAGTGCCTATTTTACTTTCTGCGGGCGGCGCTGGCGTAGGTGTAACCCCAGGGCTATATGGTGCCTATTCTGAATATTTTATTGTTGATGAAGCCTTGCTATTACCTATCCCTGATGCTGTTCCATCAGAAGCAGCAGCCATTACAGAACCACTTGCTGTTGGCCTGCACGCAGTGAACCGTGCACAAATGAATAATGATGATGTTGCCATTGTGGTTGGCTGTGGCCCAATTGGCCTTGCCGCGATAGCTGCGTTAAAGCTTCAAGGCGTAAAACACATCGTTGCCTCTGATCCGCAAGAGAGCAAAAAACAAATAGCCCTTGAATTTGGCGCTACAGAGTACGTTAACCCTATGGCGGATGATGAAGTTGCTACAGCCGCAGCACTTGCGGGTAACAACAAGGTGGTTATTTTTGAATGTGCCGGTGTAAGCCGCTTATTGAACGACTACATTTTACGTGCACCAGCAAAAGCAAAAATCATTGTAACTGGTGTACATACCGCGCCACTAAACGTTAACTTTGCTTATGCCACAGTGAAAGAGTTAGACCTTATTTTCTCTTATTACTACCAACCAGAAGAGTTTGCACAATCACTTGAGAACATCGCGTCAGGCAAAATTGCATGGCAAAAAATGCGTACTGGTAAAGTCGGCATCGACGGCGTACAAGGTGCGTTTGATACGTTATTTAAACCAAACGACCATATAAAAATCATCATTGAACCATGGCGCACAGGTGAGCTTGAAAAAGTAACGGGTTAATTTTAATGAGGCTATTAAAAAATTAATAGCCTCATTTTAGAGCTAAAATCTATAAGCGTTCAACTTACTATCAAAAACTAAGCCATCAGTCTCCTCACCTCTACCGCCATTTAAAACAGTTGTAAAAAATGATTTAACTACATCATTTGTCTTTTCATAGAACAGGCCATGGGTTTTCCCTACATTTGGGCCGCCAGTAAAGTCAAAATAAAAAGCATTTGAAGCGACCAAATTCCTAGCAGTTCTTCCTAACCGATCTTTTTGAAAATTCGCATCAGACCATTTTAGGACCCAATCATTTTCATTGATCGTAATATAAACTCGTTTTCCAGCTTCTATGTTATTTACCCAATGTTGATGACCTGCGTTATCAACATCAGCTTGGCACAATACAACGTTATCAAACATTCTTGTTTCAGCTTCGTATAAAGCGTTGATAACGTAATTCTGAAACAAATAATTCCCCAAACTGTATGTCATAAAGGTAAATTTAATATCACATGCCTCAAGGGCCTCTTTATTGAACGGCTCTTTCATGTAATGACCTAGCTTTTCCAACGTAGCATCCAAAGCACCAACTGACGCCTGTGCATTTCTCTTAGCGCTTCGGTATTCTTTTGTCTTAAAACCTCCAGGATTAGAGGGCCAAGAAAAAACAACAACCTCAACCCCATGCTCTTTTTCTAATGCTAATGACTTTTCTAAGTTCTTATAAAAGCTTTGATTAAAGCCATGTACAAAAAAAACGCAGTTTTTACCTGAAGAAGTGAGCCGTTCACGAACTTCTGCAAATGCTTTTTTAGAGGGAATATTATTCTCTGTGATTTTAGATGGCTCAGTGACTAGTCGCACTTGCCATACTCCCTCTACTTTATCTGCATGAGCGAGCCTAACTTCATTAGGTCCTTTAGCGTTTGCGTAGTCACCAAAAGCATTGTGATCGCCTACGCCATTTTTAAAGTTTGATTTATTTATGTTTCTATTCGTAATAATCAACATATCAATATCCTTATTCTGTTTTTAGCCATAGGAAGTAGTTAGAACCTGTCACTTTTATAGGCGGGGTTAAAACTAATCTGCAAAATAATGATTAGTTTAGATTTCAATCAAACAGCAAGAAAAACAGTAAAGAACACGACAAACGTATTGTTTTTTAATATTGAAAATAGACATAGTGTTGAGTAAGTGAAATGCTGGCAGCACTAAAAAACGACTTGATAAGAAGACTGTTCGAATGAAGAAATCTGTATTATTTAATAGAACACTCAAATTTATCGGATATTGATTTTGGCAATCGATTTGGAACTTTAATGCTACAAATTTGCTTCAAAGAAGAACATGACTAACTTATTGATTTTATTGGTAGCCCCTACAGGAATCGAACCTGTAACTGCCCCTTAGGAGGGGGCCGTTATATCCATTTAACTAAGAGGCCACTCAAAAGCTGAGGTAAAGCTACAGAAAATTATAACGGTCTAAGGCTTTGGTAATCAAGAAATTAATCCAACCGGCTTTAGAGCAAGCCGATCGGTAAAATAATGAGGCTAGTTAACGCGAGCAGTTGCTGATTTGATTGACTCATTCTTTAGCACAAAATATGGGATCACTTTTTGTGCGCTAGCAATAACCAGCTTTGAGTTTAGATTAATTACTCGCGCATTCACTTCAACACCATTAGGGCGATATATCAGCGTGCCTGTAAGTACATGGCTGGCGATGCGACGCTCGGCTAGCTCTTCTACATCACGCGACATCACAAAATCACCACGCGAGGTCACACTAATGATATCCATCGCTTTAAAATCAACAACGCCAAAGCCGAATTTTTGCAGCTGGTGCATCATTGTTTCAGAGAGTTGATTACCAAGTTGAGAGCTGTTTTTTAGGCTCGCATCTAAATCAACAAAGCTAGTAATGGCTATTCCTAACTCGCTTTCTTGTTGCATGGTATCCACTAATTCAAGGGCCATTTGCTCGACATAATTAACAACGGTTTTATGATGTTGATAAGGCACAAATAAACGATGGTTAGCGTTATCCTGCTGCATATCTTTTTGCTCAAGCGCTTGCAGCATAGCAACATAATCGACTTGAGTACTTGCTGATGCAGGTGCACTTTGAGCGGTATTTTGCGGCTCTGCTGATTGCTCTGGCAGCAATTGGCAGCCAGAAATCGCGAGCGTTAACGATGCGAAGATAAAACCTTTCATAGCTTACTCACTTGCTTGTTTAAGTGTAATACCATCACTACGGTTGGTGCTATCAAGGGCATCAACCACTGATTGTGGTATAAAGCCTTGCGCTGACCCTACAACTGCTTTGCTTGCTAAACCAACAATGCGGGCATTAACGAGCACACCACTTTGATGATTAACCAAAGTACCCGCCAATACATAATTGAAGTTTTGATCTTGGCTTAGCTCTAAATAATCACGACTGAAAACATAGTCACCACTTGGCGTGACACGCATATAATCAGTGGTTTTAAAATCAATGACAGGTACACCAAATGCATGAAGCTCATGAATGAAACTTTCAGCAATTTGATTACCTAGCAAATTCGTTGAGTTGTAATCTGCATCAAGGTATACAAAGCTTGAAACAGCAACCGGCGTGTTATCGCTAACATATTGCAAGTTTTCAACTAAGTCCTGCATGATGCCACGCACATAGTGATTAATATTTTTGCGCGTTGGTGCAGCGGTAAAGGTGCTGTTATTCATCACCGCCTGATTGGTTTGAAACACACTGTAGTTACTATGCGGCGCGGCAACTTCTCTTTGCGCAGCTAATTGAGGATCATTATCGTGTTGTGTTACATCACCAGTTAACATTGACGAGCAACCAAAGCCAAAAGGCAAACATAAAGTTAAAATTAAACGTTTCATTAAATGAGTTCCTCTTAATATTCGCTTCGATACAACTGGCCATCACGTTGCTGAACTTTTTCAGCGCCCCACATCACATTGATAGGGATCTCGGTGCTTGCTGCTGACACTATTCGCAGATCTTTGGTATTTACCAATCGGGCGTTAACTATGTAGGCATGTTGTTGCCGCGTCAGTGTGCCGGTAATAACAAAGTCAATATTCTGACGTTGACGCAAGGTATTTACATCACGACTAAGTACACTATCGGCCGATTGCTGCAAATTTAAAGTCTTTTCTAATCGATACTCTATGGTATGAAAACCAAGCTGAGTAAATTGCGTTAATAAACTTTCTTGAATTTGCTGACTCAAGCCACTGCCCTGATCTTCTGCTAAATCAGTACCTAAGCCATCAGCCATATAGAAACTGGTCACAGCAATACGTGCATTGCCTTTGTAAGGGCCTTGAATACGGCTCAGCTGACTACTTAGATCAGCAACGTATTGATGCACCGTATAAGGTGCCATCGGCGATTTTGGGGTTTCTCTAGGGGGCGCTTTTTGTGGCTTTTCAGTTAAGCTACAACCCACCAACACTAAAAAAACTGAATAAAATAACAGGCGCATAATTGCCATCCTCACTAAACTTAGTAAGTACAAAGCAATAATTATGCCTAAGTATTATTGTTGGTGAGATAAATCAAGCGGATTTTGCACATAGTGCGATACCAAGCATGCCACCCCGACTGATGCTAACTTTTTACAATCATTATCTGCTTGCTGCTTTTGTTGATATGCACCAATTTTCAAACGATGAAAAGTGCTGCCATTTACAGTTACTGACTCTACATTAGCAATAAACTGACCATGAAATAGTGCCGGCGCTTGTTTTTTAATTTCAGCAAGGCGAGCTGTTAGTCGAGGTAATTCTGTTACGGAAGCAGGTTGTAGTGCAAACTTGGCTGCAGGCTCCGCAATAAACTGAGGTGCGGTTACTGATGACTTTTTAGTATTTACAGGCTCAGCTTGCTGCGTATTTAACAAAGTAAGTTGTTCAGTGAGTAAGGTTAACTCACTTTCTATTGTCAGCAAGCGCTCAAGCTCTGGCTTCATCGCTTGGAATTGTTGATGCGACTGTCTCAGCTCTATAAGCTCTTGCTGGCTAATTTTTACTAAGTTTTCTTCACTCACTTGTGGCTCTGATACGCTTTGGCAACCAAAGATAGGAGTAACCAGTAAAACTAACCATACTTTCTTCAGATTTTGAAAAATACTAAAAACCATAATTTACTCCTTGCTAGTGTTGAACATGCTGCTCTGTTACATGGCATTTAATTGCTTGTGATATTAGCTGCACACATTGCTGCTCAAGCTCGTTTGCAGATTGTGCGTCATAGCCAACCGCAAGCGTGTAGTGCGCATTTGCTTTATCGTGAATATAAAAAGCGTTTTTTAACCCTTGCTGTAACAAACGCTGTTTCACCAATGAGTAATACACCTTTAATATTTTCAGTGAATTAAACTTGCCAATACTCGCTATATATCCCTGGCGCTTTTCGAGTGGCCGCAAAGTAATGTCAACTCCCACCAGCACATCACCTTTGGGCGATAACTGTATTTTATGTGTTTGAGTACTAGTCAGTGATTTTTGTCCTTGGTACTGCTTATCTACAATCGCCTGATACTTACCGGGCTTAATATCAGTAAACAAGTAATAGCCATCATAAGCCGCTTGCGTAGTTGCTACATCATTACCTTGCTCATCCACTAAAGTAATTTGGGCATAAGGTTGAACATTAGCTCCTTGCTCTGTCTGCTGATAAACAGTGCCTTCTATTTCGCTGGCATTATTTACTGGAAAATCCATGTACTCAACAAAGCCTGCTCGTGGTGTTATGGAGAAACCATCGTGGGCGGGGATCATAAAAGGGTCAGCAAAACTGTCACGATCGAGCACTATATCTGTTGTGCGGTTAGCTGGCATAGCAGAAAGAATCGCGATCCCTTGTTCATCAGTAATCGCTTGGCGATAATTTTGTAAGCCTTTTACTTTAACACCTGCCAAGCCCTTCTCATTACTGTCTTTAATACCATTATCATTTTCATCTAAAAACACATTAACCATTAAACTACCTGTATTGGTCAATGTTCTGTTGCTCATAAATGGTTGATTATATTGGCTATCAAAACCAAAGCTAAATCGGCTATTTAAGCGAATTTGCCATTGGTCATTACTATCGTAATTAACATTACTGCTTAAGTTAATCCTGTCATTTTGCCACGTTAGTCCTAATTCTGCAGACTGAACATCGTAATCTAGAGAGTCCCTTAAAGTTAACTCTGCTTGGAGACTCGGGCCTAAACTTCGGCTAAATTCAGCTTCATAACTTGCTATCTCACTCACTGGAGAAAGACGATAATTAACACCAAACCGACTGTACACTCTGCCTAGTCGTGTTTGTAAACGCGTCATACCATCTACACTTTCTTGCCCGGCACTTGGGTCTTGCCATTGCAATAAATTATTTATTGAGACGTTTGCATAGCTGTAATTTAAACGGTTATAAATTTGCTTTAAATCACCACTTTGTGCGTGTTGAACTAAAAAGTTGTTTTGATAATTAAGCCGCCCAAAGTTGTTTTGCATCAGCTCACCAGACATATCAAATTGATAGCTTTTCAGCGTTATATCTCGACCATTCTGGTTATCTGTACGGTTCGTTGCGCTGAATAGCAAAGACTGATCAGCCAGCTTAGTTCTTGTTGTTAATTCAAATTCTCTTTGTTGTTGATTGTTTTCTTCATACTCCAGATTAACTAATAACCTATCTAACAAGCTGAGATTCGTTCCTAGAGCAACATGGTATAACTCATCTTGCTCTTGCTTTTGCGCCATAAAGCCTGAGTACATAGCAACGTTATTACTCAATCCATATTGGTATCGCCCTGCAGCAACCCAGCCCTTGTTTGCACTATTACTGTTATTACCTAATAACTGCTTGCCTTGCTCTGAAAAAGATAACTCATAGACTGCTTCCCCTTGTTCAAGCTGCGTACCATCAATGTAGTAATATTCTGTTTTTCGCTCTACTTGCCCTTGCGGACCATAAAAAATCAACTCAAAGTTATTTTCACCAAACAGTAAATCAACGTCAGCAAAAACATAGCGCCCATCCGCCAAGCTCAATTGCTGCTCAATTAAAATACCATTGCGGTATAATTCAACATCCCAACCTGGCTGTACTGCACCAGTTAGATTCACTCGATTATTATTAACTGCTTGCCCAAGTTGATAATTCGAAATTTTAACTCCGCGCCCGTACTGGTTGTTATAACGGCTGCCAACTTGCGTAGCTGTGACATCACCTACCTCAATAAGACTTGCAGCAAGTGGACCTAACAGCTGATTATTCACATCTTGCTTGGAGAAAGTTAGTCTTGAGTTATTCAATAAATCACTTTCACGGCCCGATAAAAAGTATTCCATAGTAAGGTATGCAAAATCTTGCGAGCCAAGTAATGAGTAACTTGCCTGACTACCATCATTATCTTGGGTATAGTTCAATTGTAAGTCAGCCACAGGGACAGATAAGGCCTGGTATGGGCTTGGTTTCCAAGGTAAAGTTGCTTGCTTTTGAGTACTATAGCTTTGTAGTTGTTTTTTATGTCGCTGCGCTTGGGCGACAACCGGATAAACAGACTCAGTTTCAATATACAGCTCTAAGCTTGCGTAATCAGAGCGATGCTGAAATTCTAAAGCCTCAGCGAGTACTGCTGCCTCTATATAAATATCATCATCAACACTAATTTGTTGTTCTGTAAGCTGCCACTTTTTTGTATCTGTAATCAACTGTTTTTGAGCTGTTAATTGAAAGGTTTTATTGGTGTTAATGAACCAACCTTCGGCCCTCTCGGCTGATATATCGACATTAATTGCAAGCTGTAAAATATCAACTAGCCCCGAAACGCCAAGCAATATGTCTTGATCAGACTTAAGGGCAAACAACTCACCTAAATAATTTTCATTTAAATAAATTGAAAATAGCAAAAATTCCCCAGTGGCAATTCGTTGCTGAGCGTCTAAGGTATCTGCAGAATGATTAACAGCAGTTATATGCTTAGATTGTGGAGCGTAAAGCTGTTCGCCATTTAGCTTAGCTCTTATGGCATTGACTCTAGCTAGTACATCCTCTGTACTCACAGTCGAATTAGCAACGCTGATAGGACTTAATAGCATAAGCCCTAACGCAAATAAGCGATTCATAAATTTTTTCGCATTAATCCCTAATGTCGAATAGGCAATAAATATGAGCCAAAATCGACGCCTTCATACTCATCGGCACCTTGATATTTAAGCTCAATGTTCCCTTGTTTTGGCAACTGTTTACCAGAGAATAAATCTAACAACACAGTCGCTTGTTCAACTTCAGGGTATAGGCTTAGATTCCCGATTTCTGCGATTTTTTCTTGTTTACCTGCAGAATTAGTAATATACGCGCTAAGTCGACCGTAACTACTAAAACCTTGTTGTTCAGTTAATTTAACGGCAATTTTTGGTTTTTTGTTTAGAGAATCTTCAACTATTTCTGCAGTTTGAAATGCAACTTTTGGCAGCTCACCTTGTTCACGATATACAACTGGAATACTAAAACTCAAAATCATATTCACTTTAAGTCCAGCCTTAGCTGCCTTATCTTCATTTGGTAAGGCTTGAAATAGTAAATGGGAACGATATTCCCCTTTAGCCAAATCCTTAGGCTTTCTAATTGCTATTTTAATCGTTTGCCTTTCGCCAGGTGCTAAGCGAATTTGCTTTGGTGATAAGCGTGCCATAGGAGAAAGGCTCGTGGTTACTGGCTCACTCAATGTTTGATAGCCCCCACCAGGTAGCGCTAATTTTTCGCTCCATACCACGCGGTATGTACGGTACTCTTCTGAGCTATTAATGACGGTGACTTTTGCGCTTCGTTGGCGCTCATCAAATGAAACCCGCGTTGGTGAAATAAGTAAGTTTGCCGTTGCATATTGACTGAAAAAAACAAAAAGAAGTCCACATAAAAGACGTTTTGCGAACATATCTATCCTTAGTAATCGACTGATATTTCTAAATAAGTTGTAGAAGAATACTGACCATCAGCGTATGGTTTAGCGCTACGGTCTGTCGTTAAAATACCGCCAATAAATACTTTTGCTTCACCAAATTCATTGGTAATCACATATTTAGGAAAACCATTAAGGCGTACAGAAAATCCAGCACTCGAGTTGCCATCGATATCATGTGTTAAGTCAACTGGGGCAACTAGATTCATAGTTAGCTGAGTTCTAGCTGGAAAGTCAGTAAGTAATAATTCTGCAGGGCGGCCATTTTTAAGAACATAAACCGAGCCCTGCGTATTGATACTGCCATCATCTTTGACGATTACAGAGCTGGTATTTGTATTAGCTAGAATAACTAGAGTACCAAAATCAAGCGCTTGTTGCTCTGTGCTCGCAGCCTGTAAGGGTGTTGAGAACACACAAAATAAAACAGTAGCTAAAAGCAAAAAGCGCATGACTAATTACCTAGTATTTTTAGTAAGCAACTTCTAATTGGAAAGTGCCGGTATACTCAACATCACGATAAGGCTCAGATGACGCCGAATTTGAGGTAGATAAATTGGCACCAATGTTAAACTCAACACTGCCGTCTGCATCTGCTGTTAAATTTGGGCTGCCTGGAAGGTAATAAGCATTTGCATTTGGGCCTGAAGTAATAAAATACTTCCATTCATCAACAATAAAGTTTGGCTCATTTAAACCTTGTCCATCAGAAGCTAAAGTACTAGCAGTAGGATCAGTAATCGACAAACGCGCATTTGGCACCGCTTCCGATACCGTAAATGAAGCAGGAGACCCTTGCTCAATAATTGAAATAATCGCAGGAGATGCATCTGTTCTTGTTGAAACAGGGCTTGCATCAGGTTCTGGGTTAATTGTTAAAACAGCTTGCGCAGCACCTGAAGGATCGGCTACGGCACGAATAGTACCAAAATTTAGATCATTCCCTTTTGTTAAAACAACTGAGTTTTGAACCTTTACTGTTGCACTGAAAGATTCAGTAGTGGCATAAGAATAAAAAGCAGAAAATGCTAATGAGCATGCAATTAAAGAAAGAGGTAATTTCATATTAAGTCCTTATAAATAAATGGCTAAGCCATTTTGCTGTATCTTAAGCTTTATCGACCTCTAGAACAAATACTTTAAGGTTAATCCCCTAATTTCCAAGAGGAAAGATACTTATAGCATCTCCCCAATAAAAGGGGCTGTCACACAAGTTTGCCCCATTCTTTTGGCTATCTCACAAAAAGCTGTCGCCTGAGTATAATTTGCAAATGGACCTGCTCGTAATCCATACAAGGTTACCCCTTTTTGCTCACGAGTTTTAAAGCGAAAATCTAGGTCATTTAAAACAGCAGGATAATCACGTTTAAGGTTCAAGACCTGATGTCTGACCTTTTTCGGCGTTAAATATAAACCTAATTGCACACCTGCTTCTGCTGCTTTGTTTGCAGCAATAATCGTTTCTAATGAGTCGATTGATGATGATTGCTGAGATTGTATTTGCTCACTTTGGTGATAGATCACATCATTTTGCGGCTCAAATGCCGATGGTTGTGCAGTTAAATCACTATTAGCCGAAAGTACCTCGATTAACAACGCAAGGTCTTTTTCCATTGCAGCAAGACGTTCAATGCTAGGCTGTTGATTTTGCCACTCGGCAGCAAATTGCTGTACCTGCTGTTCAGTATAAACAGGCTGGCTTTGTTCTTGGCTCATCATACATGCTGTTAAAGCAGTTAAGCAGATGGTTAACAATAAATATTTAGAGAAAATAGAAAAATGCATGGTGACGTCAATTCTAAAAAACAGACTTAAATATTAGCAATAAAAATGCCACCTTTAGAGTGAATATTTGACGCTAAAAATAAATTCGATTATCTGTGTATTTACTAACCCAACAATCAATACCTTGTCGCTTAATAGCCGCGCAGTCAGCTTTCGCATTTTTTAAATACTTATAGCCTCCAAACTTTAAGCGGTAGAAAGTTCTATCATGCACGTCTGCAACTTCAACATTCAAAATTGGTTTACCTTGAAAAATACTAGGCGCTTGTTTTGCCATTTTATGAAAGGTGACTTCTATTGCGGTCTCAGAGCTAACTGATGCTAACTGTAACGCAAAAGTATAATTAGGTTTTGTAGGTGCTAATATAGCAGCAGTGGTTAGGGTATTTTTTTGTGTAGCCGTTGATTGAAGCTCAGAACTAGTTTTTACATTAATTTGAAAAATAGGATCGATTAAGCGAAGTGCAAAACTTTGCATAGAATTAACGGTAGAGCTTAGCAGCAGCTCATTACTGCAACCAGAAACAGTTAATAACACCATTAGATATATACTGCAGCGAAAAGGCTTGAAGTAATCTTTCATAATCAGGATTCTTAAACGTACCGTTAAAAAATTGCTTCTTACTTTGAAGAAGACTATCTGTTAGTACTTACCTGTACATCAAAAGCTAAAAGATAATTTAAGATATTGAAAATAAACACTAACATTATGTTTTTATTATAATTTCAGTTTAGTGCTTTAATTCGCTGCAAATCATGTTGTTAGTAAAAAGTAGCTTTATAACATAAACAATTTGCAGCAAAATTATTAATGCTTTTCATTACTCAGTTAACTAACTGAATTAGAGCAATTAATCACCATACTCATCTTAACAACCCTATAAGACAAAGGTATATCAGAAAAGTCCCTAATTTGTTAATAATCAACAATTGTCAGCTGCTTGTAAATAACAAAAAAGTGCCATATAGGCACTTTTTTAACATAATTTATTACTAAGTAAATAGAATTGGTTATTTAACCAACGACTTTATGAAGTCGCTCAATTCATCTTTGAATTCCTCACGTCGTAAAGCAAATTCAACGATGGCTTTTAAATAACCAATTTTGCTACCACAGTCATGGCTTTTACCTTTCATAGAGTATGCATCAACCGTTTCTTTTTCCATTAGCATGGCTATGGCATCTGTTAATTGAATTTCATCACCTGCCCCAGCTGGAGTTTTTGCAAGTAATGGCCAAATATTTTTGCTCAGTACATAGCGACCCACAACAGCAAGATTTGATGGAGCTTGATCAATAGGAGGCTTTTCAACCATATTCAAAATTGCGGCGCTTTCACCTTGATTGATTGTTACATCACCTAAGTCTACTACACCGAACTTGTCTACTTCGTTTTGCGGCACAGGCTCAACCATAATTTGGCTCTCACCGGTGGTTTCAAAACGCAGGATCATTTCAGCTAAGTTATCTTTTTTAAGATCGCTCGCAACATCATCGATGATCACATCCGGTAAGATAACAACAAACGGTTCATTACCTATAATAGGCGCCGCACAATTTATCGCATGACCAAGGCCTTTCGCTTCACCTTGACGAACGTGGATAATAGTCACATCTTTCGGGCAGATTGACTGTACTTCAGCAAGTAACTGACGTTTAACACGCTTTTCAAGCGTTGCTTCTAACTCAAAACTGGTATCAAAGTGGTTTTCAATTGAGTTTTTACTTGAATGCGTTACTAAAACAATTTCTTTAATTCCTGCTGAAATTGCTTCATTCACAACGTACTGAATCAACGGGCGGTCAACAATAGGAAGCATTTCTTTAGGGATTGCTTTTGTTGCAGGTAACATACGCGTGCCAAGACCAGCAACTGGGATCACTGCTTTCATTGATTTCTCCTTAAATTTTATTGTTCTTAAACTGAAAACGGATACTTAATTGCATCGTGACACTGATAACCTACTACTTCAAAATCGTCTTTTGTAACCCAGCTTTCAATGTCTTCTAGTGATTTAATATTTGGGTTTATTTTTAATTCTGGCGACGCGAATGGCTCACGCTTAAGCTGCACATCACGCATCAACTCAAGTTGGTTTTCATAAATATGCGCATTCGCTATTTTATGATACGCCTTACCCGGTTTGTGGCCGGTGATTTGTGCAACTAGAGCAAGTAACACAAAACATTGAATTTGATTAAAGTTCAAACCCAGCGGCACATCGCAGCTACGTTGGTATGATGTTAAGTATAGGGTATCGCCCAATAAAGAAAAGGTGTGCGTATGCATACAAGGGCGTAAACAACCTAACTCAAACTCACCAGGGTTATAAAAAGTGACGATTTCACCGCGATCATCAATCCCTTTTGATAAGTTATCGATAACCTTTTTAAGCTGATCAAGGTGGCTACCATCAGGGCGTTGCCAACTGCGCCCTTGAACACCATACACTCGACCCATATCATCTTCACCACGGCGATGTGGGTTTTCTAGCCAAGCTTTGTTTTCGTTTGCGTTTGCATTCCAAGTCATACAGCCGATATCACGAAACTGTGCAGCGCTGTCGTAACCACGTAAATAACCAAGTAACTCCGCTATCGCCGCTTTGTAAAAGCTCTTGCGCGTTGTTATTAGCGGAAACTTATTATTTGCCACATCATATTCAAGATCGGCATTAATAACGGTTAAACACTTGGTCCCTGTGCGTTTGTTCTCAACCCACACACCTTCGTCAACAATACGCTGACATAAATCTAAATACTGTTTCATTGATTTGCTCTTGTTATGCTTTGCTTGCCACGCTGTGTTGCGGCTTTTTATAGGCCCATATTAACAAACCAAGGCCACCAATTACCATCGGCAATGACAGTATTTGCCCCATCGAAATAAAGCCTGCAAATAAACCTAAATGAGCATCTGGCTCACGGAAGTATTCAACAATAAACCTAAATACACCATAGCCAAGTAAGAACACCCCAGCAACACTACCCGCTGGACGAGGCTTTTTGATAAACCATTGTAAGATTAAGAACAGCACCAAACCTTCTAAAAAGGCTTCGTATAATTGTGATGGATGACGAGGCTCTGGGCCACCTGATGGGAAAATAAACGCCCAAGGTACATCAGTCACTCGGCCCCATAGCTCGCCATTAATAAAGTTACCAATACGTCCGGCTAGTAAACCAAGCGGCACCAGTGGCACTACAAAATCGCCCACTTCAAATAATGATTTTTTACGTGTCCAGGCAAAAATAGCAATGGCTGTAATCACACCTAGCGTACCGCCATGGAACGACATGCCACCTTGGTCAATTCTGAATAAGTACAAAGGGTTTTCAATAAAGTAGCTGAACTGATAAAACAATACATAACCAATACGGCCACCGAGTATTACCCCGAGCATGCCGTAAAATAATAAGTCACTAACTTGTTCTTTTGTCCAACCTGAGTTTGGTTTTTCTGCTTGACGATTAGCAAGCCACATCGCCAAAGCAAAACCAATTAAATACATTAAACCGTACCAACGTACGCTGAGCGGGCCTACCGAAAAAATAACCGGATCGATATCTGGAAATTGAAGAGCCATAAAAATAAAAACCTTTAACTAAACACCATTTTAAGCGCAATTATGACAAGTAATAGCGCGAATACTTTTTTTATTGTTGCCACAGGCAAGTAATGCGTGGCCTTGGCACCTATAGGCGCAATGAGCGACGAGGTAACCACAATCCCGACTAACGCAGGTAAATACACAAATCCGGCAAATCCATCACTGAAAGATGTTAATTGCCACCCGGCAGATACGTAACCCACCGAGCCGAACAGCGCAATGACAATACCACAAGCAGCAGCACAACCAATGGCCTTTTTAATATCAACAGAAAAATAATGCAGTAGCGGCACAATAAGCGCCCCGCCGCCAATACCAATTAGCCCTGACAGCGCCCCCATTATGGCACATAAAAAGCCAAGAATAGGTCCTGATGGAAGCGGCTTTTCACTGGCGACTTTTTTTCGTGTCGATAACACCATTCTGAGTGCGATAAACACCACGCTACCAGCAAAAACAAAGCGCAGTAGCTGCTCTGGGATAAAGCTTGCTGCAAAGCCACTGATCAATGCGCCAAGGCCAACGCCAGTCATAACCCAAGGAGCAATTTCCCAAGGCACGTTAGCATTACGATGATGAGCAAGGGCTGAAGACGTCGAGGTAAAAATAATGGATGCTAACGAGGTTGCTATCGCGATAACTAATACATGGCTTGGGTCGGCAACATTAAACGATACTAATAGCGCACTAAGTACCGGCACGATAATCAGACCGCCACCAATACCTAATAATCCTGCTAAAAATCCAACCACGCTGCCCAAAATTGCGCAGTACACCATTAAAAGTATTACGTCATGCATAGCACACTCATATATTCAATTTGTTATATACATATACTAAACTAATATATATACCCAAACCACCTCAAGATGCGAGTTTCAGTTGGAATTAAAAGCGATTTAGGCAAGGCATTGATTGCAAGTAATAGTGGTTCTATTGTTAAAATCAATAACGCAGTATAAATCGCTTTTAAACCAACCCTTTGGGCGTTTCACAGGCACTTACTCTCATCGTTGTTACTTCTTAAAAGGGACTGCCATTGTTGCAAAGTAACGCCTTGATATTAAGCGCCTGTGAAACGCTGAATTCTACATCTTGAGGTGGCTTGGGTATAAGTGCTTCACAGCACAATTTTCCCTCATGATTGACCTTGGCTTGGGGTGTAAAATAGCTCGCCGAGTTGATGTTCAATCATAAAGTTACGCGTTAACCTAAGTACATGTTTTGCAGTGGGTTGTAATAAACACTCTGCAAGTAACTTTTCCATATCACTGACATTTAATCGCCTAAGCACAAACTTAATTTTACTAATCGAAGCATAGTTCATACTCAAGCTTCGATAACCCATCGCAATCAGCAGTAATGCGCCTTCAGGGTCGCCGCCTAACTCACCACACAAACTAAATGGCAACTCATGTTGTTGACACTCTTGTGCAATTTTTAACAACACTCTAAGAACACTTGGGTGATAAGGATTAAATAACTCAGCAACACGGGCATTAGAGCGATCAACTGCCAGCATATACTGAGTTAAATCGTTGCTACCCACAGAGCAAAAATCGACTTTTTGCGACCACTCTTCAAGCATAAATACACTTGAAGGTACTTCTAACATCACGCCGATTTCAGGGCGCTCAATGGCTTGTTCAGGGTATTGCTCACTTAACTCAAAATAGGCTTGTTCGAGCAATTTTAACGACTCATCGACTTCCTCTGAACCACTGATCATCGGCAGCATGATTTTTAAATTACCCAACCCAATATTGGCTTTTAACATTGCCTTGAGCTGATCTAAAAATAGCTCTGGGTGATCTAAGGTAACGCGAATACCACGCCAACCTAAAAATGGATTTTCTTCTGTTATATTGAAGTAATCTAAAACTTTATCGCCACCAATATCGAGTGTACGCATCACCACAGGATTAGGATGGTAACTAGTGAGCACTTCGCGATACCAGCTTTCTTGTTCTGACTGTGAAGGAAATTGGCCTTTTTGCATAAACCAGGCTTCGGTGCGATAAAGGCCTACCCCATCGCAAAATGGCTTATTGTCATGCTCGGTATTTAATTCAAGACCCGCGTTTAGTAATAAGCTAATGTGTTCGCCATCTTTAGTGACGGCATCAAGGTTTTGCTCTGCCACAAAACGGTCGTTCAATAAGGCTTCTTGATATTTGAGCTGACTGTATTCCTCTTGCAGCATTTGTGAAGGAGAAATATATAAACGCCCTGCATAGGCGTCTAATATCATTTGCTTGCCTTCAAACTGCAATAACGGCACATCTTCAATGCCCCAAATAGCAGGGATCCCCATAGCACGCGTTAAAATTGAAGCATGACTATTTGCCGCACCATTAACACTCACAACCCCAGCAAGGTGCCCTTTAGGTACTTCAGCAAGCATTGCAGGGGTTAATGTACCGGCAATTAAAATAGTGTCTTTAGGGTAAGGTTTTGCCGCATGCTCAGTATTAACTAAGTGATGTAAAACCCGTAAACCAATATCTTTAACATCAACAGCACGCTCTTTAATGTAAGGATCTTGCATGGCATTGAATTGAGTCACCAATTTCTCAATTACAATTTTCAGGGCGCTTTTAGCATTCCAGCCTTGTTGTAATTGCGCTTCAACATTTTGACCAAGACTTTTGGCATCAAGTAACTGCTGATAAACATCAAATACCGCCAGTGCCTCTTGCGGAATAGAGTCGCTCAGAGTCATAGATAAGGTATTAAACTCGTTACGCGTCGCAGCCACAGCTTGGGTAAATAGCTTACGCTGGGTGCTCACATCGTCGTCTTTTTGCAGTTCAATGGAGCTGAAGTCGAGCTTAGGGATCACCACAAAGGCTTCACCTATGGCAATACCTGGTGCACTTGATACCCCTTTTAGTACTGAGGTTTGGTGTGAAAACTCATCGACACGTAATATTTCTTTTATTTCTGCATGAGCTAACTGAGAAGCTAGCTGGGCCGAAAGCGTAATTAAGAATGACTCTTCGTCAGGGCTAAAAACACGGGCTAGTTTTTGTTGAACAACAATAACGCCTAAAACCTTTTTCTGGTGCACGACTGGCACTGACAAAAATGCGTTATAGCCTTCTTCATTAACTTCAGGTGAGAGTTTAAAACGAGGGTGAGACTTAGCAAAAGCAATATTTATAGGCTCTTCACGCTGAGCAACAAGACCCACGAGACCTTCGGTAAAACCTATACGAAACTTACCCACTGCATCTGGGTTGAGGCCTTGGGTGGCCATCAATACAAAGTTATCTTGGCTATAATCTGCAAAATAAATCGAGCAGCACTGTGTTTGCATGGCATCTTTTACCATTTGCACAAAACACCCCAGCGCACTATTCAAGTCCGCCTGTTGCGACACTGCCTCAGCAATTGATCTGAGCGTGGCTAACATGATGCTGCTCCTTTGATTTAAATAAGGTTGCCCTTATCGTTTATGTCGCCAATGATCTTTGTGTTGCTCTCGTTTATTAAACGGCATTGCAAACGGAGCAAACTCTTTCATTACTCGACGATATACATCGCGCTTAAACGAAACAACTTGCCTAACCGGATACCAATAACTCACCCATCGCCAATCATCAAACTCGGGGTGATGAGTTTTAAGTAAATCTACATCTTCATCTTTACAGCGAAGTTTCAGTAAAAACCATTTTTGTTTTTGCCCAATACACACAGGACTTGAGTCTCTGCGAATTAAACGCTTGGGTAATTTATAGCGTAACCAATGTTTAGAACTTGCGACGATCTCAACGTCTTCAGGAAGCAAGCCCACTTCTTCGTGTAATTCTCTGTACATGGTTTGCTCTGCTGTTTCGCCGTCATCAACACCACCTTGGGGAAATTGCCAAGAGTGCTGACCATAGCGACGAGCCCAAAATACTTGTCCCTGATTATTGCAAATTACAATTCCGACATTGGCACGAAAACCTTCGGCATCAATCACCTTAGTGCCTCATTTGTAAGTCGATTTTTATTGATTGTTCCACATAACCTGCGATACAGCAAACACTTTACACTTAAGCCTAAATTAGATTGAAAATTTATTTTTTAACAAACACGTTTAATCAAGGTGTTACGAAATAATTATTATAAAAATGTGCTGTTTGATTAAAATAACTATTTACAACCGTATTTTCATCACCTTACCCACAGCTTGTGCATAACTTTTATAAATCATGCCTAAATTGCAAACAAATCCACAATCCACAGTTTAAATATCCACTTTCTCCACAGAAACTGTGGATAAACATGTTTATATATCTGTATTTATACAAACAACTGATTAATTAATGAAATGGAAACCCCGTACAAAAACAGTAAAAAAGATAAATATCAATTAGTTAGGATATGACACCGCAAAATAAAACTGATTATTTTTAGCCCACACTTAACGTGCGCAAAAAACACCCAAACACAAAGATATCCACTAAGGCGTGCATTTGCTATCATGAACCGGATAAATAGACAATCAATTAAACGCCTTATGCGACCAATAAAACCCGCTTCTATAAACGAATTAATGCAACGTGTTGATGCTATTGCTGGCCTAACCCTAGGGCAGCTAGCCGAGCAATATAAGTTTAAAACCCCTGACGATTTACTTCGTGAAAAAGGCTGGACCGGGCAACTTATCGAATATGTGCTTGGCGCAACAGCGGGTTCAAAACCAACACCTGATTTTGAAGAGTTAGGCATTGAGCTAAAAACCTTGCCGATTTCATTTAAAGGGAAACCTCTCGAAACAACCTTTGTTTCGGTAACGCCGCTATTAAATGTAACCGGAATGACTTGGCAGCAAAGCACAGTTCGTAAAAAGTTGAATCATGTTTTGTGGTTACCTATTTTAGGCGAACGTGAGATACTGCCTTTTCACCGTACCATAGGCAGTGGCTTTTTATGGCAGCCAAGTGCAGAGCAAGATGCCCTTTTACATCGTGATTGGGAAGAACAAATGGAGCTAATTGCCCTTGGTCGCGTAGATGAAATTTCGGGTCATTTAGGTGATGTAATGCAAATAAGGCCAAAAGCTGCCAATAGCAAAGCGCTTACAGATGCAATTGGCCCGAACGGCCAGATAGTAAAAACCTTACCTCGCGGCTTTTATCTAAAAACCAGCTTTACTGGCGAGATCCTAAAACAACAATTTCAGCTATGAATTCCAAATAGAAGCTCTTAACCAGAATGGTTTTTCTCTGAACCATAGAGTACAAATCCATTTTTCACCATCAATTACTGGTTTTCCAGAATGTACTGAACTTTTATCAACTTTAGTATCAAGCATATTGTTAAATTGAATTAACTGACCTGCTTTCGCTGATACTTCTAATTCCCAAAACTTAAAGGCAGTCTCCCCACCTTTAAACCCCTCATTAAGGTTTAAAATGATTGTTTTTTTTCGTTGCCCAAAAAAGTCTATTTCTTTTTGGGCTGCACTATTGCTCGGGGTGATAAAGTCATAGTGCCATTTATACTGCTGTCCTTTTTTATATCGATAAATGATAGCTGGTTCAGCATACTTCAAATCAAAAATATTATTAATACACATATATCTTTGAATAAGTGCCGTGAAAAAATCATTGACTGGTAAAGTAACAATATGTTGATCATTATTTCGAATTGAATCTACTTTCTGATTCTTTTGTTGTTCCGAATAAAGTTTAGCATCAGTTAATTTTTCTTTGGCAAATCCAATCACTTTTTGTAGGGCTTCATCATTCATTTTACTGTCGAGTAAGTTAACTCGAGAATCACCAAGATTTTGCGATACAGGAAGGGGTAACAACATTTGAATTAGTTGAGTCAGCTCTTCAGTTAGCAACTCATTAATCTCAGGGACTTTACTAACTAGATGAGGCGAGGCTTTCAATAGCTGACACTTTTGAAACTGCAATTTAGGCCAATACTCAAACAACAATTCAAGTTCATTTAAATTATGATACTTTGCAATTAGAAGGCAGTTAATCAATTCATCATGTAGCAAAGAAGATGATATAGCATGGTAAAACCAAGCTCTCGCAAAGTCTTGATTTTTAACCGCGTAATCAATTATGGCCGAATTTTCAACTATTTTGCCATTGAACCGCGCTTCTAATAATTCAAAAATTAACTTGCCAGCCACATTACCCTCAGATTAAATAGAACAAAACACAATAATCTTTAAAACATTATCATTTTTATATTGATTACAAAAGCTTGCTGTTACTACTTAAAGTTTACGCTATAAAAAACCTCCCGAAGGAGGTTTTTAAGGTCTTGATGAGCTAAAAGCCAGATTACTGACCTTTAACCTCTTTAAGACCATTGTAAGGTGCTTTCTCACCTAATACTTCTTCAATGCGAAGTAATTGGTTGTACTTAGCAATACGGTCAGAACGGCTTAATGAACCCGTTTTGATTTGACCCGCTGCAGTACCTACTGCTAAATCAGCAATTGTCGCATCTTCAGTTTCACCTGAACGGTGTGAGATAACAGCTGTGAAGCCAGCGTCTTTAGCCATTTTGATAGCAGCAAGCGTTTCAGTTAATGAACCGATTTGGTTGAACTTGATTAGGATTGAGTTAGCAATACCGTTATCAATACCACGCTTTAAGATCTTTGTGTTAGTTACGAAAAGATCATCACCTACTAATTGTACTTTGTCGCCAATTAGTTGTGTTTGGTGTGCGAAACCATCCCAATCAGACTCATCTAAGCCGTCTTCAATTGAAACAATTGGGTATTGCTCTGTAAGGCCTTTAAGGAAGTGGTTGAATTCTTCAGAAGTGAATTTTTTACCTTCGCCTTTAAGGTCGTAGATATTTGCTTCTTTGTCGTAGAACTCAGATGCCGCACAGTCTAGAGCTAGAGTGATATCTTTACCAAGCTCATAACCTGCATTTGCAACAGCGACCTTGATTGCAGCAAGTGCCGCTTCGTTTGATTCAAGGTTAGGAGCAAAACCACCTTCATCACCTACTGATGTAGAGTGACCTTCAGCTTTAAGTACTTTTGCTAAGCTGTGGAAAACTTCAGCGCCCATGCGCAACGCTTCACGGAAGTTTGTAGCGCCAACTGGCTGGATCATGAACTCTTGAATATCAACAGAGTTATCAGCGTGCTCACCACCGTTGATGATGTTCATCATAGGTAATGGCATTGAGTAAACACCTGGTGTGCCGTTTAAGTCTGCAATGTGCTCATAAAGCTCTACGCCTTTAGAGTTAGCAGCCGCTTTAGCTGTTGCTAAAGACACAGCTAAGATAGCATTTGCACCTAGTTTTTCTTTGTTTTCAGTACCATCTAAGTCAAGCATTACTTGGTCAACCGCTTTTTGATCCACTGCGTTTTGACCTTTAAGCGCTTCAGCGATTTCGTTATTGATATAGCCTACTGCTTTTAAAACACCTTTACCTAGGTAACGTGCTTTATCACCATCACGTAATTCAAGCGCTTCGCGAGTACCTGTTGATGCACCAGAAGGTGCTGCAGCACGGCCCCATGAACCATCAGCTAAATGTACATCAGCTTCAACAGTTGGGTTACCACGCGAGTCCATGATTTCGCGACCAATCACTTTTACGATTTCTGACATCTTGATTCCTCTTTTCCCGAAAATGGTGAGTTAGTGCCAGCTTTATTGTTGCTGGCTTTTTAAAACAAATAAGCCGTGCATATAGCACGGCCTATTTAAATTACGATGACGCTTTTTGGTGAGTGTGTGCAGCTGCAACAAACCCTTCAAACAGCGGGTGACCATCACGTGGCGTTGACGTAAATTCCGGATGGAATTGCGCGGCAATAAACCAAGGGTGATCTTTATTCTCGATGATTTCGACTAGTTTCTTATCTTCAGATAAACCAGTGAAACTTAAGCCAGCTTTTTCAAGCTGCTCTACAAAGTGGTTATTCACTTCATAACGGTGACGGTGACGTTCAACTATTTCGTCACTTCCGTATACTTCGCTTACTTTTGAACCTGGTGTTAAGTGACACTTCTGTGCACCTAAACGCATAGTGCCACCTAGGTCAGATTGCTCATCACGGATTTCAACGTTACCGTCAGCATCTTGCCACTCTGTGATTAAACCAACAACTGGGTGCGCAGAGTTTGCGTTAAACTCAGTTGAGTTTGCATCTTCAAGGCCTGCAACGTTACGCGCATATTCAATAAGCGCTACTTGCATACCTAAACAAATGCCTAAGTAAGGAACTTTGTTTTCACGTGCATATTTAGCCGCTAAGATCTTACCTTCAACACCACGGCCGCCGAAGCCACCAGGTACTAAGATAGCATCAAAGTGAGACAATAACTCAGTACCTTTGCTTTCTAAGTCTTGTGAATCAACATATTCGATGTTCACAGTTAAACGGTTTTTCAGACCTGCATGTTTTAATGCTTCGTTTACTGATTTATATGCATCTGGTAGTTCGATGTACTTACCAACCATACCAATTGTCACTTCACCTGTCGGGTTAGACTCTTGATATAACACTTGTTCCCATTCAGATAAATCTGCTTCTGGGCACTCAAGGTAGAAACGACGACATACGAAGTTATCTAATTCTTGTGACTTAAGTAACGCAGGGATCTTATAGATGCTTTCTACGTCTGGTAATGAAATAACGGCTTTCTCTTCAACGTTAGTGAAAAGTGCAATCTTCGCGCGCTCGTTATTTGGTAATTTACGATCAGAACGACAGATCAAGATATCAGGTTGGATACCAATCGAACGTAATTCTTTTACTGAATGTTGTGTTGGCTTAGTTTTAACTTCACCTGCAGGGCCTAAGAATGGCACTAGCGTTAGGTGGATAAACAATGCGCGCTCACGGCCAATTTCAGTGCCAAGCTGACGAATTGCTTCTAAGAATGGTTGTGACTCGATGTCACCAACTGTACCGCCAATTTCAACGATTGCTACATCGCGACCTTCAGCACCGTCGTATACACGTTGCTTAATGTCGTTTGTGATGTGTGGAATAACCTGAATTGTTGCACCAAGGTACTCACCACGACGCTCACGTCGTAATACATCTTCATAAACACGACCTTGTGTGAAGTTGTTGCGGCTAGTCATCTTGGTACGGATGAAACGCTCATAGTGACCTAAGTCAAGGTCAGTCTCTGCACCGTCTTCAGTTACAAATACTTCACCGTGCTGAATTGGGCTCATAGTGCCTGGGTCAACGTTAATGTAAGGATCCAGCTTTAAAATAGTCACGTTAAGACCACGTGCTTCTAAAATAGCGGCTAATGACGCTGCTGCAATACCCTTACCCAACGAAGAAACAACCCCGCCAGTTACGAAGATAAATTTTGTACTCATGCGAACCCTAGAATATCAGGAATTAAAAGGAATAATATAGAATCAAGACGGGGCGATATTGTAGCAAAGGGACTGCTATCAATCCAGATAAAATTAGCAAATAAGTGCACAAAAAACGAGCTTGGTTACGCTGTACCCAAGCCGTATCATAACTTACCTAGTTTGCCTGCTTTTTAATGGCTTCCCATGCGTTGTCCATTTCTTCGAGGCTAGCCGTCTCTAAACTTTGACCACGTTCACCTAAGTAAGCAGCCACTTTTTCAAAGCGTGACGCGAACTTAGCATTGGCACTTCGTAATAATTGCTCAGGGTCACGTTTAATATGACGGGCTACATTTACCGTTGCAAACAGTAAATCACCCAGCTCCTCTGCACTATGATCAGAGTTAGGATCATGAGCCAGTGCTTCTTTAACTTCGTCTACTTCTTCAGCAACTTTATCGAGTGCCCCATGATAACTTGGCCAATCAAACCCTAGGCTTGCTACACGCTGTTGAATCTTCTTCGCTTTTGATAAGCCCGGCATCGCATCAGGAATATCTTGCCATAAACTCATTTGTGGAGAGGCGGTTTTTTCTGCTCGCTCTTGTGCTTTAATAGCTTGCCACTGCGCTGAAAGCTCAGCGTCCGACAGCTCACTTTGCTTTGCAAAGACATGGGGATGACGACGAACTAATTTATCATTAAGCGTATTAGCCACATCGGCAAAATCAAATAAGCCCTGCTCTTTAGCAAGTTGAGCATAAAAGATGACTTGAAAAAGTAAATCGCCAAGCTCACTTTTAAGCTCAGTGAGTTCACCTTTTTCAATGCAGTCTGCTACTTCGTAAGCTTCTTCAAGGGTATGCGGTACAATCGATTTAAAGTCTTGTTTTAAATCCCACGGGCACCCAGATTCTGGGTCCCGTAGTTTGGCCATAATTGCAAGCGATTGCTCAATTGCCTGTTTATCATCCATTACGAGTGACCACGCTTTGCATCATGTACACCTTCGATTTGGTGTAACTTAGACAATAAGCGGTTGGTGCTTGATAAGTCATGTACTTCAACCTGCATTGAAAACAGCGCAAGTTGCTTATCTTCAATTGTGTTGACGTTCATGTTCAGCACATTCACTTTTTCGTTTGCAAGCACTGAGCTGATATCTCGAATAAGACCTGAGCGGTCAGTGGCTTCAACTTTAATCGTTAATGAGTAAGAGCCATTAATGTCGTCTGACCAACTTACTGATATTACCCGCTCAGGATGCTTTTCACGAAGTTTCTCAAACGAATCGCAATCTTCACGGTGAACTGCAATCCCTCGGCCTTGCGTAATGTAGCCAATAATTTCATCGCCCGGCACAGGTCGGCAGCATTTAGCAACATGGCTCATTAAGCTACCTACCCCATCAACAACAATACCGTTCTTATCGCCAGTGACACTTTTTGGCTTTTTAAACTTAATTTGTGGTTCGTCATGCTCACGGTCACTAATGAAGTTTAATAACTGGTTTAAGCGAACATCTCCAGCACCTACCGCAACCATAAGGTCGTCAAGGCCTTTAAGGTTAAAACGCTCAATAGCTGGCGCTAGATCTTTAGTTGTTAAATCCAGTTTTTGCAGCTCAGTTTCAAGAATCTCTTTACCGGCATTTAAGTTTTTATCGCGATCAAGCTGCTTAAACCAATGATGGATTTTAGAGCGTGCTCGTGAAGACTTAATATAACCTAGCGATGGGTTTAACCAATCACGGCTTGGGTTAGGTTGCTTTTGAGTTAAAATTTCAACCTGATCGCCGGTGCTTAATTGGTGAGTAAAGGGTACGATTTTGCCGAACACTTTTGCGCCAATACAGCGATGCCCTACATTTGAGTGAATGTAATAAGCAAAATCAAGTGGTGTTGCACCCAGCGGTAAATCGAAAATATCACCCTTAGGCGTAAACACATAAACGCGGTCTTCTACTACTTGGTTTTTAAGCTCTTCCGCAAGATCACTCCCATCAACAACTTCTTCTTGCCATTGCAGTAACTTACGTAACCAACTAATTTTTTGCTCGTAGCCCGACCCACGCCCTGGCAATGCACCTTCTTTGTACATCCAATGCGCAGCAACACCTAACTCAGCATCTTGATGCATTTCGCTCGTACGAATTTGAATTTCAACGGTTTTACCTTCAGGGCCAAATACCACGGTATGGATTGACTGATAACCGTTTTGTTTAGGTGTTGCGATGTAATCATCAAATTCTTTATTTAAATGGCGCCAGTTAGTATGAACGATACCTAACGCCGCGTAACAATCTTGCAGGCGCTCTACCACTATGCGCATAGCGCGAATGTCAAAAAGCTGGTCGAACTCATAGTTCTTCTGTGCCATTTTTTTGTAGATGCTGTAGATATGCTTAGGGCGACCATACACCTCACCTTCAATACCCGCCTCAGCCAAGCGTGCTTTAACTAAAGCAACCATGTTCTCCATGTAAGCTTCACGGGCAAGGCGCTTATCATCTAGCTGTTTAGCGATATTTTTATAGGTATCTGGATGCAGATAACGGAACGACAGGTCTTCAAGTTCCCACTTAAGCTGGCCAATCCCTAAACGGTTAGCAAGGGGGGCAAAAATGTCGCGAGTTTCTTTAGCGGCAATAACGCGCTCTTCTTCACTGGCGTCTTTAACATCACGCAAGTGGCACACTTGCTCTGCCAGTTTAATCACTACAGCCCGCACATCTTCAACCATGGCTAATAACATGCGGCGGATATTATCAATTTGTACAGTGCCTTTCCCTTGGTGGGCTAAGGTACTGATGGTCGCCATTTGGCTTACGCCTGTTAGTAATAATGCAACGTGGTTACCCAGCTTTTCAGTGACTGTCTCTATCGAGATTTTTTCAGCTAAAAAATAAGGCGTTAAAAAAGCAGTAGCAAGGGAATCTGCGTCTAAATTTAGCTCAGCTAAAATTTCCACCATTTCAATGGCTGTGTTTTCACGTTTTGCATCATCGCAATGCAGGCACAGTTGGTGAGCCTGCTCTAATAAGGTATGTTTGTCTTCTGTTAGCGCTAACAGCTCGATACGGCTGGCAAAATCACTCGGCTTAGTTAGCTGATGTGACTGTCTAGTGGCTACCATGTGCGCTTTACCTCCTGTGAAATAACGCCATCGTTTCAATATGCCCGGTATGCGGGAACATATTCATAAGCCCAATTTTTTCAATGCTAAAGCCTGCTTGTAAAATAATTGCACTGTCACGGGCTAAAGTAACAGGATCACAAGAGACGTATAAAATCGTTTTAAACTGAGTAAGTGGTAACTGCTCTAAAATAGCCATTGCACCAGTACGTGATGGGTCAAGTACTAACACGTCAAGTTCGGCACTAAACCAAGCAGCTGATTGCAGTGATTTTGTTAAATCAAAACAATAAAAATCGGTATTCGACAATGAGTTAGTTTGCGCATTTTGTTTTGCTAATGCAACCGCAGAATCGACCCCTTCAACACCAATAACATATTTAGCATACTTTGCAATCAATAATGAAAAGTTACCAATGCCACAAAACAAATCCAATACCTGCTCATGACCTTGTAAATCAAGCCACTGTTTTGCTTGATGCAGCATAGCTTGGTTTACTTGCGGGTTAACTTGAATAAAGTTTTCAAGGCCAAACTCAAAGCGTAAATCATAAGCCGGTATCTGGTAGTACGGCATTGGATGGTCACTGTGATCAATTTCGCCACTGTGTGACTGCCACACAACACGCCAGCTATATTCATCACACGCTGCGACTACAATAGCTTTTAACTCTGCGTTAATGGCTTTGGTATGCCTAATAACCACAAAGGCCGCGTTATCAGCTTCACATAATTGTAAGTGACTAATGCTACTCAGACCTGAATGGCTGTTGATAAGAACATCAAAAACTGAAAAAACGTCTTTAAAAGTGCCGCTCAGCACATCACAGTTTTCTATGCTCACTAATTGTTTAGAACCTTGAGCCCGATACCCTACTCGCATTTTCTTTGCGGCTTTGTCGTGCATTACGGCAATGCGCGCAGAGCGACGATAATGGCGCTCTTCACTAAGCAGAGGTGCTTGCCAATTTAAGTTATCAGCTTTGGCAAACTTGCTAAACAGCTGACTCACCGCCGCTTGCTTCTCAACCAATTGCTGCTCTGCATCAAGGTGCTGTAGCTGACAACCACCACAAACCTGATAATGCTGGCAAAAAGGAGTAACCCTATGCGCTGAGGCTGATAGCACTTTTTTACAATCAGCACTTGCAAAGCGTGCCTTATCTTCAATCAATAATGCTTTTACTTCTTCACCCGGCAAAGCACCATTAACAAAACAGACTTTATTCCCCTGCTTAGCAACGCCCCGCCCTTGGTGATCCATAGCAGTGACATTCAGGGTTAGCATTTTTTGCGAAACGGATTTCTTTTTGGCTTTGAAAATCTGTGCCATTGGGCAACACCTTAATTATTGATAAAGCGGGAGTAAGTATATACTCTTAAACAACGATAATAATGATAACAACATTCTTTATGACTAAATTTGGCTTACGTGACTCAGTCTTAACCCTTACACTTATACCGACTGTGATCATAGGCTTGTTGCTGGGCGGTTATTTTACAATAAATCGTTACATTGAGCTCGATGAAATTTTGTATCAACAAGGCGTGACTATTATTGAGCCCCTCGCCATTGCTGTTGAGCAACCGCTATTAAAGCGTGATAAAGCTTTATTAACTCGCTTAGTTAGTCATACGCACAACAAACACTCCCCTGCTATCCAATCAATTGCTATTTTTGATGAAAACAATGAGTTAGTGATTTTTAGTAAATACCAAAGTGAGTTCAAAGAAATTGTTAGCAGCAATGCAAACAACATGGATGGCATCCAAGTACAAAATTCTGAGCACTATTTAACATTCTCCACTGCCATAATTAATCATAGCCGCCAAGACACGATTTGGAATCATCACAGCTATCAAGCATCACTTGGTACTGTGGTGATTATGCTTAACAAACAACAAGCCATTATTGGCCAGCAACGAGCATTATTGGTCAGTGGCGTAGTGATATTACTCGCGCTCATACTTGCTATCGTATTAGCGTTTAGACTAACTCGCATGTTTATTCAGCCTCTTAATAAGTTAGTACTAGCTACCGACAAGCTTATTGAAGGTAAAGTAGACACTGGACTTGATCAAAAAATGTTTGGCGAGTTTGAGTTATTACGCACAGGTTTAAATACCATTGCAGAAACTATGGTCGTGCAACGCGATGAGATGCAAAAGCACATTGACCAAGCAACCTCTGATTACCGCGAAACACTCGAACAATACGAAACCCAAAATATTCAGTTAAGTATTGCTAAAAAAGACGCGCAAGACGCGAACCGAGTAAAATCAGACTTTTTAGCTAAAATGAGTCACGAATTACGCACACCTTTGAATGGTGTAATTGGTTTTACACGCCAGCTTTATAAGACTCCGCTGAATAAACATCAAAAAGATTATCTTGATACCATTGAACTGTCGGCAAATAGTTTACTTACCATTATCAGCGATATTTTAGACTTTTCGAAATTAGAAGCCGGAGCCATGGAACTTGAGTCAATGCAATTCCAGCTCCGTGACAATATTAATGAAGTTATGACCTTGTTGGCACCAAGTGCTCACGAAAAACAACTTGAGCTATCGATATTTATCCACCCACAAGTACCCGACAACTTAACTGGCGACCCGACCCGCTTTAAACAAATTTTAATCAACCTGTTAAGTAATGCCATTAAGTTTACTGAAAAAGGCTCAATCAAAGTTGATGTTGGCTATCGCTTATTAGATGAAGAACGCGCCTCTATTTTAGTGTCTGTCACCGACACTGGTGTAGGTATCCCAATGGATAAACAAGATGCGTTATTTACCCCATTTGGCCAGGCAGACTCTAGTATCACCCGTAAATTTGGTGGCACAGGTCTTGGCTTAATCATCACTAAACATATTGTTGAAGCTATGAATGGCCGCATCACCCTAAACTCAGCACCTGGTAATGGTACCTGCTTTACATTCAATGCCGTATTCAGAACGCCAAGTAACTCAATTACCAGTGACTTACCGACTCAATCATTAATTAATAAACGTATTCTTTACCTTGAACCTCACGAGCATACACACCAAGCGACTCTGTCATTACTCAATGAGTGGCAAGCACGAGTAACTGCCTGCTTAGATGAAGAAAGTTTCTTAACTGAGATTAACAAAGACTTCAGTTACGATATTTGTATTATCGGTCATACAGCTGCAATTGATGATATGCAACAGCTCAAGAGTTATGTAAAAGCCGTTCGCCCTGTCACTGACTATCTTTACCTTATGCTCAATACAGTTTCGCATAATATGCGCGAAGCCTTTATTGGCAGCGGAGCAGATGCGTGCTTAAGCAAACCACTTAACCACCGTAAATTATGCGAAGTGCTTGCTGCACCTTATCGCCTTGATCACCCTGTACATAACATTGAACAAGGCGATGAAAAACTATTACCGCTAAAAGTACTGGTTGTAGACGATAACGATGCCAACCTTAAACTTATTTGCACCTTGCTTGATGAACAAATAGAACTGATAGATACCGCACACAACGGTTCACAAGCTTACAGCTTAAGTAAAAGCCACAAATATGACTTAATCTTCATGGACATCCAAATGCCAATTATGGATGGTATTACCGCATGTAAACTTATTCGCGAGTCATCTCTTAATGAAGATACCCCTATCATTGCTGTAACCGCTCACGCCCTAGCGGGTGAAAAAGAACAGCTACTTAAGGATGGTTTTAAAGGCTATTTAACCAAACCTATTGATGAAGATATGCTAAAGCAGATAATTAGCGATCATAGTCCACAATCACCGATTAACCGCGAACGCAACAAAGTTCCGGCAATTAATTCAGAGCCTCCATTTGAAAGTGCCCGCTTAGATTGGCAGTTAGCACTACAACGTGCTGGCGGTAAAGAAGAGCTAGCACTAGAAATGCTCAATATGTTATTACTCAGCGTGCCGGAAACCTTGCGTCTGCTCAATGAAGCTATAGAAAAAGAAGATTGTGAACATGTGCTTAGCATTGTGCACAAGTTCCATGGCGCATGTTGTTACACTGGTGTGCCAAAACTTAAATCCCTCGCCGAAACACTCGAGACAGCACTAAAAGGTGATTGCGATTTAAATTACATTGAGCCTGAATTGTTTGAGCTTGTTGATGAGCTAAATAATTTGTTGAGCGATGCTGGAATGCTTGAGCAGCAACGTTAAAAGTTATGAAGGATATCAAGGAAGATTAATGTTTTTTATTTTATTTTTGTTTTTTACATCATTATCGTTCTTTTGGTTCATACTCAGTTCTAAAAAGCTGTGTGTGATAGCAAACGAATACGTAAAAACTAATTACACTGAACAGTGGCAAGCATACGAGAATAAAGCCCGCTTAATGAAAGTAAAACCTGACTCAATGGTTATTCATTCAATCAAGAAAGGTGAATTGTCGGCCGAAGATGATGATGTTTTGAAAAGCTTTAAGAAAAAGCATCAATATTTAGTGGTCCTACTCTGCCTTTCCCCTTGGCTATCTTCATTGCTTGCACAATTTATTGTTTATCTAAGTAAATAAAAAACGCGGTGGATATCACATCCACCGCGCTCAGTATTCAAATTTGCTGGCTCTTATTAAAGGCGTCAGCTTAAAGTCTTGCTTCAATCATTAAACGTTTCATATCGCTGACTGCTTTTTCTAAACCATCAATCGCTGCACGGGCAATAATCGCATGACCAATGTTTAACTCATAAATTTCTGGCATTGCCGCAATAGGTTTTACATTGTGATAATGAAGGCCATGACCGGCATTAACGATTAAACCTAGGCTATCGGCATATTGTACGCCGCTACGAATACGCTCAAGCTCAGTGTGAAGCTCTTCGTCATTTTCAGCATCAGCATAAGCACCGGTGTGAATTTCAACGTATGGAGCATTACACGCTTTTGCAGCGTCAAGTTGTGCGTTGTCGGCATCTATGAATAACGAGACCTTAATTCCTGCTGCTGTTAGCTTTTCTGTTGCTGCTTTTACTTTTTCAAAATTACCCACAACATCAAGACCACCCTCTGTGGTGAGCTCTTCACGCTTTTCAGGCACTAAACAAACATAAGCAGGTTTCACTTCAAGGGCGATGTCGATCATTTCATCGGTCACTGCAATTTCAAGATTCATACGTGTTTGAATCGTTTTTGCCATCACATATACGTCGCGGTCTTGAATATGACGACGGTCTTCACGCAAATGAATGGTGATACCATCTGCACCAGCATGCTCTGCAACAGCTGCAGCATGCGCAGGATCTGGGTAACTCGTGCCACGCGCTTGGCGTAAAGTGGCAATGTGATCAACGTTTACACCAAGAAGAATATCTTTCATTTTTTTACCTGTTTAAAACAACGATTCAAGGCTGAACATCAGCCTACTTAATAAATAACTCACGGCTTTTTAATGGCTTTTTACCAAGTAAAGGCTTGAGTAAGTATCGACTTAATTGCTTTGCCATATATAACACATCAGGGGCGCTAAAGTCATGAGCTGCTATGGCATTTAATTGCTTTCCTGAAAAACCACTATGGGGGTCGTTATGCAGTAAAAAACCGTATTCAGCAAAGTACTGGTAATTTGCTGCATCGATAATTTCATCACCTTCGGCATCAACACTAAAATCAACGCCATAACCAAGCATTTCAAGTAACTGAAACTCATAAGAGCGAAGTACCGCTTGCAGGTTTTTAGTGGTTGATAATTCACCTAGATGCTGTTTATAAAGATGATAAACACTTTCCATCGGCTCATTGATAGGTACGATACGATTGGTTAATTCGTTCATATAGAAGCCGCAATAAAGCTCGGTACCCTGCAACATAGTTTGCCGGCCATGGGGTTCAAAACGATTAATGTATTTTAAATCAGACTTGCCGTTATATTGTACGAGCAGAGATTGGAAAGGTTGTAATTGTGCTTTATGTTTAGTGGCCTGGCGACCACTAACTCGGGCCAGCATTCTCAGCTGACCTACGCCTTCTACCAGCATATCGAGCATGACTTGCGAGTCGCTAAATGGACGTCGGTGCAGCAAGTATGCTGTGTAGAATTCGCTATCCATGGCGTGTAAGACTTTACTTAGTCTTCACCATAGCCAAGGCTACGTAGCGCACGCTCATCGTCGGCCCAGCCAGACTTCACTTTTACCCAAAGTTCTAAAAACACTTTGTTATCAAGCATGTCTTCAAGGTCTTTACGAGCTTCACGGCCAATAACTTTCAGCTTTTCGCCTTTATTGCCGATCACCATACGCTTTTGCGTTTCACGCTCAACGAGGATCAAACCATTAATTTGCCAAACACCGTTTTCTTGCCATTTAAACTGTTCAATCTCTACAGTGACTGAATATGGTAACTCATCGCCCATAAAGCGCATCAGCTTTTCACGGATCACTTCAGCTGCCATAAAGCGCATTGAACGGTCTGTTACGTAGTCTTCAGGGAAGTAAAACTCACAAAGCGGTAAGCGCTTTTTCACTTCATCTTTGATTAAATCAATATTTTTACCCTGCTTTGCAGAGACCGGCATAATAGCCACAAAATCAAATTTACCACCTAAAAACTGCATGTGCGGAAGCACTAAATCACGGTCTTTAACTTGGTCAATTTTATTCATAACTAATAACACTGGGCGACCACTTTGACGTACTTTATTTAGTACCATCTCATCGTCTTCGTTCCAGTGTGTGCCTTCAACCACAAAGATGATCAGTTCTACATCGCCAATTGAGCTTGATGCAGCACGGTTCATTAAACGGTTAATAGCGCGTTTTTCTTCGACGTGTAAGCCTGGTGTATCCACATAAACAGCTTGGTATTTACCTTCGGTATGAATACCCATGATACGGTGACGTGTGGTTTGTGGCTTACGCGAGGTAATAGACACCTTTTGCTCAACAATATAGTTAAGTAAGGTTGATTTACCTACATTTGGGCGGCCAACAATGGCAACCATACCGCAGTGCGTGTCTAGCTCTGCAGGTTCTTTGCTAATTAAATCATCAAGATTCATTTTTAAGTATCTTTAAGGCTTTTTCAGCGGCTTTTTGCTCAGCTTTACGACGCGAGCTACCAACTGAGATAATGCTATCCATCCCTTCAACAATACATTCAACCGTGAATGTTTGATTGTGCGCTTGGCCTTTTGTATCAATAACAGTGTAGCCAGGTAACGATAATTTGCGCGCTTGTAAGTATTCTTGAAGTAATGTTTTTGGATCTTTTTGATTTAAGCCCGGCGAAATTGCATCAAGACGCGACTCGTACCAGCTTAAAATTAACTCACCACATTGTTCAATGTTTGAGTCTAAGAACACCGCACCAATAATCGCCTCAACGGCATCAGCAAGGGTTGATTCACGGCGAAAACCACCGCTTTTAAGCTCACCTGGACCTAAGCGTAGATAATCGCCTAAGCCAAACTCAAGGCCAAATTCAGCTAACGTTTGACCACGAACAAGGGTCGAACGCATGCGGCTTAAATCACCTTCGCGTGCTTTTGGAAATTTAGTGTAAAGCGCATTCGCAATCACAAAGCTCAAAATCGAATCGCCCAAAAACTCTAAGCGCTCGTTATGTTGGCCTTTATGACTGCGGTGCGTCATTGCCTGCTCAAGCAAAGCTTGATCAGTAAATGTATAACCTATTTTGTTGTATAACTCTGTTACGTTTTTTTTCATCGTTACTGAATATTACCTAGGCGTTCAAAACGAACACCAGTTGGAACCCAGCCTGGTAAAAAGTCATCTGGGCCATTCTCAAATTCAAAACTCATCCATATAAAGACGGCTTTACCTACCAAGTTTTCTTTAGGTACAAAGCCCCAAAAGCGACTGTCTTGGCTATTATCACGGTTATCACCCATCATAAAATAATGATCGGCAGGAACAACCCACTCATCAGAGCGTGTACCTGGTTGTTGATAATAACGGCCTTTCATTTCAGGAGCTTGCGGGTTAATTAAAATGTTATGATTCAATGTGCTTAGGTTTTCTTCTAAGCGCACTAAATTCATCGAACCCTGCTTGAACTCGTCACTATTGAGGATTTCCATATCAATTTTGTTGTATTCATTACACAGCAAATCACCTTGCTGCGTTTCACCTTCGGCACATTTTGGCTGAATATAAAGGTGCTTATTGCGATAAACAATTTTATCGCCCGGTAAACCAATCGTACGTTTAATGTAATCTACACGCTCGTCTAATGGGTATTTAAATACCACAATATCACCACGTTCAGGTTCATCAACATCAACTAACTGGCTACGCCAAATTGGGTCTTTGATGCCATATGAGTACTTCTGTACCAAAATGAAGTCACCCACTAATAGGGTTGGCATCATTGAGCCAGATGGAATTTGAAACGGTTCAAAAATGAAAGAGCGAAAAATCGTGATCGCTGCAATCATCGGAAAAATTGACTTAGCCGTTTCAGTGATACTTGGCTCAGGCGCAATTAATGCGGCGGTTTCTTCGTCTAGTTCACCACCTGCTGCATTTTGAGCAAGGGCAATGCGTTGCTGACGCTTTGGCGCATACATAAAGTGGTCAATTAACCAAATTAATCCTGAGCCTAGCGTTAACAACACTAAGAAAATAGAAAAGTAACCCGCCATGCATTAATTCCTTTATTTACTTCTAATTATTTACCAACTTTAAGGATAGCTAAGAATGCATCTTGAGGTACTTCAACGTTACCTAGTTGCTTCATTCGCTTTTTACCTTCTTTTTGTTTTTGTAGCAGTTTCTTCTTACGGCTCACGTCACCACCGTAACATTTTGCGATTACGTTTTTACGTAATTGCTTAACGGTTGTTCGGGCAATAACATGCTGACCAATCGCTGCTTGAATCGCAATATCAAACTGCTGACGTGGAATTAAGTCTTTCAGTGCTTCAGCTAACTGACGACCACGTGATTGTGCAATATCACGGTGAACAATAATCGCTAACGCATCAACACGCTCACCATTAATTAATACGTCAACACGTACCATGTCTGAAGCTTGGAAATGCTTGAAGTTATAATCAAGCGATGCAAAACCACGGCTTGTTGATTTTAACTTATCAAAAAAGTCCATGACTACTTCAGCCATCGGTAATTCGTACGTCACCGCAACTTGCTTACCATGGTAGCTCATTTTAGTTTGCATACCACGCTTTTCAACACAAAGCGTAATTACGTTACCTAAAAACTCTTGCGGAACTAATATGTTAGCTTCAACAATTGGCTCACGGATTTCAAGAATATTATTCACTGGCGGTAAGTCAGACGGGTTATCTATCTGTTTAGTTCCGTCTTTAGTCTCTACTTCGTAGATTACTGTTGGCGCAGTGGTAATAAGATCAATGTCGTATTCACGCTCAAGACGCTCTTGAATGATTTCCATGTGTAGCATACCTAAGAAGCCACAACGGAAACCAAAGCCTAGTGCTGTTGAGTTTTCTGGCTCGAAGAATAACGACGCATCGTTCAAGCTTAATTTATCAAGCGCATCACGGAATGACTCATAGTCATCTGATGAAATTGGGAACATACCTGCATAAACCTGCGGTTTAATGCGTTGGAAGCCCGGTAAACGCTCAGGCGCAGAATTACGTTGTAAAGTGATGGTATCACCAACTGGTGCACCATGGATTTCTTTAATACCTGCAATAACAAAGCCTACTTCACCGGTTTTTAAGATACCCGTGTTAGTTTGTTTTGGTGTGAAAATACCCACTTTATCTGCGATATGAACTTGATCATTCGACATGATCTTAATTTTATCGCCCGAGCGTAATTCACCATGTTTGATACGTACTAGTGATACAACGCCTTGGTATGGGTCAAACCATGAGTCAATGATAAGCGCCTGTAGTGGCTTGTCTTTGTCACCTTCTGGCGGCGGAATATCTTTAACAATGATTTCGAGTACTTCTTCAATACCAATACCCGTTTTAGCACTACATTGCACTGCATCTAGGGCATCGATACCAATGATGTCTTCAATTTCTTCTGCTACACGAAGTGGATCAGCTTGTGGTAAGTCGATTTTATTTAGAACTGGAATAACTTCTAAGTCCATTTCGATTGCTGTGTAGCAGTTAGCTAAGGTTTGTGCTTCTACACCTTGACCCGCATCAACAACTAAAAGTGCACCTTCACAGGCTGCAAGTGAACGTGATACTTCGTATGTGAAGTCAACGTGTCCTGGCGTGTCGATAAAGTTTAACTGGTATGTTTCGCCGTCTTTAGCTTTATAATTTAGCGTTACACTTTGCGCTTTGATGGTAATACCACGCTCACGCTCTATGTCCATTGAGTCTAACACCTGCTGCTGCATTTCACGGTCTGTTAAACCACCACAAACTTGGATAAGACGGTCAGAGAGAGTCGATTTACCATGGTCAATATGGGCGATGATCGAAAAATTACGGATATGCTTCATAAACTGGATTCTAAACTTCTATATAAAATGGACTAAGTGTATAAAGCGACAATTTTACATTTAATTGGCTTTAATCACCATCTATTTGAGTGAAAGGAATAGTAATTGGGTGAATTTTTATTACTTTAATATCATGCTTCAGGCTCTTAACCCTTGATTTTGCTATCGCATAGCCCGTCAAACCACCAATCACGGCGGCTAAAATTTGCCAGCCTTCGGCAAGCGAAAAAGCCGAAAATGAGATTAAAGCAAACCCTAAACTAAACAAAAGGGGTAGCATGTAAACAGCCATAGCGTGTTTAACTAAGTGGCTATCATCGAGTGCTAAAGTTACTTTTTGCCCTACTTGGAGCTCTTTTTCGAAGGTATAAGGAAAGGTTTTTTTAGCTGTTCCAAACAGCTTTGCAAAAACTTGCGAACCACAACGACCATTACAGCCGGCACAGGCTTGCTTTTGTTCTGCTTCTAAATTCGCTGTCGTGCCTTTAACTGACACGACAGTGAGTGTTTGTTCAATCATGATTTAAAGAGGTCGTGCTACCGACTCAGCTATAGCTTTGGCTGTCATAGCTGGGATATTACCAACAACCGATACATCAAAGCTACCACCATTGTGCACATACACAGTCGTTGCACCTGAGGTTAAAGCGCCGCTTGCACGCTTTCCAGGTAACGGTCTTTGAATAAAAACAGACACTTCAACAAACCCATCTGAATATAAATAATAGTCAGCAAGTTCATTATTTAAATCAAGTTTATGGCGATCTGACTTTAATAACTTAAAGCCATCAGGGAGCCAACCAATTTTCCAATCATTCGCTGCGCCGTCACCGTCGCTGGCTAAATCGTTAGTCGCAAGGACTGCTGGAAAGTCACGATTTTGCATTTCAACTAACATAGGTGCTGGCTGCTCTGTTACGCTGATATGAGTTAACTGTAACTGCTCAAGCATTTCACCTTTGTGATTCACATAGGCAGATTTAAGTAACAACGATGACTCAGTATCTAGCCAAATCCAATAGTTATATTTGTATTCATCTTTTGATTCGATACGCACTAACTGTGCTGAGCGCCCTGCAATACGGCCTTTTCCGCCAAGCACAAAATCATAGTGAGCGCTTAGTCGATTAATATCTTTAAAAAGTACTTCAGGAATTGGCCCGGCTATAGAGTCTGTTTTCACTGAATAAGGCTCAGAATGAGGCTCAAAATAGGTCACTTGATCGTCAACGCGCACCATTTCTAGGCCAGCGCCGTTGAGTAAACTTAAATGCTCAAGCTCAATATCGCCTTGTTTTGCATGTAACCAGCGATAGGGTTCCATGGCTTGGCCTTTTACAACCACAAATGATGCGTCAAAGTTGCGAGTATGAACGGCCATAGCCATATCATTTAATAAAGTCTTGGCGGGATTTTCGTCGCTGGCAATGGCTGGAGCCGTTAATACCAGCGACAAAATAAAAGTAAAAACTTTCATTTAATTAGTTTTTTTCCTCGTCTGCATTTTCTGCAGTTTGCGATTTTTCTAGCGAATATGCAACACGTGCTTGACGTTGGTGCTCAAGCACTAATGCACCAATACGCTGTTGTTGTAACTCACGTAAACCTTGCTCTGCATTTTCTAATGCAGGTTGCTCAGATGAGTAACTAACAGGAGAAGCCATACCGGTTAATGGTACAGTTTGTAATGTTGGGATGTCATTTTGTGGCACTTCACTGTTTTGTGGCAAAGTTTGTACGCCCACAATAGCAAACATGGCAACACTAGCAGCAATGGCCACTTGGGCAAATGGACGACGCCAATTAAATGCTACTACGTTATCAGTGCCTGTTGCCGCCACGATTTCTTCGCTTTTTGGTGCCGTTGTTTTATTCGCGAAATCTGCGTAAACAGGTTCTTGCTCTAGTGATTCAGCCACTGCATCTGCAATGTCAAAATTAAAAGCGTTGTTATTTGCCTCAGCACGCATTACATCACCAATCAATGCGTAACGACCAAATGTAGACACATCGTCATTTGTGATCGCTTGATCAGTTAACTGCTGCTCGCCGTCAAGTAACGCGGACAACTGCTCATTATCCAACTTGTTAACGTCTGCTTTTGTCATACTAAGACTCACCTATTAATGGATTCAATTTATTATCAATCGCCTCACGGGCACGGAAAATACGTGAACGCACCGTTCCCACAGGGCAATCCATAACCACGGCTATTTCTTCATAGCTCATACCTTCAATTTCACGAAGGGTAATCGCGGTTTTTAGATCTTCAGGCAAACTATCAATCGTATTAAAAATTACAGCACGTACTTCGTCACTTAATAACAGGTTTTCTGGCGATGCGTTTGAACGCATTGCATCTGCACTGTCATAAAATTCTGCTTCTTCGGCATCAACATCGTTAGCTGGGGGTTTGCGGCCCTGCGCAACTAAGTAATTTTTAGCACAATTTACGGCGATACGGTACAACCAAGTATAAAAGGCGCTATCACCTCTAAAGTTAGGTAAAGCACGGTAGGCTTTAATAAAAGCTTCCTGTGCGACATCAGCAACATCACCTTGGTTCGATACATAACGTGAAATCAAACCTGCAATTTTATTCTGATATTTTCTAACTAATAGGTTGAAGGCGTTTTTATCTCCTTGCTGGACCCTTTTAACTAGCGCTAAATCCAAATCCTGCTCGCTCATTCGAGCCGGTACTCCTCTGTTTGATTCTTGCTTGCTATTCATATACTCGCCATTGTTTACACAAACTCTGACTGCACCATGAATATAAAAGTTCAGTTTAAAATGATTTTTTTATAAAATAGCACGCAAATAAATTGAGTCATACCAATCTTATTACACGACAACCTCAATAATTGCTTAAGAATCAACGGTTATCTAAATTAAACTCACAATTTAAAACAGCTAACAATAAACTGTTTATGTGACGATAAAACTAATAAGATTGGTATAACGTATTAAAATGACTAATAGTGTTAAAGCAAATATGGTACATATACGTATACCACATAAAAATTTATTTGCTCAAACTTTTGGCACTACTAGCCGAGCATTGTAACCGCAAAGACCACAGACATGAACCAAAATAAACATCACATTACTGATGTCGCTATCATTGGCAGCGGCGCCGCTGGCCTTTCTCTTGCTTTATCGCTTGCAAATCACTGTAAGGTGACGGTACTTAGTAAAGGCGCATTAACAGAAGGCTCTACCTTATATGCTCAAGGTGGTATTGCAGCAGTATTTGATAAAAAGAATGACAGTATTGAATCTCATGTTGAAGATACCCTCGATGCAGGTGGCGGATTATGTGACCGTGATGCGGTTCACTACACAGCGAGCAATGCTAAAAAATGTTTAAAGTGGCTTATTGAGCAAGGCGTACCTTTTGATATGGAATTCGATTCAAAAGGTAAAGAGCGTTTTCATTTAACTCGCGAAGGTGGTCATAGTCACCGCCGTATTTTACATGCCGCCGATGCAACTGGCCGAGCAGTACAAACAACCTTAATTAGCCAAGTACAAGCACACCCTAACATCACTCTGTTAGAAAACTACAATGCCATTGATTTAATCACAGATAAAAGCTTATCCAAAAAAGGCAAGCATGTTCACGGCTTATACGTCTGGAATTGTGTTGATAAAAAAGTTGAAACCATTGCAGCTAAGTTCGTATCACTGGCAACAGGTGGCGCAAGTAAAGTGTACTTATATACTTCTAACCCTGATGTATCGAGTGGTGATGGTATCGCAATGGCATGGCGTGCGGGGTGCCGTGTAGCCAATATGGAATTTAACCAATTCCACCCAACAAGTTTGTATCACCCAGAGCTGCAAAACTTTTTGATCACAGAAGCTATGCGCGGTGAAGGTGCGTATTTAAAACGCCCTGATGGCACTCGCTTTATGAAAGACTTTGATGAGCGCGAAGAACTTGCCCCTCGCGATATTGTTGCTCGTGCCATCGATTTTGAAATGAAACGCCTTGGTGCGAATTGTGTGTACCTTGATATTAGCCACAAAGATAAAGATTTTATCATTGAGCACTTCCCAACTATCTACGCAAAATGCTTAAGTGTTGGCCTCGACATTACCAAAGAAGCCATTCCTGTGGTGCCTGCTGCACACTATACCTGCGGCGGTGTTATGACCGACTTTAATGGCCGTACAGATTTAGATAACTTATATGCGGTTGGCGAAGTAGCTTACACAGGCTTACACGGTGCTAATCGTATGGCGAGCAACTCACTACTTGAGTGCATTGTATTTGCCCATGCTGCCGCGAAAGATATTCTGAGCAAAATCGATGCAAGCCCTGCCCTTGAAGCCTTACCATTATGGGATGAAAGTCGCGTAACTAACTCAGACGAAGAAATCGTTATTACCCACAACTGGCATGAGCTAAGGTTATTTATGTGGGATTACGTGGGTATTGTACGCTCAACAAAACGTTTAGAACGTGCGCTTCACCGCGTTGAATTACTGCAGCAAGAAATTCACGACTATTACGCAAACTTTAGGGTGACAAATAACTTATTAGAACTTCGAAACCTAGTACAGGTTGCAGAGCTTATTATTCGCAGCGCCCTTGAGCGTAAAGAAAGTCGTGGTCTTCATTACACGATTGATTACCCAGAGCAAAACGAAAATCCAACACCGACAATTTTAACGCCTAAGTCGGTTGCTGCACTGCAATAATTGCACGCTTTAAGCGCGAGAAACTTTCTTCATCAACACTGGCTGAGCTTATAATCAGCCAGTGTGATTGATAAAACCCAGCCAACCTCAGCACTACAAAATTAGCAAACACATAACTTTTAGCCGTTATTTGGCCTTGTACTTTCAGTCTGTCGTTTGCAAATCTAAGCTCTGCTTGCTCTAAAATTATAAAACCCTTTTCAGGTTGTGCTTGTTGGACTTTTTTAAAACTAAGAATGGCTAAGAAAAAGCACGCAAAGCAAACCAACAGCTGAGCGATAACATGCTGATAAGCAAAACATAAAATAATGGCTGTTAAGCAAAAAAAGACCACAAAGGGTTTGTGGTCGGGGGTGTTATTTGTAACGGTAAACCTATACACGAACTCGGTCTAAAATTAACGCAACCATGCCGTTTAGCTCAGGGTCTTTACACTCTTCATGACCCATAAACCATGCAAATAAATCAGGATCATCGCACTCAAGTAAGCGTTGAAAAACGGCTTGCTGTTCTTTTGATAGTGAGTCAAACGCTTCTTCAACGAATGGCATAAATAAAACATCTAGTTCTAACATACCGCGACGGCATGCCCAACGAATACGTTCTTTACTGTGAATTTCAGTCATTTTAAACCTCGTACTTATTTGTCTGCAGTTTACCAAATTGCTATCGAATAAACAGCTATTTAAATTGCTACCCTAACTAAGTTATCATTAGCGCTCATTCATATCGTAAAGAAGGTTTTTATGTCGACTGTTTACGCATGTCCTTTATCTTATTCACTTATCAGCCTAACTGGCAAAGATAAGTTGTCTTACCTTCACGGACAAATTACGCAAGATATCAACAAATTAACTGATGATAACTTCCTTTGGGCTGGCCACTGTAATGCAAAAGGCAAGCTTTGGGGTGTATTTAGGTTGTTTTCACACCTTGATAGCTATTACCTTGCAGGGTCAAAACCTGAGGTAGAGCAATCGCTAGTCGAGTTAAAAAAATACGCCGTTTTTTCGCAAGTAGAAATTCAGCAATCTGAAAAACCGCTAATTGGCTTACTAGGTGATGACCTAACAGCGACACTAGAAACCTTAGCAATTAATTTTGACAGTGAGCACAGCGCAGTCGATTTTGCTGGTGGTAAAGCGTTAAAGCTTGCAGATAACCGCGTATTGCTTATGGTCAACGAAGAATTTAGCTTACCTGATAACGTCACAGCTCTTGATGATGACGCGTTATGGCAACAGGCAGCTATTGCCGCAGGCGAGCCGTCATTAAACAGCGACGCTATTGGCGAATACGTACCGCAAATGGTTAACTTGCAAGCGCTTGGCGGTATCAGTTTCAGAAAAGGTTGCTACACAGGGCAAGAAACTGTCGCCCGTATGAAATACCTAGGCAAAAATAAACGTGCTATGTACATAGTTTCGGGCAAAGCTGAAGGCTTACTTGACGAGCTTGAACTCGAAACACAAATGGGCGAAAACTGGCGCCGTGCTGGCAAGCTTATTAGCCAAAGTTTTAATCAACAAACGCAAACCTTAATGGGCCTTGTTGTGCTTCCGAACGATAATGAAGCTGGCCAAATTTTGCGAGCTAAACACCTCCCTCAGGTAGAGTTATCTATTCAAGCTCTGCCTTACTCTCTCGAAGATGAATAAATAGGAATGACTATGATCGTAGCAGCAAACAAAGTGGTAAAAATGCATTATTCAGTATTGGATAATAACAAAAACACCATCGACAACTCTTTCGATGGCGAGCCACTGGTGTTTATCGTTGGCACGGGTTTCTTAATTCCAGGCCTCGAAAATGCGCTATTAGGTAAAGAAGCGGGCGACACATTCAGCGTAACTGTTGAGCCAGAGCAAGGCTATGGTGAGCGTCACGATGACCTAATGCAAGCAGTACCAAAATCAATGTTTGAAGGTATGGAAATTGAAGTGGGTATGCAGTTCCGCGCTACGACTGACGCTGGCGACCAATCAGTGATGATCATCGAAATTCAAGACGAAGACGTTATTGTAGATGGTAACCACCCACTTTCAGGTATTACCCTTCATTTTGATGTTGAAGTACTTGAAGTACGCGATGCAACTGAAGAAGAATTAGCACATGGTCATGTGCACGGTGAAGGTGGTTGTGGTCACAGCCACTAAACCATTACTATAAAAAAAGCGCCACTGGCGCTTTTCTTATATCTGTTCGACTACTTCTTCTGTATCCACAGAAGCGTCTGTCACAGGTTCAGCAATATGTTCTCTAAGCGCAGCCAGTAAACCTTCTTGGTCATTGGTTCCTAAGCGATAGTACGTGCCGTCTTTCATTGCCAATTCAACAGCACTAAATCCAGATACACTGTAAACCCAGCCATCATGGGTGATACGCAGACCAATACCATGACGAAATGAATTACTTACCGCTCGAACAGATTCAATCTCATCAAAAGTCACGGTTTTTCCAAATACACCCGGACCGAATGCCCAGCTTACTGTTTTATCGCTCACCTTAATCGTTAAACCATGAAACAAAAAGGCCACCAGCACTAAGATAGCGCTAAACACCATAAGAGGAATATCTGCACCAATTAAGTTCCAAGCTAAGGCAATGAAGGCGCCAATCCAGCCTAAGATAACAAAAATAAAAATAGCGTACTGTTTATGTTGATACATTCTGAAGTATTCTCTTAAAAGCTATAAACAAAGGTTGCACTCAGCTCAGAATCGTACTTGAGCTTATCTTCCTCTGGTTTTGAGTTATAGCGATACATGTAAGTAAATTTGAGTGATACATCACCCATAATTTTGCTGATCAGGGATGTTTCTGACTTTAAACGCGAGTTTAACCCTGACAATGATTGTTCATAACTGACATCTTGATTAAAGCGAGTGCGAGCAGAAACCGTACGCTCCCACTGCAGCGCTAGACGAAGCAGATAACCGGTTTTTGTTTCATCTTCTTCTGTTGCAGTCTCTTGATCAGCCACCGAGCGGTATAAACCAGGGCCCACATCGATATCGACTTTATTCTTGCTGCCTTGGTAAATGCGGTTACCGTAACCCGTCGCTATGGTGCTCTTAAACTCAAGACCACTAAACTTATCTCGCTCATAGTCACCGTAAATGAAAAATGACTCATTTTTCACATTTAGCTTATAGTTACCTTGGCCTGATACAAAAATACGGTCAGCAGAAACTTCTTCATCACCGGTTTCTTCATTACGGTCACGTTTGTATAAAGTATCGAGCTTAAATTGGTTACGCCACTTTTCGAAATCTTGGTAAAGGTTACCTTTAAGTTTGAAACTAGTTGAGTTGGTATTACCGCGGCTTACCATAAAACCAAACTCCATATCTCCGTACAGCAACTCGCCTTTATGAATTTTATGGATTTCTTCTTCTGATAATTGCCCGTACTCATGAAAGTCTTCAAACGGATCAACAGCAAAAGCCTGCCAACTGCAAACTAGCAGGGCGGGCAAAATAATTCGTTTTATTGAATTAAAACAACTAAAAGTAGAGTCAAACATCGGCTGGAGAGTTATTCGCTATCTTTCCAAAGAATGTGGCAAAACGGTGCATCTTTGTCTCGGCTAATTAAAATTTTCGCAAACAAGATATCTTGATTGTCGAATTCAAGTCCTACTAAGACTTGCACAAATAGCTCAGGTTCAATTTCTAGTGCAACAAAATCTTGCCACTGCTCGTCAGGCTCACCTTCTTCAATAAAGCCAAGCTCTTCTCTGTGCTCGTTAAAATCAGCAATATCTTGCTCGCTTAAATTATCAGGTGCTAACTCTAAAAAGATATCATAAGCCTGATGAGTTACTTCTTCTTCACTGTATAAGCGTGGACCAGCCATTCCTTAAACCTCTGCACATGTGTATCGCTTTGAATCTGGCTATGATAACAAACCTCTTTTGAGTTTTACCAAAAAAAAAGCCAGGTTGCCCTGACTTTTTTGTAATTAATAACAGATTTTACTCCGCACTTGCTGTGCCTTTTATCTTTTCGCGCATTGATTGCACGAGCGTATAAAATAGCGGAACAAGTAAGGTGCCAAAAATGGTTGCAGCTAACATCCCGAATAACACGGTAATACCGAGCGATATTCGACTGCCAGCCCCTGCGCCACTTGCAAACACCAGCGGTAATACGCCAAGTACAAACGACAATGCCGTCATCAATACGGCCCTAAAGCGTAATCTTGCCGCATTAAGAGCCGCTTCAAAAATACCTTTACCTGCCGCACGCTCTTCCATAGCAAATTCAACAATCAAAATAGCGGTTTTGGTGGATAGGCCAATCAGTAGCACTAAACCAACCTGCGCATAGATGTTGTTTTCCATACCAATCACATACAGCGCAAGCATGGCACCAAATAACGCCAACGGTACCGCTGCAATGACCGAAAACGGAATTGTCCAGCTTTCGTATTGCGCAACCAAGAATAGATACACAAATACCACCGCTAAGCCAAATAAGATTGGCGCCATATTACCCGCTTCAATCTCTTGTTTAGACTGCCCAGCCCACTCATACACATAGCCTGTAGGTAATTGCTCAGCTAGCTCTTGCATTGCTTTAATGGCATCACCACTGGCATAACCCGCTGCAGGTTGTCCGCTAATGCTTGCACTACGATATAAGTTAAAGTGCGTTAAGCTTGTAGGGCCTAAAATTGGCTCCAGCTTAGCCAATGTAGTGAGCGGCACCATTGCTCCCTCATCATTACGTACATAGTAGTACTGTAAGTCTGCTGGGTTTTGACGAAAACGGCTTTCCGCCTGCATGATAACGCGGTAAGTACGGCTAAATTGGTTAAAGTCATTTATGTATAACGAGCCAAGTTGCGCCTGCAAGGTTAAGAAAATATCGCTAAGCGCCACCCCTTGAGCTTTTGCCTTATTACGGTCAATTTCAAGGAAATACTGTGGCACATTTGCTCTAAATGTACTGTAAACATTTGACAGCTCTGGACGCTGGTTCGCTTCATAAATTAAGCCATTTAACACTTGTGCAAGTTCAGCAGGCTCGCGTCCTTCACTGTCTTGTAACCTAAACTCAAAGCCTGCGCTTGTGCCAAGTCCAGGTATTGAAGGCGGATTAAAGGCCATGATTTGCGCATCTGGCATCGCCCAGAACTGCCCCATCAGGCGCGTTAGTACTGCACGTAAGCCAAGCTCTGGGCTGGTACGCTCTTCCCAATCCTTGAGTACCACAATACCAAGCGCATTATTAGAACCCGCACCACCGAGTAATGAAAAGCCAGAAACCGCAATAAAGTCAGTTGCCGCTGGTTCATTTTTTACAATCTCGCCCAGCTTATGCATTACATCTTGGGTACGACCGCTAGCTGCCGCATCTGGTAATTGCACATCAACAAAAAGAAAGCCTTGGTCTTCTGCTGGTACAAAGCCTGTAGGCACTGTTTTTACTAGCCAACCTGCAGCCGCAAAAATAACCACCGCAAACAATGCCATTCTCGCGGTACGTTTGAGGATAAAGTTAATAACTTTACTGTAGCCATTGGTCGAACGAGTAATGATATTTTCGAATGGGGCTAACCACTTAATCGGCTTCATGGCTTTTTCATTTAACAATAAAGCACACAATGCAGGGCTTAATGTCAGTGCGTTTAAAGAAGAAATGAGTACCGCAAATGAAATCGTCACCGAGAACTGTTTATATAGCTCCCCAGTTATTCCCGGCATAAAGCCTACTGGCACAAACACCGCAAGCAAAACTAAGGTCGTTGCCACGATTGGCCCCGATACCTGCTCCATCGCTTTGGTAACCGCTTCTTTAATTGGCAGCTTTTCTTCTTTTAGTATTCGCTCAACGTTTTCAATAACGATAATGGCATCATCGACCACAATACCGATTGCAAGTACTAAACCAAACAAGGTGATTAAGTTGATGGAGTAATCCATCATCATCATAAACGCGAAAGTCCCCACCAAAGATACCGGAATAGCCACCGTTGGAATGAGCGTAGCGCGCCAATTTTGTAAGAATAAAAATACCACTAAAATAACCAAGCCAACCGCTTGGACAAGGGTGACAACCACTTCATCAATCGAGCGATTGATGAACTCTGTGGTGTCATAAGGAATCGAGTACTCAACACCATCAGGTAGCTGTTTAGCAAGCTCTGCCATACGGGCTTTTACATCAGCAGCTACTTGCGTCGCATTCGCTTCTGTTAGCTGATAAATAACGATGAATGCAGTGTCTTGCTGGTTTAACTTTGCTGTTGTGCTGTAGCTTGCTGCACCTAATTCAATACGGGCAATATCATTCAAGCGCACAAAGTTACCATCTTTGCTCGAGCGGATAATGGTTTGGCCAAACTCTTCAGGGGTTTTTAAGCGCCCTTTAGCCTGAATCGAATACTCAAATTGCTGACTCGGTGCTGAGGGTGCAGCACCCAGCTTACCCGCGGCTACGATGGTATTTTGCTCTTGCAGTGCCGCTTGAACTTCTGACACAGTTAAACCTAATGATGCCATTCGATCTGGGCGTAACCACAAGCGCATTGAATAGGTTTGCTCCCCCATTACTTCAGCAGAGGCAACCCCATTAATACGGCCAAGTGGCTCGGTTAAGTAATTGGTTGCATAGTTACTTAAGAAAATAGCGTCGATATTTTCTTGATTAGAGTACAGGTTGATACCGAGAAGCATCGAACTCGACTTTTTCTTAACCGATACACCTTGGCGTTTAACTTCTTCAGGTAACCCTGCTTCGGCAAGGGCCACACGGTTTTGTACGTTAACTTGGGCTATATCTGTGTCTGTACCGACTTTAAAGTAAACAGTTATGTTGGCCGTGCCGTTATTCGACGATGTTGATTCGATATACATCATATCTTCAACGCCATTAACTTGCTCTTCTATGGGCCGGATCACCGACTCTTCAACAATTTGCGCACTTGCACCCGGGTAATTGGCACTAATTTGTACTTGCGGAGGGGTTATTTGCGGGTACATATTCACTGGCAGCAAAGCCATTGAAATTAAACCCGCAATGGTAATAACAATCGAAATTACCAAGGCAAATTTTGGGCGAGATATAAAGGTTTTACTGATCATATCTCACTCCTAAGAGTTAGCTTTGCTAGAAATAGTGCCGGTTGTTTCATCGACATTTTTTTCAACAGCTTTCACTTCAGCGCCTTGGCGTACCTTTTGTAAACCTTCAATAATGACTTTTTCACCCGCCTTTAAACCAGACTCAACCACCCACATTGCATTAATACGACGACCCAGCTTAACAATCCGCATAGCCACTTTGTTTTCGTCATCAACAACGAGCACAAACTTACCTTGCTGGTTTTCTTGCACTGCAACTTGAGGAATGAGTGCCAAGTCTTGTTTATTCGTACTTTCAACGATTAAAGTGACGAATAGACCCGGCATAACGATGCCATCAGGGTTATCAAAAGCGGCTCTTAGTTCAACCGTGCCTGTATTGCGGTTAATTTTGGTATCTGCAAAATCAAGTTCGCCTTTATCAGCAAAAGTTGAGTTGTTTGGTAAACGCAAAGTTAAGTCGATAGGCACATCACGAGGGTCTTTATCTGAAGGTGCTTGATTATTTTGGCGATAAGAGATGTAGTCAGCTTCTTCAACCTGAAAACTTACATAAATTGGGTCAACATCGGTCAGCTCTGCAAGCTCATTGGATGATGGCCCAACAATATTACCCACATCATAGTTCACTTTACCGATGCGCCCTGCAAACGGTGCACGTATCTCAGTATAGCTTAAATTAAGTTTTGCTTTTTCAAGCTCAGCTTCCGCGGCTTTTACAGCTGCTGTAGCCTGTTCAAAATTCGTGGTGAGTTTATCGAGATCTGATTGCGAAATAAAACCTTGCGCAGCCACATCTTTACCACGTTTTAAATCTCTTTCAGCGGCGCCCGCTGCGGCAATTTTACTTTTTAAATCAGCTTCAACTTCTGCAACAGTTGAGCGATACTCAGATGGGTCAATACGTAATAAAAGCTGATCTTTCTCAACCGATGAGCCTTCATTAAAGTGGCGTTCAATGAGTTCACCCTCAACTCGGGCTCTAATCGCAACCTCTTGGAATGCTTCAGTACGCGCGACAAACTCTCGGTAATTACCAACTTCCTGTGTGACGACATTAAATACTGATACGGCCGGTGGCGGCGTAGTTTGTTGTTGTGCTTTATCATCTGAACAGCCAACTAATGTGGTTGTTAATGCGACAGAAATTGCAGCAAAAGCCAAAGAACGAGATGATTGTTTAGTTATGCGAGCTGTTTTGCCCATCAGCATATATTTACTCCTAGTAGCGCGACTTAAAACTAAGTCTAGTCGTGTCATGAGATTTTGCGAAAGTATCTAACTAATCACAAAACAAAGCTAGCTGCGAACTAGCACCTTTGTTTTAAAAATATACACCAATTTGTAACTAAATATATGACAAGGTTACCCATTTTTGGAAAATATAATGATTACTTGCGACACATCAGCAATTCTTTACTTAGATGTAATTAACTCGTAAGCTCTAACAAACAGGTCAGAGGAGTCACCATGATAAAACTAGAAATAAAACAACAAGTCGCATGGGTTAGCCTTGCTCGTCCCGAGAAACAAAATGCACTCAGTTTTGCTATGTTCGTTGAGCTTTCAAACGTAATCAAAGAAATTAAACGTGATCGCAGCTTGCGTGCGGTGGTTATCTCTGGAGAAGGTGAGCACTTTTGCTCTGGACTGGATGTTGCTGCAGTGATGAAAAAGCCAAGCAATATCATCAAGCTTTTATTCAAATGGTTACCAGGAAACCAAAATCTAGCGCAAAAAGTGGTGCTAGGTTGGCAAGACTTAAGTATTCCGGTGATAGCAAAAGTAACCGGACACTGCTTTGGTGGCGGTATGCAAATCGCACTCGGCGCTGATTATCGCATCGTCGATAAAAACGCTAAATTAGCGATCATGGAAGCCCGGTGGGGCTTATGCCCTGATATGGGGGCTAACGTGGTGCTTGCAGGTTTAATGAAGCGTGACCAAGCACTTTGGTTGGCAAGTCATGCAGGTCCTGTCTCAGCTGAAGACGCTAAAGAATATGGCTTAGTTACACAACTTACTGATGACGTTGATAAACAAACCGATGCTGTACTAGAAACCCTCATGGCGCGCTCGCCAGATACCCTTGCTGCAATTAAACGAATCACACAGCAAAGCTTTCGCTCACAGCAGCGCAAGATTCTCGCTAAAGAAACCTGGAGTCAAATTCGCTTACTGATGAATCCAAATACTAAAAAAGCGATTGCAAAAGCGAAAGGCGCAGAGGATATCAAGTTTAATAATGCCAAATCATGGTAAGCTAAAGTCGCATAGTACAACTGACAAGGGTATGATGTAGTTGTACTTTATTCGCAATTATCCTGACTTATGAAATACCTTATCAGTAGCGTTATTATTCTTACTTGCTTAGCCGTTGCAAAGTTTTTAACGGCTTTGCTTGAAAGCTCATTCCCTGCTCCATTACTCGGTATGGTGTTACTGCTCGTGCTACTGTTAACAGGCCTCGTTAAAGAACAGCATTTAAAACCAACAGCCAGCCCTTTACTTAATTACATGCCGTTGTTTTTCATCCCTGCAGGGGTTGGTATTATTGAACATCTGGGTTTAATTTCACAGAACTGGCCTTTATTACTGACTATTTTTATAGTCGTGCCGCTGAGTAGTGTTTTAATCATAGGCGCTGTTATCGCCTATTTTAAGGGCCGTGAAAATGACAGTTAGTTTATGGTGGCTCAGCGTCCCGCTTATTATTGTACTTTTCTTAGTGCTGCGATTTTTAAACGCGAAAACCCAGCATGCCACTGCTAAAGCGCTTAGTAACCCTGTGTGCTGGGCAATTGTATTAATTGCAGCGTTGTTAGTGGCACTGAAGCTCCCCTATGAGCCTTTTGCCGAGCACAGTAAAGTTCTAAGCTGGTTGCTTGAGCCTGCCATTGTGGCATTGGCTTTACCGCTTTATCAGCAATTTATCCATGTCAAAAAGAACCTGCTGCTAATTCTTATAAGTTGTAGTTTAGGGGTGATCAATGCCACCTTTGTCGCGTCGCTTATTTGTTATTTTTTTGCAGCCCCAGCACAGTTAAGCGCATCTTTAGCAAGTTTATCTGTAACAACCCCCATCACCTTGTTAGTAACAGAGTCGCTAGGCGGCATACCTTCTTTAGCGGCAGCCATGGTGATTTTTATTGGCGTACTTGGGGCAATATTTGGTAATTTGATTTTCTCGCTGATAAATATTCGCAATGCCCAAGCAAAAGGTGTTGCTATTGGTACTGCTTGCCATGCCATTGGCACAGCATCACTGATTAGTGATCAGCCAAAAGCCGGTGCCTTTGCCTCTGTGGCGATGGCATTAAGTGCGCTTCTCAGCGCGATAATAGTGCCGATACTCTATCCTGTTATTCAGCATGTTCTGGTATAGTCAGAATTCGCAGTAACCTTGTTAGGAAAACACATGATTGACTCAGAAATTCAGCAAGTCGAAAAATACTACAATCTGATTATGGAATATTTGGTCACCTACAGTATGCAAATTTTAGGTGCTATCTTAATTCTATTTATTGGTTTATGGATTGCGCAAAAAGTATCGAACATGGTTGCTGGCCTCATGCAGCGTCACAATATCGATATTACCCTCACCAACTTTGTCAGCAATGTCATCAAAGTATTGCTGATCATTATGTTCTTAGTTATTGCCCTTGGCAAAATTGGCATTAGCGTGACCCCATTTGTCGCTGCCATTGGTGCCGCATCTTTAGGTGCTGGTTTAGCAATGCAAGGCATGCTTTCAAACTACGGTGCGGGCCTTGCTATCATTGCAACAAGGCCATTTGTTGTTGGCGATACCATCGAAGTAAAAGGCGTCAGTGGGCAAGTTAAAACCATTGAACTTGGTCACACTATTCTGATTAACGAAGAAAAAGTCGAAATCACCATTCCTAACAAACATATTGTTGGCGAAATTATACATAACTCGTTTAGCTATTCGTTAGTTAAAGGTGAAATAGACATCGCTTATGATGCCAATGCAGACCTTGCTATTGAGCTTATCGAAAAGGTGCTAAACGATCATGAGCTAGTTAGTGACTCTCCTCATGCACAAGTCGGTATTGAGCGTTTTGCTGAGAGCGGTGTTACCTTGAGCTATCGCTTTTGGGTGCCAACCACCAAGATTATTGAGACCAAATTAGCGGTGAACCGCAATGTATTTAAAGTAATTCAAGAGGCGGATATCGAAATACCTTTCCCACAACGAATTGTTACCCTCAACCAAACTAATGATAAAGGCGCTTAAAGCGCCTTTTTTGCAGCTCGTCGACAGAGATTGTGTTTACTCAAAAGATTGTAGTACAATTTAAATGATAACAATTACTATCATCAATTAACGTCGGGCTATTTTTACCATGAGTAAACGTCTTTGGTTCCAACTACATGGTTGGTTTTCGCTCCCAGTATGGGTGCTATTTTGCTTTATTTGCGTCACAGGCACTGTATCTGTGATAAGCCATGAGCTTACTTGGCTGACCAACAGTGAAGCACGTGCAAACAACCCAAATGATTTACCAGCACTTGGTGTTGATCAAGTTATTAATAGCGTTGAAAAAGCCTACCCGACTGCCGATGTAATGAGTGTACTCAATTATGAGCCTTACTTGGTAAATGCGGTTATTTTCACTGATACCGACAAACCTTACGCTGTGGCTTACGTCAATCAATACACTGGCGAAGTACAAGCGGTTAATGACACTATCTCATTCATTGAATTTATGCGTACCCTGCACGGCTGGCTATTCTTCCCTTGGCAAGAGGGTTACAGCGTAGGTTACTATCTTGTCAGCGCCATGGCTTTTGTTATTTTAGGTGCACTAGTAACAGGCTTAGTGATTTATAAAAACTTTTGGCGTGCATTTAGTCAGCCAAAACTACGTTTTAACCAAGGCAAAAAAACCTTCCTAAAAGATTTACATACCCTAAGTGGCGTTTGGTCAATTTGGTTTATGGCAGTAATGGCACTCACAGGCCTGTGGTATTTAGTGCAAGCCATCATGTGGCATAACGAAATAGACATAGAAGAGCATGCACCGCTCGTGGCGGTTTCAACTTTGCCTGCGAATAAACAAACACCGCCAACCGATTTAAAAGCGGCACTGGCTATTACCAAAGAGAAATTCCCAGATTTCAAACCTAGTTATGTGATGCTGCCAGAGCATAACCGCGGCATGTTTAATATCATGGGCAGTGGCGATACTATTTTCTACGATAACTACGCTTACTCAACTTCAATCAATCCTTGGACGGGTGAAATTGCAGCAAGTAAAAGCCCAGAAACCATGTCGGGATTACTCACCCTTTCGCATATCGCCGATCCGCTGCATTACGGTAATATTGGCGGTCTGTGGACAAAGGTTATTTGGTTTATCTTTGGTTTGATTTTAAGTGGTATGTCGATCACTGGTTTTATGATGTACGCCGCAAAATTAGTAAATAACAAACCTGTAAAAGCGCGCCAATCAGCGCCAGTGAATAACGTTCAGGAGGCAAACTAATGGCTCGTTTACAAGCAACTTGGTGGCAACGTAAAAAGTATGTTTTACATGCTGTGGTACTGGCTTTACCTGTATGGTTTATTTATCAGTCATTAAACCCTCAGTTTCCTGCACTTTGGCAAGAGCAACAAGCGGGCGAATTTAAAATCGCCCCGATGCCGCTAAATGAAGATGCCCCGTACTCACACCACAATGAGTATGTGAAGGATTTCTTTATCGCCTTTAATCAAGGTGACATAAGCAATGTTCGTCAGGCGTATTTAAATATTGGCCAAGCGCCTTTAGCACTAACGGAGTTTGCTAAAGATGAAGAAGGCATAATGCATGGCACCAATCATGGTCAGCACGCCCATGCGATAGCTCCTAAAACCATATCAGCAGATGATAAACTGTGGATCACAATACAAACTTGGCAAGGCCAACTGCATACCCTCAAATGGGATATTCCCAGCCAGTTTATTACTCAATAACATCCGAAAAGCCACTCACTGAGTGGCTTTTTTGTATCTCAGCTAAACACTAAAGTCCCTTCCAAAACAGTTGAAGGTAAAATTTTTGTTAATTATTTTTACCGTTCACCTTTACAAAAGTAATAATATAATAAAGTATTATAAATAGTTTTCATTTGCACCATTACTCTTAATTAATTGGTGTTGATCAAAACTCATCCAAGGAGCAGAACACACAAGGAAAGCTCAATAACAATGATTTGGAGACACAATGATACTTTCAAAAAAAGCCCTAGCTGCACTCAGCTTGGCAGCAACACTCATACTGCCCAATGCTTATGCGATTGATAATGGCGTATACACCATTAAATCAAAGTACAGTGCTAAATTTGTTGAAGTAGCCAGCGCGCAAACCAACGATGGTGCGAATGTTAGTCAGTGGGCTGACACTAATCACGACACCCAGCGCTGGTTAATCACTAACATAGGTGGCAGCAACTATTCGGTTATTAACTTAAACAGTGGTAAAGCCCTCGAAGTGTTTGACTTCTCGACTGCCGATGGCGGTAATGTGGTGCAATATGAGTATGCTGATGTTGCCAGCCAACACTGGCAAATTAATGATGAAGGTAGCGGCTATTACAGCTTCATTAACGATCACAGTGGTAAGGCACTCGACCTTTATGCTTTTGATGGCAACGATGGCGCAAATATTAGCCAGTGGAGCTACAACGGCAGCGATGCACAGCAGTGGCAGCTAACCAAGCTTGCTAATGTTGAATCAACCCCTTGGGATCCATCCACAACCAATGGCGCAGCAGATCACTGGCCACTTACTGGTAATTTAGTCACCCACGATCCTACCCTTGGCTATGAAAATGGCACTTGGTGGGTTTTTCAAACAGGCCCTGGTATCTACGGTAAATATTCAAGTAACGGTGTAGATTGGAATGATGCGCAACCGATTTTCTCAAATGGTTTAAGCTGGTGGAGCAACTATGTGCCAGATCATGATGGAATTGATGTCTGGGCGCCTGAATTAAAAAGCTACAATGGTCGTAGCTGGCTTTATTATTCGATTTCGACCTTTGGTTCACGTGTTAGCGCTATTGGCCTTACATCAGTAAGCAGTGTAGCAGCCGGTGATTGGCGTGATGATGGTTTAGTCATTAACACGACCAATAGCAATAATTATAACGCCATTGACCCTGATCTTGTGGTGGCAAAAGATGGTGCACCTTGGCTTGCCTTTGGTTCATGGAATTCGGGTATTAAACTAACGCGTATTAACCCAATGACCATGAAACCATTTGGTCAAATCTACTCTTTAGCAAGTCGCTCTGGTGGCATCGAAGCGCCTACCATAGTGTATCGCCAAGGCTATTACTATTTGTTTGTTTCAGTTGGCAAATGCTGTGATGGCACGAATAGTACTTACCGTATTGCATATGGTCGCTCTAGTGACATTCGCGGCCCATACCTAGATAAAAATGGCACCGACATGCTAGCTAGCGGCGGGAGCATTCTTGATGCGGGTAATAGCCAATGGGTAGGTCCAGGGGGACAAGACATTTTAAATACCGATGTGATTGTTCGTCATGCCTATGATGCAGGTGACAATGGCACCCCTAAATTGCTCATCAGCACCCTGAATTGGGATGCAAACGGTTGGCCTAAATACTAGTTCTCCCCACTAAGCGCGTGCAAGCGCGCTTTTTACAATCTATCTAAAAGACTGCGAACAAATTCAGAATTAAGAATCTGAGTAACTGCTCCGCTACACCACAAATAGGCACGTTGAATCGGATAACCTTTAAAAATCCAACGCTTACGCACATGATTAAAGTCATGCAAATAATCCGCCTTTGCTTGCGGTAACGAGTCTTTGGCTAACTTATGCCATGCTTTATAAACCCCACTCATATCGGCACCACGCATAAAACGCTGTAACCAGCGCGGAAAGCGTGCAAAGCGAATCGCTGACTGAAAATCAATAATATAAGGCTTGCCATCTTTTGAACAAATCACATTTCCCAAATTACGTAAATCCAGATGCACCACCCCGCGGCGATGCATTTTTGCTACCAAACGCTCAAACTCTTTAAAGAAATCACTCGGTAAATGCTGCTGTTGCAAGGCAAGCTGGCGAAGTGGCGTGCCTTCAATAAAATCATAAGCAATGGCAATTGAGGACAAACGGCAAAAGTTATCGACCACTCCGTCTACGTCTTGCAGGCGTGCCAGCCCCTTGTACTCTTGATTGATAAATAGCGGCGCGATGGTTTTTCTCACCCACCACGGGCTGTGCTGAAAGTCTTTAATAATTAGATCAAATTGCGCGTCTTTATAACGATAGACAATGGCATTGGCAAAGCGGCCAGTGTGAACAACCGACAAACCTTCTGGGCTAAATTGATGAGCTGGAAATTGAGCGTGAAGCTGCGCAAGCAAAGATGATTCAAACATAACAACCCGGACTTGTTAAAATTAAATGCCTAGGCAACTATATTATCAAAATGCATCTACAGCGACAATGTACCGCTTAGAGAAATTTATGCTTTTAAATTATGAATAGCTCTAAACAGTAAGCTTGCGAGTTGCTCTTGCTCATCATCAGAGAAGCCTGTGAGTGCTTTGCGATAGATATCATTTACAGTGGGTAAAATTTCCGGGTAGAGCTGTTGGCCTTTTTCTGTGAGGCATAAAAGAGTTGAACGGCGATCTTCAACTGACTGCTTCTTAGCAACTAAGCCCTTGTCTTCTAAACGAGAAAGTAATCGACTCATGGCACCACGGTCATACACCATGTGCTCACAAAGCTCAGCCAAGGTATTTACTTTACCGCGTGCAAGTAGCACAACCACGATGTACTGAGCCGAGGTTAGCTCTTTATCCTCTAACGCATTATCAAGATGAGTCACCAGATTTGAACGTAAATAAGAGACTAAGCGACCTAAGTCTTGCACGGGATCTAAATCTTCAATACAGCACTGGCCAATTGATGCAGGTTCTTTCATATTTCCTCTAAAGCGATGAATAGCAATTCATAGACAGTTAATCGGCAAAATAATTCAATCCTATTAGATTGCTTCAACGGCTATGAATAGTGTAGCGTGAAGAAGCGTACTAACTGTCGGGGGCGTTATGCTAACTAAACAACATATTATCAAGTATTTATCTCTTACAATACTGCTACTTCTTTGTTGGCTAGAGCATTATAACCATTTCATTATGCGCTTTATCGACAGCGCCCTTATACAATCAACCCTAGTGTATGCTTCATCTCGTACAGTTAATGCTGCTATATCGCTATTGCAATCAGCCGAAGTGGGCATTGGTATTGCCAGTATTCAACCTGCACAACTACTCGACCCAGTAAATGACCTAGCTGAATACATGTCGGATGCTATGCGCCTTGCAATAGGCTCGTTATTTTTACAGCGCATTTTATACACCATTTCTTCTGGGGTTATTTTTAGTGGTGTTTTTACTGTTTCGGTCGTCGCTTACTTTATCTGTGAATGGCGTAACTATTTACCTAACTTGCGTCATAAGATTATGGCGAGCCTGATTTTAATTCGCTTTTTAGTGCCTGCGGTGGTGCTGACAACAGGCCTCGTCAGCCAGATATTCTTAGATGAGCAAATTAACCAGCAAAGTGAGCTGGTGAGCGAGAAAGTCGAGACAGTGAATAGCAGTGCAAATAATACCTCGGCCTTATCTGCCAAGCTAAAGGCCGAGGTCGATAGTGAAAAACAAACCATCTTCGACAAGCTCTCTATATTAAATGAGCAGCAGATTAAGAACCACCAGCAAGCGACAGAACTCAAAGTTAAGCTAACAGAGGTCGATACCCAAATAGAAGCGATTCAAGCAACTCGCAGCTTGTCTGAGCGACTGACCTTTACTGAGCTTGAACAAGCCAAGCCATTACTTGATAAAAAGCAGCAATTAACAGCGCAGTTTAATGCGGTACTGAACCAACAAAGACAGCTAAACCTAGACAAAGACGCCTTAAACGAACAACTAGAAAACTTAAATGCATCACTCAATCAAGACCAATCGTCGCAAGTGAGTAAAATTATAGACACCGTTAGCTCTGGCATTAGCAACATGGTGGCAGCCGTCGAAGACTTATTCATCGACTTTTTGAATATCTTGTCTCTACTGATTTTAAAGCTGTTATTAATGCCGCTAATATTTTTATACCTATTTAACAAAGCCTTTAAGGCCATTTGGCAGCGCCGCTTTATGGATATGGTAATACAAACAAAGCAACTGGCTGTTAATCGCTGATATTTCAGCTAAAGTTATAAACCTAACTCGTTTTTAAAGGATATAAGTATGACTGAGCAACGCCATAATCACATTCCCCTAGAAGCTTTCGATTGGTACGATGAATACGCCCATGGCTTAATGGACCGCCGTACCTTTATGAAAAAGCTAGGTGGCTTAGTCGCCCTTGGTTATTCAATGGCAATGCTAAGTAGCGCTTTACTGCCAAACTACGCATTAGCTGAGCAAGTGTCCTTTAATGACCCTGATATCAAAGCCAGCTATAAAACCTTTGACTCGTTTAAAGGTCACGGCGAAGGTAAAGGTTATTTAGTAGAACCCGCTAATTTAACCGGCAAGCACCCATTAGTGTTAGTGATCCACGAAAACAGAGGCTTAAACCCTTATATTAAAGATGTTGCTCGCCGCCTTGCCAAAGCTGGATTTATTGCCTTTGCGCCAGATGCATTACACCCTCTTGGTGGCTATCCTGGTAATGACGATGAAGGTCGCGCAATGCAGCGCTCTATGGATAAAGAAAAAATCCAACAAGACTTTATTGCCGCAGCTGAATACATAAAAAGACACCCAAATAGTAATGGCAAACTCGGTGCGGTAGGCTTTTGCTTTGGTGGTTATATGGTTAACTACCTAGCAGCCGTTGATAGCAAACTAATCAATGCGGGCGTGCCCTATTACGGCACTCCAGCCGTTAAAGAACTCAGACAAAATATCAAAGCCCCGCTACTTGTACACTTAGCTGAATTTGATAAACGCGTTAATGCAACGTGGCCAGAATACGAGAGCGACTTAAAAGCACATCAAGTGCCTTACACTATGCATATGTATGAACAGGCAAATCATGGTTTTCATAACGACTCTACATCTCGGTATGATGAAAAACAGGCGGAGCTTTCTTGGCAACGCACATTGGCGTTTTTCAATGAGCAATTGATTTAAACAGAGCAATTTCATACACTCTCGAAAAAATTTTAGGCTAGAAAAGAGATGGAATCGCAAGTCAGTTATCGCTTTGACTCACAGCAAACCGCCAATCGGTTTTTAAACAAGCTTAAGCATTGGTCAGTGGCTAAGGTCACTGCGAGTCTTTGCCAAGGTGGTTATGGCGTGAAAATACGTTACGAAGTCGATAATAGTGGCTTTGATTACACCCTTGCAGAGCTTGATGATTTAGCGATGCAACACGAAGGCGAAGAGATTTAATTCTTATACTCTAGTATTCTAGGCATAAAAAAACGGCTAACCTTGGTTAGCCGTTTCATTTTAAAGCCTTACAATAAAACGCTACTTATAAATCAAAGCTACGTGAAATAGACGCGACAATGCGCTCGTCTGCGGTATCCCAGTCTAGGCTGGTATTTTCGCCAGCAAGCTCAAAATCAAAACCTGCAAAGCTTGTTTGATAGGCTAAACGATAATGGTTGTATGACTTGTCATTACCATCCCAAGCAAACTTATTGCCATCTAATGAGTTAGATACATCAAAACTGGCACGAATTGCATGATTTGGGGCAATTTCAAAGGTATGCGCAAGCATAGAAATTACATGCCCAGCATCGGTACCGAAATAATCCCAAGCGTACCAAAAGTTAAGTTCTGTGAAACCCAGACTATTGGTGTAACCAAACTTTGCATAAGTCTCAAAATAATTACCGTCGCTTGAGTAATCTTCACCATGGTAAGAGTAATAAGCAATACCATAATCAACACTAAGGGCATCGTTTATCTCAACATAATTACCAAAATAAGCATCCCACTCAATGTCAGTACCTTCACCAAAATCTACATTTGAAGCCCAAGTACCTACATACATGCCTGAATCGGCAAAGGCGTAATCTAAACTACCTTGAATTGCAGGATCATTCTGAGTCTGGCTTACACCATTGAAGGTGTAATCTGATGCCAATGTAACCGTAGTCGATAAGTCAGCCATGGCTGATGTCGATAGTAATGCCAATGGCAACGCTGCTGCTAATACTGTTTGTCTTGTTGTCATGTTGGTTTCCCCTAGCTAACTGTTTCTATTTTTGTGTAATCTAATTTATTGTCTTTTGGTGAGCCTTCGATATTTTTCACTGTTTTTAACTTGCTGTAGCCAATAAACGCAGCACAGCCGAAAAATAATGCAATAACGAGCGCACCAACCCATTGGATCTGTAAAAAGTCGAACTTAAACAGCAGGGTTAACAATGAAAGCGCCACCACATTTAAGGCAATATAATTAAATTTACCTAAACGTTTCACCGTTAAGTTTAGGTTATCTGTGTATAAACGGATCAAAGAATCAAGTGAGTTGATCACAAACACCACACCAACAAACACCATAGCGATGTTTTTCAGGCCTGCTGTTGCAATACCCGCTTCATGGTATTGATACAAAACACTAAACCAGATAGCGATTGGAATAGACGGGAAAATCAACATAGCTGCCAGCACTTGGTAAGTTTTTAAACCACCCACAAAGCGCGAAGTAAATTGACCAATCATAATGCTCCAAGCAAACCACCAAAACAGGTAGAAGGCATGGTAATCATTTAGTGGTAATACAAACTCATTGATGTTGCCAAAGTAGCTGCCAATTAACGCAAGATTATCAACAAATGCTGATGTTTGTGCATCAGAACCCACAAAGGCACCGAACCACATAAATGCGATTAAAGCGATAAACAACCAAGTAGTAGAAATACTTAAAAAGCGTACATACTTAATGTCTGTGCTCGAATACACAGCAAAACAAATCGCTGCAAACACCATTAAGTAGAATGTCGGAATAATTGACTCACCATCACCAAGCGACGGCAAATACCAAGGTAAATTCGACAGCAGTAAAAATGCAGTAAATGCGCATGTACCAATAATAACTATGTTATTTATTAGTTTTACCCAAGCAATTTCAAAAAATTTTACTTTGGGCTCTATTACGCAGAAATAAAAGCACGTAAGGAAATAAAATCCCCAGATCAAGAAGCCCCAAAAACCAAACTCGATGGCTAATGGATTGGCAAACGCATACTCTGGGCTTGCTTTTATGTCTGCATAACCTGCAAACTCTGTCAGTGGAAACATAATCAAGCCAACATCTAGGCCCGATGTAAATAAAATTGCAATGAACGTAAACGTTCTAACCGGTGTGACGCCAACACACCTTACCGTACCCCATTTAAATAAAATAACCGCAATTGCTAACAGGGTAAAAATGATGCCAGCACTAAGCCAAAAGGTCATAGTTACCCCCCCAAAATAAGTAATAATACTTCATTGTTTCTCCAGTTTTATTCCTCGCATTAACGCATCACAAACAACTCGTGATGCGCGCCACTGCAAGCCCCACAGCCGAAACTGCGGGTGGCCTTATTAGATCTCCGAACTACGCTGCGTTGATTGCCATTGTTTTTCCATAGCAACATCTGCAGTTGATGCCGATAACACAGGCTTACCTAAGATGTGGTCCGCCGCTTTTTCTGCCACCATAATGGTTGGCGCATTTAAATTACCGTTTGGAACGGTTGGGAAAATAGATGAATCTACAACCCGTAAACCTTCGATACCGTGCACTTGAGTTTGCGAGTTAACCACGGCCATCTCGTCTTCACCCATCTTGCACGAACATGACGGATGGTAAGCACTCTCAACCGCTTGACGAACAAACGCATCTATTTCTTCATCGCTTTGAACATCTTTACCGGGTTGAATTTCACCATCGCGATACTCATCAAACGCACTTTGCTCAATAATCTCGCGAGTTAGACGTACACAAGCTCTAAAGCCTTCAATGTCATCTTGATGCTGTAAGTAGTTAAATTGGATCTTTGGCGCAACCTGAGGATCCGCCGACTTAATCGTTACTGCACCACGGCTTTTTGGTTTGTTATGCCCAACATGAACTTGGAAACCATGACCATCAAAGGCACTTTTACCGTCATAACGAATTGCAGCTGGTAAAAAGTGATACTGAATATCTGGCCATTCAACACCCGGTTTTGAACGAATAAATGCACATGATTCAAAATGGTTCGTCGCCCCTAAACCTGAGCGATTTAATAACCAACGAGCACCAATTAGCCCTTTTGAAACAAGGCCTAATTTGCCGTTTAAAGTAATTGGTTGCTTACACTTATATTGGAAGTAAAACTCCAAGTGGTCTTGTAAGTTTTGGCCAACACCTGGTAAGTGGTGTTTAACCTCAACACCCGCTTCGCTCAGGATATCTTTATCACCAATACCTGATAATTGCAGAATATGCGGTGAACCAATTGGGCCCGCACTTAAAATAACGTCTTTTGCTGCAAATGCCTGCTGCTTAGAGCCAGACACTGAAAACTCAACACCAACGGCTTTTTTGCCTTCGAGCAATACTTTTTCAGCTAAAGCACCGGTGATTAGCGTTAGGTTTTTACGTGACTTAACTGGGTCTAAATACTCACGGCTAGCAGAGCTTCTTACGCCGTCTTTTACCGTCATATGCATTGGCCCAAAACCTTCTTGCTGGGCTGCATTGTAGTCATCAGTTTGCGCATAACCTGCTTGTTGGCCCGCTTTGATAAAGGCTTTATAAAGCGGGTTAGCCATTTCATTACCGTTATTAACCCCTAATGGGCCGTTATCGCCACGGTAACTGTTACCACCTAAGTAGAATGATTCAGCACGTTTAAAGTACGGTAAGCATGCTTGGTAATCCCAACCATTAGCGCCGTGTTGCTGCCACTCATCAAAATCTTTGGCATGGCCACGTACATACACCATGCCGTTAATAGATGATGAGCCACCTAACACCTTACCTCGCGGGCAGTGCATCTGGCGGTTATCTAAATATGGCTCTGGCTCGGTATGAAATTGCCATGCATATTTGTCAGTATTCATTGGGATTGATAGCGCGGTAGGCATCTTTATAAAAATGCTTTTATCACTACCACCCGTTTCAAGTAATAACACCTTATTAGAAGGGTCTGCTGATAGTCGGTTTGCCAACACGCAGCCTGCTGAGCCAGCACCGACTATGATGTAATCATAGTTCTGTGTACTCATTAAAATGGACTCTCTATATTGCTCATACCCACATAAATCGATTTAGTTTGGGTATAATGATCTAAGGTTTCGATACCGTTTTCACGGCCGATACCTGATTGCTTATAACCACCTACTGGCATTTCAGCAGGTGAATTTCCATAGCTGTTTATCCAACAAATACCGGCTTGTAATTGGTGGATCACGCGGTGTGCGCGCTGAATATCTTTAGTGAACACGCCTGCAGCTAAGCCTAGGTGGGTATCGTTTGCACGCTGAATAACGTCATCTTCATCATCAAACACCAACACACTCATTACTGGGCCAAAGATCTCTTCTCTAACTATGGTCATGTCGTCTTTACAGTCGACAAAAACGGTCGGTTCCACAAAGTAACCGTTTGGTGCAGATGCAGGTGACAGAGCCTTGCCACCGGTTAGCAAGGTTGCGCCTTCTTGAATACCTTTATCGATATAGCCAAGTACAAGCTCTTGATGTTTTTTAGAGATAAGCGCCCCTAAATTCACCTCCGGATCCATTGGGTCGCCAGCGATAATATTTTGCTCTGTGCGTGTTTTCAGCTCATCAATAAACTGCTGATAAACATTTTTATGCACATAAATGCGCGTACAGTTAGTGCAAATTTCGCCTTGCGTATAAAAATTACCTAACATTGCCGCACTAACAGCTTGTGATACATCGGCATCATCAAATACTAATAACGGTGACTTACCACCAAGCTCCATGGTCACATCTTTAAGTGAACCAGCAGCGCTTGCCATTACTTTTTTGCCTGTGCCTACTTCACCAGTGAAAGACACTTTTTCAATATTTGGGTTTGCTGTTAACCATTGCCCTACTTCAGCAGCGCCTTGCACAACGTTGAATACGCCAGCAGGTACACCCGCTTCGATGAAAATCTCTGCAAGTTTAATTGCACCAAGAGGTGTTTCTTCAGAAGGTTTGAAAATAACCGAATTACCCGCAGCCAGTGCTGGGCCTGATTTCCAACACGCAATTTGCAGTGGATAGTTCCATGCACCAATACCGGCACAAATACCTAAAGGCTCTTTACGTGTGTAGTAAAAGTCATTGCCAACCATTTGTTGCTGACCCACTTGTGCAGGAGCAAGACCAGCAAAATATTCGATAACATCGGCGCCTGTTTCAACATCGACACACTCGGCTTCTTGCCAAGGCTTACCCGTATCAAGTACTTCTACTTTTGCCAGTTCATCGTTACGTTCGCGTAAGATTGCCACGGCTTTTAATAAAATACGGCTACGCTCAATTGGCGTCATTGCAGACCATGCTGCAAACCCTTGTTTTGCGCTTTCGATTGCCGCGTTTTGAATAAATTCATCAGCGATTTCAACGTGATAAATCACTTCATCCGTTGCAGGATTCTTAACCGCAAAGGTATCGCCTGTTTGATTCTTTAAAAAATGGCCATTAATAAAATTTTCGTAAACAGGTGTGGTCATTTTAGGCTCCATACTGTTTTATCAGTGAGCGAATATAGTCTTTGGCTAATCGCTCACAATTTTCGAATTGATCTTGGTCTGACTTACTTAATACGGCTCTTAGCCATAAACCATCGATCATGGCTGCACTTAGCTCAGCAGCTAAATTGGCATCGCTATCGCTCATTAACTGTTTGAATGAGCTTAATAAGTTACTAAATAAACGTTTACTATTTACGTTTTGTAAGCGATGCAACTGGGCGTCGTGCATTGAATGCGCCCAAAAGCTCAACCAAGTTTTGGTGTTGTTGCTTTGCTGCTGAATACGCGAAAAGTTTGCTTCAACGATAAACATTAATCGTTGCTCTGGACTAGTTTGTGGCGTTACTTGATTCAAAAGTGCTTGCTTTAAGCTGGTCAATAAATAACGCACAGTGGCTTCAATTAAGCCCTGCTTACCACCAAAATAATGACTGATAATGCCAGACGATAAGCCTGCCTTTTTACTAATGCTATTTATGGTGGTGCCTTGCAAACCAAGCTCTGCAACCGACTCTATTGTGGCGTCAATTAACTGCTGACGACGAACAGGTTCCATTCCAACTTTCGGCATAATTTTTTATTGATTGAACGTTCAATTAAAATAAAGGTTAAGGTAATGAGCATGGCAATTCAAGGTTGACAAATTGTAAACAACCGCAAAGCTACACTCGTAAGTTAAGCTAACCCACTGTTCTTACGTTTATTATCCGAAATATAAAAAAGTTTTAAATTTATTCAAAATAAAGCCTAAAAAGTATGATTTTAGGCTGAAATACGGAAAAAAGAGAAAATTTATTGCAGGCGTATTTTTAATAAAAAAGCGCTTATAAAAGCGCTCATATTAGGTTAAAAGTTAAGCGAGGCTCATTCGTGGTATTTACGAATAACCGCTATCTTGCCATCTTCGATTTCGAGCACATCCATAATGGTTTGCGTGTATTCAATTTCTTGCTGGTTTTGCGGATGTATACCTTTAGCATGATGGGTATAACGCAAAGCAATGGCAGAATCATTAAAAATAAAGGTATCGAGTAAGTTTGCTTGGTATTCAGTGTGCGCACCAAGGTAAAAAGTCATGCCTTTGCGCATCATCGCTTTGCCATCTGGCTCTCTTGAATCATCTGTTTGATAAGGTAAATGTTGGTTTGCTACATCATCAGTTAATAAAGCTAAAAAAGCTTCTAGCTCTTTGTTGGTAGCATTAGGTGCTTGTGTTGCAACCATGGTATTAAAGTACTGCTGTGCTAATGCTGTGAGCTCTGGGTTAGCTTGCTTTGCTTGGCTAGTAAATGTGCTTAACAGGCAAATAGCTAGAAAATAAAGGTGCTTCATCGTTATTCCTTGTGGTTTTAGTTATTGACTAATAATCAAACTACGCACCTAAAATAACGACAAAGCATCGAACTATCAACAATTTAGTTTTAAGCTGCTTGTGGCTTTGGGATCTCGCGTTTATCTAAATAGCCGCTGTATCGTGTTGCAATTAACGCCGCTAAACTGATGATAGCGCCTATCCAAGCAGTGTCTTGCAATGAGTAGTTTTCAACGACAACACCACCTAACACTGAACCTAGCGCAATACCGATATTAAACGCAGCAATGTTTAATCCAGAGGCCACATCGACAGCATTCGGTGTGAACTTTTCGGCAAGTTTAACCACATAGACTTGCAGCCCAGGCACATTACCAAACGCAAATGCCCCCCATACAAGTATGGTCAGTACCGCAGCGACTTTAGATTGCATGGTAAAGGTCAGCACCAAGAGCACAATACTCAAAGCACTAAAGATAATGGTCAGCGCACTAATCGGGCCTTTTTTATCAGCTAATTTACCGCCGTAGATATTGCCAACAGCAACCGATACTCCATATACCAGCATAATTAAGCTAATGGTGGCTGATGCAAAACCAGTTTGCTGCTCTAAAATAGGCGCTAAATAGGTAAAGGCAGTAAATGTGCCGCCATAACCAAGTATGGTCATCAAGTACACTAGTAAAAGCCTAGGTTGCACCATTACTTTTAGCTGCTCACTCAAAGTAGCTGGTTTACTTTGCTTTAAGTTGCTCGGAATTAAAAACGCGCTACCAATCAGTGCAATTAAACCCAGTAAAGACACCACTAAAAAGGTCGCTCGCCAGCCAAAGTGCTGACCAATCCACGTTCCTAATGGCACACCGGTTACTAATGCAACCGTTAACCCCGTAAACATAATCGCAATGGCACTGGCTTCTTTATCTTTACTGACAAGCCCTGTAGCGATGGTTGAACCAATTGAGAAAAACACCCCATGGGCAAGGCCTGTTAGAATCCTTGCGGTGATCAAGCTACCATAACTAGGTGCTTGCCAAGCCAGTAAATTACCGATTACAAATAGGCTCATTAAGCTAAGTAATACATGTTTTCGATTCCAGCGTCCGGTAAGCGCAGTTAATACTGGCGCCCCCACCGCAACACCTAATGCGTACAAGCTAACAAGTAGCCCAGCACTTGGTAACGAAACCGCTAAATCATCAGCGATAGTTGGCACTAAGCCGACAATCACAAACTCAGTGGTGCCTATGGCAAACGCACTGAGAGTTAATGCAAGTAATGCTATTGGCATCACATATCCTCTGTTTAATTTTGAAAGTGGAGCTATTGTGGCTAAAATTAAATTTGCAAAAAATAGCAGTAGTGACAAAATACTTTTGTTAAAAATGAAAAGGTAAAACCATGAGCGTGATCTCCAACACCCAAGATTTAGAAGCATTTATTAGCGTGGTTGATACCGGCGGCTTCTCAAGTGCGGCCAATGCTCTCGATGAGCAAGTTGCAAAAATATCACGGGCGGTAACTCGGCTCGAAAAATCCTTAAACGTTACCTTATTCAACCGCACCACAAGACGCATTGAGCTGACCGAAGAAGGCGAATTATTTTTAGGCTATGCTAGAGAAGCACTGAGTCAGCTTGCACAAGGCGAAGAGGCCTTAAAGCTTCTGCACTGCGCCCCATCAGGAAAATTAAGAGTCGATGCCGCAAGTCCTTTTGTGTTTCACCAATTAGCACCACATTTAAAAGCCTTTAACCAAGCTTATCCTGACATAAAACTTGAGATCACCAGCCACGACAACATTATCGATTTACTTGAGCATAAAACCGATATTGCTATTCGTATTGGCGAACTTGCTGACTCAAACTTGCATGCGCGAACTTTGGGAGTTAGTAAATTACAGCTCGTTGCCAGCCCTAATTATTTAAAAGCGGTACCAGCATTAAATGAGCTAACCGACTTAGCCTCGCACCAGCTTATTGGTTTTACCGATGCGCCGCATTTAAATCACTGGCCGCTGACCACGCCTTTAGATCTTAAATTTTCAATCAGTGCATCAAGTGGTGAAACTGTGCGCCAGCTTTGTATTCAAGGTCATGGCATTTCCTTGTTGTCGGAATTTATGATCAACGAAGATTTAAAAGCAGGCCGTTTAGTTAAAGTGCTCGAAGGCGAAGTACTGAGCCCTAATCGTCGCGAAAAAGTGCATGCGGTGTATTATCAAAACAGCGGTGTGTCATCACGAGTATTAGCGTTTTTAGACTTTATAGCACCCAGGTTAACGCTGTAGTTTTTTTGCACTTTTAACAAAAGTGTTTTGTGATTACCGGCATTAATTTCATAAATAATTTTCGTTATGCTGAAAGCATATTCGCTTTCAAGGAGCCGTAATGAACAAATTATTCGATACTATACAACTTGCCGGTCATACTTTAAAAAACCGTATTGTCATGCCACCGATGACTCGCTCTCGCTCATCACAACCAGGTGATATCGCCAATGAATTAATGGCCGACTACTATGCACAACGTGCCAGTGCTGGCTTAATTATTAGCGAAGGTACACAAATATCAGCCCTAGGTAAGGGTTATGCTTGGACACCGGGTATTTACACTGCCGAGCAAATTGCCGGCTGGAAAAAAGTAACCGACAAAGTTCATCAAGCTGGTGGCATTATGTTCGCTCAGCTTTGGCATGTTGGCCGCGTATCTCACCCAAGTAACACAGGTGGCGAGCAACCAATTGCGCCATCTGCGATTGCAGCTAAAGACGTAAAAGTTTTTATTGATGAAGATGACAAACCCGACTTTGTTGCCACTGCACAGCCACGCGCAATGAGCCATGACGACATCAAACAGGTTATAAGCGAATATCGCCAAGCTGCCCTTAATGCAGTTGATGCAGGGTTTGATGGTATTGAACTTCACGCTGCCAATGGTTACTTAATTAATCAATTTATTGATTCAGAGTCGAACCAACGCACTGATGAATACGGCGGCAGTTTAGAAAACCGCTTACGCTTTTTACAACAAGTGACACAAGCGGTATGTGATGAAATTGGCGCTGAGCGAGTTGGCGTACGCCTTGCTCCACTCACAACCCTCAATGGGACGGTCGATGATAACCCGTTTGAAACCTATATTGGCGCAGCAAAAGTACTCAATGACCTTAACGTTGCTTACCTGCACATTGCCGAAGCTGATTGGGATGATGCACCTTTAATGGAGCAAAGTTTTAAGCAAGCGCTACGTGAAAACTATGCTGGATTAATGATTTATGCGGGCAAATACACTGGCGATAAAGCAGAGCAAGCATTAGCCGCAGGCTGGGCTGATTTAATTGGTTTTGGTCGCCCGTTTGTTGCCAACCCAGATCTGCCAGCGCGCATTGAACAAGGCATTGAACTGGCTCAGCATGATCCAGATACCCTATTTGGAGGCGGTGCTAAAGGCTACACTGACTACCCTTTAGCAACGCAGTAACGCACTAAAAAAAGTGGCTCGTCAACCAATAGCTCAATACAATAAAGCTGATGTTGGCGAGCGCTCTTAACCACCAAGGAGCAGAGCTAAACTGTATTTGGCTATACTTGCTTACTAATACCAAAGCGCCCATCACAGTAAACCAAGGAGTAAAAAAGAATAGTGGCTTTAACTTCACTAAACTCACCGCTAAATCGTGCAGCGCCCCACTGACGGCAAAAGTAACAACAACCGCACACCAAACCGGCATAATGTCATTGCAAGGCTTCATGACATACCGAGATAAGTAATAGCTCCACACCGGATTCCAATATCGCCAAAATAGATAAAACGAACTCGCACCCAGCGAGCGTGTCAGCATATTGCGCAGCGAATCTTTATGCCCCAGAGGCACACCTGTACGTTTTTTAACGTATTGAGTAAGGGTAATAGCTGCTGACACCAACTTTCTCTTTTTTACTAATGACTCAATTAGACTACTAAACAGCCAATAAAAGAGAAACCAAAACAGGGTTAGAAATTGTAACGGTTTATTTTATTCGTATTGGTTTTGCGCAGATAGATAGCTGGTAATCACCCATTACCTCTGCTATCAACATTAGAGGGACACCAATGAAAACCTCATTATCATTGATTGGCTACTGAGTGAAACATTGAAAGTGTACCCTAATGGAGTATACTATGATTTATAAAACAAAGGATTTTGTTTCGCGCACGAAAAAAGAAAGTTTGTCTGATATTGATTTAATAAACGCTTGCATAGAGATGTCAGCAGGCCTTTTCGATGCAGACCTAGGTGGTAATGTTTATAAAAAGCGCGTAGCCATGGGCAGTAAAGGAAAAAGAGCTGATTACAGAACTATCGTCGGAGCTGTAATTGGTGATAAATATTTCTTTCTCTATGCGTTTGCTAAAAACGCTAGAGCTAATATAAATGCTAAAGAAAAGTTAGCATTAAAAGAGTTAGCAAAAGAGTTTATTCGATTTTCCCAAAGTGAACTTGAACAACTAGTCGATGATGGCGAACTTTTAATTGTAGGTGATGATCATGAGTGACATATTAAAGTCAGTTCACAAAACAGTGAGTGGATTAAAAAAGTCAGGAGTTATAGACAAAACGACGATGCGTAAATTTGACGCATTATGCCTTACAAGTGTTCATGAATTTACCCCCGAACAAGTTCGTAACTTAAGACTGAAATACAATCTTTCACAACCGGTTTTTGCTCAATACTTAAATGTCAGTGACAAGTTAGTTAAAAAATGGGAGCAAGGTGATAGCTCACCAAGAGGAGCAGCATTGAAAATGCTCACTCTGGCAGAGCAAAAAGGGTTAGAAGTAATCGCTTAAGCCTAATCCAAAGTTTTGTAATTTTGAGCATTCAGCTTCATTAAAATCACATCTTACTTTTTACTTTATTAGTTGCTTGGCTGGTGGCGGGGTTGTCTGGCCAAAAATGTTTTGGATAACGCCCTTTCATTTCTTTTTGCACATCGCGGTAACTTGTTTGCCAAAAGTTAGCTAAGTCTTGAGTTAACTGCAGTGGTCGCCGCGCTGGTGATAATAGCTCCATTAATAATGGCAATTTACCTTGTGCCAGCAAAGGCGTGCTGGTCATGCCATACACTTCTTGCATGCGCACACTGAGCTTCGCAGGGCCATCAAGTTGATAGCTCACTTTTACATTTGAACCACTTGGCACTGTTAATCGCAAAGGCAGCAATTCATTCAATAAACTTTGCTGCTGCCAATCAAAACAGCTTTTAATTGCTTCGCTGTAATTGAACTTTTTTAATTGCTCAAGGTTTTTAATATCATCCAAATAAGGTGCAAGCCATTGGTTATCGGCAATTAATTCATCGTGATTTAAAAGCGGGAATGACTCTGGTAACAGCTTACTTGCCAAGCTCATTCGAGTGAGTAACTGCTCACTGTCGGGTTGTTCATTAAATAACGAAAAGCCCTGCTTACTAAATAAATTTAACCACGCTTTAGTGCGCTCGCTCTTATCTAGGGGCTGTTTACTTGGTTGACTCGCTATGGTGATAGCACCGAGCTTGAGCTCATCTTGATGGATAAAACGCCCTGCTTTTTCATCGTATTCGCAGCGAGTTTGCTCAGTAAATAAATGCGAAAGATCATCTTCTAGCTCACTTGGCATAAAGGCAACAGCAGCAAAAACCCGGTTTCCCTTATGACCGCCCATATGCGCAATGGCAATATAGTCATCGTTATGCCAAAACTCCTCACTTAAGTCGGCGCCCGCACCATTGGCAAGTAAATAACCATTACCGCGCTTTTTGGCTAAACGGTCAGGAAAGGCAAGTGCCACCAGCAGCGACAAGTACTCTGTTTTAAGCTCATTAACCGGCTTGAGCTGTAAGCGCGATAGCCAATAATTTAATTGCTGCTTAAATACTGGGTGCGGTTTACTGTGCTGACTATGTAATGCCAAATTAAGATCAGCTGGCATACTAATGCGGCTTTCAAGCAGCGCCGTTAAATACCCCGCTAATATATAAATACCAGGCATGCGCTGATCCAGTTGCTTTGCCTTAATGAGCATGTGCGAGAGGCGAATATCGGCTCCATAACTCAGCATTTGACTGCCAAGGGGTGTTAGCTTTTCATTTTTATCAATGGCTTCGAGCATTTTCAAAAGTGCCGTTGCCTGTTTAATTTGCTGGTTACTAGGTGGGTCGAGTAAGCTAAGCTCAGCAAGTGATGCCCCCCACTGCTTTGCCTCTAATAACAACTGACTAATATCACTGGTCAGAATTTCTGGCGCATCATGACTGTTACGGCGCTCAAAGGTTTGCTTAGAGCCTAAACGATACACAACCCCCGGCTCAATTCGCCCAGCACGACCTGCGCGCTGTATAGCTGAAGAACGAGAAATACTCTGCGTAACAAGCTCAGTAACACCGGTTTTTAAATTGAAATTGGCAGCACGGCGTTTGCCGCTATCAACCACAATACGTATTCCTTCAATGGTCAAACTGGTTTCAGCGACATTGGTGGTTAGTACCACTTTGCGTTTGCCATTTTTAGCGGGCGCAATAGCAGCTTGTTGCTCTTTTTTATTTTGCTCACCATACAGGCTAAATACTTCAACGCTATCATTTAAATCATTTAAAGACTGCTGAACGCGCATTATTTCACGCTGTCCAGGTAAAAACACTAAAGCACTGCCCGATTGCTCACTAAGCGCCTGTTTTATTAGTGCAGGTATGTCATCGAGCCAACGGCTTTCGTCTTTAAGTGGAATATACACTTCATCAATAGGGTAGCTTCGACCTTGTGATGAAATAATAGGACAGCTGAAAAACTCACTGTAACGTTCGCCGTCTAAGGTTGCCGACATCAGCAATATTTTTAAATCATCGCGAAGTGCTGCCTGTGTTTCGAGGGCAAATGCCAAAGCCGTATCTGCGGCAATTGAGCGCTCGTGAAATTCATCAAAAATAAGTAAGTCTACATCACTAAGCTCTGGGTCATTTTGCAACATACGCGTCAGCATGCCTTCAGTGACAATTTCGAGTTTAGTTGTAGAACTTACTTTTGATTCGCCACGAATGCGTAAGCCGACAGTGTCACCGACTATTTCATTCTGCTGACTTGCCAAATACTGGGCAATATTGCGTGCGGCCAGTCGTCTTGGCTCTAACATAACAATGCGTTTAAAGTGCCCTTCGCGCATTAAGGTAAGAGGCAGCCATGTTGATTTACCCGCTCCCGGTGGCGCTTGCAATAAGGCCATTGGGTTACTCTGTAATGTGGTTAACAGGGATTGATAAATATCTTGAACTGGCAGCACGTTAGGTATCTCTTACTTTCTTTTCACGCATTGTATCAAAAAACTAAAAATTGCGATGGCTATAGGCTTATTTTCTATTTCGGGCTTTAAAAAGTGAAAACATTGCATTCTGCCAGTTTAGACTTATTCTTGATTAAACGACCGCACAAAAGTCAGAATAAGGAATAAACTTGTTCAGGATTTACACCCGTATTTTAATCACCTTGCTATTTTTAGCTTTACCGCTTCAAAAAGCATATAGCCAGCAAAAGATTACGGTTGCACTTGGCAATACACTTCCACCTTGGGTGATGGCTGAAGACAACACAGGCATTATTCCTGACTTACTTCGCGCGACACTGGGTGCTCAAGGTTACCAACTACAATTCGTCTACGTGCCTTATGCAAGACGGATCCTTTTATATAATGAAAACTTAGTTGATGTAGTATCTGATATAAACAATAAAGTTATTGAAGCTAATCAAATGAACGGTTACTTTTCAGATATTGCTTACAACTATGAGAACTTTGCGTTTAGCCTAGCCAAGCGAAATTTCGACCTCAAGTCCATCGCCCAACTAAAACATCATACCGTGCTATCTTGGCAAGGTGCTAAAGCGCGACTTTCACCTGAATATCGCGACATGGCAAAAGAAAATCTTAATTATTCAGAAACATACGACCAATCAACCCAAGTACGGCTTTTATATCGTGAACGGTATGAAGTGATCCAAATGGACGGAAAAATTTTTGACTACTACCGAGCGTTAATTACAAAACATGGGGAGGTTGATGTGTCTGAACCGGTGCAGCAGTTTGCTTTGTTCGGCAAAAGCCCCAATGGTTTTTTGTTTCATGATGAAGCCTTAAGAGACCGGTTTAACGAGAGTTTACGTAAACTAAAATCAACTGAAGAATACACGCGGATAATCAATCGCTATACATCTAAGAGCCACTAAGTATCTAAAACTAGCGCAACAGAAAATATTACAGGCTGATTCTAAAAACTACGTAGTAATTGCAAACGTTTAAATTCCACTCATTAGATTTAAAAACATAAAACAACTACAAATCAATAATTTAATAAGTTTCACCAAATTGGTACAGCGATTGCTCTTACTAAGGTGAATGTTTAACAGAGTAAGGAGATTATGATGAACAGCGATCGTTTAGAAGGCAACTGGAAAGAGCTTAAAGGTAAAGCACAACGTAAATGGGGTGACCTTACCAATGATGATTTAGATAAAATTGAAGGTAGCCGTAAAGAGCTGGTTGGTAAACTTCAGCAAAAATACGGTAAATCAAAGGAAGAAGCTGAACGTGAAGTCAGCGACTTTGAAAAAAGCCATTAATTTGAGCAATCAATAAAGCCGCTAATTGCGGCTTTATTTATCAAGCTGGCTCATGCTTTGCTAAATCTACCTCAGCAACCGTTTGATTTTTACCTTGCGATTTAGCGCGGTAAAGCCGTTTATCAGCAATGTTTAAGCAATGATCCATGCTCTCATCAGCGACGCGCACGTACAAGCCAATACTTAAGGTAACATGAAAAAGATGCTGGCCGCTCGTAAATGGCTTTGCAGCAAGCTTCTTATGGATTTTTTCAGCGACTTTTCTGGCTCTAAGCTCATACCCTGTTGGGATCACAATTAAAAACTCTTCGCCGCCCCAACGGGAAATAATATCGTCTTCTGTGCACACGTTTTTAAAGACATCAGCGAAAAATATTAGCACCTCATCACCCACTTGATGACCGTAGGTGTCGTTGATTTGCTTAAAGTTATCAACATCCATCAGCAAGAACACAGCCCCTTCGCCAAAGCGCTTATCTTGCAAACATTCGGTTGCGTAGCGACGGTTAGCGAGTTCTGTCATCGCGTCAGTGCGAGCCAGCTTTTGATTAAGTTTAAGTTGCTCCATTAACTGCAAACTGTATTTGTTGCGATAATATTCGTAGAAGCCACCCAAAATACATAAAATAGAGAAGCACAGCATGACCCGTGTAGGAAAATAATGACTCGGATAACTGTAATAGCCAAATTGATCAGTAAAATAAAAAAGCACCGAGATAATAATGGCAAGCAAGATAAGATCAAACGCTCCGCGCTTTAAACCACGAATAAAAAAGGTCACAGGAGATACAATAAACAACCATAATGGCCCAGTGCCATTACTACCCCCAGAGACAATTAAAAAACACATCATCGAATAGAGAGCGTACAGCATAAGTATTGCGATGGTTTCGTCACGATTTTTAATGACAAAAGGTGAGGCAAACACAAAGCCGCCAATAATCAATAAATAGCTAAGGGCATGGTAACCATCTTGATAGCTGGTGATCGCCATTAAGAACGAGGTGATCGAACCAATAAATGCAAAAACACGTAAAAATCGTGCTTTATCTTTGTCACTTGCATTCACTGTATCAATCACAATTTCACCTTAGATTTCTTGATCAATCTCAACAATACCAATCCGCAATAATACTTAATCATTTTGAGGGATTAAACCTGTCGCTACCTGCGTTAAAAATTTCTGATTTACGACTGCATGGATGCAGAAGGTAGAGCAATGCAGGAGCAATTGCCGAGCACAACTAAATAACGAAATTTTTGCCTTGTTATCAACGAGGTTTCATTGCCTCAAAATAGACCACTTTATTAAGCGAATTGGTATAACTTTAACACAAATATTTAAAATAGAAGGAATTTGCCAGTATTAAAGCAATTAAAAAGAAAAAAGTATGATTAAAAATAGGCATAAAAAACGAGCCATTTGGGACTCGTTTTTAATTTAAACAAAAGCGAATAACTAAAGGTTATTATTCTGGTTCATAGCCCAAATTAGGCGACAACCAACGCTCAGCTTCTGCAAGAGTCATGTTGGTACGCTTAGCGTAATCTTCAACCTGATCTTGTTGAATTTGCGCCACTGCGTAGTACTTAGCTTCAGGGTGAGAAAAATACCAACCAGATACCGCCGCACCCGGCCACATTGCATATGAACTTGTTAGCTTCATGCCAATACGCTGTTCGGTATCAAGTAACTGCCAGATTTTCTTCTTCTCTGTATGTTCAGGACAAGCAGGGTAACCTGGCGCTGGGCGAATACCTTGGTAGTTTTCACGAATAAGTTCATCGTTCGATAGATTTTCATCTACCGCATAGCCCCAATACTCTTTACGCACTTGCTCATGCAAGTACTCAGCAAACGCCTCAGCTAAACGGTCTGCAACGGCTTTAACCATAATCTTATTATAATCATCTTGCTTCGCATCGAAGGCATCGGCAAGGTCGTCTTCTTCAAGACCACCGGTAACCGCAAACGCACCAAAGTAGTCAGGAGTGCCTTTAGGCGCAATATAGTCAGCTAAACAGTAGTTAGCAAAGTCGGTTTTTTCAGTTTGTTGGCGTAAATGACACGATGTAGTTAAAAGCGTTGTACGCGACTCATCGGTGTAAATCTCAATGTCATCCCCTACTCGGTTTGCAGGGAATAAACCAATGACACCTAGAGGTTGTAGTGCACCTGATTGCTCTAGCTCATCAAGCATTGCATTAGCATCAGCGAATAAGCTTTTAGCCTGTTCACCGACAATTTCATCTTCAAGAATACGTGGATACTTACCAGCGATTGACCACGTCATGAAATAAGGTGTCCAGTCGATGTACTGTCTTAACGTCGCAATCGAAACATCTTTAAATTCAGTCACACCTAGCTTTTTAGGCACAGGTGGTGTGTAGTTGTCCCAATCAAGTTTTACAGCGTTGTCGCGAGCACGCTGTAGAGTAACTGGTTTTGAGCGCGGCTTTTTACGTGCTTGTTGTTCACGTACTTTTTCATACTCAGCCTTGGTTTTCTCTAAAAATGCTGGTTTTAACTCTTTCGACAATAAATTAGAAACCACACCTACAGCGCGGCTAGCGTTATTGACATAAACCACACCTTTATCATACTGAGGCTCAATTTTAACCGCTGTATGCGCTTTAGAGGTAGTTGCACCACCAATCAGTAACGGCAATTCAAAACCACGACGGGTCATTTCTTTCGCAACATGCACCATTTCATCAAGCGATGGGGTAATCAGCCCTGATAAACCAATAATATCGGCTTTCTCGTCAATGGCGGTTTGCAAGATTTTCTCTGCCGGCACCATCACACCAAGGTCGATAACCTCGTAGTTATTACATTGCAGTACCACGCCTACAATGTTCTTACCAATGTCGTGTACGTCGCCCTTAACGGTTGCCATAACCACTTTACCATTGGTTGCACCCTCTTCTTTTTCAGCTTCAATGAAAGGGTCAAGATAGGCAACGGCGCGCTTCATCACACGAGCTGACTTAACAACCTGTGGTAAGAACATTTTACCCGCGCCGAATAAGTCGCCTACAACGTTCATGCCATCCATAAGCGGGCCTTCAATCACTTCGATAGGCTTAGCTTTGCCCTTGCGGCACGCTTCGGTATCTTCATCGATGTATTCGGTAATGCCTTTAACTAATGCATGTTCAAGGCGCTTTTCAACAGGCCAAGTACGCCACTCTAAATCTTCAACTTTTTCTGCTTGCGCCATACCTGAGTATTTGGGTGCAAGTTCAACAAGTCGTTCACCGGCACCTGGGTCGGTATTGAGGATCACATCTTCTACAGCTTTACGCAGCTCGTCGGGAATATCGTCGTAAACCGCTAATTGGCCCGCATTTACAATGCCCATGTCCATACCCGCTTTAATCGCGTGGTATAAAAACACAGAGTGAATAGCCTCACGTACTGGGTTGTTACCACGGAACGAGAACGACACATTCGATACACCACCCGACACTTTACAGTGCGGTAAGCCTTGCTTAATTCGACGCGTACCTTCAATAAACTCAACAGCGTAGTTATCGTGCTCTTCAATGCCCGTTGCGACGGCAAAAATGTTCGGGTCAAAAATAATGTCTTCTGGCGGAAAGCCAATATCATCAACGAGTATTTTGTAGCTACGCTGACAAATCTCGAACTTACGATCAGCGGTTTCTGCTTGCCCTGTTTCATCAAACGCCATTACAACCGCAGCAGCACCAAAGCGTTTAATTAGCTTAGCTTGGCGGATGAACGGCTCTTCACCTTCTTTAAGTGAAATTGAGTTAACAATGGCCTTACCTTGAATACACTTTAAGCCTGCTTCAATCACGTCCCATTTCGATGAGTCGACCATGATAGGTACTTTTGAGATATCAGGCTCTGAAGCAATTAAGTTTAAAAACTTTACCATCGCCGCTTTCGAGTCCAACATGGCTTCATCCATGTTGATATCAATCACTTGCGCGCCATTTTCTACTTGTTCACGGGCAACATCGAGAGCGGTCTCGTAATCTTCTTCCATGATCAAGCGCTTAAACTTAGCCGAGCCTGTTACATTGGTACGCTCACCGACGTTAGTAAATACAGCAATTTGGTCAGTCATGTCGGTTTCCTAGTTTAAGTTACACGCTTCAAGGCCCGATAAGCGCATACGCACTTCAAGCTCAGGTAATTGGCGAGGTTTAACACCTTCAAGGCCTTTCGCAAACGCCTTAATATGAGCCGGTGTGGTGCCGCAACAACCACCTACAATATTGATGAAGCCAGACTTGCCCCAATCAATAATTTCTTGGGCCATTTCAGGAGCTTCTAAATCATATTCGCCAAACTCGTTCGGTAAACCTGCATTTGGATACACCGAGGTAAAGGTTTCACAAACGCGCGATAACTCTTCAACATACTGGCGCAGTAAGTCAGGGCCAAGGGCGCAGTTAAGGCCGATTGATAGCGGTTTAATATGGCGAATTGAGTTATAAAATGCTTCTGTGGTTTGCCCTGATAAAGTTCGGCCTGAGGCATCGGTAATGGTGCCTGAGATCATCACAGGTAAACTACGACCAGCTTGCTCGAATGCTTCTTCTACGGCAAACGAAGCCGCTTTTGCATTAAGGGTATCAAAGATGGTTTCTATTAAAATAAGATCAGCACCACCTTCCATCAGTGCCAGTGTTGACTCAACGTACGCCGCCACCAGCTTATCAAAGTTGATATTACGGTAACCTGGGTCATTTACATCTGGTGAAATAGAACAGGTTTTTGACGTTGGCCCAAGTACACCGGCTACATAACGCGGTTTGCTAGGATCTTTTGCTTCAAGTTCATCACACACGCTGCGTGCAAGCTTCGCTGACTCGAAGTTGATTTCGCGGCTAAGGCTCGCCATGTCGTAATCTTCCATCGAAATAGTCGTGGCATTAAAGGTATTCGTTTCGATGATATCGGCACCGGCTTCTAAGTAAGCACGGTGAATATCAGCAATGATTTTTGGCTGAGTTAGGCTTAATAAATCGTTATTGCCTTTAATAAGTACATGCCAGTCTTTAAAGCGCTCACCGCGATAATCCTGTTCTTCTAATTTATATTCTTGGATCATGGTGCCCATCGCGCCATCGAGGATTAAAATTCGATGTTTTAGCGCCTCGGTTAATTGTTCGCGTTTATTCACTTTCACTGCATTACTCGGCATAGTTGTTAGTCCTTACATCTTGGCTAACTAAGTTAATATCATACGGTGTAGTTTGGTACACATAATAGTTTAACCAATTCGAAAACAATAAAAAGGCATGGCTTTGCCACGTTTTCGACGGTTCGTTGTCTGGGTTATCGTCAGGGAAGTAGTTTTCTGGCTTAGGCGCATCCGCTGATTTTTCTTGGTCGCGTAAATACTCCCCTTTTAAGGTATGAGCATCGTACTCTGGATGGCCAGTAATATACACTTGGCTGCCTGATTTATTTTTAATTAAGTAAGCACCAACTCGCTCTGATCCGGCTAACACCACCAGCTCTTCGCAGGCAGTGATCTTATCGATATCAATATGACCATAACGAGAGTGTGGCACTAAAAAGGTATCATCAAAACCACGAGTGAGTGCTGCATGGTCAAAATAACTTTTATGGGTAAATACGCCGCTTAATTTATTTGGTTTAAGTTCGCGCTTAAGGCCATAGTGATGATATAGACCCGCATGGGCCGCCCAACACGAAAACAGCGTAGACGTAACATGTTGCTCAGCCCAATCTAAAATAACTTTTAGCTCGTCCCAGTAAGCAACTTCGTCATACTCTAAATGAGCAAGCGGCGCGCCTGTTATGATCATGGCATCGTAGTTATTATCTTTCACTTCTGAAAAATAGCGATAAAACGTATCCATGTGCTGCTCAGAGTGACTACTGGTGCGGTGAGTATCTAAGCGCAACAGCTCAACATTAACTTGTAGCGGTGAATTAGCTAACAAGCGAATAAACTGCACTTCGGTTTCAACCTTGTTTGGCATTAAGTTTAAGATGGCCAAACGCATTGGGCGTATCTCTTGCGTTTTAGCGCGACTTTTTGGCATTACAAACACGTTTTCTTGGCGTAATTTTGCAATGGCTGGCAATTCATCTTTTACTGTAATGGGCATAGCTGGCTCCGAGCATACTTATCTGACTGCTAATTATGAACGGATAGTTAGAAATTTCAACCTCTAGATGTTTAGATGTCCAAATGAAGTGGTATTTCTGAGTGGTCATTAATTAAAATGTATGACTCTTTGAGTAAATAACACCTTGATGATAAGCCTATCATAAACGCTGAATTCTGTATTTTGAGGTAGTTTGGGTATACAATACTTGCTGTTAATTTTTCTTATAAATTGAAGGCTCCTTTCATGGTGTTACCAGATAAGTTTATATTCTCGATGAGTCGAGTTTCTAAGGTTGTGCCACCTAAGCGCACTATCTTAAAAGATATTTCTTTACACTTTTTCCCAGGCGCAAAAATTGGTGTGCTAGGTCTAAACGGTGCAGGTAAATCAACGTTACTTCGCATTATGGCTGGTGTTGACCAAGACTTTGAAGGTGAAGCTCGCCCTCAACCAGGCACTAAAATCGGTTACTTACCGCAAGAACCTGTACTAGACGAAAGCAAAACAGTTCGCGAAACAGTAGAAGAAGCAGTAAGCGAAGTTAAAAACGCACTAAACCGCCTTGATGAAGTATACAACGAGTATGCAATGGACGGTGCTGACTTCGATGCACTTGCTAAAGAGCAAGGCGAATTAGAAGCTATCATCCAAGCACACGATGGTCACAATATCGACAACGTGTTAGAGCGTGCAGCTGATGCATTACGCCTTCCACCTTGGAATGCAAAAATTGAACACCTTTCGGGTGGTGAGCGTCGCCGTGTTGCGATCTGTCGTTTACTACTTGAAAAACCAGATATGCTTATCCTTGACGAACCGACCAACCACTTAGACGCTGAGTCAGTTGCTTGGTTAGAGCGCTTCTTACACGACTACGAAGGTACCGTGGTTGCTGTAACCCACGACCGTTACTTCTTAGATAACGTAGCAGGTTGGATTTTAGAGCTTGACCGTGGTGAAGGTATTCCTTGGGAAGGTAACTACTCATCGTGGCTTGAGCAGAAAGATTTACGTTTACAACAAGAACAGAAATCTGAAAAAGCACGTCAAAAATCAATCGCGCAAGAACTTGAATGGGTTCGTTCAAACCCGAAAGGCCGTCAAGCTAAGTCTAAAGCACGTATGGCACAGTTCTCTGAGCTTCAGCAAAACGATTACCAAAAGCGTAACGAAACGAATGAACTATTCATTCCACCGGGTCCACGCTTAGGTGATCAAGTTATCGAAGTGAAAGGCCTGAAGAAGAGCTTTGGCGAACGTGTATTAATCGATGACTTAAACTTTGCAATGCCGAAAGGCGCTATCGTAGGTATTATCGGTGCCAATGGTGCGGGTAAATCAACGCTATTCAAAATGCTAAGTGGTGAAGAAACGCCAGATAGCGGTGAGATCATTGTTGGTGACACTGTTGAGCTTGCAACGGTTGATCAGTTCCGTGGCGACATGGACGAAAGCAACACTGTTTTCCAAGAAATCTCTAACGGCCAAGACGTATTAAAAATTGGTAACTTTGAATTCCCAAGCCGTGCCTATGTTGGCCGCTTTAACTTCAAAGGTAACGACCAACAAAAATTCGTTAAAGACCTATCAGGTGGTGAGCGCAACCGTTTACACCTAGCTAAGTTACTAAAAGCAGGTGGCAACGTATTACTACTGGATGAGCCAACCAATGACCTAGACGTTGAAACACTACGTGCACTTGAGAACGCTATTTTAGAGTTCCCTGGCTGTGTAATGTGTATCTCGCATGACCGTTGGTTCCTTGACCGTATTGCTACACATATTCTTGATTACCGTGATGAAGGCCAAATTAACTTCTTCGATGGTAACTACACAGAGTATGAAGAATGGTTAAAGAAAACCTTAGGCGCAGAAGCGGCACAACCTAAGCGTATTAAATACAAAAAAATTGGCTAATTAGCTGATACTCAAAAAGCCCCTACTCAGGGGCTTTTTTGTTGTATTAAGCTTTGCTATCACTCACTCCATTATGATCTATACTATTAAGTAACTAAAGTTGGAGATACAGCTATGAATGAACGCAGAGAGTTTTCGCGGGTATTATTTTCTTGCCCTGCGGTCCTTCGTATCGAAGATAACGACTATCACTGTCAGTTACTTGATCTATCTTTGCAAGGTGCGCTCATTACTAAAAGTGATTCATTTTTAGTGCCTATTCATAGTAAAGCTGACTTAATCTTTACCCTACCAGAGTCAACTATCGAGATTAAAATGCAAGTGGAGCTGTGCCATGTTGAGCATCAGCATGCAGGCCTTCGCTGCGAACATATCGATATTGATAATATCTCACTTAAAACGATTGATTGAGCTCAATCTGGGTGATGAAGCATTATTACATCGCGAATTAGCTCATTTAATTCACGCACCAGAGTAAACTTTTGTCGGTAGATTCGTTATGCTGTAGCAAATTCAGCTATTCAATGAGCTATGCAGTTAAATCCCCACTTACCCTTGGTGTATCACCCAAATTACTCGTTTAGTTTCGATCCTAACCATCGCTTTGTGATGAGTAAATTTGCTTATTTATATGAGCATGTACAAAACCTTGGATTAATAAATGACAACCTAACTCAACCGATGCTTGGCAGCCCTGAGCCCCTTGAGTTAGTGCACTGCGAAAATTATATCCACGACCTTTGGCACAACCGCTTAGATGAAAAAGCGATGCGCCGTATTGGCTTACCTTGGTCAAAAGAGCTGATGGCACGTACCTTTACTGCGCCTCTGGGCACCTTACAAACAGCACGTTTAGCTCTTAAACATGGCATTGCTTGCCACTTAGCGGGTGGCACTCATCATGCTCATACTGATTTTGGCTCAGGCTATTGCATGGTAAACGACCTCGCTTTCACCAGCGAAACCCTGATAAAAAGTGGTGAAGTAACCAATATACTTATTTTTGATTTAGATGTTCATCAAGGTGATGGTACCGCAGCAATGCTGGCGCATCAGCCCTATGCTTATACCTGCTCTATTCACTGTGAAAAGAATTTTCCGTTTCGAAAATCAGCCAGCGATTTAGATATAGGTTTAGCACCGAATGTCGCTGATAGTGAATACCTAGGCGTTGTTGACGATACGCTGAGTTATTTATTAAACACCCTAAACCCAGACTTAGTACTTTATGATGCAGGTGTAGATGTATGGCAGCAAGATGGCTTAGGAAAACTTGATATAAGCTGGCAAGGGATAGCACAACGCGACCATTTAGTTCTCAAACGCTGCCTTGAGCACAATGTACCTGTCGCAACCGTGATTGGTGGTGGTTATGATAAAGACCATCGCCGTTTAGCGGCTCGTCATGGCATTGTAGTAGAGCAAGCTGCTCGATTTTAAAAACAACAAAGAAAAAAGGCCCGGTGGAGAAAAAACCGGGCCTTTGCTACTGTAACATTGGGATATGTTAGCAACTTTTTTCTAAGTTAAAACAAGTAGCTGTGGAGCTACCGAATGGTAATCTAAAGCCATAGCTATGCTCAAAACCGTGATGTTTACAATTGAAAAAGCAAACACTTGGCGCGCCCAGCCGCTTACATCAATATTGCGACGATAGCCACGAAGCGCCATTAGCAACCACCAAAAACTCGTTGTACAAGCTACAGCCATAAAGGCTAAACCTGTATAACCACTAATGGTTAATAACATCACAACCAACGCATACACGGCGATATATAAAACAATGTGATGCTTTGCCTTCTCGATCCCCTGCGCTACTGGTAACACAGGAATTCTGGCCGCTTGGTAGTCGTTATAACGAAAAATTGCAATTGCATATGAATGAGGCATTTGCCATAGACTAAACATAACCAATAAAATCACAGCACCAGCATCAAACTGCCCAGTTACGGCACAATAACCCACTACAGGTGGTACTGCGCCAGATAAACTTCCTACAAAGGTGCCGTACACAGAACGACGTTTCATGTATAAGCTGTACACACCTACGTAGATGACGTAACCAAAAGTAGCAAATAAGAGTGCCACTACGTTGGTATACACTGCTAATAATCCGAAACCAATAACACCAAGCACGATGCCATGTGCCATAGCCGCCTTTGCTGACATTTCGCCAGTCACTGTGACGCGTTTGCGAGTGCGCGCCATAGCAACATCAATATCACGATCAATTACGTTATTGATCGCGCATCCTGATGCCACTACTAAAGATAACCCTAGTAAGGTTGCGATCATTAACCATGGGTCAATATCACCGCGAGAGGCTAGCAAGAATCCCCCCGCGACAGAGATCAAATTGCCCATGATAATGCCAGGTTTAGTGACATTTAAATAACGTCGAAACACTTCCTCGACTCCTCTAATTTTCAGCACAAACGCAATATTACGAAAGAAACTAGCTAGTAACAGACTGTAAGAACTGGAGACACAACCTCAGACTAACCAGCTCCTTTCGTAAATCTTTTACCAATTACCAAGTAATTGTTATTAGTACATCATCATGGCGTTCGATTCGTAGATGATCCACACCGACAAACCAACCACCATAACTATGATTAAAGCACTAAAGATAAACGACAATGAACTTGCCTTGCCGTCTTCAGTTTTGAAGTTTAGGTGTAAGAAATATTTCAAATGCACCCAAATTTGCACAATCGCCATGCTCACGATGCACCATGCAGTGGTCGTTTTAGAAAACGAACCACTCATCACAGCCCAAAATGGAATAGCCGTTAAAACCACTGACAGTAGAAAACCAATTAAATAGTCTTTAACGCTGCCATGTGATTGATCATTATGTGCATGAACTTCTAAGTTATTAATTACATGTGATTCACTGTGACTCATTACATTGCTCCCATTAAATAAACAACGGTAAATACACAGATCCACACCACATCTAAGAAGTGCCAGAATAGGCTTAAACAACTTAGGCGTGTCACTGTTTGTGGGTTTAAACCACGGCGCACAACTTCAATCATCAGGACAGTCATCCAAATAAGACCCGCTGTAACGTGAAGACCATGTAAGCCCACTAAAGAGAAGAACGATGTTAAAAAGGCACTTTGCTGAGGGCCATTACCGTGCGCAATTAGGTGATGAAATTCGTACACTTCCATACCAATAAACACTGCACCAAAGGCAAAGGTAACCAGCAACCAAGTTAACGTAGCCGCCTTTTTCTGCCCGTGAGCAGAGATCATCGCAAAGCCAAATGTGATACTACTAAGTAGTAGAGCTGCGGTTTCAACCGCAACAAAATCAAGTTCAAAAATATCTTTACCCGACACACCGCCAGCAGTGTTCATGAACAATACTGCGTAGGTTGCAAAAAATGATGCAAACAACAGACAGTCAGTCATAAGATAAAGCCAGAAACCAAATACGGTGTTACCACCTGTATCGTGGTGCTCATGGTCGTGTGCATCGACATGACCGTGTGCGCCGTTTAAGGTGTCGAGTCCTGCAGAAATGCTACTCATGCATTCACCTCCTTAGTAGCGGCTGTGTTATGAGCCGTTTCTAGTTCAACAATTTCATCTGGTTGCACGTAGTAATCAACATCGCTGGTGTAACAACGTTTGATGAACACCACGATAGCACCCAGTAAACCAAAGGCTGCAAGCCACCAAATGTGCCAGATCATGGCAAAACAGAAGGTTGTTAAAGCTGCGCTCATTAATACACCTGCCGATGTATTTTTTGGCATATGAATTGGGCTATAAGAGGCTTCTTGCTTGTAGGCTAAGCCTTTTTCTTTCATGTCTGTCCACGCATCGATGTCATCAACATGAGGGATTTTCGCAAAGTTGTAGTACTGTGGAGGTGAAGCAGATGCCCACTCAAGGGTATGACCATTCCACGGATCGCCCGTTGTATCATCAAGTTGCTCGCGGTTTTTGAAGCTCACTACAAGTTGTACAACTTGGAACAAGATACCGAACATAATGATCACCGCACCGCCAGCTGCAATGTATAACCAAATGTTCCAATCAGGGTTGTTTGTGTGGTTTAAGCGACGTGTCATACCTAAGAAACCAAGTACGTATAACGGCATAAATGCCACGAAGAAACCAATTAACCAGCACCAGAAAGATCGTCTGCCCCAGCTCTCGTCAAGTTTGAAGCCCATTGCTTTAGGGAACCAAAACGCAAAACCAGCTAAATAACCAAATACCGCACCGCCAATGATGGTGTTATGGAAGTGAGCGATTAAGAATAAGCTGTTATGTAATACGTAGTCAGCACCAGGAATAGCAAGTAACACGCCGGTCATACCACCGATAGTGAACGTCACCATAAAACCTAAAGTCCAAAGGACAGGCACAGTAATACGTAAACGACCACGATACATAGTGAATAACCAGTTAAACAACTTAACCCCGGTCGGTACCGCAATAACCATGGTCATAACACCAAAGAAGGCATTAACGTTAGCGCTTGAGCCCATAGTAAAGAAGTGATGAAGCCAAACGATAAAACCTAAAATCGAAATTGCACCACTTGCGTAAACCATCGACTTATAACCAAACAAGCGTTTACCAGCAAACGTTGAGATAACTTCTGAGAAAATACCAAACGCAGGTAAGATCAGAATGTAAACTTCAGGGTGACCCCATGCCCAGAATAAGTTGATGTACATCATCGCGTTACCACCTAATTCATTCGTGAAGAAGTGGAAATCGAGATAACGATCAAGCGTTAACATAGCCAGAACAGCAGTTAAAATTGGGAACGATGCTGCAATTAAGATATTCGCCCACGTACATGCCCAAGTAAAAATAGGCATTTTCATTAATGTCATGCCTGGTGCACGCATTTTAAATACAGTCGCTAAGAAGTTTACCGATGTTAATAAGGTACCCAAGCCGGATATCTGCAAGGCCCATATATAATAGTCGACCCCGACACCTGGACTGAATGACAATTCAGACAACGGTGGATATGCCACCCAACCCGTTTTCGCAAACTCACCAAAGAATAATGAGATATTGATTAGGATTGCACCGCCAGCAGTTAACCAAAAGCTAAGGTTATTTAAGAATGGGAATGCAACATCACGGGCACCAATTTGCAGCGGTAAAATGATGTTCATTAAACCAATCATAAACGGCATCGCCATAAAGATGATCATGATCACCCCGTGTGCCGTAAATATTTGGTCATAGTGCTCTGGTGGTAAGTAACCACTTGCACCGCCAGTAGCCATTGCTAATTGCAGTCGCATCATAATGGCATCCGCGAAACCACGGAAAAGCATGATAAGCGCAAGAATGATGTACATAACACCTAAACGCTTATGGTCAATTGAGGTGATCCAGTCGTGCCAAATCACGCCCCACTTTTTATATTTTGTTACTAAGCCTGCCACTAACAGACCTAAGACAGCAACAACCGTCATGGTAACCATGATAATTGGTTCATGAAACGGGATTGCGTCTAATGTTAATTTACCTAACAACGACATGATTATTCCTCGTCCTCGCTGTGCTTCTTATGAGCTGAGTGCTCTGGCATAGCGTGTTGCATTGCACCGTGAGAGCCATGCGCTTGCATATATTTCATTACGATTGAATGGAACATATCTTTATCTACGCTGGCATAGTATTTAACTGGGTCGTATTCACTTGGTTTTGCAAGTTCAACATAGCTTTGCTTAGTCAATGCAGAACCAGTATTTTTTACTTTGTTTACCCAAGCATCGAAATCAGCTTCTGTGGCTGTTGCAATGGCATCGAACTTCATACCTGTGAAACCTGCACCACTGTAGTTAGCAGAGAAGCCTTTAAAAGTACCCGGCTCATCAGCAATTAAATGAAGCTTTGTTTCCATGCCTGCCATTGAATAAATTTGGCTACCAAGCTGTGGAATGAAAAACGAGTTCATGGTGCTTTCTGAGGTGATCTTGTACTGCACTGGCACATTGGCAGGAAAAACAAGCTCATTCACTGTGGCGATGCCTTGCTCTGGATAAATGAATAGCCATTTCCAGTTCAAAGAAACAACCTCAACAGTAAGGTGCTTACCTTTACCCTCAAGTGGTTTATATGGGTCAAGTTGTTGCGTTGACTGCCACGTGATCACACCTAAAATCGCAACGATGATGATAGGAATGGTCCAAACTACAGCTTCAATCTTATTAGAGTGCGCCCACTTTGGAGCGTAAATTTCTTGATCTCGTCCATCACGGTATTTCCATGCAAAATAAATTGTCATGGCAATAACTGGAATCACAACAATCAGCATTAACACCGTAGCTACGATAATTAAATACTTCTCGTCGACACCAATTTGACCTTTTGGATCGAGTACCCCGCCTTTACAGCCAGACAAGGCCAGCACTAAAGACGCTAGAGCAATATTACAAAGGTTTCGAATTGACAAAGGAATATCCTACAACCTAAAAGTTAACACTTGTCGAAATAAGAACACGACGCTTTTCTGCAACAGATGCTACAGATATCCCTCGGCTGACTAACAAGCACGACAAATCGGCACGCTAAGAAGTGAGGGATTTTAGGTTGGCTGCTGAAATTTGGGCGTAAAAAACCCACTAGGTGCTTAGTAAAGACAACTTAGAAAAACGACTAAATGGCTGAACTTAAGCAACAAAGCTTATTTACAGACAACCACTTACACGAGGAGGAGCACGACAGCCATGAGCGCTGTGTACTACTAAAGACTTTATCGTTTCACGCGCAGCGAAGGCCGCTTTACGTAAAATGACACCTGCACGACGCGCAGGGAAGAAATGGAAGACCAACCAGCATAAACCAATAAGTAATTGGCAAGACACCACAGGGTAAGCTAAAAAACTCAAAACATTAAGCAACGGTGTTTCGTATAAAGCACCTTCACTTAATAAACTTCTTAGCCCGTGAGCATCTTCTAATGTACCGTTGATTAGCATGGCTGAATTAATCAGCAACAAGGCTAAAACTGACATTAGTTCTTTGCCAGCAAAAAACGCACGCGCAGCCAATTGCAACCTAGCTAAGCTAGACTGTTTGACACCTTGTGACTGATTAATTGCTCGCAAAACTCACGCCTTTTATCGCTTTTACTGCATTTTAGGTAAATGGCTTACCCTATTTTTTAATGCGGTAACATGATCTTCATCAATAAAGTTTCAGTAATTACTGAAATTTCGATGTGGAGTATAACAAAGTCAACAGACGGTACAAGTAGAATTTTACAGCACACGGTTAAGTATTGTTTAGCCATTTGATAATAAACTGTAAAAAAACAAACCTATTGAAGCTAAGTACTTAAAAGTAATACTGTATTTTATATAGCGTAAAGCTATGAAGAAAAAGAAAATAGCATAAAAATAGCGATTTAAAGCATACTTAGTCAGTAGCAATCGAAGCTTTAATACTGAACAAGGATTAGCCAAAGGCGATGAAATATAATATTCTACATAATATTAAAACAAAGAATAAAAGAGATAATTATGCGTCAATATGCACTCGCTGCAGCCTTTTTAGCACTAAGTACCAGTACACCTGCAAATACGATTGAAGACACCGCTGTAGCTGGCTTAGATAAACCTGCGATTTACTACGCCGATATAGAACCCCACTTAAAACGCGCAGCAAAACATCCAAGCGTCACACTAAAACAAATCGGCACCTCTTTCCAAGGACAGGCACTTAATTCTCTAAAAATCGGCACCGGCCCAATCAAAGTGATGATGTGGAGCCAAATGCACGGCGACGAAAACACAGCTACTGCCGCACTAATGGATTTTTTAAGCTTTATAACCGCAGATGAAAACGCACAATGGCTAGAAAGCTGGCAACAGAAAGTAACTCTTCTCATTATCCCTATGGTGAACCCAGACGGCGCCGCAGCTCAAACTCGCCATAATGCACAAGGTATTGATTTAAATCGTGATGCTAAAGCCCTTCGCACAAAAGAAGGACAAATACTCATGACTGCGGCTGATGAATTCAAACCTGATTTCGGCTTTAATTTACATGATCAGAATGCCTATTACGGTGCCGGAAAAATGGGTAAACAAGCCTCTATTTCAGTGCTAGCACCCGCCTATAATGAAGCAAGAGAAGTGAATAAAATTCGTGGTGAGGCTATGCAATTTATTGCTCATTTAGCCAAAACGGTTGAAACCATGATCCCAGGGCACTTGGGGAAGTACAACGACAGTTACTCTTATCGCAGTTTTGGAGATACTTTTTCGGAAAAAGGTATCCGAACTATATTAATTGAATCAGGTGCTTACCCAAACGACCCAAACCGACAAATAGCCCGTAAAGTTAACCGTGTTTTATATAAAAAGACTATTGATTCAATAACTTCACAGGAATGGAAAAGCGCTAAAATAGCCCAGTACCACGCTATCCCATTTAATGCTAAAGACAATTGGGTAGACTTACTAATAGATGATGTAACTGTAAAGAGTGAGCTAGGTGATTATCAGATAGATATTGCAATAAACAACAAAGGACAGTCACCCATTATTAAAGAGTTGGGGGATATAAGCAGTATCCGCCAAGGTTACACGAGTTTAGATGCAAGCAACCTGAACTTTAGAACCGGTAACAGTTTTGTTTTAAATGAGTCGTTAACGCTTACCGAAAATAAATATAAAGAGCTTTTAATACAAGGCTATAGTTGCTTTTCTGGCGATATTAATATGCTAGAAAACTCCACAAATTGGCCAGTTTACGCATGCAAAAGTGTATTTACATCAATACCTTCACTTCATGCACCTGCCGCCTTTTTCTTACAAGCAAATGGCAAAAATAAGTACGCAGTTTTAGGGGCTAAGCTAATTAATTTAGATTAAACACGATTTAAAAAGACAGGCACTGTTAAACCTCCAAATACCTTAAATTTGTAACCTAAAATAATAGCTGAGTAGACAAACTACCCTATTAGCTTAATCTAACAATAGAAACCAAGATAAAAGATTTAATTTTATGAGAATTGAAAGTACAAGTTAGCTGCAAGAGTTTGCAAAAAATAAAAGTCGAGAGAAATTTAAGATTAACTGGCAAGTAATAACTTACAGCTTGCTAGATTACTTCGTCGCTTACGAGCAGTTTTACTGCAATAACTTTCAATAGCACCCACTCGACCTGCTGCTCCATGAAATAAGTTTTCAAATTGAGTTGTTAATGTTAACCAGTTTTTAGCTTCCAAATTCAGCCTTTCAAGAATAGGAGGTAAATGATGCTCTATATATCCAGGCTTATCCGCGCTGATACAACGCCCAGTTTGCTCCACAAGTAGCAGGTATGACTTTAACTCAAAAGGTATTCCCTTTGATTTATACTTACTCATGCCACCAATAAAACGAGCTAGTAATTTAGGTTGCTTTGACTCCTTCGCGCTTTCGCATCGCTTTATAAAACTGGTATAGTCCGATTGCTCCGGCGTACTTGCAGCTTTAGCACGAACAGGGTTTAAATCAACATAGGCCATGCAGGCTAAAAGCGCTGATTCATCAAGGAGAGCTTGGCTTTTAAAGCGCCCTTCCCAAAAATGCCCTGTACACTCGTCTTCTTTATTTGCCCGTCTGGCAATATATTCATTTAGCATTCGCATGAACCAACTAATGCTCGAAAGGCGCGCTCTGTATTCTGCAACCTCTTTATTTAAGAAGACTTGTTGACCATCACTTAACGGCTCACCATAAAGGGCTTTTTGACCTAAAGGCGTCATTTTACTGAGCTTAAACCAGCGTAAAAGAATGGCTTTATCCGATAACCTATTTGCTTTTTTATTATCAACATAAAGCACAAGATGCGTATGATTGCTCATCACCGCATAAGCACACACATCAATGCAAAATACCTTTGCAAGAGCAAGCAGACGCTGTTCAACCCACACTCGGCGGTGTTCATATGATTTGCCTGTGAGTGCGTCTTCTCCACAAAGGTAAGCGCGTCTGACGCAACGAGATACACAGTGATAATATTTGGTGTTCGACAAACAGATTTGCCGCTTCCTTGCTAAAGCCATCGTTCACTCCTTGAACTGATAATTTGAAATGCATTAAATGTAATTAAAGTTTAGACAATATCTTATTTACTGCAAGAATGAGTTCATGGATAAAAGTGACTGTCTTTGTAAATAGTCTTTGTAAATATTCAAAATAGTTTTAAAGTGACTGTCCTTGTAATACCATTCCGCTTAAATATCTGATCTAATATAGGCTATATAAAATCACCGGTTAATAACATTGAATCCAAACATATCTGAACAGCTTTTAGCGCTTTCTCGTAAAGAACCAAACGCACGAAAACGCATGCGATTGCTCGCAGTGTCATTATTTTATGAGGGGAATAGCAGAACCGATATTGCAAAACGTCTAAACACAGCAAGAAGTAGTGTGAATAAATGGGTTTCTAGTTACCTAGAGTATGGGCTAGCTGGTTTAGACAATAAGCCCATTCAAGGACGTCCATCAAGATTACAACAGCGGCAACTTGAACAACTATCTGAGTTTATAAAGCGCACGAATACAGAACTTCGTGGTGGCCGCCTTACCGGTGAAGACATTGTGCATTACATTCATACTGAATTTGGTGTTCATTACCACTTAAATCATGTCTATAAAATTCTAAAGCAACTTGGCTTTAGTTGGATCACAAGTCGCTCTAAACACCCGAAACAATCATTACAGAGCCAAGAAGCTTTTAAAAAACTTCCAACTGGAAACGATCCTTCACACACCAGGACACCTTCCTCTTGATCGGATCGACGTATGGTTTCAGGACGAAGCACGATTTGGCCAGCAAAATCCGACTACGCGCATTTGGGCTGAAACAGGCACTCGGCCACGGATTGTAAAACAACAGCAATTTGACTATGGATACTTATTTGGCGCGGTATGTCCAGCGACAGGCCAAACAGAAGCGTTAGTTAGTCCATTTGTAAATAAAGAAGCGATGACGCAGCACATGCGCCAGATATCACACGCGACACCTGCTGGAAGACATGCTGTCGTGATCATAGATGGCGCAGGCTGGCAAACATACGATACAGCTGCAGAATTTAAAAACCTAACGCTTATAAAGCTTCCACCTTATTCACCAGAGCTAAATCCAATAGAGCAAGTATGGAGTTGGATACGACAACATTGTTTATCAAATAGAGTGTTTTCAGGCTATGACGAAATTGTCGATGAAGTTTCAAAGGCGTGGAATCACTTTATTTCAATCCCGGATCGAGTAAGGAAAATGTGCAATCGGGAATGGATTAAATTGATTTAATCTTTATACGGAATGGTATAAAATTTAGTTAAAGTGACTGTCCTTGTAAAATTTAGGTATTAAAAAAGCGCCTTTGGGCGCTTTTTTTGTGGTTAAAGAATTTGATTCTCTTTCCAGACTTGTTCTTTTGCCATGCGCTTTTTACGCTTGTCACATGGGTCGTCGCAGTCGCAGGCTTTGTCGATACCAACAGCGCCTAGGCCACCACAACTACTGGCCATAGATTTCTTTTGCACAATCATGCCGACAGCCATCGCCGCCACAATTAAAATAAGTAGACCAAATGTAAGAAGAAAAAGTGACATTGCTTTGCCCCTATCGTCAGCAATTAAATCGAGCCTAATTAATTAGGCTGCATGTATTATATACCTAAACCACCTCAAGGTGCGAGTTTCAGTTAGAATTAAAAGCAATTTAGGCAAGGCATTGATTGCAAGCAATAGTGGTTCTATTGTTAAAATCAATAACGCAGTATAAATCGCTTTTAAACCAACCCTTTGGGCGCTTCACAGGCACTTACTCTCATCGTTGTTACTTCTTAAAAGGGACTGCCATTGTTCCCAAGTAACGCCTTGATATTAAGCCCTATGGAGCGCTGAATTCTGCATCTTGAGGCGGCTTGGGTATACACTGCTTCTTGCCCTACTACAAATATGCTTTAAATGCAGGGCTTGAATAAGTTACTAAACCATTGTCTGACTTACCAATTAAGTACACCGGCAAATCGTGCTCTTCGGCGTATTTCTGCGCCTTTTCCATGCCCATCACTGTAATTGCCGTCGCTAAGCCGTCTGCAGTCATCGCTGATGGGTGTAAAACAGTAACTGATACCAAATCATGACGGCTCGGCATACCTGTTACAGGGTCAATTAAGTGGCTATAGGTAACACCATCCATTTCGTAAAAAATTCGGTAATCACCGGATGTCGCAATACCATTAGTACCCGGCTCAATTACTTTATGTACTTTACGCACGCCAGGCTCAGCATCAGGCTGCTCAATAGCTATTTTCCAAGTGATGTTGTTTGGCTTAATACCCGACACACGAAGCTCACCACCAATCTCAACCATATAATTAGTGAAACCATGGCTTTCTATCACTTGTGCTACTTTATCAATGCCGTAACCTTTGGCTGTAGCCGAAAACGACAGCTCTAAACCATCAATCGTCTTCATAAGACCAGCATCTGTAAGTTCAAGCTTATCAACACCAATTTTGGCAACCATTGCGGCCAAGGCTTCATCGCTTGGGCGTTTAGTCGGCTTTTTATCTGGACCAAAGCCCCACAAGTCAATAAGTGGCCCCATAGTCACATCTAACGTTTTTGTTGATTCGCCAAGGCGAATTGATTCAGCTACCACGTTTCTAAAATCAGCGCTTATTGGCATTACCTGCCCTGCTGGTAACTGGTTGAACTGGTTAATTTCTGAATCAGGAATGTAAGTCGACATAGATTGATTTACATCTTTAAGCACTTGCTTAATTTCCGGGTGTAAATCAACACCTGCAACCTTTGAAGACTCTGCAAACACCTTAATGTGATAAGTGGTGCCCATTGTCTTACCTTCAAAATAAAGCTCTTCAGCCTTATCTGATTGACCGCAGCCAGCCATGAGTAAAGTCATAGTTAATAGGAAAAAGGCCATCAAGCCTTGGCGATAAAACACTCTATTCATAGCATTCACCTTGTAGATACCACGGAGTTCGGTATAGAAATAAAAAAGCCTCGTAACACTAAGTGCTACGAGGCCTGTATTCTAACCAAAACTAATTGTTTTGTGTATGGTGTTAGCCACCGAAGTCATCTAATAAGATGTTTTCGTCTTCTACACCAAGATCTTTAAGCATGTTGATAACAGCCGCGTTCATCATTGGAGGACCACACATGTAGAACTCACAATCTTCAGGCGCTTCATGATCTTTCAAGTAGTTTTCATAAAGTACATTATGGATGAAGCCTGTGTAACCTTCCCAGTTATCTTCTGGTTGTGGATCAGACAGTGCTGTGTGCCATACGAAGTTATCGTTTTCTGCTGCTAAGCCGTCGAAATCTTCTACGTAGAACATTTCACGCTTAGAACGCGCACCATACCAGAAGCTCATCTTACGCTTAGATTGTAAACGCTTAAGTTGGTCAAAGATATGTGAACGCATTGGTGCCATACCTGCACCACCACCTACGAATACCATTTCTGCATCAGTGTCTTTCGCGAAGAACTCACCGAATGGACCAGAGATAGTCACTTTATCACCTTCTTTTAATGACCAAATGTACGAAGACATTTTACCACATGGAAGGCTTAGGTCTCTTGGCGGCGGCGTAGCGATACGCACGTTAAGCATGATGATGCCTTCTTCTTCTGGGTAGTTAGCCATAGAGTATGCACGAATTGTTTCGTCGTCTACTTTAGACTCCAGATCGAAGAAACCGAAGTGGTTCCAGTCGCCACGATACTCTTCTGGAATATCGAAATCAGCGTATTTAACGTGGTGAGCTGGTGCTTCAATTTGAATATAACCACCGGCACGGAAAGGTACTGACTCGCCATCAGGGATTTGTAACTTAAGTTCCTTGATGAACGTTGCCTTGTTATCGTTAGAGATAACAGTACAGTCCCACTTCTTAACACCGAAAATTGACTCTTCAAGTTCAATTTCCATGTCGTTCTTAACATTTACCTGACACGCTAAACGGCAGCCTTCACGAGCTTCACCTTTAGAGATGTGATCAAGTTCTGTTGGTAAGATATCGCCGCCACCTTCTTTGATGTGTACACGACACTGACCACAAGAGCCACCGCCACCACATGCAGATGAAACGAAGATACCTGAATCAGCTAGCGCGCCTAATAGCTTGCTACCTGCAGATGTTTTAATAGCTTTTTCTGGGTCGCCATTAATTCCGATGATGATATCGCCGCTTGCTACTAATTTAGATTTAGCACCAATGATAACTAAAACTAAAATAACAACGATAGCGATGAAAACACCAACGCCTAAGAAAATCTCATTCATGATTTATCCTCGCTACCTATTAAAGTGAAATACCAGAGAATGACATAAAGCCAAGACCCATAAGACCAACAGTGATGAAAGTAATACCTAAACCACGTAAGCCATCAGGAACGTCTGAGTACTTCATTTTTTCACGGATACCAGCAAGTAAAGTAATTGCTAGTGCCCAGCCCACACCTGAACCGATACCATAAACAACAGACTCGCCGAAGTTATAGTTACGCTCAACCATGAAAGATACCGCACCGAAGATCGCACAGTTAACTGTGATCAGTGGTAAGAAGATACCTAACGCGTTGTAAAGTGCAGGGAAGAACTTATCTAATGCCATTTCAAGAATTTGTACAAGTGCTGCAATAACACCGATGAAAGTCAAGAAACGTAAGAAGCTAAGGTCTGCTTCTGGGTAGCCAAGCCACTCTAATGCACCTGGTGCAAGAACAGCGTGATAAACCAAGTTATTTACAGGTACTGAGATACCTAGTACCACGATAACTGCCACACCTAGGCCGATTGACGTTGTTACTTTCTTTGATACAGCAAGGAAAGTACACATACCTAGGAAGAAGGCTAAAGCTAAGTTTTCAATGAAAACCGCTTTTACAAATAAACTAATATAATGTTCCACTGCTCGCCCCTTACGCTTTTGCTTCTACTTGGTCTTTCTTGAAGGTACGAAGTACCCAGATGAATAAACCAATAATGAAGAATGCACTCGGTGGTAAAATCAATAGACCCATTGGTTGATACCAGCCACCATTTTGTACTAATGGGATAATATCAACACCGAATAGTGAACCTTTACCGAATAACTCACGGATGAAACCAACAGTTAGTAGTACTACTGAGTAGCCTAAACCGTTACCGATACCATCTAAGAAAGACATTAACGGTGGTGACTTCATTGCGTATGCTTCAGCACGACCCATTACGATACAGTTTGTAATGATTAGACCAACGAATACTGAAAGCTCTTTAGCTGTTGCATAAGAGAATGCTTGCAATACTTGGTCAACAACGATTACAAGTGATGCGATGATCGTCATTTGCACGATGATACGTACAGATGATGGGATGTGGTTACGAATTGACGAAATAAACAAGCTAGAAAACGCAGTTACTAGTGTCAATGCGATTGACATAATTAGTGCATTTTTTAAGCTTGATGTTACCGCTAGCGCAGAACAAATACCTAGTACTTGTAATGCGATCGGGTTATTTGCGAATACCGGGCCAAATAGGACCGACTTCATTTCTTTAGTATCAGCCATTATTTCAACGCTCCTTCACGTACTTTCGCAAGGAATGGACCAAAGCCATGCTCGCCAGTCCAGAAGTCAACTGTGTGATCAACACCGTTTGAAGTTAATGTTGCACCAGAAAGACCATCGATTTGATGTTCGTTCTTCGCACCGCTCTTCATGATATTGATTGGTAACTCTTTACCTTGCCATTTAGCAGTCCATTGTGGATTTTGGATTTCACCACCTAGACCTGGCGTTTCGTTGTGCTTGAAGAAGTTGATGTTTTTAACTGTTTCACCATCGCTTTCAAGCGCTAAGAAGCCGTACATTACACCCCAAAGGCCATAACCTTGGATTGGTAGAATGATTGCGTCTGTAGAACCATCAGATTTCTTCGAAATATATACAGGTGAATTTTTTGTCATACGCTGAATACCAGCGATGTCTTTAATTCCTTCTGCTTTCAACGCAAAGCTACGAGCTTGGTCGAATTTTGTTTTCTCGAAGTCAAATGAGTTAGGATCAGCACCTTCAACAAACTCACCTGTGTTCATGTCTACAACACGTGCTTCAATTTTTGAGTTAAAGGTATCTGACACAGTACCTGATACTTCAATGCCTGCAGCCGCTAAGATATTGCGTTGAATATCTTGTGTTTTGTTAGCTTGCTGTAAAGGACGAAGCTGAACTGAAGCAAACGATACGATAATTGCACACACTAAACATAGTGCAACAACAACGGTTAGCGTTTTGCCGATTGATTCGTTATTACTAGACATTACGTGCCAACCTCCGCTTGATATTAGCTTGCACTACAAAGTGATCGAATAATGGTGCAAATAAGTTAGCAAATAAGATTGCTAGCATCATACCTTCTGGGAATGCCGGGTTAACAACACGGATCATTACAACCATAAAGCCGATTAACGCACCGTAAGCGAACTTACCTTTGTCTGTGAATGATGCAGATACTGGGTCTGTTGCCATGAAGAACATACCAAATGCAAAACCACCAAGCACTAAGTGCCAGTGCCAAGGCATAGCAAATACAGCGTTAGTTTCTGAACCAATTGTATTTAGTAAGAATGCCGTTGCAACCATACCTAGGAATACACCTAGTACGATACGCCATGAAGCGATACGCACGTAAATTAGGAATAAACCACCGATTAATAGTGCTAGTGTTGACGTCTCACCCATAGAACCTTGAATGAAACCGTAGAACGCATTCCACCATAGCTCCATGTTGCTGTAATCAAGTGAACCAACAACAGCTTGGCCAAGCATAGTTGCACCAGAGAATGAATCTACTGCTGTCCATACTGTGTCACCTGAAATTTGCGCTGGGTATGCGAAGAATAAGAATGCACGACCGGCAAGAGCAGGGTTAAGGAAGTTACGACCCGTACCACCAAAGATTTCTTTAGCGATTACAACACCAAACGTAATACCTAGTGCAACTTGCCATAAAGGAATCGTCGCAGGCAGGATTAGTGCGAATAATACAGATGTTACGAAGAAACCTTCATTTACTTCGTGCTTACGCACTGAAGCAAATAGTACTTCCCAGAAACCACCCACAGCAAATGTTACTGCGTATATTGGTAGGAAGAAGCAGGCACCGTAAAACATTTTCGCGCCCCAACCAGAATCAGCAGTTAATTCACCACCGAATAATTGGAACAAACCAACTTGCCATGTGTTTGCTAGTTCAAAACCTTGCGCTAAAGCACCAGCGGCCTGATGACCGATGTTGAACATACCAAAGAACATTGCAGGGAACGTCGCCATCCACACTAAAATCATCATACGTTTTAGGTCGATGTTATCGCGAACGTGTGTTTTGCCTTTATTTACATAACCAGGCGTGTAGAAAATAGTCGCTGCAGCTTCGTAAAGCGCATACCATTTTTCGTGTTTACCACCCGGTTCAAAATGCGGCTCAATATCTTCTAGAAATTTCTTTAAACCCATCTCTCTAGCCTTCCTTCTCGATCGTAGTCAAGCAATCGCGTAGGATTGAACCGTACTCGTATTTACCCGGACAAACGAAGGTACATAATGCTAAATCTTCTTCATCAAGCTCTAGCGCACCTAACGAAATAGCACCATCAAGATCACGTGCGATTAAATCACGTAATAATAGTGTAGGTAGGATGTCTAAAGGCATAACACGCTCATAGCTACCAATTGGAACCATGGCACGCTTCGAACCACCTGTTGAAGTCGTCATGTTAAATAGACGGCTAGGAGCAAGGTGAGATAAGAAGGTACGTGTTACTGAGAACTTGTTAGCACCTGGTGCGATCCAACCGAATAGCTCTTTTTCGCGACCTTCAAGTAATACAGATACTTGAACATGGTAACGACCTAAGAACGCGTGTGGACCTTGAGAGATAGCGCCTGATAATACAGAACCAGAAATTACACGGTTATCACCGTCTTCTAATTCACCAGCAACTAAATCATCTAAAGATGCACCTAGCTGAGTTTTCACTAAGCGTGGGTTTTTAACACGTGGACCAGCAAGCGAAACAACACGGTCTGTGAAGATTTCACCTGTTAGGAATAAATTACCAAACGCGATTACGTCTTGGTAACCTAAGTGCCAAACCTGCTTGCTTGCAGAAACTGGGTCTAAGTTATGAATGTGTGTACCAACAAGACCTGCCGGATGCTTGCCACCAAACTCATGTACTTCTACTTGAGGGATTGATGAACTAGGCACTTGGCTACCAGCTTGTTTACAAACAAATACTTTGCCGTCAGTTAAACGAGATACCACAGCTAAACCTGCTTCAAATGCTTGAGTGTTTTCAGCAATGATTACTGCAGGATCTGCAGCTAGCGGGTTAGTGTCGATAGCCGTTACAAAGATAGAGCTAGGATTTGCATCCAAAGCAGCTACTCTGCTGAATGGGCGAGCACGTAGTGCTGTCCATTGACCTGACTGAACTAGTACTTCTTTCACTTTTTCACGGTCTAAGCCCGAAAGCTTGTCGGCCTTGAAAGAGTCAAAGGTGATTTGCTCACTGCCATTAACTTCAATAACAACAGATTGCAGCACACGTTTAGCACCACGATTGATTTCTTTAACTACCCCAGAAGCTGGTGCAGTAAATAAGACGCCTGGGTTCTTTTTGTCTTCAAAAAGTACCTGGCCTTTTTTGACTTGGTCATCCACGCGAACATGCATGGTTGGACGCATACCAATATATTCTTCACCTAGCACAGCTACACGTTTGACGGCAGAACCATCGTGAATAACTTGCTGAGGTGCGCCCTCTATCGGTAAATCCAGACCTTTTTTTATGTTGATCATACGCACTTGCATTACATTAACGGAAAGAAACTGAAAAATCGTACCAACCACGTCGCCATTTGATATGCTCAAGTTAAACTCTAAGTATCAAAGAATAGCCTGTTTAACACCCCAAACAAGCAACGCAGTAAACTCCTCACATATATTGCCCGAATTTTAACATCAATCAGGGTGACTATGCGAGAGCAAATATGAAATTTATACGACAGATACGGTTATTTAGACTACAAAAACCTTTTGAATAAAATTCAATATAGACCAAAGTGCTATTGATGAAGTTTTATTTTCATCCAGAAACAAAAAAGTCGCTTAAAAAAGCGACTTTACAAAATCAAGTTTGTTCAGCGATTAATCGATCAACTGTGAAATCGCAACATCAGGATTCACATCTTGCTCGTAATCTACACTCTCGATACCAAAACCGAATAAACGTAAAAACTCATTATGGTAACCCACGTAATCCGTTAATTCGTCAATTGTATCTGTATCTACTGTATCCCAAACATGTTGTACACGAGCTTGAACATCATCTTCTAACTCTTTGTAGTTTTGGAATAAATGACCACCTTCGTCAAAACGTGGTGTTTCACCGTAAAGGTTTTCAGTAAATAGTGAGTGAATTTGCTCAATGGTACCTTCGTAAGTACCGTCTGCTTTCATTACTTTGAATAAAGCAGAGATATATAAAGGCATAATTGGAATTGCCGAGCTTGCTTGTGTCACAACCGCATTTAACGAAGAAACATACGCTTCACCATTTAAGCCTTTTGTTGACTCTTTGATTGCTTGCGTTGCACGGTCAAGATCTTCTTTCGCTTTACCAATTGTCGCATGACCGTAAATTGGCCATGTTAATTCTTTACCGATATAAGTGTAAGCCGTTGTTTTGAAGTTATCAGCTAGTACATCCGCTTCTTTTAATGCGTCAATCCACATTTCCCAATCTTCACCGCCCATTACTTTAATTGTATTGTCGATGTCTTCTTGGTTTGCTGCTTCAACCGTTACTTCATCAATCACACGCTTTGAAGTATTTAAGTTCTTCGTGGTGATATCAGAGCCAATTGGCTTAAGCGTAGATGAGTAAGTTTCGCCTGTATTTGGATCAGTACGGCGAGGTGACGCAAGGCTGTAAATAACTAAATCAATTTTACCTAGATCAGCTTTGATAGTATCAATTGCTTTTTGCTTAATTTCGTTAGAAAACGCGTCGCCATTGATATTTTTAGACCATAAACCAGCTTCTTCAGCGGCTGCTTGGAATGCTGCTGTGTTGTACCAACCTGCAGAACCCGTTTTGCGTTCGCTACCTTCTTTTTCAAAGAAAATACCTAACGTTTTAGCACCGCCACCAAATGCAGCCGTGATACGTGATGCTAGGCCGTAACCTGTAGACGCACCTATCACTAATACATTCTTAGGTGCATTGCTCAGTGGTCCTTGCGCTTTCACATAATTAATTTGTTCTTGTACGTGCTCAGCACACCCTACTGGATGCGCGTTAGTGCAGATAAATCCACGAATTTTCGGCTTAATGACCATTGATCATCCTATATCTATCACAATAAAAATTAGCGCTAGTTTAAAGGCTAATAGTTAAAATACAGGTCTGATCAGTAAAACTTTTCAGACCCACGTAAATTTTTCGAGCTTAAAACACCCAAGTAACCAGCAGTCTAGAGTGACTGTCCTTCTAACTTTGAGTGACTGTCCTGCTAATTTAGTCGAACTTTGAGCCGCCTAAGCACTTTGGTGATTCAGGTGCCTGTCCATGTTGTTCACTGAACTCTTCGGGAGTAAATGTGTGAATCGCTAATGCATGAATGTGATTTGCTAATTCATCTTTTAATAGCTCATTAATTTGACGGTGACGGGCAAGTAAACGTTTACCTGCAAATTCTTCACTCACAACCACCACTTTAAAATGCGACTCAGTTCCACGACTATGCATATGGCTTTCATTGACAACATTCAGGTGTTTACATTCGATACCCGCAGCAAGCTTTTGCTCAATTTGTTGTTGCATTGACATGTGTCATAGACCTTTCATAAGAAAATAATTGCCAGCTACTATATCAAGGGCATGGCTCAATTTGCCAATGATTTTATATGATTGAACGAAAGGTAAGGTTAATTCGAGGGTGTTTGAGTCTTTGCTGCTTCGGCAAACTATGCTGGTAATCGCGCTGGCTAAAACCATTCATGATTAAACAGCTACCACTTTGCAGCACAATGCTATATTGTTCACTTTTATATTTGTGCTTTATTTTAAATACACGTTCGGCCCCTAGTGATACAGACGCGATTGTTGGTTGCTCACCAAGTTCTTTCTCATCGTCACTATGCCAGCCCATACAATCATGACCATCTCGATACAAATTAACTAAAAGCGCATTAAATGGTATCTGCAAAGTTCTTGATAAGCGTACACGCATAGCATCAAGTACCTCTGGCCAAGGCTCAACGATTAATTTTGAACCCGAGTAACCATAATTTACGTTCTGATCAGCAAAAAAGCATTGCAAACGCGGGATCACATGGCTTTTTCCGTACACTTTTATAGCCGGTTGCTGCCAATTGAGCTGCTGCTGAAGAAAGTAAAATAATTCGAGGCTTTTTTGCGCACTCAATGTATTGGCTTGGTAAGAAAACCCATCAGGTAGATGATTAGGGTTGGCGTTTGGCTGTTGCATGTTAGAATTTACCTATACATTAATACTTTCGTAAAATCATGATGACCACCCAAGCACAGCTCGGTGATAACACCTATACCCTAGAACGCTTTCCGTTAGATCAAAAAAATCGCAGTCTTCAAGCATGGGACTCAGGCGATGAGTACCTTGTCAATTATGTACAAGAGCACTACCCAGATGCAAATTCAATCCTGATACTCAATGACAGTTTTGGCGCCTTATCCTGTGCCTTTAATACGTTAACAGTTTATTCAGTTAACGACTCGTATATTGGTCATCAAGCTACCCGCTATAATTTACAAACCAATGAGTTATCAACAGATTCTTTAACGCAACTGGACTCATTAGCAGCATTACCTAATCAGGTTGATTTAGTGATATTAAAAGTGCCACGCAATTTAGGCTATCTTCAGCATCAACTTGCCGCAATCAGTGCAGCTTTACCTGCTGACATTGATGTTATTGCAGCTGGAAAAACGAAAGACATTCATAACTCAACTATAAAGGCTTTTAGTCAGTATATCGGTGAAACATCAACCAGCTTAGCGGTTAAAAAGTCCCGTTTAATTATCAGTAAAACCAGTGGTCTTAATAAAGTAGCCCCCTTTCCTGTTAACTGGCCACTTGAAGGCAGTGAATTTGAAATTCAAAATCATGCAAATGTATTTTCTCGGGACTCATTAGATATCGGCGCGCGCTTTTTCTTTAACTATTTGCCACAAACAAGTAAAGCCCGCAGCATCATTGATTTAGGCTGTGGTAATGGTGTTGTTGGGTTGATGACTCTCAAACGTTGCCCTAAAGCCCATGTAACCTTCGTTGATGAGTCCTATATGGCCGTTGAATCAGCCAAATTGAACATAACTCACAATTTACCTGATCAATTAGACCAGTGTGAGTTTGTTCAAAACGACTGTTTAACCGATTTTCAACCTAACAGTGTTGACCTTGTTTTATGTAACCCACCATTCCACCAAGCGCAAGCGGTCACCGATCATATCGCTTGGCAAATGTTCAAACAGGCAAAACAAACATTAAAGCACGGTGGTGAATTAAGAATTATTGGTAATCGTCATCTAGACTATCATGAAAAGTTAAAACGCATGTTCGGCAATTGTAAGCTATTAGGATCTAATAAAAAGTTTGTCGTACTAAGTGCTACAAAGAATAATTAATGGAGCTAACTAAATGAAAAAAATACTTCCTTTATGCTTGCTAGCCGCCCTATCTGCGTGTAGCAATCAGCCAAATCAGTTAATTTTGAACCCCGTTTATCAAGGCGGGAAAATTTCAACTATTAACAGTAATGTTAGCACCAGCGTAATTGACTTACGTGGTGACAATGTGACCCTTAAAATCATTGGTTCAGACAAAGTAAAAACGCTTGCAAGCCCTGGAATAGCTGATTCTGTGAAAAGTGCCTTAGACAGTGCTCTAAGCCGTAATGGTGCAAACATTTCAAACTTAGCAACTACACGTTTTGAATTAGATATTCATAAGTTGCAAGCAACTGTCACCGAAAAGATGATGACGCACAGTAGTGCTGCAAATGTGGAGTTTGGTTTAAGAGTGATTAAAAGTACAAGTAACTTTAGTAAGATATACCGCGGCAACGCAAATCTTGAAGGACCACTCAGTCATGACCGTGCAAAAATAGAAGGTCAACTTAATAAGTTGACTGAACAGGTTATAACACGCATTGTATCTGACCCAGAATTAATCGCCTATTTAGAAGGTTAACCATGAAACGCATTTTATTACTTAGTTTTTTATTGTTTTTTGCTCACAGTTCATTCGCAGCGACTGAAGGTAAGTTTATTCAAAAAGACAATATGTTTCCGCGCGTAGAAATTGTTACTACGCTTGGCAGTATTGTGGTCGAAATGGATCGTTCACGGGCACCAATTACAGTAAATAACTTTCTAACTTACGTTGCCGATGGTAGCTATCAAGGTAGTGTATTTCACCGTGTTGAACGTGATGAAGACAACGAACGTGATTTTGTAATTCAAGGCGGTGGTTACGATAAAGACTACGATGGTCTGTACGAAGGTGACCCTATTTTCAATGAAAGTGGCAACGGGTTAAAAAACGATATGTATAGTATCGCAATGGCATACCAAGACCGTAAACCACACTCAGGTACGCGTCAATTCTTCTTTAATATGGACGACAACGACCATCTTAATCCAGGTCGTGATTGGGGCTTTGCTGTATTTGGTATGGTCATGGATGGCTACGAAACTCTAGACAAAATCATGCGTGTCGAAACTGCTTTCAATGAAAAAATTGGTTACAGCTTTGTACCCAAAGATCCTGTTGTTATCTTAAACGTAAAAGTGCTTGACGCTAATCAATAATAAATAGGGGCGCACGCCCCTTAAACTGGCAACACTATGACAAAAACCCTTTCTTTTTCAGAGTATTTCTCATACTTCAAAGATAAACGTTTAATTAATATATTTATTTTTGGTATTAGCAGCGGCTTTCCGTGGGTATTGATTGGCTCTGTCATGTCGGCCTGGCTAAAAGATGAAGGCCTAAGCCGCAGCATGATTGGGTTGTTTGGCATCGTGTTTGGTGCATATAGCATTAACTTTTTATGGTCACCGCTCGTTGACCGTGTAAAGTTACCCTTTTTATTTAACTGGCTAGGCCAGCGCCGTAGCTGGATTTTACTCTGTCAGTCAGTCATTTTTATTGGAACCTTTTCGCTTGCAGGGCTCGATATCAAAGCCAACCTTTGGTTTGCTGCCGCACTGTGTTTAGTGATTGCAATAGCATCTGCAACTCAAGACATTGCTATTGATGCATTTCGTATCGACACTTTGGCAGAAAATGAGAGCCATAAAGCCACCGCAGCGGCAGCAATGGCAACCTCAGGTTGGTGGAGCGGCTATGCTCTATTAGGCGCCCTACCGTTTTATATGGCCGACATTCCTTCAATTGATTGGCCACAAGTTTACTTTTTCCTATCTGTCGTGATGCTGCTATTAATGAGCAGCGTATTTTGGGCGAAAGAACCAGAATCAAATCGCGATGCAGTTCAAGCAGAGCTTGAGCAAACCTATCAACAAAAGCTGGCTGGTAGTACGCAAACTCGCTTTGCTAAAGTTATTGCATGGCTTGCTGTAACCGTTTTTGATCCTTTTAGAACCTTCTTCGCCCGTAACGGGGTAAAAACAGCATTGGCTTTATTAGCTTTTATTTTCTTATTTAAAATCGGCGAGGCCTTCTTAGGGCGAATGTCTATCGTGTTTTATAAAGAAGTGGGCTTCTCGAATAGCGATATTGCTACCTTCTCAAAAGTAGGTACGGCAGTACTTACTATCGCTTTCACCTTTCTAGGTAGTTTGTTTAACCAACGATATGGCATTGTTAAAGGCTTATTTATTAGTGGTATTGCGATGGCAGCCTCAAATCTCGCCTTCGCTTGGATTGCTATAGCAGGCCCTAAATTGAGCCTTTACGCGTTTGCAATCATTATTGATGGTTTTACACAGGCTTGGTCTCTCGTTGCCATGGTGGCGTTTATATCTATGCTTTGCGACCGAGCATTTAGTGCCACTCACTATGCGCTACTTGCATCATTAGGTAATTTAGGTAGAACTTTACTTTCAAGTTATAGCGGCGTGCTCATTGATGACTGGTTAGGAGGAAATTGGGCGATGTTCTTTGTAGTGACAGCACTTATGGTTTTACCTTCATTAATTTTCTTATTTTTAATTAGGCATAAGCTTTATGCACTAGAAAACAACTATCATCAAAGGGATTTAACAAGTTAGATACGAAAGTAATTTTAGAGGAGAGATAAATGGTGAAATTTTAATAGCGCCTCCCTGCACTATTTGTATTACTTTAGTAGTGTTATTTCACCACAAAGCACTAAAAAATTATGCGTCTTTTAGCAAATTAAGACCTTCGTACGGGTCAACTTCTAAAGCATCACAATAACGTATGAACTCAATAACATCTAGTCGACGTTCTTGGTTTTCAATTTTACCGATAAAAGAATGCGGCGTACCTAAAACCTGCGCAAGGCTACGCATTGTGTGACCTTTCTCGTGGCGTTTAGTTTTAAGCCATTTCGTTAATTTCGAGTTTTCTTCAGAAGAAACTGTTTTACCCATCATAAAATACATCTCCTACTAGATGATTTAAATTAATAAACTTAAGAGTGAAATTTGCCCGTCTCACTCTTGGATACATTATATACTAATAATTTTCACTTTGAATTATTAATTATACAAATGTCCACCTTTTAGGTATGGACCTTATTAGTATACATGTCTTAGTGTAGCTAAAATTAAAGCATGTGCTCTATAGTTAACTGGTTAACTGTACCAAAAAATTGATCAATTGGAAGTCAAACAAGATGAAAGTATCGCTTTAAATTCTGCATATTTATGCTTAAAGTGTACGTAAATACCGAAAAAGGCTAAGAAATGTTTCGTATATTATTTTTGTTGCCAATTGTACTGTGTGTAGCATGGTACCTATTTTTAAAACACAATCGAGTACCAATTAAGCAAGGTAAAAATGGCTTTGTATACATTTTGGTCGCATCAGCGTTAGTTTTAGGCTTCTTTTTACTGATGATTAAAGTGACCCAACACTAGGGTCACTCATTTTTAATTAATCGGTAACGAATTTACCTATTACTATCTACGACGATCTCGCAGCATTAACAAACACGGTGTAAGCACAAGTGTCAACACCGTGGCAAATGTTAAGCCACCAGCGACAGCCGTTGCCAATTGCACCCACCATTGAGTAGATGGCGCACCAAAATCAATGTGACGGTTAAATAAATCAATATTCACTTGGAGTACCATTGGCATCAATCCCAAAATGGTGGTAACAGTCGTTAGCAATACCGGACGCAAACGCTGTGCACCGGTTCGCAAAATCGCATCTTTGGCAGCCAGACCTTGGCTTCGTAAAACATTATAGGTATCAATCAATACTATATTGTTATTAACCACAATACCTGCAAGCGAAATAACCCCAATACCTGACATCACAATACCAAACGGTTGCTGTAATACGATTAAACCTAAGAACACACCCACAGTTGAAAATAGCACAGCACTTAAAATCAAAAATGCTTGATAAAAGCTATTAAATTGCGTCACCAAAATGATACCCATCACAAATAGAGCAACCACAAAAGCCTGCTCAAGAAAGGCTTCTGATTCATCTTGATCTTCAGTTTCACCACGCACTTTAATTTTCACGCGAGGGTCTAATCCTTGCTCTTCTAATTGCGCTTGTAAGCGCGGCAATGCCTTGGCAAGTTGTTCACCCGGCTTCATGTCTGCATTAACGGTAACAACGCGCTGAGAATCTACACGACGGATAGTATCGACTTTAGGCGCTGCTTGACGCTCAACAAAGTGACTAATTGGCACTTGCCCGTGCATGGTTTTTACACGTAACGTTTCAAGACGTCCTAAATCACGTTTGTCATGGGGGAAACGTACGCGAATATCAATCTCGTCATCCACATCATCTGGACGGTATTCCCCTAATTTCAAGCCATTGGTAATAAGCTGAACATTTGCCCCTAACATACTGGCATCGGCACCAAAACGAGCCGCATCCGAACGGTTCAATTTAAGTTGCCATTCAATACCTGGTTTTGAAGCACTGTCATCAACATTTCGAAACGCGCCATCATTCTCGATAGCTTGCCTTACTCGTTTAGCTTCACTGTTAAGCACATCAACAAACCGAGAGCTCAGCTCAATGCTTAACGCTTTACCACCACCCGGGCCGTTTTCATCTTTACGAAGTTCAATTTCTACACCGGCATAACTTGCCGTGATTTCGTTAACTTGGCTGATAATATCTTCTGCGAGCGGACGCTCATCCCAATCTTTTAGATTCATTCTAAACGTGCCTACTTGATCTTTACCACCAGTACGTGCGTACAGAGTTTTTATACCTTCCACTTTTAGGATGCGCGACTCAATATCTTTCATGATCACGTCTTTTTCAAAGATGGATAAGTCACTGTAAGAACGTACTTTGATATTGACGCCATTTGGCTCAACATCAGGAAAGAACTCAACGCCAAGCTTAGAAATAGCAAAGGCAAAAAACACCATAATAGAAAACACGATTGCAGCAGCAAGGCTCCACCAAGGACGCTCTGTTGCATAATCAAGCACTCGAATATAACGCCCTAGCATCCCTTTAATTTGTGTTAAATCGCCAGACTCTGCTAACTCTAAATCATGTTTTTGCTGCTCAGAAAGCGGCCTTGATTTACCTATTAGTCCACCAATAGTTGGTACAAACACCAGTGCCATAAGTAATGATGCAGACAAGGTAGCAATAAGTGTAATCGGCAAGTATTTCATAAACTCGCCCATCATTCCCGGCCAAAATATCAGCGGGGCAAAGGCCGCTAATGTTGTTGCCGTAGAGGCGATAATTGGCCATGCCATTCGTTCTGCAGCCAGTTTATATGCAACCTTGCGCTGTTTGCCTTCACTCATTGCTCTGTCTGCAAACTCACTAACAACAATTGCGCCATCCACCAGCATACCGACAGCCATGATGAGCGCAAAGAGCACCACGATATTCACCGTTAAACCAAACACAGAGATCACTAAAATCCCCGTTAAGAATGAACCGGGAATGGCAATACCCACTAAAAATGCCGTGCGCGCACCAAGTACCGCCACAATAACGATAACCACCAATAATACAGCAGACAGCACATTATTTTGCAGATCAGAAAGCATCATCTTTACGTCTTTTGACATGTCGCCGGTGTAATCAACGCGTATATGATCAGGCCATATTTTCTTGGCCTCATTGACCACTTGCTTCACTTGTTCGACCGTATCAATAATATTTTCACCAGCACGTTTTTTTACTTCCAGCGAAACCGCATGGCGGCCATTAATACGTGCGATTGAGGTTGGGTCTTTATACGCTCGACGAATTTTTGCTACGTCCATAAAACGTACCACCCTATCGCCAACGACTTTCACGGGTTGCTCCATGACATCCTGAATCGTCTCAAATACCGACGGGATTTTTACAGCAAAGCGTCCTTTACCAGTATCAAGTGTACCGGCAGCAACTAAGCGGTTGTTATTTGATAGCAGTTGAATGATGTCACTCGGTTCAAGACCATAAGAAATCATCGCCAGTGGATCGACCTCAATTTCGACCATGTCCTCGCGATCACCACCTACATCAACTTCTAATACGCTAGAAATGCTTTCTAGTTCATCTTTAAGATTACGAGCAAGGGTTAACAAACCTCGCTCTGGCGCATCACCGGATAAGGTTAATGTAATAGTCGGTTGCTCGTCTTCCATCAAGATTTCATGAACTTCTGGTTCTTCTGATTCAGAAGGCAGTTTCGCCTTAGCTAAGCTGACTTTATCTCGTACATCAGCTAAGGCTTCTTTGGGATCCATACCCGCGATAAATTCAAGGGTCACAGAGGCATGCCCTTCACTTGCCACCGCTGACATTTCTTTTACGCCTTCAATCGAGCGGAGCTCAATCTCCATTGGCCTAACTAATAGCCGCTCAGCATCTTCAGGGGAAATACCGTCATGAATAATCGACACATAAATAAAAGGAATGGTGACATCAGGATTCGCTTCTTTAGGGATGGTTTGATATGTCACCCACCCCGAGATCAGCAACAAGATGAAAATAGATAAAACTGTACGCGTGTGAGTCAACGACGCTTCGATTAAGTTTTTCATACTTAGTTGCTCGTAGCTTCAGTAAACACGGGCTCAACTTTATCACCGGCACGCACAAAACCTTGACCAAGGGTAATGACATTTGCTTGTTCGCCTAAACCCCAAAGCCAAACCCCCTGCTCGGTACTTTTAGCCAGATTCACCGATTTAAACTCAACAATATTATCGTCATTCACGACTTTTACGCCGATATTACCTTGCTCATCAAGGGCCATAAAAGCCGGGCTTAATAACATTGCAGGCTCAGTTGGCAACTCAATATTTAGCTGAGTCGAAAAACCTGCTTTGTATTTCATTCCTGGGTTTTCAAACGCCGCTTCGATGCGAAATGTATTGGTGCTGTCATCAGCAACAGATGCAATATAACGAATACGACCAGGATAGGTTTTGTCATTTAAAACATGAGCAAAAGTAGCTTGCCCGACTTCTAAGCCTTGCACTTCTTTTTGAGTCGCATCGGCTCTAACAATTAACGGGTCTAAATCAGCGAGCTGTAAAATAGGGTCGCCTATGCCAACATAATCACCAATTTCGACTAAACGTTTGTTAATAACGCCATCAAAAGCAGCGCGTACTTCAGTGCGCTCTAGTTTTAATTCAAGGCTAACTAAGGTTGCTTTAGCCTGTTGCAACATAGCTTGCGCTTGCATGGTTAATACTTTGTTCTGTAAACCTTGCTGATTTAGCTTAAGGGCGCCTTCGTATTCAGTTTGATACTGTGCCACTAAGGCTTCTGCTGATGTAATTTGGGCGGCTAAATCAGACTTATCGAGGCGTAAAATAACCTGTTCTTGTTTTACAAACTGACCTTCTTCAACCAAGATTTCGAGTACTTGTCCTGCTTGCCTAGCGCTAATATTTGCGATTTTGTCAGGCTCTGATTTACCGTAAAAGGTCAGGTTTTTATTTATTTTCTTAGCAACTAATGACATCACCTGCACTTTAGGCAAGCGCTCTTGGGCTTGTTCTTTACTTTGCTGCGCGTTTTGATCTGCTTTGCTATCGCCGGATAGCATCCACAATATAATCACCAAAACAATGGCGATAGCTAAAATATAGGGTTTCTTTTCTATTGTTGTAGTTATATTTGGCAACGCAAAATTCCTTCTAATAATGCGTAAAATTTAGCAGAGGCAGGATATTATGAGAAGTTAAAGCAATAAAAAAGCCACATCAAGTGGCTTTCATAAATAATTAAACGCTGAAGCTGGCTCCGCAACCACAGGTTGTAGTTGCGTTCGGGTTATTCACAAAAAAGCGAGCCCCTTCAAGGCCTTCTGTGTAATCAACGGTACCATCAACTAGGTATTGAATACTCATAGGGTCAACAACTAGCGTTACACCATTTTTAACAATTTCTAAATCGCCAGGGTTAGCTTTTTCATCAAAAGTAAAACCATATTGGAAACCTGAGCAACCACCACCTGTAACGTATACACGTAGCTTTAGATCAGGATTTTCTTCTTCCTCGATTAACTGTTTAACGCGAACAGCTGCTGCATCGCTGAACTTGATTGGCAACTCATCTGACATACCAAAACCCTCAAAACCTATAATGGTCGCAATTATCTAATACCCGAGTATTTTAATCAAGTATCGCCTCCCATTGAAAATATTTTAGTATAGGATTGGCTAACATATTCGCATTGAACTAACATTTAATTGTAGTACTTTTTACCCATGTAAAAGTTATGCGATGAGGGACCATCACAGTGATAGATCATTTAAAGCTGCATTTCATTAGTCCAAGCTTAACTAGCTCGCAAACAATCCCTGCGCAGTACGATAGTTTACTCGTTTGCTTATCCGTACTTACTGCGGTCTTTACTTCTTACATTTCATTTTTACTATCAGCAAAAATTAAAAGCTCTCAATTAAGAAATGAAAGCCTTGTATGGACTTTGTTAGCATCGTGCTTTTTAGGTATTGGTATCTGGGGTATGCATTTTGTAGGTATGCTCGCCTATAAACTTCCTATCGCTGTTGAATACAACATCACGGTCACTTTGATCTCTATTTTGCCAAGCGTTTTTGCAAGTTATATTGTTCTTTCCCCCACTATTGGGCGTGGCAAAGGGCTAGTTTTTCGAAGTGTACTTATGGGGGCTGGTATTGGTTGTATGCACTTTATTGGCATGATGGCAATGATGATGCCAGCCCACATGGCCTATGAACCTTGGTTATTTTCATTATCGATTTTAGTCGCAATTGTTCTTTCTGGCATTGCACTATGGATTAATGATTTTAGAAATGAGCGTGAGGTAAACCAAACACGTATAAACATTCTCGTTGCAGTCATTATGGGGAGTGCTATTTCAAGCATGCACTACATTGGTATGATTTCAATGACTGTATTTGAGACTGATTATACCATTTATACATCTGGCCATGATAACGCTGCGCTTGCAAAATTAATTATATCCGTCTTATTAGCCCTAAGTCTGTTCGTATTAGGAATTGTCGAACTTAGAGCACGAAGTTTACTATCAGCCAAACTTGAAGCCGTGCTGAATACAGTTCAAGATGTCGTTATTAGCTTTAATAATGTAGGAGTAATTGAATTCGCTAACCCAGCAGTTCTTCCTGTTTTTGGCTATGAACCAACCCACCTAATCGGTAAACATATCCACACTTTAATCCCAAAACAATCATCGCAGTTAGATGAGATATTCTGCGACCCACAGCAAAAAAAAGAAAACGTGAGTACAAATAAGAGCCGCCTATTAAAGGGGTTACGTAAAGATAAATGCTACTTTCCTATCACTCTCACAATTAGCTCCATTGGCAAAAAAGAAGCAGGCTCTTACGTTGCAACTATTAAAGACCTAAGCGACATTCAAAACCAAGAAGCGTTTACACAAACAATTTTCGATAACTTACCTATTATGCTGTTCGTAAAAGAGGCCGAGCATCTAACATTTAGCCATGTCAATAAAGCAGGTGAGCAACTTTTAGGTAAAACTAAAGAGCAACTCATTGGCTTAAATGACTTTGATATTTTTAGCGATGAGGACGCCGTGAATTTTATTCAAACAGATAGGGATGTACTAAAAAGTAACGAAACACTTTTTGTAACTGAGAAGCCTATGACCATAAATGGTCGAACGCATTATCTTCGAACCAGAAAGCTCGCAATTAGAGACGCTCAAGGAAAAGCTCGCTACTTACTGGATGTATCTGAAGATGTTACTGAATTAAAACAAGCAAAAACAGATCTTGAGAACTTACATCAACGGATGTCAATGGCTGCAGATGCAGCACACATTGGAATTTGGGAGTGGAACTTTGAAACCAATGAATTAATCTGGGATGACTGGATGCATACCTTGTTCGAAATTCCAAAAACATCTTTTAAAGGCAATTACTCAACATGGGCGAGCACCTTACACCCAGATGATTATGAGGACGTTACAAATAAGCTCAAGCTTTCGATACTAAACAATGAAGAATTTCATGCTGAGTTTCGTATCGTTTTATCTTCTGGCAGAACTCGCTATATCAATGCCGACGGAAGAATCTACGGAAAACGGATGATCGGCGTCAATTTTGATATTACCAAGCGGGTTTTGGCTGAACAACAGATACGAATGTTGGCACAAACAGATCATCTTACCGGTCTTGCAAACAGAAGCGCTTTAAGTAAGTTTATTAATCATGAGTTTGACCGTGTTGAACGCACAGGTGGTAAGGTTGGTTGTTTATACTTTGACCTTGACAAATTTAAGCCCATCAATGACACCCATGGTCATTTAGTTGGTGATTTCGTGCTTGTTGAAATTGCTAAACGGTTACTTGAAACAGCCCGAAAAACAGATTGTGTTGCACGCATTGGGGGTGATGAATTTGTCATAGTCATTACTGATATAGAAAATCAAAATCAGATTGAGCGAGCTCTAACACGTTTTATTAACTCAATATCAACGCCAATTGCATCTGAGGTGGGTTATTTAAATGTAGGCGCAAGTGTTGGTTATGCTTTATATCCTGATGATGCAAAATCACTTGACGACTTATTAAATAAAGCTGATGAGCGCATGTACAAGCAAAAACATAACTCTCCTATGACAGTGATAAGTATGCAACCATAACCTTGGCTCAGTCATTAAATATTATAATCAGCTCGATTTTCCCAAAAAGAAGATAAAAATATAAAATGCCAACGACTTAGTGAGTTTGATTTGGTAAACTGCGGCTCAAAAGTGCTGTGAGGAAATATGCGTGTGGCTTGAGAGACTAAGACGTCGACTAGCAAAGCCTAAAACATCTGTGCAATTGTGCTTACTTGGTGTGAGTGCAGGGTTAATTGCGGCAGTGCTGATCATATTCTTTCGCCTTACGATCATGTTTTTCCAGAGCTTATTCTTAGAAAAGCCTGATGACTTTTCTACGCTTCCTACTCTTGAACGTGTTTTATTACCAGTCGGCGCAGCCTTATTAATTGCCCTTTTTGCAGCTTCAACTGGATTTAAACATTATCGACTTGGTATTCCATTTGTCATTCATCGAATAAAAAAATACTACGGTCATATGCCACTCTATAACACGGTTAACCAATTTGTTGGTGGTGCTTTAGCCTTGATCAGTGGTTTTTCGGTGGGCCGAGAAGGCCCATCAGTGCATATGGGTGCAACAGGTGCCAGTTTACTGGCCGATAAACTACACCTTCCACACAATGCAATGCGTACCCTCACCGGTTGTGGCGTTGCAGCCGGAATTGCAGCCTCATTTAACACCCCACTTGCAGCCGTTATCTTTGTTATGGAGGTGGTGCTTAGGGAATATAAAGTGCATATTTTTGTGCCCATTATGCTCGCTGCGGTTACTGGTGCTTTAGCCACTCAGTTTGTATTTGGTGATGCTTCAGAGCTTGCGCTTATCACCATGAACCCATTGAGTGGCTGGCATTACCCATTTTTAATCATTTTTGGTATGGCACTAGGGGCTGTTGCCTATGCGTTTAACCAAAACTTGATGCTTATAATCCGCACTTTTAAACCGCTTAGCATGTTTCCTCGCCTATTACTGGCAGGGTTAATTGCAGGGTTAATTGCTTATATGGTTCCTCATGCAATGGGTTCAGGTATGAGCGCCATCACTATTGCTATTGAATCACCAGATGATGTGCAGTTTTTAACAACCATCTTAATTGCCAAATTACTCGCCACCTTATTTGCCATTGGTTTAGGTATTCCAGGTGGGATCATCGGCCCTGTTATTGGGCTTGGGGTATTAATGGGCACCTTAATGGCCTTCTTTGCGCAGTTTATTAGCCCAGGAGTAGATATCACAGGTACCTACAGCATGCTTGGCATGGCTGGGTTATTGGCCGCTACATTACACGCACCACTTGCTGCACTCACTACGGTTATGGAGTTAACCTCAAGCCCCGAGATCATTGTGCCAGCCATGTTGGTGATCTCAACGGCTTATGTCACAGCATTACAGTTTTTTGGTAACCGCTCTATTTTTATGCAGCAACTTGACTTCCAAGGGCTTGAGTATCAAATATCGCCTGCCACAGAAGCATTACAAAAAGTAGGCGTGATGGATGAAATGGATGAGCAGTTCAAACTGCTTTACAGTGACGACAAACAACAAATTAAAGAATCGCTCGATGCCCTTGATAGCCAAACCCCGCTGATTGTTCATGATGAAGAGAATGGCTATCGTCTTGCTGAATATGATTTAAGTTTGATGTCTGACCAAGAAAGTAACATCAAATATGTCAGCCTTGCCGGCCTTAGTAGCCAAGCAACATTAGCCGATGCTTTTGACTTACTAAAAGATAAACGCAGCGGTGCGGTGTATATTTACAACCTACTTGATAACCAACAGATTATGGGCCTTTTGCGTTGGGACCAAATCAGACATATTCTTACCATACGCAATAGTTTGTTATAACAATTAAAATGGATGCTTAAATGACTGCGCTATTAGTTTATAAAACCTTCCACGTATTTTTTATGATTGCTTGGTTTGCCGGTATTTTTTACCTGCCACGTCTTTTTGTTTACCACGCAATGAGTGAAGAAAAAGCCTGTAACTCAATGCTGAAAGTAATGGAACGCCGCTTACTGTTTTTTGTGACGCCGTTTGCCGTTTTAACATTGGTATTTGGCTTACTGACCATTTTTGAATATGGTCGTGATTGGTTTAGATACAGCATGTGGCTGCACTACAAACTGGTGTTAGTAATTATCCTTTATATATATCATGGCTATTGCTTTAAATTACTGGCTGACTTTAAGCATGATCGCAATACTCGTAGCGATCGCTTTTACCGTATTTTTAATGAAGTTCCGGTACTCATCCTTTTAGCTATAGTGGCACTGGCAATTATTAAACCTAACTTATAATTTGCTGCTGTGAACGTTAAAAATTTGCTATAGTACTGCGCAAATTTATGCGGCCTCCCATACCGAGTGCCAGCGCCCTATAAATATGATTAGGAACAAACCCCATGCTAAGTTTCCAAGGTGAAAATATCCTGTCGGTCAATCAGCTTGATCGAGATTGTATTGAACGTATTTTTGCAGTTGCTAAGAAAATGGAGCCTTATGCTAAAAAGCAAAAGCGCACCAATGTTTTAGAGGGCGCAATTTTAGCGAACTTGTTCTTTGAACCAAGCACGCGTACTCGCGTAAGTTTTGGTACAGCATTTAACTTACTAGGTGGTTTGGTTCGTGAAACAACAGGTATGCAAAGCTCGGCGCTTGCAAAAGGTGAATCTTTGTATGATACCGCTCGCGTTATCTCAGCGTATGCAGATGCAGTCGCAATGCGCCACCCTGACGCAGGCTCTGTTGCTGAGTTTGCCACTGGGTGTGACGTGCCAGTGATTAATGGCGGTGACGGCCCAAATGAGCACCCAACACAAGCCCTACTGGACTTACTAACAATTGAGCGTGAACTAGGTCGCTTCAACCAAAGCATCGACGGTATGCACATTGCCCTAGTAGGTGATTTAAAATACGGCCGTACTGTGCACTCTTTATCTAAATTACTTTGTCATTATAAAGACGTTAAGTTCTCTATGGTGGCACCTGATGGCTTACAAATGCCAGACTACATTTTAGATGCTGTAGATAACGCAGGTCATAAAATTCAAGTAGTCGATAAGATGGAAGGCAACTTGGCGGCCGATATTGTGTATCAAACCCGTATCCAAGAAGAGCGCTTCCCTTCACAAGAAGAAGCTAACAAATACCGTGGTGGTTTCCGTATCAGCCAAGCAATTTACAACGCACACTGTAAGCCAAACTCAGTATTGATGCACCCACTCCCTCGTGACAGCCGTTTAGAGGCAAACGAGCTAGATAACGATTTAAATAGCAACGACAACCTAGCAATTTTCCGCCAAGTGCAAAATGGCGTGTTAATTCGCATGGCGTTGTTTGCTCTAACCTTAGATGTTGCCGACAAAGTTGAGCAATATGAAGTCGACGTGCCTTGGTTTAGCCGTAAACGTAATAGCTAACTTGCTTCGTTTTGGGCTCTTTGAGCCCTTGCAAACCAATTCATTTAACGTGACAACCCAATAGGACTATTCATGACAATTAGCCAAGATCTTTTTAATCGCGCGCAAGAATCAATCCCAGGCGGTGTTAACTCACCAGTTCGTGCCTTCAATGGCGTTGGCGGTACTCCTTTATTCATCACTAAAGCTGAAGGCCCTTTTACCTTTGATGCTGATGGTAACCGTTATATCGATTACGTTGGTTCATGGGGACCCATGATCATGGGTCATAACCACCCAGCTATTAAGCAAGCGGTATTAGAAGCCGTAGAAAATGGCTTAAGCTATGGTGCGCCAACCGAAACTGAAATCTTAATGGCCGAAAAAGTAAAAGAGCTAGTACCATCAATCGAAAAAGTACGTATGGTAAGCTCAGGTACTGAGGCAACAATGAGTGCAATTCGCTTAGCACGTGGTTTCACTGGCCGTGACAAAATCTTAAAGTTTGAAGGCTGTTACCACGGTCATGCAGACTCACTACTAGTAAAAGCAGGCTCAGGCGCACTGACTATGGGTGTACCAAACTCACCAGGTATTCCTGAAGACTTTGCTAAGCACACATTAACTGTGTCGTTTAATAACCTTGATGAAGTAAAAGCAATTTTCGCAAAATATGCTGACGACATCGCTTGTATCATCGTTGAGCCAGTTGCTGGCAACATGAACTGTATTCCACCTGTACCAGGCTTCTTAGAAGGTCTGCGTGAGGTGTGTGATGAATACAAATCTGTGCTTATTTTTGATGAAGTAATGACAGGTTTCCGTGTTGCTTTAGGTGGCGCACAAGCTTACTACAACATCAAACCAGACCTAACCTGTTTAGGTAAAGTGATCGGTGGCGGTATGCCTGTGGGTGCATTTGGCGGTAAGAAAGAAATCATGGATTACATCGCACCTGTTGGTCCAGTTTATCAAGCGGGCACATTATCAGGTAACCCAATTGCCATGGCTGCCGGTTTAAAATCTTTAGAACTTTTAAGTGCTGACGGCCTGCACGACGAGCTTGAAGCAAAGAGCAAAGCAATTTGTGAAGGCTTTGAAGCCGCTGCGAAAAAAGCAGGTATTGCACTTACAACAAACTACGCAGGTGGTATGTACGGTTTCTTCTTTACTGATAAAGAAAAAGTAACTAGCTACCAACAAGCGACTGAGTGTGATTTAGAACGCTTCAAAAAGTTCTTCCACTTAATGCTAGAAGAAGGTGTTTATCTCGCTCCTTCGGCGTTTGAAGCAGGCTTTGTGTGCGCTGAACACTCTGAAAAAGAGATCAACGACACCATTGCAGCCGCAGAGCGCGCATTCGCGAAGCTGTAAAAAGCTATTATTTTGAAAAAGCCCTCACATGAAAGTGTGAGGGCTTTTTTTATTTGAATGAAAATATCTTATTTTTCGGTCTATTCTTTTTATACTAGTATTGTTTAGCGAGAAAACTGTGAATAGACTCATAATACCTGCTGTTAATTTAATGGCACAACTTAAGTACAAACATAAAATTACTTTATTGTTTAGTTTATTAGTTTTTCCTCTGTGTCTGAGCTTATTTTTTCTAATCAGTCTGTTAAATGAAAATATCCAAGTTTCAAAACAACAATACAAAGGCATCAGTAGTTACCGCTTGCTGTTATCGTATCTTGTCGATAACAAGCAACAAGCCATGCTGAATTCCGCCCAAACTTTAGGTTATGCTCACAATGCATCGAGTGAAGAAAACATACTTGAAACAGTATCAATTGAGTCGCAATTAGCTGTTAGTCAAAACCTCACTATTAACTATTTAAATCGTACTTTAGTCACCCATTTGCCTAACTTGATTTACCATCTTAATAGCACCTACCAAAGTGCTGAAAAAGTATTAAATCAAGGTAAGTTTACGCCAGAAAGCTTTATTGCTTTATCAAACCAAATTAAAGCGATACCCCAGTTATCTGGGCAATTTAAAGATGCGTTATCCATCGCCTTCCAACAAGACAATAAAATAAAAGAGCAACTATCTCCTAGTGCTGAAACATTACTAGAAAACATATCTCAGTTCTCGCAACAAGTTAACCAAAGGCTGTTGGAGCCTGATACGATAGAATTAAGCAAAGCACAATTTTTGAGCCTTAAAGCGAATCTAAACCAAAGTATAGATGAGTACATTGCTGACACTGAGCCAGCCCTTACGAGTATCATTAGTTATAAGCTAAACAATGAACAATTCATTTTGTACCTTGTTATCGCTGCGGCTCTATTATCTTTAATAATAGCCAGTTACTTGATGCTTGGATTTTATCGTTTAGTAGTTGATACCCTGAAGCTTTTTTCAGAAACCGCTAACAGTGCCGCGCAAGGTAATATCTCTGCTCGTTTAAAGTTAACAGGTAAAGATGAGTTAACCTCAATAGGAAAAGAGTTTAATCATGTATTGGCATCATTTTCTTTGATGGTAAATGAAGTCAAGCACACTACGAGCAGTGTAATAACAACCACAGATACAGTGACGAGTCACTCTGAAAAAACCAGTCAAGATGTACAAGTTCAGCAACAAAGTGTGTCAACTATTAGCCAAGCTTTATCAGAAATGAGCCAAGCTGCCGAACATGTCGAGGTGTCTGCCTCTCAAGCCGTTGATTTAGCTTCATCTGCAGCCAAAAAAGTACAAAAAGGTGCTGATGAAAGCGCAAATTTAGCCACGCACATGAGTCATTTACAACAAGAGTTCAACGAGGGTCTTGCTGCCTTAGAGTTACTTGCTAAAGACAGCCAAGCGATTAGTAGCGTGAGTAATGGTATAAATGAAATTGCCGAGCAAACCAACCTACTAGCTTTGAATGCTGCGATAGAAGCAGCTAGAGCTGGTGAACAAGGCCGAGGCTTTGCGGTTGTTGCAGATGAAGTAAGAACCCTTGCAAAACGCACTCAACAACAAACTCATGAGATCCACCAAATTATTAATTCACTTCAATCCGCAACAAAGCTAACACAAGATAGAATGCAAGCAAGCGTAGAGAAGATGGAACAAGGTTCACAAAGTGCAGAGCACACTAAAAATAATTTATTAGCTGTCGCAGCATCAATGTCTGATATTGGCATGCAAGGAAAGCAAATAGCAGTTCAAGTCAGTCAGCAAGGCACTGCAATTCAAAACGCTTTACACCACGCTGAAGATGTCAGTGAACTTGCCAGAGACACAGAGAAAAGTGCACTTATGGCAATGAATAGCGTACAAAATTTAGCTCAACTGTGTGTTGAGCTAAATGATTCAATGGCCAAGTTTAGCGCTGACAATTAGGTCTAGGCTCAAACTCGCTTGCACGAATGGGGAGTTGCACCACTTTGCCACAACCCGGAGGCGCTTGCAGGCCGGTTTCTTCATTAATGAATGCCCAACGAATAGAAGCCGGACGAGTATCTGCTATAGCTTCAGGGTTGAGTGGTTTAAGGTAGCGAATGTAGGCCTCTAGTGCGCCAACACTGCCTGTTAAACCTGTGCTCTTGTTATCGTCGCGGCCAATCCATGCAACGGTCACGGTGTTTTGGTCAAAACCAGCAAACCAGCTATCGCGTAATTCGTTACTTGTGCCTGTTTTACCGGCAAGCTGAATTGATGGGAAATGAGCATTTAGGCGTTTAGCCGTGCCATCTTTAGTCACGCGCTTCATTGCATACTTAGTCATGTAGATTGATGCATCATCAAAGCGTTTTTGTGAGCTGACATCATGCTTGTAAAGCACTTTACCTACTGAGTCTGTAAGGGCTGAGATAGACGTTAATTCACGGTACTGACCATCAGCAGCAAGCGTTGTATAAAGCTGCGCTACTTCAAAACTTGAAAGCTCAAGTGCACCTAAAAGTAACGACGGATATTGATCAATACGCCCTTCTACACCTAAACGCTTCAAGGTATCAGCGACTTTATCAACTCCAACATCAAGACCCGTGTTAACGGCTGGGATATTAATACTGTTACTAAATGCTTTATAAAGAGGCATAGGGCCGCGGAACTGCTTGTCGAAGTTCTCAGGTTGCCACACTTTACCCTGCTCATTAGTCACTTGCAGCGGTGAGTCATCCACCAACGTGGCAACATTAAACTGACCACTTTCAAATGCCGATAAATAAACTGCTGGCTTAACTAATGAGCCAATATTACGTTTGGTATCAAGCACACGGTTAAAACCAAAATAACGTACGTCACGGCCTGCAACTAATGCCGACACCCCACCTTTTTCGACATTAACAGAAATCATCGCAGCCTCAAGCTCTTCTGTTTTAGGGCGTCTTTCTAGATAAGGTAGACTTGCCTCAACAGACTCTTCCATGGCCGTTTGCTTTTGTAAGTCAAAATAAGTGAATACACGCACCCCAGCATCTAACACCTGCTGATCAGGTAGTAGGCGCTTTAATTCTCGGTTAACTAATTCTAAGTAACCCGGATACGACTTTTGCAAGCTGTCTTTCATTGGTGCAATATCAATAGGGCGCTTTAATGCTGCGCGGTACTCACGGGTATCAATTAGCTTGTTTTCAACCATTAAGCGCAGCACTAAATCACGGCGCTCCATTGCGCGCTCACTATAACGGCGCGGATTATAGTACGATGGCCCTTTTACCATAGCGACTAATAGCGCGATTTGGTCGTATTCAAGCTCATCCACAGGCTTTGAAAAATAAAACTCAGCGGCAAGCCCCATACCGTGAACACCTTGATTGTAAGACTGACCCAAATACACTTCATTCAGATAGGCTTCTAAAATTTCATCTTTGCTGTAGCGGTAATCTAATATCAAGGCAATAAGCGCTTCATTAAACTTACGCACCAGTGAACGCTCACGGGTAAGGTATATATTCTTTGCTAATTGCTGGGTTAAAGTACTGCCCCCTTGCACGGTACGTCCGGCTTTAATATTGCTGTATAAAGCGCGCATAATTGACCACACAGATACACCATGGTGTTGATAGAAATTGCGATCTTCAACCACCAGCAAGGTATCTTTTAGCATCGGCGGAAATTTATCTAGCGGCACAAACTCGCGATCTTGTTTTGAATCATTACCAATGCGAGCTATTTGAACCGGCTCTAATCGAGCATTGTTTAAACGGCGGCCAAACTTATCTTTGATAGTTGCTAATTTCTGCCCTGAAAAACGCAGCTCAATAACGTGTGCATCTTCAAGGCCATCATAAAACTCAAACTCGCGACGGTACACTTTAATACTGTTTGCTGATTTAACATACTGACCTGTACGGCTTAGTTTATTCACAGATGAGTAATTTAAACGGTTTAACTCCCAAATAACCTCTTGCTGAGACAAATACTGCCCGGGATAAAAGCTCATTGCGCGGGCATATACTTGTGCAGGTAACTGCCATTTATTGCCTTCAAATTGGCGAGTGATTTTTGCATCTAAATAAATTAGATACAGCACCATGGCAACTATTACTGCGAGTGAAAGCTTCCAAAAAATTGACCAAAGTTTTCTCAATAAACTTGTTTTAGCAGGCACTTGAGGTGTGCGTGAGCGCTTAGCAGTAGTTTTTTTTGATGCCGCTTTAGGTTTGCTAGACGACTTTTTTGCAGGAGTTTTTTTATCAGCCATTGAGTTCGCTATTGGTCAGTTAATTTTACAGGATTAAGCCCTAAACAGCGCAATATTAACACCTGTAAAATTAACAGTCACTTAAACTCGACTAGCGTGTACACAACCAAAGAGAGTGGATCACTGCAGGTATAAAAAAGATAAAGCATAAAATAATGTTAATTACTAAGTCTTTACCAGCACCCGCTTTCAAAAATACCGCTACAGGCGGTAAAAACAGCGAAATAATTATAAGCAAGAGTTTGTTATCCATCGTTTTTCCTTATTGATTCAGAATTAAAAGCATAGTCAAAAAACGACTATTTCGCCTATCAGAAATGACTTATTTAAACGCAAAAAAGCCCTACCTAAGTAGAGCTTCGATTTGAACACACAATGATATTTTTATGTGCGTGCTATTGCACGCACTAAGATTAGTTACTGCGCACTGAAACAAACTCAGGGTAAGCATCAATACCACAGTCATGTTGATCCATACCGTTTAGTTCTTCTTCTTCGGTAACACGGATACCCATGGTATTTTTCAGGATTGCCCATACGATTGATGACGCGATGAATACAAATCCTAAGATACATACTAAGCCAATTAATTGATTAACAAAGGTTGCATCAGAGTTTGAAAGTGGCACTAGCATAATACCTAATGCACCACACACACCGTGTACAGAGATAGCACCTACAGGGTCATCGATTTTCGCTTTATCAAGTGCAACGATGCTAAATACAACCAGTGAGCCACCTAATAGACCAAGTAAACAAGCAAGTAATGGTGTTGGTGATGCTGGCTCAGCAGTAATCGTTACCAGACCTGCTAATGCACCATTTAGAACCATTGTTAAGTCAGCTTTACCCCATAACACTTTACATACAAATAGTGCTGCGATTGCGCCACACGCTGCTGCTGCGTTAGTGTTTAAAAAGATTTTGCCAACTGCTGTTGCGTTTTCAGCATCAGAAACAAGTAGTTGCGATCCACCGTTGAAGCCGAACCAACCCATCCAAAGAATTAATGTACCCAATGTTGCTAACGGTAAGTTAGAACCAGGAATTGGGTAGATTTCACCATTTTTACCGTATTTACCTTTACGAGCACCTAAGAAAAGCACACCTGCTAGCGCTGCCGCAGCACCTGCACCGTGAACGATTGCAGAACCAGCGAAGTCAACAAAGCCCATTTCTGATAAAAAGCCCGCGCCCCAAGTCCAGTAACCTTCGATTGGGTAGATGAAACCGGTTAAAATAACAGTAAAAATTAAGAATGCCCATAACTTCATACGCTCTGCAACCGCACCAGATACGATTGACATAGCTGTTGCTACAAACACAACTTGGAAGAAGAAATCAGACTCTAAAGAGTGATCAGCATCAGCAGCTTGCGTGCCGATTAATGCGCCAAATGAAGGGATGAAACCACCTTCTGCGTTATCAACATACATGATGTTGTAACCCACTAATAAAAACATAGTGCAAGCAATAGAAAATAGTGCAACGTTTTTAGTTAGAATTTCTGTTGTATTTTTTGCACGAACTAAACCTGCTTCAAGCATAGCGAAACCAGCCGCCATCCACATTACTAAAACACCCGACATCAAAAAGTAAAAAGTGTCGAGTGAGAACTTCAACTCTACGATAGTGTTTTCCATAATTCCCCCTTAAATTGCTTCTTCATCAAGTTCGCCCGTACGGATACGAACGATTTGGTCTAAGTCGTAAACAAAAATTTTGCCGTCACCAATTTTGCCTGTTGAAGCAATTTTTGTGATGGTTTCAACAACGCGTTGACAATTTTCGCTACGAGTTGCAATTTCAAGTTTGATCTTTGGAATAAAATCGACTTGGTATTCAGCTCCACGATATAGCTCAGTATGACCACGTTGACGGCCAAAGCCTTTAACGTCGACAACTGTCATCCCCTCAATGCCTAAATCAGCCAATGCTTCACGCACATCATCAAGTTTGAATGGCTTTATTATTGCACTAATCATTTTCATAGTGGCCCCCTTCGGACGCTTATTGTTATCCTGTTGACTTATACAATCCAACCTTTATGCCACTATTTTTTATTTAATTCTTTCAATAAGTTAAAAACAAAACTGCGTTTTTGAACAAAAAAAATGCACCCTAACGGTGCATTTTTTTAACAATTAACCTGCGCTGGTGCAATTAACACAACTATAGTTGAACTAAGCAATTTCGCGATTGCTGCTTGGCTTGATAAAGGGCTTTATCTGCGGTGCGCATTGCAGCTGTGAGGGATACTTTATGGAATTTTGTTATACCAATACTCATCGTTAGTGAGTAAGGTTCACCATTAATTGAAAAGGCGTGCTCAGCTAACTGTTCACGAAACGTATTTAGCTTAGGCTGAGCCTTTTCGAGATCCATATTGTTTAATACTACAGCGAACTCTTCACCACCAATACGAGCAACTGTAAAATCATCAAATTTTCTTTTCAAAAATGAAGCTACTTGCTTTAATGCCTGATCACCCGCCTCGTGACCAAACTGATCATTGATATTCTTAAAAAAGTCGATATCAAGCAGGGCAAGCACGTTATCTTGCTCTACATTTTTTAATACTCTTTCAGCATATTGATAAAAATAACGTCGATTATGCAAACCAGTTAGATGATCGCGGTATGCACTTTCTTTTATATCGGCTATTAATGACAACTGCTCCATAGTTTGCATCACACGGCAATGAAACTCTTCGTTCATAAATGGCTTAGTTAAAAAGTCATTAGCTCCATATTTTATGAACCGCGCAGATAAACCATGCTTACCCGCACCTGATAGGCCAATTATTGCTAGGTCATCGCGGCCACGAAAGTTACGTACCGCTTTAACAAGCTCAAAGCCGTCCATTGTTGGCATCGCATAATCCGTTAGCAATAACTTAATTTCTGGGTCGTCTTTAAGCATTTGTAGTGCTTGCTCACCATCTTGCGCATCACTTACTTTGAAAAGCTGCTTTTCAAGCATTTGCTTCATCAAAGTACGACTTAACACCGAATCATCAGCCACTAACGCTTTACAACCATGATTTCTAAGCAATTGCGCAACAAGTTTAATCGCGTAGTGATATGAATCACGGTTGTCTTTAACTACGTAATCAACCACACCTAGTTCTAACATTTGCTGACGAATGTATTCATCAATTTTAGATGTTAGCACCACGGTAGGAATATCTTTTGAGAGGGTATATCTGGCCACTTCGCCGTTCATCGCATCAGGTAATGTTAAATCAACCAAAGCTAATGTGTAGTCATGCTTAGCGATATAGTTTACGCCCTCTTTTAAGGACCACGCAAAGTCAACAGCTACATCAAGGTAGTGAGCTGCTAAATGCCGTAACACTTGCTGTACTACTTTACTGTCTTCTACAACTAACACTCTTTGCATTGCAACTTCTCTTTCTTAAGCTCGTGTATATACCCAAACCACCTCAAGGTGCGAGTTTCAGTTGGAATTAAAAGCGATTTAAACAAGGCATTGATTGCAAGTAATAGTGGTTCTATTGTTAAAATCAATAACGCAGTATAAATCGCTTTTAAACCAACCCTTTGGGCGTTACACAGGCACTTACTCTCATCGTTGTTACTTTTTAAAAGGGACTGCCATTGTTGCAAAGTAACGCCTTGATATTAAGCACCTGTGAAACGCTGAATTCTGCATCTTGAGGTGGTTTGGGTATACCATTTATAAACTTGCTCAATATACGCCATTTTTTAATCTAGCTAAATATTTAACCAAGCTATCTTTACTAAAAAGTGCACTTTTTTGTAACTCACCCTGCATTTCTTCTTTTATTTAACAGCTAATATTGGTGACTAGTCTCATTAGTTTGTCATCGAGTTGGCTTTACTTTTTAATAGCTGCAATTCGAATAATAAGGAATCAACATGAAACTTGTTAGTTTTATTGGCTTGTCAGTGACAGCATTAACACTGGCCTTCAGTACTCCAAGCTTTGCTGATAATGGACGTCGTATTGACGTTGACAGTAAAGTGGTGACAGAACACAAAGCCCGCATTAATGGTGAGCGCTTTTCATATACCGCAACCACAGGGACACAACCAGTTTGGAATGAGCAAGGCGATGCGGTTGCAACGCTACAATATACTTATTATACCCGCGACAAAGTAGACGATAGAACAAAACGCCCTTTAGTCTTTTCGTTCAATGGTGGCCCAGGTTCTGCGTCAGTATGGATGCACCTTGCCTATACTGGACCGCGTGTATTAAAAATTGATGACGAAGGCTACCCTGTTCAACCTTATGGCGTAAAAGATAATCCTTACTCAATTTTAGACGTGGCTGATATTGTTTATATCAACCCTGTTAACACCGGTTATTCACGTGTTCTTGAAAACGAAAAAGGTGAGCTACCAAGTAAATCAGATCAACAAAAAATGTTCTTTGGTGTTAACGCTGACATCAAATACTTAGCAGAGTGGCTAAATACCTTTGTTTCTCGCAACGAGCGCTGGCGCTCTCCTAAATTTTTAATTGGTGAGAGCTATGGTACGACTCGTGTATCTGGCCTTGCTCACGAATTACAAAATCGCCAATGGATGTACATCAACGGTGTTATTTTAGTATCACCAACTGAGATTGGTATTAAGCGCGAAGGCCCTGTAGAAGCTGCTAACCGCCTACCTTACTTTGCTGCAACCGCTTGGTACCACAAAGCACTTAGCGCAGACTTACAAGCAAAAGACTTAGACGAGTTACTCCCTGAAGTTGAACAGTTCACCGTGAATAAGTTCTTACCTGCAATTGCTAAAGGTGGTTTCTTACCTGCTGATGAAAAGCGTGCCATTATCAAGCAAGCGGCAAAATACGCAGGTTTATCTGAAAAGTTTGTTGAGCAAAATAACCTTGATATCCCAAATAACTTCTTCTGGAAAGAGCTATTGCGCGAGCGCGGCCAAACTGTAGGCCGTTTAGATTCTCGCTATTTAGGTATCGACAAACGTGATGCAGGTGAGTCACCTGATTACTGGGCTGAGCTTACTTCATGGTTACACTCATTCACGCCAGCGATTAACTATTACCTACGTGAAGAGCTTAACTACAAAACCGATATCAAATATAACCTATTTGGTAATGTTCACCCTTGGGATCGCTCAGGCAACAACACAGGTGAAAACTTACGTTTAGCAATGGCACAAAACCCATACTTAAACGTGATGATTCAATCTGGCTACTACGACGGTGCAACAAACTACTTTGATGCTAAATACACAATGTGGCAGTTAGATCCTAGTGGCAAAATGAAAGAGCGCTTAAGCTTTAAAGGCTACCGCAGTGGTCACATGATGTATTTACGTCATGCTGATTTAGAGTCATCAAATAACGACTTACGTGATTTCATCCTGAAATCTCTACCAGCCGAAGGCAAAGCAGCAAAATACTAAACAGCGTATTTGCAAATCCATAATAGAAAAAGCCCGTTTTATACGGGCTTTTGTTTTTCCACTAATCTTTTTGGGTATATACTCAAGTCATTGATTTAAGGATTTGGATAATCAGCAAATGGCAGAAAAATTTCGCGTAATGTTTGCAGGGCTTGAAGCCGGTGTCGACCAAGCACAAGCAACAGAACAATTAGCTGCAAAACTAAAAACAACAACAGACAAAGTTGCAACCCTGTTTGAGCATAAGCCATTATTTGCACCAAGCGAGCAAGATAAAGCACTAAAACAAGCAAAATTACTCGCAAGTGTTGGCATTAAAGCCAAGCTCCAACCGATAAACCAAGCAGCCACCAGCAACCAATCAAGTAATACAGATGCACAGACCAAAGAGCGTGAAGAACGTATTTTTGATGCCCTCGATTACATCACCAGTAGCCTTATTCGTCTAGAAGAAAAACTTGATGACTTAGAGCAACGTTTACCTGAGCTTGAAAATAACAGCGTTGCTGATAGTGACGATAGCTGGCAAGAAGATGACTTGCTACTTGAAGACGAATTAACAGAGCCCGTTAAAAAACGCTCAAACACCCTACTCTATTCGCTTATTGCCATGGTCATTGTGCTATTGATCATTTTGGGTGTAGTGGAGCTTTTTCCTGAACTTTTCTCCTTTTTAGAAAGTTAATACTAATATTGACATGAGCAACACACGAGCAGAAATCAGACAATCTATCCGAAAACAGCGCAATTCACTGACTGTTGAACAACAAAAAAATGCAGCCATTGCGCTAAAAGTGAATTTTACTCAACACTTAAAATCACTAAAAACACCTAAAAATGTCCATATCGGCATTTATTTTAGCAATGATGGCGAATTAGACACCTCATTGTTAATTAAAGAATTATGGAAGCAAGAGCAGCATTTATACCTGCCTATAATTCACCCCTTTAATGGCACAACTTTATACTTTCAGAGGTATGAAGAAAATTCACCCATGACTGCAAACCGCTATGGTATCTTGGAGCCCAAGTTGAATTGCAGTCAAATATGTCCTTTAGACAAGCTTGATATTTTACTTATGCCATTAGTGGCATTTGATGATCAAGGTAACCGTTTAGGAATGGGCGGTGGGTTTTATGACAAAACGTTGGCTCGGTATTACCAAGAAAACTGGCAAAAACCGATTTTGATAGGCCTTGCCCATCAATGTCAGCATGTTTCAGCATTGCCAATTGAATCGTGGGATGTACCGTTAAAACACATTATAACCCCAGAGAAAATCTACCAATGGTAAGCAAACTGTTTGTATACTATAGGCCCTCTCTGACAGCTAACTGAGCACATAATTATGACGCAAGATGAATTAAAAAAAGCCGCTGCCTGGGCAGCCCTAGAGTTTGTAAATGAAAATACCATTGTTGGCGTAGGTACAGGCTCTACAGTGAATCACTTTATTGATGCACTTGATACAGTAAAAGACACCATTACTGGTGCGGTTTCAAGCTCTGAGGCTTCAACTGAAAAGTTAAAAGCACTGGGTATTGAAGTATTCGAACTAAACGATGTATCAAGCCTTGATGTGTATGTTGATGGCGCAGACGAAATCAACCCACACAATGAGATGATCAAAGGCGGTGGTGCAGCCCTGACACGCGAGAAAATCGTTTCAGCGGTAGCAAAACAATTTGTTTGTATTGTTGATGAATCTAAAGAAGTTACAACATTAGGCGCATTTCCACTACCGGTTGAAGTGATCCCTATGGCACGCAGCTATGTAGCGCGTGAACTAGTAAAACTAGGCGGTGATCCTGTTTACCGTGAAGGTGTTGTAACAGATAACGGTAACGTCATTTTAGACGTGCACAATTTAGATATCAGCAACGCCAAAGAATTAGAACTAACAATCAACCAGATTGTTGGTGTAGTAACAAACGGCTTATTTGCCCATCGCGGCGCAGATAAAGTCATTATCGGCACCAAAAACGGGCCGCAAATAAAGTAAATAGGAATGAGGATATGAGTAAGGTATCGTTAGCAAAAGACAAAATTAAAATTCTCTTGCTGGAAGGCGTGCACCAAAGTGCTGTAGAAACGCTTAAGCGTAATGGCTACAGTAATATTGATTACGTAAAAACATCCTTACCTGAAGACGAGCTCATTGAGCGCATTAAAGATGTGCACTTTGTAGGCCTTCGTTCTCGCACTCATATTAATGAAGCGGTATTAGAAGCAGCTGAAAAGCTAGTCGCAATCGGCTGCTTCTGTATCGGTACTAACCAAGTCGACCTGCAAGGTGCTCGTGAACGTGGTATTGCAGTATTTAACGCACCATTTTCAAACACCCGATCTGTTGCAGAATTAGTACTTGGTGAAATCTTATTATTACTTCGTGGTATTCCAGAGCGTAATGCCCTTGCACACCGCGGTGGTTGGTTAAAATCAGCCAACGGTTCATTTGAAGCACGTGGTAAAACCTTAGGTATTATTGGTTACGGCCACATTGGTACACAGCTAGGTATCATGGCTGAAAATATCGGCATGAACGTTGAGTTTTACGATATCGAAGACAAGCTAACACTGGGTAATGCAACGCAAGTTCATAACCTAACTCAGTTACTACAACGTGCTGACGTTATTAGCTTACACGTACCAGAAACACCACAAACGAAGAACCTAATTGGTATGGCTGAGCTTGAAGTAATGAAGCAAGGCGCCATCTTGATCAATGCTTCTCGCGGCACTGTTGTTGATATTGACGCTCTAGCAGAATCACTGCGTGATAAAAAGCTGAGCGGCGCTGCAATCGACGTGTTCCCTGTAGAACCAAAATCAAATGATGAAGAGTTCGTATCACCGCTACGCGAGTTTGATAACGTAATTCTGACTCCGCATATTGGTGGTTCAACACAAGAAGCACAAGAAAATATCGGTATTGAAGTAGCGGGCAAACTTGCTAAGTACTCAGATAATGGTTCAACCATTACGGCGGTTAACTTTCCTGAAGTATCACTGCCTGAGCTTGCAAACCGCAGCCGCTTATTACACGTGCACCATAACCGCCCAGGCGTTCTAACGCAAATTAACCAAGCGTTTGCACAGCACGGCATTAATATCGCAGCCCAGTACTTACAAACTGATGAATCAATTGGTTACGTAGTAATTGATGTAGATACAGACCAATCAGAAGTCGCTCTTAAAGAGCTAAGTGCAGTTGAAGGGACTATCAGAGCACGTATTCTTCACTAATCGTTGGTATACCGAATAAATAAAAAAGCGCAACCAGTTAAACTGCTTGCGCTTTTTTTGTAGGACAAAACTTTAAGGTAGGTTGGTTTGAGCGCAGCGAAACCCAACACGGGAACCCAGCTTTAAACCGTAAATTTCAAGCTCTAAGCCATAAATAGCTTACCGTAGGCGTGAAATTTATTTTGCGCGATGGCTTATTTCTTATAAATAACACACAAGAAATTTCAGGTGAACAGCCAAAGTAGCAGCAAGCTTGTGATTATTCTCATTACGCTACTGAAAAACTAATAGGGTGTACCTTGGTTAGGTTAACATTTTGTTTAGCTTGCCAAAGATTGTAATTATCCTGCATCGATAGCCAACTTTCAGGGCTTCTACCCAAAGCCTTAGATAATCTTAATGCCATTTCAGGAGTAATTGAGCTCTGCCCCTTAAGAACTCTGTTAAGAGTTGAAGGTGAGACATCCAATTGTTTCGCGACAAATCTACAGCTGTAACCGAAAGGCTCCATATATACATCGGAAATAAATTCACCCGGATGCGGTGGATTATGCATAGTCATTAGTGATAATCCTCGTAGTTTAATATGTAGGCGTTACCATCTTTAAATTCAAATGTTACTCGCCAATTACCATTTACAGTTATTGACCAAACACCATCACGATTGCCTTTTAATGGATGCAACTTAAACCCAGGTAAATCGATATCTTCAATAATCGAAGCGGTATCTATAGCGGCTAGTTGCATTCTCAAACGGCGCTCGTGTTTGGCTTGAATCCCTGCTTTGCTTCCAGTCTCGAAGAACTTTTTCAAGCCTTTATGTTTGAATGTCTTGATCATTGCCAAAGTGTAGCGTGTTGCGCAACAGGTGTCCACTTAAAATGTAACCCTCTTACTTAGGGGGAATAGCCTGTGGGTTAAAATTTGAAGCAAAGCAAAAACCAGCACGTTAATTAAAAGCTTTAAACCGTAAATTTTAAGCGCTAAGTCAGATACGGCTCACCGTAGGCGTAAAATTCATTTCGCGCGAATTTACACTCCCAACCTCCTTTAAATTATTTAACAGATCCAGGTCATTTGTTTTATTTCTTAGATATCGACATAATGCACCACTATGCTCAAATCACCATTGGAAGGTTTATTTTGAAAAAACTGATATTTGCTTTACTACTTATTACACCTATGTTTTGCGTATCAACAGAACTGCCAAGTGAATTTGAAAATAATTTAATCTACTTAACCCCAAAGCTCAGTGATGGCACAACAGTAAAATTTTTCACTGATACTGGTGGTGGTTGGAATGCTATTTCAAAAGAACTCAGTGAAAAATATCAATGGAAGGTTGAAAGCAAAGAAACTGAAGACGGTGCCATTAAAGTTACTGATATGCCGCAATTTGATAAAAGTGCTTGGATACCCATCGCAGGGCTGAACAATTGGTGGGCAGGTCAATTACAAGTAGTGCCAAGAAGAGAAATAAGTTCATCTAATGAGTTGGATGGCACCTTAGGCGGCAGATGGCATGCTGAAAAAATCATCGATTTTAACTACCTAGATAAAAGCATCACTATTTTATCTAAACTACCTGAAACTGATAACTTTTCTGAAGTACCTTTAGGTTTCCAAAAGAATGAATTAGGTAATTATACGTTAGGTTTTCCGAGCATTAATATATCGGTAGATAGTGTAACGATTCCAATGTTATTCGATACTGGCGCTTCTGCTTGGCCTTCAAATGAAGCTCTTGAGCAACTTAATTTATCCGGTGAAAAAGTCGCAACCTCTTTTATCACAGCGTCCATATTTGACAATTGGGTGAGATCTCACCCTGAATGGACGGTTATAGAAAAAGCATGTTTGTTATCTAAACAATCAATGATTAGAGTGCCAGAGCTAAAAATAGCAAATAAAGTGGTGGGCCCTGTTTGGTTTACGCGAAGAGAAGATAATAATTTTCATCAATTTATGTCTTCTATGATGGATAAACAAATTGATGGTGCGCTAGGAGGTTCAGCGCTTAAATATTTGAGAGTTATAGTCGACTACCCTAATGAACGAGCTTGGGTTAAAAATGATTTGAAATGAAGATTAAAAGGCCATGCTCGTTCAAAGGTTAGCTTGAATGTCTTGCCTACCTAATACTCTCATAATTTCTATATTGCCACCTTGAATGCGATAATAAATGCTATCAACACCACAAACAGCTCGTCGATAACCTTGCCTAATCTCATCGACTGCTGGTGCTAAATAAGGTTGCTTTGCCAATTGCTCAAAACGATAAAAAGACTTACAAAAATAAGCATCAGCCTGATTTTCACCATATTGCTCTAAACTACGAAACCAAATTCGCTTCAAATCAGCTTCGGCTTGAATATTAAGTTTATAACTTCCCATCCTTACTCGCTTCTTCCTTGAAACTAGCTAACATTTGACTTGGTGATTTATCTGAAAGTCCACTTTTCTCTGCTTCAATTAATTTCATACGAATAGCTTCAATTTCAGAAGCTCGCATTTGCTCTTTTCTAATCAAATCTCGAAGTAACTCACTGTCACTCGCATAATTTCCTGAAGCGAGCTGTGCTTGCATCCATTTTTCTTGTTGGGCAGTCACAGTGATACTTTTTTTTACCATCGCCATAATTTACTCATCTTAAATAAAACAAATACAGATATAATCCTACTTTATACTACTACAATCAAGCTTAGCTTATTGGTGCTAGTAATCAACTATACCTTTTACTTAATCCCCCACCTCAAACACACTTCCCTGTGTAAATCACGCCGATGAGTCAGTAAATTTTACTTATCGGTTTGCGGTGCCTCAGCGTCTTTATCTTGCTGTTTTTCGCTTATCATGGCATTTAATTTCTCGCCGCCTTTGATACCAAAATCTAACGTGCGGATTGGGAATGGGATGGTCATATCAGCTTCGCTTAGGGCGTTTCTAACTGCCACAACAGCCTTGTGACGAACGGTCATGAAATCTGCTTCGCCGGGGTATTTAATCCAAAACCAAACTAGTAAGTTAACGCTGCTATCACCAAAGCTTTCGGCGTAAACTGCGGTTTCTTCTTGTTTGATCACAAAATCAAACTCATTGATTTTTTTAACAATCACCTCAGCGGCTTGCTCGGGGTCATCGGCATACGAAATACCTACTGGTACCTCGATACGACGCACACCTAAGGTGCTGTAGTTACTGAGTATATTTCTAAATAGAATCTTGTTAGGCACTAAGATAAGTTGCCCATAAAAGTTCTCAATGAGAGTGTTTCTAAGGTTAATCGCCTTAACGGTACCAAACACGCTTTCGGTGCGGATTACATCCCCTGTTTTGAATGGTTTGCGAATACCCATGGCAATACCCGCTATAAGGTTCTCTGTCATGTCCTGAAAGGCAAAACCAATAGCGAGGCCTACGATACCCGCACCAGCTAGTAATGAGGTGACCGTGCCTCTGAGGCCCAAGAAATCAAGGGCTACAAATAAGCCTACACATAATACGATGACTTTTACTATCGATGACATTAAGTCTGCTATTTGTGAAGACTCTAACGAACGGCGTAATAGCTTTCTAAGCATTGAACCAACGATACGTGCCAGCAGTGAAAACACGATAGTAATGATTACTGCAACAATAAAGTTAGGGATATGGCTTATGATGATATCAACCCAGCCACCGAGCTTTTCTTCTATAAGTTTTTCGGCTTCACCGACGGTTGGTATTTTTAACATGCGACTACCTGATACATTAAGAAACATAACTGCTGTTTTGCAAAATAAGCGCCAGTTTCATACAAGCACAAAAAAGCCGTGCTTAGCACGGCTGTTTTAATTCATTTTACTAAAAGTTTAGTTCTGCTCTTCCCGTAAGAAAACAGGCTCTAATTCTTTTGCTGTAGCATCGCTGCTAAAGTAATAACCTGCAACGGTGAAATCTTTTAAATCACTTAATTGGGTGATTTTATTTTCAATGATGTAACGTGCCATCATGCCGCGGGCTTTTTTCGCATAAAAGCTGATCACTTTATATTGGCCGTTTTTACAGTCTTTAAAATGTGGAGTGATGATTTGTGCATTTAATGCTTTTTTATCAACCGCTTTAAAATACTCATTCGAAGCAAGGTTTACCAAGTATTTGCTATCTTGCTCAGCAAGCACTGTATTTAGCTTTTCGGCGATAACACTGCCCCAAAACTCATATAAGTTTTTACCGCGTGGGTTTTCTAACTTAGTACCCATTTCAAGGCGGTAAGCTTGCATTAAATCTAATGGTTTAAGCACACCATAAAGACCAGACAAAATACGTAAGTGCGACTGTGCGTAATCAAGATCAGCATCGCTTAGAGTTTGCGCATCTAAGCCACCGTATACATCACCATTAAAGGCTAGCACGGCTTGTTTTGCGTTATCTTGAGTAAATGGCTGTGACCACTCGGCGAAGCGTGCCGCATTCAAACCAGCTAGTTTATCGCTGATTTTCATTAGGCTACCAATTTGCGCTGGTGTTAAATCACGGCAAACTGACATTAACTCTTCGCTGTGCTCGAGTAATTCAGGTTGAGTGAATTTATCGGTCGTGGCTGGTGTTTCGTAATCTAAATTTTTTGCAGGTGAAATAACAGTGATCATACTTAGCTATTGACTTGTAATTTGTTTGATGTCAATTTCAACATTAATTGAATCAAAATGCACGTTTTGTTTCGTCCTGCCTTTATCCGCTGTTCTTTTCATACATAATGTTCTAATTTCTGTATTAAGGACATTTGACCTATTAAACACTGTCATAGTGTTGCAGCATAAAGGCCGCTATAATGGATTTTCTTTTAACTTGCTTGGAATGAGGAAAGCAAATGACTTCAGCACTACAAAGGCTTAAACAGCATTCATCTATTGTTGCAGATACAGGTGATATCGAAGCTATCAAAAAGCACCAACCAGAAGATGCAACAACAAACCCATCTCTACTTTTAAAAGCCAGTGAAATTGAAGCGTATAAGCCTTATTTAGATAAAGCGTGGCAATATGCCAAAGAAACCGAGCAAGATGCAGCTAAACAACTTGAATTAGCATGTGATTACTTTGCTGTATTAATTGGTAAAGAAATTAGCGAAATCGTACCTGGTTATATCTCTACAGAAGTAGACGCACGTTTATCATTTGATACCCAAGCGACTATCGACAAAGCACATACGTTACTGAGCCTTTACGAAAAAGAAGGCGTTAGCAAAGATAAAATCCTAATCAAAGTTGCATCAACTTGGGAAGGCATCAAAGCTGCAGAACAGCTTGAAAAAGAAGGCACTAAGTGTAACTTAACGCTGTTATTCTCTGAAGCACAAGCTCGCGCATGTGCCGATGCGAACGTATTTTTAATTTCACCATTCGTTGGCCGTATCTTAGACTGGCACGTTGCTAACGGCATGGAAAAACCAACAGATCCGCTAAACGATCCAGGTGTGCAATCTGTACGTAACATTTACGAATTTTACAAACGCCACGATTACAAAACGGTTGTTATGGGCGCAAGCTTCCGTAACACAGGCGAGATCATCGCACTTACTGGCTGTGATAAGTTAACGATTAGCCCTGCTCTTTTAGAAGAGTTAGGCCAATTAACGGATGCACAAGAGTACCTACTAGAGAGCGACTTTACTGTTGAAGAAAAACCAGCACCACTAACTGAAGACCAGTTCCGCTGGTTACATAACCAAGATGCTATGGCAACAGAAAAACTTGCTGAGGGTATTCGTTCTTTTGCTCAAGCACAGCTTGAATTAGAAGCACGCTTTAAAGCAATGTAATTTAAATTACAGTATTTTTTAAAACGCCACCGCTAGGTGGCGTTTTTGTTTCTAAAAAACCACCTTCTTTGATCTATTCATCTATCAATCACAGTTCTGTAACAGTATTGTCACTTTTTTATTCTATTTTTGAGCAGCCTGTGGTATAGGTATTTCCGAGGTTCAAAAAATCAATAGGAGAAGTTCATGGATAGCCTAGACGATATTTTAGAAATATTAGAAGGTCCTAGTACAACAAAAAAGACCTCTACAAAAAATAAAAAGAGAAAATGGCGCGAAATCGAAGCGTTGAAAGACAAGCATAGACTTCGCAAAGAACTACAGGAGTTAGACTATTTCACAGACAGCGTTGAGCTTGATGAATTAGACTTTTAATTAAAGGCCCGCAAGGGCCTTTTGCATTTGCGGCAAAGACCAATTTACTGGTGCTTTATTTTGATCAGTAAGCAGCTGGTTTGTCTTTGAAAAATGCTGACAACCAAAAAAGCCACGATGTGCAGAAAGCGGTGATGGATGCGGGCCTTGGATCACATGATGACGCGAGGTATCAATGTGTTTACCTTTTTTCTGAGCATGTGCGCCCCATAACACAAACACCACACCGTCACAGTGATGGTTGATAAGCGCAATTACTGCATCAGTAAACTTTTCCCAGCCAAGATGCTTATGAGAATGAGCTTGCCCTTGCTCTACCGTTAGTACCGTGTTGAGTAAAAACACGCCTTGTTCGGCCCAGCTTTGCAAATAGCCATGATGAGGTATCTCAAAACCTTCTATATCAGTAGCCAACTCTTTGTACATATTTTTCAAAGACGGGGGCAGCTTTTTAACTTCTGGTAATACCGAAAAGCACAAACCATGGGCTTGACCTTCTCCGTGATAAGGATCTTGCCCTAAAATAACCACCTTAACTTCATTCAAAGGGGTAGCATCAAAAGCTGAGAATACCTGTTCGTCTTTGGGATAAACGGTAACGCCTGCTGCGCGTCTATCGGCCACATATTGTAAGGTTTCTTGCATGTAGGGCTTAGCAAGCTCAGTATCTAGAAATGTTTGCCAATCGTTCATTTTGAAGCCTGTATTTGCTGACGAGAAACGTCTATTTTACCACACATGTCGGTCAAACCATCAAGCATACGGATTGTAAAACGGTGCAATAAGTCTGCGTTTACACTAATAAACTGGTTATGTTGCACTGCTGGCAATTCAGGCCATTGTCGCCAATCAATTTTAGGCTGAGGCTTTTTCGATTTTTCATCTGGAATAATCACGACCTCTGGATTGGCAACCAATACATTTTCAATACTAATGCGCGGGTAGTCTGTATCACTATTAGCAAACACATTATCCGCATGACAAATAGTTAATAGCTGATTGATCCAAGTATTTCCGCCAACTGTCATCATTGGCTCAGGCCATAATTGATAAAACACCGACACTTTCGGTTTGCCTTCCTGCGCTGTACGAATAGCGTTGAGTTTAGTTTCAAACTGTTTGGCTACTTTATTTGCCTTGGTTTGCAAATGCGTAAGCGTGCCTAGTTTACGTAGTTCATCTGCCACATTATCAACCTGATTTGGATTGCTGTACGCTACCGGAATACCTAACTTTTCAATGTAAGCGAGATCTTCAGCTTTGTTACCCGTTTTCCAAGCCAGAACTAGGTCTGGTTTTAACGACAACAGCTTTTCCATGTTAATTCCGTAATAGCCGCCTACTCGTTCGATATCATTCGCTTGCTGAGGAAAGTCTGCATAGTCAACGGTACCGACAATGCGCTCTCCAGCACCAATCGCAAACAGGTTTTCAACGATATGTGGGGCTAAGGCAACAATACGTTGAGGCTCTTTTATTTCATAAGCCTGAGCCAATGTTGGTAAATAAAATAAAACACTTACGAGTGCAAACTTAATGGTTCTCATGTTAATAATCGAACCCTTTTTGTGCTTTTATTCCTGCATCAAAAGCGTGTTTTACGTTTCTGACTTCACTGACTGTATCAGCTAAGTCGGTTAGTTTTCGGTGTGCACCACGACCTGTAATAATCACCGATTGCATAGCAGGGCGAGAGCTAACGGCTTCTAGTACTTCGTCTAAATCAATATAGCCGTAGGTAATCATATAGGTTATTTCATCTAGCATAACGAGGTTAATCGACTCATCCTTCAACATTCTTTTCGCTTCTTGCCATGTCACTTGCGCAGCAGCTGTATCTGACTCTTTATTTTGTGTTTCCCAAGTAAAACCGGTGTTCATAATAACAAATTCAACCCCTGCTTTTTCGAGTAGGTTACGCTCACCACACTCCCATGTACCTTTAATAAACTGACACACAGCGGATTTCATTCCGTGACCTACCGCACGTGCAACAGTACCAAAACCAGAAGTCGATTTACCCTTACCGTTGCCAGTAATAACCTGAAAAATACCCTGCTCTTTTTGTGCAGCAGCAATCCGTTCGTCGACTTTTTCTTTTACTTTTTGCTGGCGTTGTTGGTGCTTATCTTGATTCTGTTCGCTCATTGTTGTTCCTTATGTCTCTAAATTGAAGTTCTCATAAATATTGATGATTTGTTCAATATCGAGATTCTCTGCTACTACACTAGCTAAACGGCTTAACTGCTGTTCACGGTTTAAGTTAATATCAATTGGCTTAATTTGGCTCTTTGCTGCAAGCCAAGTTATTAGCTCAGATACGCCCTCAGGGGTATCGAACAAGCCATGTAAGTAAGTACCTGCTACTTGGTTATCATCACTAATAAAACCATCTACTTTGAATCCACTTGGGTGATCATTAAAGCTCAAAAATGGCTTTTCAAGTGCCGGCCCTTGGCTGATTCCGGCGTGAATTTCATAACCAGATATTGCTTTATCGCTATTGTTTAAATGAAGAGTACCAGAGACTTGGCTTAGTACTTTTTGTTGCCCTAATTGCGTTTCAAAGTCAGCAAGCCCAAGCCCTTTTGAACTGCCTAAATTAGATTCCACAGCATGTGGATCAGTAAGGTAGTTGCCTAACATTTGCAGCCCACCACATATTCCGAGCACTTTACCGCCATAACGCAGGTGACGTGTTATTTGTTTATGCCAACCTTCATTTTTTAAAAACACTAAATCGCTGAGTACATTTTTACTGCCCGGAATAATAATCAGATCAACACTTGGAATAGCCTGGGTATGACGTACATACTGTAAATCAATTTCTGGTTGTAATCGCAATGCATCGAAGTCTGTGTGATTACTAATATGAGGAAGTAGCAACACGGCTATGCGTAATTGCGGTTTATCTACCTGATTAGTTATAGCAACGGCATCTTCAGCATCGAGTGCTAAGTCATGTAAATAAGGTAACACCCCAAGCACTGGCTTATTGGTGTATTGCTCTAACCAATCAAGGCCTCCTTGCAATAACGCAATATCACCACGAAAACGGTTAATCACAAAGCCTTTAACGCGCGCTTGCTCCGACTCAGACAACAAGGCTAACGTTCCGACTAAATGAGCAAACACGCCGCCTTTATCGATATCGGCAATGATGATCACCGGGCAATCAACCGCCTCAGCGTAACCCATATTAGCAATGTCGTTTTCGCGCAGGTTAATTTCTGCTGGGCTCCCTGCACCTTCAACAACCAGTAATTCAAAACGTTCACTTAAACGCTGCTGCGAAGTAAGAACTGCATCCATCGCCACTTTTTTGTAGTCGTGATAATTGCCAGCTTCCATATTCGACAGCGCTTTACCATGAACGATTACCTGCGCCCCGGTATCGCTGTTAGGTTTTAATAAGATAGGGTTAAAATCGACTTCTGCGGGGACTTTTGCCGCTACTGCTTGCAAAGCTTGTGCGCGACCTATTTCGCCACCATCTTCGGTTACGGCGCTATTTAACGCCATATTTTGTGGCTTAAAAGGCGCAACCTTAATGCCTCGATTAGCAAAGATCCGGCAAAGTGCTGCTACAAGAGTACTTTTACCTGCATCTGAGGTCGTGCCTTGCACCATTAATGTTTTCATCATTGTTCTCTTTTTAAGGTTTGTGCAAGACCTGCAATCACAAACTCAACACGTGCAACTTGCTGTGCTAAGGCTTGATGCAACCAACCTGAATGATCAACAAACTGACGACTTAATTCACCGAGTGGCACAATGCCATGACCCACTTCATTGCTGACAAAAATCACCTCACCCGGCAATTGCGATAGCACATCGAGTAAGGCCGCTTTTTGCTCAAGCCAAAATGCTTCACCATGCTGGCATAAGCAATTACTCAACCAAAGGGTTAAACAATCCACTAAAATACAGTTTTCAGCTTGGCTGTGTTGTTGTAGTGCTTTAGCCAAATACAAAGGCTCTTCAACAAGTTGCCAATACTTAGCCCTCTCAGCTTGATGCCTATTAATTCGGGCTGTCATTTCTTCATCACCCGCATTGGCTGTGGCGATGTAGATAAGAGGCTTGTTTGAATCTGTTGCCAGCTGCTCAGCAAAACGGCTTTTACCGCTGCGAGCACCGCCTAAAATTAAAGTATGTTGTTGGCTCATAATAAACTCACCAAGCAAAGGTAGGTAACAAGCTCAGATACTTGCTGGGCTGCTCCCAAGCAATCACCGGTATAGCCAGATAACTGTTTTTCAAACCAGCGCTTTAATAGTAAGCGAGTAACACAAAGCACACTGATGAGTATTAATAATTGCCCTAAAGTGAAGCCAAAAAACAACCATGCAATTGCTAATACCGCACCGCCAGTTACTAACAGTATTTGATAACTTTGCGTGCTTAAATGCATCGCAATGGGTTTTACTTTAGATGTGGCGTCCTGACTTACATAGTCCATGTCTGCAATTAAACTTGTTGCTACAACCCGACTTAAGCTTTGCCCTAAAACAAGTGCAATAATCACAGTACTGGTTACTTCACTAAGTGCAACGAGTGTTTGGTACTTAATTAATAAGGCCATCACTAACGCCGCAGAACCATAGGTACCTAAGCGACTATCTTTCATAATGCTCAGCTTATCTGCGACTTGCCAACCACCACCAAAGCCATCCCAGACATCAGCAAGGCCATCTTCATGAAATGCCCCTGTAATTATCAAGCTAAACGTCATAACTAAGGCAACTGCAATGGCTGCAGGGAATAACCAACTTAGCAGCAAAAAGCTCAGCGCTAAAAGTACACCTAATATCACACCGACCAATGCAAAATAACGGCTGGCCTGATTGAGTGCTGTATCAGACACTACAAAGTTTAATTTAACGGGGATACGCGTTAAAAAGCTAAGCGCTAGCAAAAATAGCTGAAGCTGACTTGGAGTAGAACCAGAAGTGTGTTGTTCAGTGCTCATATCAGACAACTTGCTCAACATTAGCATCGGCAAAACTTGCCATGTCATTGTAAAACGCCAAAGATGCTTGCAGTAAAGGTAAAGCAAGCGCAGCCCCGGTGCCCTCTCCTAAACGTAAATCAAGCTGCAATAAAGGTGCTGCATGCAAGGCATTGAGCATTGCTTTGTGCCCTTGCTCATCAGAAGCATGAGCAAATAACATATAATCGCGAGCGTTTGCATTAATGCGAGTTGCAACAAGCGCCGCTACGGTACAAATAAAGCCATCCACGATCACTGCTATACCAAGCTCGGCAGCAGCTAAAATGGCACCGGTGATCTGTACAATTTCAAAACCACCTAATGCCGCAAGCGTCATTAATGGATCGCTAAAATGAGCTTGATGTAATTGAAGGGCTTGCTCAACAACTTTAATTTTTTTAGCAACAACCTCGTCACTCACACCAGTGCCTTTACCAACACATTGGCTGGCAGGTAACGACAACAAGGCAGCCATTAATGCCGCAGCACTTGTGGTATTGCCAATGCCCATCTCACCAAAGGCGATGGTATTGCAGCCTTGTTCATAGAGTGAATAAACTCGCTGCTTAGCTAATGCAAACCCTTTTTCAACCTGGCTAAGTGACATGGCCATTTCAGTATTCAGTGGTGCAGTGATTTCACCTAAACGCTGGTTATGCACACTTTTATCGTGTGAAGTAGCGAGTGTTCCAGCGTCAACAACTTCTAGCTGCCAGCCAAGCTGGCGACAAAATACATTAATCGCTGCGCCTCCTGCTGCAAAGTTTGCCACCATTTGTGATGTAACGCTGCTAGGAGCAATCGACACACCTTGGCTTGCCACACCATGATCACCCGCAAATACAACTAGAGAAGGGTTTGAAATAACCGGTTTAAAGGCAACTAGCGCCTGCTCACTATCAAGCTGCTTTGAAAAAATAAGCGTTAATTGTTTGGCACAACTTTCAAGCTGACCTAAAGCGCCTAGCGGCTTTGTTTTAAGGTCTATTTTTTGTTGAATTACAGCTGAAAATTGCTGATTAAGAGGCATGATATTAAACATTAGCTACCTGCTCTGTTTACGAAAATAAAGTAAGAATAAAAAGAACACACTACCGATAGCGGCTGTGATCACACCAACGGGTAGTTCTTGGTTATTCAATAGGGTTCGGCATAACACATCTACCCACACCATAAAAATGCCACCTACCAAGGATGTCATAACTAAGTTATGGCTGCTGCCTTGCGGCGAAAAGTAGCGCACAATATGTGGGATCATCAGGCCGACAAAACCAACGCCACCGCACATAGCAACAAGCACCGCTGTAATTAATGAACTTAGCAGCAGCATCATGATCCGAAAGCGTTGTACATGAATCCCCAAAGTCGCTGCACTTTCATCACCAAGCAGCATCGCATTTAGCTGACGACGAAATGCAATCATCAAAGTCATACAGGCAATAATAACGGCAAACGGCAGCCAAAGAGTGTCCCACTGAGCACGAGAAAAACTGCCCATCGTCCAAAACAAGATAGCGGTGATGGCTTGTGGATCGCTAAAATAAAGCAACAGACTAGTTAGAGCACTAAATAAGAAAGATAAAGCAACACCAGCGAGTAACATGGCTTCAACTTGGCCAGCATGGCGACGCCCTGCAATAGCAATAAGCAACAGCATAGAAAGTAAGCTTCCGGCAAATGCTGCAACTGACATACTAAAGCCAAAACTCACACCGGTTAGGGCTATAAAGCACACCACACCAAATGAAGCCCCAGAAGAAATACCAAACAAGTAAGGGTCAGCAAGCGGGTTTCGGGTTACGGTCTGCAAAATTAATCCTGCAAGAGCCAGCCCAGAACCTGCTAAAAATGCCAGCATTGTTCTGGGCATACGTAACTGCCAAATAATACGCTGCACAAATTCATCGCTACCTTGGCTAAACAAACCATTAAAAACATCACTCAGTGGCGTATTTGCAGCACCAAAGCTCAATGCTAAAAAACAACTAATAAGCCCTACGACAACACAGATACTTAAACGCATTGCATCAGTCATGTTGATGCTCCTGTGTCTGATAGCCATAAAAATAAGTGATGTGCGGAATAAACTTATCAGTGCTTGATTGCGGGTGAGCAGATACCGCTGCGCAGACACCAAATACATCACTCAACAGCTGCTCAGTAAGCACCGCTTTTGGTTGCCCCTGACAAACCAAACGCCCTTCATCAATCACCAATAATTCATCACATAAACTCGCGGCGAGATTTAAATCATGGAAAGAGGCAAGCACTGTCACATCGAGGGACTTTGCTAATTCCATTATTTGAATTTGGTATTTAACATCAAGGTGACTGGTAGGCTCATCCATGATGAGCAACTTAGGTTGCTGTACGATAGAGCGTGCAATGAGCGCTCTTTGCTTTTCGCCACCTGAGAGCGAATCAAATGCTTGCTCACTATGATGAGACAAACCAACCTGCTCAATCGCTTGAAAAATACGCTGCTTATCATTGGCAGACGTGCCGCTGAAAAGTCGCTTATGAGGTGTTAAGCCTAGGCTCACCACGTCGAACAGAGACAAATAAAACTGCGATGGAGACTCTTGTAAAACCACTGCAACCTGCTTTGCATATTCATCAGCACTGATTTGCCAAATATCTTGACCGCGCAGCAGCACAACCCCTTGCTTAGGCTTCAAGTAACGATAAAGACAGCGCAACAGGCTTGATTTACCAGCTCCATTAGGGCCAAGTAGACCGATAAACTGCCCAGCGTTTAACTCAAGGTTAATTGATTTAAGTATCGTTTTATTCGCAGTACCCCAACTTAAATCAGACACTGATATTAATGGCGCAGCGCTAAGGCTATTTTGTTGCAAGCTTATTCTCTCTTGGCGAGTAATCACAACGCACAAGAAAGCACTGGTAAGTACCAGAAAATGATGTGAGTTGACCCGCTCGATGATTAGTTGTTAGTGCTAAGTATCTGGCTGACCATTATTTAGATGGATTACAGTTGCGGGAACAGCTGGAGAATTTCACTCCATTCCATAGCATATGAGTATTATGGCGGGCTAAGTAAATAATTCAATGAATATCGCTCTAGATGGCTAAAAAACAATTTTAGGCCAAGCTTGTCCTTGTTCATCTATATATACATCAAGTGTAATAAGCCCTGCATAAGGAAGATGAAAAACATTTAAATGCGTGGCTGATTGTTTTGGCATCTGACAAACAATAGCGAGAATTTGTTTGATCACTCCAGCATGACTAATTACCAATGACTGTTCATGCTTAGATTCACATAGTGATTGTAAAAATGTTTGCCACCATGCCTCTACCCGGGCGTAAAAGTCTGCCATAGATTCACCATTTGGTACTTTTACTTGCCATGGGTGCTGCCAAAAATCACCAATATGAGGCTTACTTGTTTGCTGCCAAAGCTGTTGGTAATCTTGGCCATCCCAATCACCAAAATTAAACTCTTTCAGCGCGTTATAATACTGTACATGCAGTGAGTGCTGATTTGCTAAATAATCAGCGTGGACTGAGCAACGCTTTAGTGGTGAGCTATATATGGCATTTAAATTTATGAGCTCAGCAGAGGCTTGGCGCATTTGCTTATGACCAAGCTCTGATAAATCGACATCGATTTGCCCAGAAAGAATTCCAGGCGTAGCGATTTCGCCATGCCGAAGAAAGTAAACTCGTGAAGTAAATGCGTCCATAATGTTCCTCAGTAAACCATTAGTGAACGTTAACGCGTTTTAAATACTCTGTCGACTTATGCTAAGGCTGTTATACTCAGAGAGTTAAGCTAAACGCATTAAACGAACATCAAAATGCAGCACTGCATTTGCGCCAATTTTGCCACCGTTACCTTTTTTACCCCAAGCAAGCTCTGGAGGGATCACAAATTCATAACGAGAGCCAATATTCATTAATAGCAACCCTTCTCTTAACCCTTCTATAGCTTCGGATAATGCGAACACCTCAGGCATACCCGCTTTATAACTGTCGGCAATAACACTGCCATCAGCAAGCATAATACGTTGATTAATAACCACTGTATCGAACTCTGATATGCATTCTCCTGCAACATCATCAATCACTTTATACATTAAACCCGACGGGCATAGATGCGTATCTGGATGCGATGAGAACTTAGCAATAAATGCTTCACTATTTTTACGATTTAAACCTGAAGAGCCTTTTGACTTGGTCGTTTTCTTACGAGACACAGCAAACCTTAATTGTATTACAAATATAAAACGCTTTATCGCATAACAAGGTAAGGGAAGCAAGTTTGCGAGAGTAAAGTTGCAAGTTAGAAGGGGAAAGTTTGAGGATCTGGCGTAGGTTGGGTAGAGCACAGCGAAACCCAACACAGAGCTATCAGCTTTCAGCCGTCAGCGTTCAGCGTTCAGCCGCGTGATCTGACCCCGATAAAGTAGACACGGGGTTTAATTAACTTGTTCGTACTGCATGGGACTTTTATACCCTAGGGTGCCATGCCTTCTTACTGAGTTGTAGTATTTTTCAATATAAAAATACGTTTGTGTTGTCATTTCACTACGACTCAGTTCATTTAAATTCTTTATCCACTCCTTTTTATACTGCGCGAAAAAGCTTTCTGAGCACG
>NZ_JAKGBA010000005.1:0-213011 GCF_021532495.1 Pseudoalteromonas sp. Cn5-37 | reverse complement strand
GGGAATGGAGCCGGAATAAAGAAAGAACAAGTATAAACTGGATGTTTAATGTTGAATTAGCTCGTGAAAAACTTCAGAGGGCTTATGGTGCCCTCAACTAGTCAGAACTTGTGTGATGAAGTACTAGGCTCTAGGCGCTAGGACGCGATGTGAAATCGCTGGCTTTTAGCCGTTAGAGGTCAGATATTAGATATCAGCCGAAATGTGGGATTATTAAGGTCGATTGTTCTTCTCAGCATTCGACCTATTCACTTTCCAGGTAGGTTGGGTCGAGCGGAGCGACACCCAACATATAGAGACGATCTGACACGCGAAACAAGTTTCACGCCTACATGTAGCCGCGGGTTTATCCCGCGTCATAGGCGAGTTCTGGGTTCTAGGTCCTAGGCGCCAGGACGCGATGTAAAATCGCCGCTACCTCGTACCTCGAAACTCGCTAACTTTACTCTTTCCCCTTGAAACTCGCTAACTTTACTCTCGCTAACTTGAACCCACTAACTTAATCCCCCTCTATTGCAAAAAAACCAAATACCGCTAAACTAATCATTAAGTATCTAATGATTAAAAAAGTAATCAATATGCGTTCTAAACAGGCTGTAAAAATGGCACAAAAGCTGGGAGATTTGATTCGCCAGCACCGAACTCTTCATTATACGCAAAGTACATTTGCGAAAATGATTGGGGTATCACGTTCGACAGTACAAAAGTTAGAGCAAGGTGATGTTGTGAAAAGTGACATTCTTTTTGAAGCGCTGGTTGTACTTAACTTACAGGGATCGCTTCTCGATGAAATAAATGAATTAGCGGCCGACGTAGGTGGATACAATGCTCGCCAACGCAAACGAAATTCACCACAGGAAATCAATGATGACTTCTGAGTGCTATGTTTTTATAGATGGTTTAGAAGAAAAACCCGTTATCTGTGGTTACTTTAAATTAGATAATCAATCAGGTCGCGGTGAGTTCAACTATGGTAAGAGCTATTTAGCCCGAAGCGATGCCTTTGCTCTAGATCCAATACATCTGCCATTAAAATCGGGGATTTTCAGTTACAGCGCAAACAGAGGTGTATTTGGCGTATTGAGTGATGCAGGAGCTGACTCGTGGGGGCGCAAGTTAATTCTTTCGCTTCATACTACAAAACCCAAAAACGAGTTAGAATTTTTATTAGCCGGGTCTGGGTATGGCGTAGGAGCCCTTGTTTTTAGTCTCTCGCGAAGTGCCTCAAAGCATAAAACTAACAAAAACACCTTGTCTGATTTAGCCTTGCTAGACCAAGCTAAAGATGACTTGCTGGCAAATAAAACAATTTCTGATGAAGCTAAGAAAGCATTTGAATTTGGCCAAAGCATGGGGGGAGCTAGACCAAAAACTTCTATACAAATTGACAACAAACTCTACTTAGCAAAATTCAATCGCCAAGATGATTTATTCAATCTAGTCAGAGCTGAACATGCTGCAATGAAAATGGCGGAACAGCTTGGTATTCGAACGGCTCCTACCTTTATTCATAAAACACATACCGGTGATGTGCTACTTGTTGAGCGGTTTGATGTTAGTAATGGGTTACCAACACACCACTTTTTAAGTGCGAATAGCTTACTTCAAAAACCCAAAGTTGCTATGAGTGATCTTTCAAGTGACTACTCATATGGTCAATTAGCTGAATTTATAAGGCATCAAACAATGCAAAATGCAGGTGATGCTGAAGAGTTGTTTAAGCGAATGGTGTTCAATGCGTATATTGGTAATACAGATGATCACACTCGCAATCATGCATTCCTATATTCATTTTCACAAAAAAATTGGCGATTAAGTCCAGCCTATGACATCACTCCAATAAACAACTCAAAACAACATGGTCTTGGCTTTGGTGATGATGGCCGTTATGCAAGTAAAAGCAATTTTTTATCTCAGGCTAAGCGATTTGGGTTAGCAAATTCAGCAGCAAAAAACATCATTAAAGAGATTGAAGAATATTGCAAAGATTGGCCGACTCACTTTAAACATTTTGCAGACGTTAGTGATGAAGATATCACCCGTTTAAACGGTGTAATTCCTGAAATTAATGAAGATTAATAGCGCGAAACAAGTTTCACGCCTACATGTAGCAGCAGGTTTATCCCGCGTCATAGGCGCTGGGATTTAGGTTCTAGGACGCGATGTAAAATCGCTGCTACCTCATATCTCGAAACTCGCTAGCTTGAACCCACTAACTTTCACCCATAAAAAAAGAGCAGCTGGGCTGCTCTTTTTCTAGCGGAAGAATAACACTTTGGTTATTTTACCATTTTCTATTTTATAACTAGTGACAAATTCAGCTCGCTTATCAACCACCTTAGGGTCTTGTGAACAAGTCTCTGATAGCTCATGGTCAATCACAATATTTCCATGCACAATTCGTTTAATTGGAGACGATTTTATACATTTAAGCTTTTTAAACATGATGCCATAACGAGCTATAAGCTTTTCTTTCCCTGTGAACATTAACTCATTTGGGAATGTGTAAAACTCGACGTTTTCATCATACATTTTAATAAATGCATCAATATTACGAGCATTATATGCTGCTATTAATTGCTCAATTACAGCGATTGATTCTCGTGACTGACGCGCTTTTTCTTGTTGCTTGGCTGTTAGCGCCTCTTTTGCTTGCTTTACAGCCTTTTCAGCCTCATCAACTGCTTGCTGCTTTTCTTCAACTGTTTTTGGTTGCTCGGCAGGTGTAGGCGTTTGAGTACCGAGTACTTTACTATCATCAACTTCTGCGACCTCTTTCTTAGATTCAGAAATTACTTTTTGCTCTGTTACTGGCTTTTCTTCAATAAACTCTAAACTAGGTACGTCTTTCTTTTCGGCTTTTTGTTCATGGCTAGTTTGAGGCTCGGCTTGTTCAGTGGTTTCTTCACTAGCAAATGACTGCCAAGAGAATAATAAACTAATTGCCAAAAATAACGGTTTCATACTTTTCCTAAATACATCATGCCTGATTTAAGGCGTTAAGGTAGCAAATTCTCACAGTTTGGCATAGTTTTTTACCAATATTGCTCAACGGTGATCTGCCCAGGCTCACGACGTCTGTTGCGGCTAAAACCAAGCTCTAACAAAATGGCCGTGGTATCTTTTACCATTTCTGGATTACCGCAAATCATGAACTGTGTCGAGTCAGGTTTAACAGGAAGCTCTACTACATCAAATAAGCGACGGTCTTTTATTACGTCAGTGATCCGGCCATTAAAACCGATTGTGGCTGACTCTCTGCTGACTACAGGTGAGTAGTAAAGATTTGGGTACTGCTGCTGTAGTGCTTTAATGCGCGCTTGATAACTTAAGTCCTCATTAAAACGAACTCCATGCACTAAGTGAACATGCTCAAACTTTTGCCACACTTCGCCCTGCTCTAATATTGATATAAAAGGCCCAAGCGCAGTACCTGTACTCAGCATATAAAGCTGCTCACTGCTTGGCACTTCATCAAGGGTAAAAAAGCCTGTCGCGCGGCGCTCTATAGTCACTGAGTCACCCGGCTTTAATTGCGCAAGTTGTTGAGAAAGTTGACCGTCTTTAACATTAATCAGATAAAATTCGAGGTCGGGATTATTCGGCGCATTAACATAAGAATATGCACGTGCAACCCGTTTATCACCCACTTGCATAGTAAGCTTTGTAAACTGCCCTGCTACAAATGGTTCAACATCGGCATTAACAATTAAGCTAAATAGTGAGTCGGTCCACCATTTAACATCTTTAACTTTAGCTTCAACCCAATTAGACATACACATCCTTAATTGTTGTTCCTCTACTAAAAGTGGCAACAATTGCTTGAATTTTCAAGTTTTAAGGGGCGGTTGCGAGCATAAATACATAGTCATAAAAAAAGCCGCATAAATGCGGCTTTGAGGTTAGTCTCACTTCACTTTGGGCGTGTTTCCAAATTTCAGTGAATACGTTACCAAGGAACTTATTTAAATTGATTCTAAAGCAATTTTAACCATTTCGTTAAAGGTGCTTTGACGCTCTTCACTTGGTGTTGCTTCACCAGTGATTACGTGGTCACTTACAGTAAATAGTGCCATCGCTTTTGCGCCGTATTCAGCAGCTACGCCGTACATGCCAGCTGTTTCCATATCAACAGCAAGTACGCCTAGCTTGTCTAACTCTTGATAGAATGTGTTATCTGCTTGGTAGAATGTATCTGTTGTAAATACATTACCTACTTTAGCTTCAATGCCTAATTCTTTTGCTGCGTTTACGCCGTTGAGTAATAAACCAAAATCAGCAATTGCGGCAAAATCGTAACCACGTACACGTGCACGGTTTACGTTTGAATCTGTGCTTGCACCTTGTGCAAAGATAACGTCACGGATTTTGATATCGCTACCAATACCACCACAGGTACCAATACGAATTAGATTTTTAACGCCGTAACTAACGATCAATTCACGGGCATAAATTGACATTGATGGAATACCCATCCCAGAACCCATAATACTCACTGGCTTACCTTTGTAGGTACCGGTAAAACCATACATATTACGAACGCCTGTTACTTGTTTTGCGTCATCTAAAAAGTTTTCAGCAATGTATTGAGCGCGAAGCGGATCACCCGGCATTAATACCGTTTCTGCAAATTCGCCTACATTGGCGCTGATATGAGGAGTACTCATTATTGGTTTCCTTTTTTGTTCGCTAATAGCTTGTCGTTAAAGCTATCACCGTATTCAAGTGCAGGAAGATTAAACCACTGGGCAAGGGTTTGACCTATGTCTGCAAAACTAGCTCGTTCTCCAAGCGGGGTGTTTGTCATTCCCGGTTGGTATGCAAGTACTGGCACGTATTCACGTGTATGGTCAGTGCCTGCTGCTGTTGGATCACATCCGTGATCGGCCGTGATAATTAACACATCATCACTATTTAGCTGATTTAAAATGGTCGGTAGGTAATCATCAAACTCTTTTAATGCTTTAGCATAGCCAACTGCATTACGGCGATGACCGTACTTTTCATCAAAATCAACTAAGTTTGTAAAAATCAAACTATGGTCAGGTGCGCTTGCGATTACTTCTGAGGTTTTCTCAAGCAAGTTCATTAACCCTGGCGCTTTGTGTTTTTGGGTGATGCCTTGGTGCGCATAGATATCGGCAATTTTACCAATACTGATCACTTCACCGCCGTCTTGCGATAATTTATCAAGCAAGGTTGGCGACGGAGGTAACACCGAATAGTCACGACGATTGCCTGTACGGGCAAAATCGTCACGGCTCGAACCCAAAAATGGCCGCGCAATCACTCTTCCTATGTTCATTTCATCAAGCAGCGCCCGTGCGATTTCGCAAACCTGATAAAGTTTCTCCAGTCCAAATGATTCTTCGTGCGCGGCTATTTGAAACACGCTATCAACTGAGGTGTAGCAAATCGGCATACCGGTTTGCATATGCTCTTCACCTAGCTTTTCTAAAATGGTCGTTCCTGAGGCATAACAGTTACCTAAAATGCCAGGAATCTCTGCGCGAGCAATTAGCTCATCAACAAATTCTTGTGGAAAACACGGCTGTGTGTTTGGGAAATAACCCCAATCAAATAACACAGGTACACCGGCCATTTCCCAGTGTCCTGAAGGCGTGTCTTTACCACTTGATAACTCTTTAGCGTAACCCCATGCGCCAATAGGTGCTTGGCGGTCACTGACTAAACAAGGTTCTTTACCTGCGGCTTCGCATGCATCAGCTAAACCTAAACGGGTAAGATTAGGAAGCGATAAGTGCTCACCAGTTTCTTCTGCATAGGCTTTAAGTAAATGAGCGAAGGTATTTGCACCTACGTCACCAAACTTTTCTGCGTCAGGTGCTGCGCCAATTCCTAGGCTATCTGCCATTAAGATGAGTGCTCTTGCCATGGGTACCTCGTTATCAATATGTGAATACTTTATATGCTCTTTGAATTTTTGGTACAGGACATAAGTCCTGTTTCATAAAACGGAAACATTATAAATTTGCATCTCTAAGCGAAGCAAAAGAGATTAATCGTGTCTTTTTTGCTATTGTGATCTACCTAACAATGTTTCCTTCTGTGTGGGCGAGAACTTTAGTGACACGAACAATTATAGCTATTGCTGGCGCATCTGCGTCGGGCAAGTCTCTTTTTAGCAAGACAATTTATAACGAATTAGTCAATGAGCTTGAACCGGGCGCGATCGCAGTGATCGAAGAAGATGCTTATTACAAAGACCAGTCGCATTTGCCGTTTGACCATCGAACGCAAACCAATTACGACCACCCTGATGCTTTCGAGCATGAGCTTTTGCATGAGCACTTACTTCAATTGCGCGCTGGAAAATCAGTAGACGTACCAACTTATGACTATGCAATGCATACCCGAAGCGATGAAACGCGTCGAGTGGCACCTGCAAAAGTACTTATCGTTGAAGGTATTTTGCTACTGAGTGATCCGGCACTTCGAAAAGAATTTGATATTAAGGTGTTTATTGATACACCGTTAGATATCTGCCTTATGCGCCGTATGCAACGAGATATGGAGCAGCGTGGCAGAACATTACAGTCCGTTGTTGATCAATATCAAGCGACAGTGCGACCTATGTTTTATCAGTTTATTGAGCCATCTAAGCACAAAGCTGATCTCGTAGTCACACGCGGCGGTATGAATCGCGTTGCCATTGATATAATTAAAAGTAAAATAAAATATTTACTGCAACAATAACAACGGGAAACAGTCAGTATGACAACATTTATGAGCTTAGTAGGCATTGTTGTGCTACTAGGCATTGCTTTTGCGGCTTCAACAAACCGTAAAGCAATTAATTTAAGAACTGTAGGCATCGCCTTTTTACTTCAAGTGTTAATTGGTGGCTTTGTCTTGTTCTTCGAAGTGGGCAAAAACGTACTGGCAAGTATGTCACGAGGAGTCTCATCAGTTATTGGTTATGCCAATGACGGGATTAGCTTCTTATTTGGCTCACTGGCATCGCAAGATACCTTAGGGTTTATTTTTGCGATACAAGTATTGCCCGTTATCGTGTTCTTCTCAGCACTTGTTGCTGTGTTGTATCACATCGGGGTGATGGATTGGATAATCAAGATTCTAGGCGGTGGCTTACAAAAGCTATTGAAAACCTCGCGCCCTGAATCGCTTTCTGCAACCGCCAATATTTTCGTTGGTCAAACAGAAGCACCATTGATTGTTAAGCCATTTATCGCCAGCATGACTAAGTCAGAGCTATTTGCGGTAATGGTAGGTGGCCTTGCTACCGTAGCAGGTTCTGTTATGGCAGGTTACGTAACAATTGGTGTAGAGCTTAAATACTTAATTGCAGCCAGCTTTATGGCGGCACCAGGTGGTTTCTTAATGGCAAAAATGATTGTGCCAGAGACCGAAACACCAAAAGAAGATTTAGCTGATTTAGACGTACAAGAAGAAAAACCGGTAAACGTAATTGATGCTGCCGCATCAGGTGCCGCAAACGGTATGCAACTAGCACTGAACGTAGGTGCGATGTTACTGGCTTTCGTAGCACTTATTGCACTTCTAAATGGGTTATTAGGCGGTATTGGTGGTTGGTTTGATCATCCAACATTAACGCTACAAGAAATTTTAGGTTACGTATTCGCTCCGGTTGCATGGTTATTAGGTGTACCTTGGGACGAAGCAGTAATCGCAGGCAGTTTTATAGGTCAGAAGGTTGTAGTTAACGAATTTGTTGCTTACCTCGACTTTATTAATTATCGCGATACGTTAAGTGCGCACACACAAGCGATTGTCACATTCGCGTTATGTGGGTTTGCTAACTTATCATCGATAGCAATTTTACTAGGTGGATTAGGCGGTATGGCGCCTAGTCGGCGAAAGGATATCGCACGCTTAGGGCTCAGAGCAGTGTTAGCAGGATCTATGGCTAACCTCATGAGTGCAGCAATTGCAGGTTTTTTCCTCTCGCTAGCTTAGAAACTTAATGAGATGAGCCGTAGTTGCAAAACAATAGGATAGGACTTTAAGGGGTTAAAGGTCTATCTGACTTGAACGATACTTCACCAAGGGCCGCAAGGCCCTTTTATCGTTTTATGTGCTAAGATTTATTTACTAAATCCTTTTAAGTGCATAAATGAACTATTTTAGAATTTATATACTAACCTTTTTCTTAAGTTGGCCAGCCCTTTGCAAGCCGACCCTAACCGTTGTTACCGAACTATCACCGCCCAATCAAACCTTGATCAATAACCAAGTTGCCGGTAAAAGCACTGAATTAGTAAGAGCTATTTTTGCCAAAGCAAACTTAAATGCCAATATAGAGCTCTACCCTTGGGCCCGTGCTTATAATATGGCACTAAAAAAGCCGAATACTTTCATTTACAGCATGGCTAAAACTCCAGAGCGTGAACATCATTTCTATTGGATTGGTGAAGTAGCCACCTATGAAATGGGCTTTGTGAAATTAAGCGAACGCCGCGATATAAACATCACCTCCAATGAGCAAGCCAAACAATACAAGATAGCAGTTCAGCGTCATGACTTAGCAGCACAACGCTTAACTGAGCGCGGTTACACTGTTGTGTATACTTCAGACATCAATAAGTCATATCAGTTGTTGATGTCGGGGAAGGTTGATTTAATCATTGACGATAAAAACTATATCGCCGCGATGGCTAATGAATTAGGCCTTGATGAATCGCGCTTACACTTTGCCTTTGCAATTGATTTTTTAGCGATGAAAGGGTTCCTGGCTGCAAACAAAAATACTAACCCACACCATATCAATGCATTAAAAAATGCGTTTGCTGAGATTCAGGCATCAACGCTATATAGTCAGGTCATGCGAACAAATAGGCCTTAAGTAAGAGCAAAAAAATTCGTTATTTGCTACTCTTAACAACCCCCAGTGCCTTTTAAACAACACCATGATAGTAGTACTCAGCTACCGATAGCTTAAACAGCTAACGATGACTAATAAGAATTATTTTGAATTGGTATTACTATATTGCTCAATAAAAAAGTCTAACTTACCCTGAGCGATTAGCTTTTCGTAACTTGATTGCAAACGTTCAACTACATCGATGGGTATGTTTTTATTTAATGCTAAGTAATTCCCTAATGTATCGTTAAGAGGAAGCTCAACTAGCTTAACGACTTCTCGCCCAGGGTGCCCGTATTGAGTTAGCTGATAATCAAATGATAGATCTGAACCAATAATTAGCTCGATTTTATTTTTGAAAAATAAATTAAGACACTCATAACTATGACTCACTTTCAGCAAATTTTTACCATCACTAAAACCAATTGTTTCTACAAATTGCTCATAGATACTATTACGCACAACACATAGGCTATGTTCTTTTACCTGGGGTAGATCAAGTGGATTAATACGCTCATTTGATTTTAATCTATAAAAGAAATTTCGCGATGAGGCCAACGGCCCTACCCAGTTAAACAGCTTTTCTCTTTGCGTAATTCGGGCTGTAGAGACTAACCCTGACAAGGGCTGTTGTTGCGCCAAGTGGAATGCTCTTGACCAAGGTAAGAGCTCAAAATTGCACTTAATTTTGGCATCGATGCACATGGCCTTAACAAACTTTAAGTTAATACCCTCTAAATGCCCTTTATTTGAGAAGTTATATGGCGGGAAATGCTCGGTGTAAATGGTGACACTTTCTTTTGCAAGCACTACAGGTGCAAAGCTTAGGCACGCTAACAACAAAAATTTTAAAATAATTAATACACTCTAATGACACAGCTGCATTAAATATAGAAATATTAACTAGCCCAGTCAATTTTTAGACATAAAAAAAGCAAGCCGTAGCTTGCTTCTTCTCTATTTTACTTTTCAGTAAAATTATAGCGGCTTGATGTTGTCCGCTTGAGGGCCTTTTTGACCTTGCGATAGAGTGAACTCTACACGTTGGCCTTCAGCTAAAGTTTTGAAACCTTCAGATTGGATAGCGCTGAAGTGAGCGAAAACGTCTGGACCATTTTCTTGCTCGATGAAACCAAAACCTTTAGATTCGTTAAACCACTTAACTGTACCTGATACGATGTTAGACATAGTATTATTCCTGATATAAAAAATTAAATATTGCCCGTAGTGGGCGGGTGTAGCAAAAAATCAGATGGAACTTAAAAACTTCAGGACGGTACTACAAGTATTACTTATACAACAACGAAATAAAGATTTAATTACACGCTTTTTAGCTACCGCTCACTATATAGAGTTACCAGAATAAGTCAAATACTATATCTTAATGTTAAAAACAAAAATGCCAGTCTGTGTGACTGGCATTTTAATACTAAAATTAACGTTAAACTCAGGTTAATTAACGATAGTCATCTCTTTAAGTAAATTTTGAGCATTATCAACTTTATCCATTACCCACAACATGTATCGTGAATCAACGTGAATTGAGCGATTTAAGTTCTCATCGTAATCCCAATCACCAATAATGCTTTCGTAAACACCATCAAATAATAAACCAACGAGCTCAGCATTACCGTTTAACGTTGGAGAGCCTGAGTTACCACCTGTAGTATCGACGTTCGATAAAAAGTTAACCGGAACAGTATTCATACCGCCGGTGTAATCACCATAAAGCTTTTGCTTAATTAACTCGTTTTGTTTCTCTGGTGAGTTGAATGGTTCAACGCCGGTGTTTTTAGCAAGTAGTCCTTCTAAAGATGTAAAGGGGGTTGCCACTAAGCCATCTTGCGGTGAATAGCCGCCTACCGTACCGTAAGTTACACGTAAGGTGCTATTAGCATCAGCATAAACTGGCTTATTAAGTGCCTTGTTATAAGCGATGATTGCTTCCATTAATGCAGGGCGAGCAGCTTGCTGTTTACCAGCCAGTTCTTTTTTCGCATCTTCAATATCTTTTGTGACCGCAAAGATTGCATGCGCATACTGAATAAATGGATCGCTACTTTGTTTTAACTGAGCAAGGTCAAGATCTGCCATCCATAAACGTTTGCTTTCATCTGCAAGAACCGATTTAGCATACATATCATCAAGCAAGGCTTTCTGCTTTTGTTTATCAAAACCGTTAGTTAGACCAAGAGCTTTATCAACCTCTGCAACTCGTTCGTCTTTAGGTAATGCAGCATATTGCTCAATAAAGTACAGTAAAATAGCTTTATCAACGGCTTCATCATAACGACGGCTCATGCTTTTTAAACGAGACTCGATACGTGGCATATCACGCTCTTGATAACCGCTTTCACGCTCAGCATCTGGCTTTTGTTTTTCGTAAGCTAAACGGTATAAACGTCGAGCAGTTGAGATCATTTGTGAGCGGTGTACGTAACCTAACATACGGTCACGCTGGTTATGCTCTTGCGACTGTGCAACTAGCGCAGATAAATCAGCAAGTACCTGTCCGTATTTAGCTTTGCGCTTACTATCTTCATTGATCCACGCGGTGAGATCTTTTTCGAATTGTTGCTTACGGCTATACATTGACCCTTTGTTAAAGCTCTCAATCATTGAACCGTAGTTTTTAATGTAGTTGTTATAACCCGCAATCGTGCTTTCGTAAGCGATACGTGCCTCTGAACCCTCTGGTGCATTTTCTTCGATTAACGAGACATATTTCGAATTATACTTACGCGCTAATGGGTAGGCCGTGTTAAACACATAGTCAACTTCAGGCGAAATACGGTAACGGTTTGTGCTGCCTGGGTAACCGGTCACCATCACAAAATCGCCTTCTTGAACGCCTTTAGCGCTTACTTTTAAAAACGCATCACTTTGGTACGGCACGTTGTCTTCTGAATATTCAGCAGGCTTGCCATCTTTGCCAACATACGCGCGATAGAACGAGAAATCACCTGTGTGACGCGGCCACATCCAGTTGTCGATATCGCCGCCGTATTTACCGACGCCCATAGCGGGTGCATACGTTAAACGCACATCTTTGATTTCTAGCGATTTGATCAGGTAATACTCAAGACCACCGTGGAAAGTATACACATTACAGCGGTAGCTTTGGTCTTGCTCACACTCACTAACAAGTGCTTTTTCATTTGCTTGAATAGCATCAAAATGTGCTTTACCCGTTAGCTTTTCAGTACCTTGGTTTACTTTATCTGTAACGTCAGTTACTTGCTCTGTTACAAAAACACGAGAACCCGGCGCAGCAGGGACTTCTTCACCGGTAGTTTTAGCTAAAAAGCCATTTTCTAAAATATTGTTCTCGGTGGTCGAGTTATATTGAATCGAACCATAGGCACAGTGATGATTTGTGACAACTAAGCCTTTTGGTGAAACAAACGAAGCTGTACAACCACCAAGGCTAATTACCGCATTCATCGGAAACTCAGTCAGTTTTGAAATTGACTCTACATCAATGCTCAAGCCTTTCGCTTTTAACACTGATTCAAGCTCTGGTAACTGGTGAGGCTGCCACATGCCTTCGTCGGCAACAGCAACATTTGCTACAGCGAGACCCACTGCAGCAGCAATAAATTTAAAACGCATAGTCGTCCTTTATATTATTATGTTTATCATTTTTAGCGCTCGTATCATTATCATTGTGAAAATGAATAGCAATATTTTGCGACCGCTAATGTCAAAATTTGTAAACCATTTTAGGTTCATGAGCCTAATACTTAGACTCATCAGCTTAATGTTTAGATTCATGAACCACAGCATTGTGGCCATGTAAGCTTTCTTGGTGTTCGACCTTAAACTGGTAATCAGCAATACTCGGCATGGTTTCGAAACACTGTTTTAATCGCCTTGCTGCATCTTCGCAAAACAATAAGTTTTTTGCGTTAAGGGCAGCAAATGCTTGTTCATCTTCACGCTTCACGGCCGTTTGTACAGGGGTACCAATAGCTTGTTCACATACTGTGATAAAGCCGCCAATATCAGGTAGCTTCTCACTACTAAAAGTGACATCAATATAAGCATAAGAACGCTGGCTATGGGGAGTTGCAATAGAGCCTTGCTCACTTGCAAGCCAACTGAGTAAAGAGGCTTTATCTATATGCTCATCGCTAAATTGCTTATCGACCGCTTCACTCAAAAGCTGCCTCGATAATGCCGCTGAACACGGGCAGGTACTGCTGTAGGCTACATCAGCTTTTAAGTTGATAGTCATCGACTGCTTCTTAGTTATCGTTAAAACAACAGGGTAAGCATTGTATCCGGCATTGTCGCTAAGGAGTGCTGGTTTTAGCTCGGGTAAATCAAAATGCAGCACCAGTTTTGCGCCTTTACTTAAGCCTTTTTGTGATGCTAAAACGGCTTCCATAAACTCGTTAATACGCTTAGTCGATAAGCTTTGATTAGCCAATAGCTGATTAAGTAATAAATAAAGACGCGACATATGAATGCCTTTAGCATCACTATCAAGGCTAACAAAAATATCGGCTTTGGCATTCAGGTGCACATCAACATGAGGTTGTGCAAGTTTCAAAGGCAATGCTATTTTTTCCATGCCAACCCATTTTAAAGGCGACTGAAAATCTACATTAGAGTGCGAGGTAATATCGGGTAATTGCATATCAACTTCTTTTAACGATTGAATGTTAAGGCCATAGCGGCCTGCTTGTGCGGGTATACGTGCTGTCCATCAAAGACACACTCACCATTTACAAAGGTATGTGTAATTCGGTGTGAAAAAGTAGTGCCATTGAAAGGAGTCCATTGGCATAAGTAATGTGTGTTTGTGTGCTCAACGTGCTTTTCTGCGCTTGGGTCAACCAGGACTAAATCAGCAAAATAACCTTCTCTGATAAACCCTCGATCTTCGATAGCAAATCGCTTTGCCACGTTATGCGCTGTTTTTTCAACGACTTGCTCTAGGCTCAACGCACCACGTTTTACCTGCTCAAGTAACGATAGTAATGCATGCTCGACGAGCGGGAGTCCTGCTGGTGCAGCGCTGTATTGTTGCTGCTTTTCTTGCCAAGTATGAGGGGCATGATCGGTGGCAATAATATCAATGCGACCATCGCGTACTGCTGCGAGTAGCGCTTGGCGATCTTGCTCTGATTTTATGGCAGGGTTACATTTAATTTGATTGCCATAGTGTGTGTAATCATCTTGGTTAAACCACAAATGATGCACACAAGCTTCGGCGGTTATGTGTTTTTGCTCTATAGGTGCGTTACTAAATAGCTCTAGCTCTTTTGCTGTTGTAAGGTGTAAAACATGCAGCTGCGAGCCATAGCGTTTTGCCAGCGATACGGCGTACGATGATGATGCATAACACGCTAACTCATCACGAATTAACGGGTGATGTTCTATTCGTAACTCACCATAGCGTTTTTCTATTCGGCGCTGATTTTGTTGAATAACCTCCCCTTGCTCGCAATGGGTGGCAATGAGTACTGGGCTTTCCCGAAAAATGGCTTCAAGGGCATGAGGATGTTCAACTAGTAAATCGCCTGTTGATGCTCCCATAAACACTTTAACGCCGCATACATTTTTAGCATCAAGAGCTTTAATTTCATCGAGGTTGTCTGGGGTCGCGCCAAAGTAAAACGCATAATTCGCAGCGCTCGTTTGCGCTGCTATCGCGTATTTATCAGCAAGTGCTTTTGCCGTGGTAGTCGAAGGTGAGACATTAGGCATTTCCATAAAGCTTGTAATGCCACCTGCCACTGCCGCGGCAGATTCACTGGCAATCGTGCCTTTGTGGGTAAGGCCTGGCTCTCTAAAATGAACTTGATCGTCGATCATGCCTGGTAATAGCAACAGACCGCTTGCATCAATTACCTCATCATTGGCCTTGGCACTGATATCTTTGGCAATTTCAGCGATTCGATTGCCAACAATTCGTACATCGTTTAATTCGCGCTGTCCTTCATTAACAACGCTGGCATGTTTAATTATGATAGCCATATGACTCCTTGCTTATTCAGCAACATTTGCAACTTATCGTAAAAAAATGCACTCCATGGCAAGATTGATTGCAGACTAAATTGTTACAATATAACATACCACAAAGTTTTTATTTGGACACTGTTATGAGTCAAAAAGATCAATTGGGTCGAGCTATTTAAGCTGTAAAGTTATAAGTGGCTTTCCCATCTTAGAGAATTTTAACGGCTTATCGCAGCCAATAATCACCTTATCGCAACGTATGAGGTCAATTGTAATAAGACACAGTATGCTGGGCTCATTGATCACATGGTGATACCTGCCTCATATAAGTGCTTTTTTAGCATCTTTTTGTAATCCGTTTTAACCGCTATGCAAATCAAGAGCTTATAAAACGTATGTGCAAGGTTATATCGACATAATTTAATTTTAAAAATGACAAGAGAAAAACTATGAAACACCTAATCGCAACCGCGATCAGTTCTGCGCTGTTACTCACAGCCTGTTCAGAACCGCAAACAACAACATCAACGCCTAAATCAGAGCAATCAGCACCTGTTGCTGCCGAACAGCAAGCTAACCCACTGTTTGTGAAAAGCGTATTACAATACGAAACGCCTGATTTCAGTGCGATTAAAGATGAACATTTCATGCCAGCATTTAATAAAGGCATGTCTGAGCAAATGGCTGAAGTGCAAGCTATTATCAACAATCCAGCAAAGCCTGATTTTGCCAATACGATTGTTGCGCTTGAGAAAAGTGGTGAGCTATTAACACGCACACGCAGTATTTTTTATAACTTAGCGGGTACGGATTCAAACCCGGCACGTCGTGAATTACAAAAAGAGTTAGCGCCAAAACTAGCGGCTCATAGCGACAACATTTTCTTAAATAAAGCACTTTTTGAGAAAGTAGCGGCTATTCACAGCGAAGCTGACAGCCTTGCCTTAACTGCTGAAGAAAAGCGTTTATTAGACGTTTACTACAAACGTTTTGTGCGTGCTGGTGCAAAATTAAGTGCAGAGCAAAAACAACAAATTCGTGATATCAATACAAAGCACTCGAGCTTAACAACTCAGTTCTCACAAAACTTATTAGCGCTGACTAAAACAAATGTTGTTTTAGTGGATGACAAAGCAGAGCTTGAGGGCTTACCAGCAGGTCAAATTGAGCAGCTTGCCAATGCCGCTGCAGAAGCTGGCCATCCAGGCAAATACCTAATTAAGATCACAAACACCACGCGTCAGCCTATTCTGGCAACACTGAAAAACCGCGATTTACGTGAAAAAGTATGGCGTGCATCAGCTGAGCGTGCATTATCGGGCGAAAATAGTAACCGTGATATCGTGGCAGAACTTGCTCACTTACGTGCTCAAAAAGCGAAACTATTAGGTTACGACAGCTGGGCTGATTTTGGTTTAGAGTCGCAAATGGCGAAAAAACCACACGCTGTATTTGATATGTTTGCGAGCATGATCCCTGCATTAATGCAGAACGTCAACGCAGAAGCAGCTGCAATTCAAGCTAAGATTGATGAGTCAGGTGAGCAGTTCAAATTACAGCCATGGGATTGGTTATTCTACGCAGAGCAAGTGCGTAAAGATAAATATAACCTTGACGAAAATGCAGTGAAAGAATATTTCGAGTTCAACCGAGTTTTAGAAGACGGCGTATTCTTCACCATGAACCGTTTATACGGTATCACCTTTAAACCACGTAACGATATTCCGGTTTATCACCCGGATGTAAAAGCCTATGAGTTATTTGATGAAAATGGTAAAAGCTTAGCCATTTTCTTTGCTGACTACTTCGCGCGTGAAGGTAAACGTGGTGGTGCTTGGATGACTTCTTTCGTTAAACAATCAGGCCTTAAAGAACAAAAGCCAGTTGTCGTAAACGTAATGAACATTCAAAAAGGCGCGAATGGCGAACCTACGCTTATCAGTTATGATGAAGCAACAACGATCTTCCACGAGCTAGGCCATGGCTTACACGGCATGTTCTCAAACGTGAAGTATCCTACTCTATCTGGCACCTCAGTATCACGTGACTTCGTTGAATTCCCATCAACATTTGAAGAAGATTGGGCCATGTACCCTGAAGTTATCGCTAACTATGCGAAACACCATAAAACTGGCGAGCCAATTCCTGATGAGCTACTGAAAAAAGTAATTCAATCACGTAGCTTCAACCAAGGTTTTGATACCCTAGAATACGTTGCTGCTGCACTACTTGATATGGAATGGCATTCACTCTCTGCTGATGCTCCTTTACAAGACATTGAAAAGTTTGAGCAACAAGCGCTTGCAAAACATGGTGTTGATGTAGCATTTGTACCACCTCGTTATAAGTCAGCCTTCTTCTCACACTCAATGGGCGGCGGTTATTCAGCGGGTTACTATGCTTATATGTGGAGTGAAATCTTAGCAGCAGACGCCTTTGCCTTTGTTCAAGAGCAAGGCGGTCTAAAACGTGAAATCGGTGATAAATACCGTAAAGAAATTTTAGAAGTCGGTAACTCACGTGACCTAATGGAATCGTACAAAGCATTCCGCGGTCAAGAGCCAGACACGTCAGCATTATTAAAACGCCGCGGCCTAAAAGCAACGGTTCAATAGCTTACCTTAAGCTTTCAGTTGTAAGCTCTAAGCTATAAGTCAGAAATGTGGGGTTATCGAGTGTTTATAACCCCACAGCATTCAACCTGTTGACTCTCCACGTAGGTTGGGTAGAGCGCAGCGAAACCCAACATTAAGAAACTGTCAGCCTTCAGCTATCAGCGGTCAGACGCGCGAAACAAGTTTCACGCCTACGAAAAGGTGCTAGGTTCTGGGCTCTAGGACGCGATGTAAAGTCGCTGCTAACTTTCCCCTCGCTAACTTTCCCCTCGCTAACTTAAAAACAAAAAAGCCCTTACAGCGAACTGTAAGGGCTTTGTTATCACTATTTAAAAGTCTTATTTACGTTTACGGCGACGGCCGATAAGCGCTAATGGTGCAAGTAGTAGTGTTAAGAAACCAAAGCTACCGCTACTAGATTTCTTCTCTTCATTACTTTCTTCTTGTTCAGCTTCGTTAGTTACGGCAACAGTGAACTGCTCAGATACAGAGTCTGTACCATCGCTCACTGTTACTTCAAATACTAACTCGTCATCACTTGAGATAGCACCAGGCGTGAAGCCTAGAGTCGCAGTATCAGCACCTGTAAGTGTTGCAGTTGTGCCGCTTAGTTGCGTCCATGCATAGCTTAGTGTGTCATCACTGTTACGGTCTGACGCTGTTGCTGTTAATGTGCCTGAAGCTGACTCAGACACTGTCGCATCACCTGCTACCGAAAGTAATGGTAGTGCATTATCACAAGCGAATGTATCACCAGCAATCACATTTGAGAAGATTGGTGTCGTTACATTGCTAACAGTTACGTTATCAATCCACCAGCCAAAGCTACTAACGGCATTATCAGATGAAATACGGAAACGAAGCTTGGCACGGTTACCGTTTAGTTCAGTTCCGAAACGAATTGTTTCGTAGTTACCATACACATCGTTTTCATCAACATTGTTACCTGTGAAGGTATCGCGATCTTGTAGTGCTTGCGCGTCGTTTTCGATTAGAGGGCCATCGTAACCCACATCAAATGTACCGCCCATTTCAGTAACATCAACCCAGTTACCGCCGTTTACGCTGATTTCTACAACACCACCATCCCACTCGTTTTCGATTAGGTAGAAGTGCCAGAATGAAACTTCAAAGTCACCCGCAAAACCGATATCAAACTCTCTTGATTCGATTGCAACATCAGACTGGAAGTCATTGTTATTTAGGTACATGGTTTGCTCGCCAAGACCAAACCCAAAGCTATCAAAAAATGGAACATAACCACCTTTTGCCATGCTTTGCGTGCCAACGGCTAGGTCATCACCTGTCATTACGTTTTCTTTCCAGTCACGTAATGATGCACCTGCAATTTCCATATCGTCAGCAGTTTGTGAACTAACTGGTGCTTTATCTTCAAAGTCCATGTTCACAAGATAAGATACTTTATCGGTTGCTGCTTCAACAATTTCGTCATCAGCAGACAGTTCAGGGAATGACACTTCGATTTCAAGTGTATCAGCAGTGCCTGCATCATTTAGCGTAAACGTGATAGGCGCGCTTGTTTGTGAAGCATACGGGTTTGTATCGTCGAATGTAATTAAACCATCATTTTCGAACGTTACATCGTGACCGCTAACAACTGTTAACTGTGCTTGTGTACCCGTTAGTATTTCACTACCTGTGTTCATGATGCTAACCGTTAATGTGCCTGTTTCACCTTTATCTAGCACGTTATCGTTTGAACAATAACCTAATTCAGCACCGTTGTAGTTTGCATTCATTGCCACATCTTTCAATGTGAAGCTAGCAAGTTTCATTTTGTCTGATTCAACAACACCGGTTAAATCTTCGCTGAAACGCTCTGGTGCTACAGCACCTAAGCCCATACCACGCTTAGCGAATGCACCTAAGATTAGTTTGTAATCTTCTGGGTCTACTGCGTACGCTGCAGCTAAGATAGCATCACGTGCTTCTGTATATAGCGGAGCAACCGGAGTTAGCTTGTAACCAGCAACTAAGTAGTTAGCCATGCGGTTTTGCGCGTCTTCAAAGCCGTGCTCGTTGATAAGTGCTACATAGCTTTCCCAAAGCATAGTTGCCCAAATTTCACCTGCTGCGTGTGGTGAAGCAACACTTGTTGGTGCAATGCCTACATCAGCACCTTCATTTTCAGTAATGTGGCGGAAAGACAGCGGGTTTACTTCCATATTAGTTGAATATGGAACACGACGGATACCGTAGTAGAAATCTTCTACGAAAGTACCGCTACCGTAGGCTTTTTGGAACTTGTCGTTACCTGGAATGTTAATGTCATCAGCTTTAGCAATGAACATAAGTGAGTGGAAATCACCCCAACCTTCGCCCATCGCACGGCCTTGGAAGTTGATAAGACCTGATGAGTTACCCACTAAACGGTTACTGATGTAGTGACCCCATTCGTGAGCAATAATACCGTTATCTAGCGTACCGTCTTTTAACGTTGCTTTGTTGAACATGTTCACAGTAACAGTGTCGCCTGCAGCGATACCATCGTAAAGTGCGTGACCGTCAGCATAGTTCAGACCCATGTTAGGAATGATAACGGCATCATCTTCACCGCCCATCGGCGCTGGTTCATCTGTATCAGGGTTGTTGTTTACAACGATAGCACCAATTGCACCCGCTTCTTGAGCGTGTAGTACTTTTGCTGTGAAGTTACAAGAGCCACGATCAACTAGCGCAATTTTGCCAGCAAGTTCAGCTGCATTTGTTGCTGGTTGACAACCATCTGTTACGCTACCAGAATCGGCATCATCGCCATCAACTAGACGAACAACTTCGCCTGCGATATCAGCAAATTGCATTTGACCAAAGCCTGATACTTTAGAAGACTCTAGAAGACCAATTGATTCGTCAGATGTAACAACCACACCAAAATCCACACCCACTTTCGCATCTTTCGAGTTGTATAAATACATTTGCATGCGTGGGCTTGCACCGTCAGCAGGGGTTGCCATATTAGCGTTATTTAAACCGCTATTATCTTGCGCTTGCGCTTCGATAGGGTCGCCTTCTACACCACCACGGCCGTAGTTTGATACTTGCGCAACATTTGATGTTTCGTCAAAACCATGGTCATAGAAGAAATCGTGTAAGAAGTTGTTCATATAGAACAAGTTAACGATAGCTGCTTTACGGTTGTCGTAGCTGTTTGCTACTTGATCAACTTGATAAGGGTAGTCAAATGTGTAATCTGATGTGGTTTCAGCTGTGAAGTCACCTTCTGTAAAGCCTTGTGGTGCGATAACATCAGCATAAGCAAATACGTTATTACCTGATGTTGTTGTAGCATCATCAGCAAGCCATGGATCCATCGTGCTTAATTTTTTGTAGTAAGACAGGCTTACAAGTGGTGCATCTAGGATTTCAGTTTCATCAATTTGATCTGGGCCATCAGCTGGGATCACGTCACCGTGTGGACCTTCCCACGGGTAACCATCTTCGTCAGCCCATACACGGTAGTTAAAGTCTGCCGCGTGTGCTTTTAAGTCTTTCTTGAAATAAACTTTGCTGTTTTGCGCGCCAATAACGTAGCTGAAGTAATCGCTTTCCAGGCTGTTTTTATCAGCAACTTCGACTTCAACATAGTATGCAGATTGCAGCTCACCCGCTACTTCAAAGAATACTTTCTTAGCACGTGGCTGACCTAATACAACTTTGTCACCACTTTGGTTAGACACAGTATATTTAACATAGTCGCCTTGCTCAGTTGACTTAGTTAACGACACATTGATATCAGCAAGTTCTTTAATTGCACGTTTAATGCTTTGCTCAGCACTTGTGAACTCACCTAGAGGAGCAACTGAACTCGTCACTTTATTTGCGAAATACCCAGAGCCAGCAACTAAATTATGCTCTTTGTCCATAATCAGGTTATATTCACGGTTGAAAACTTCAACGCCGAGTACTTTTTGCTTGTATTTAGCTGTGATTGAGCCAAGTTTTTGCTCAGATAAATCTGTTAATACAGCACTTGAAAAACCTTTTTTCGCAGTGCTAACACCCGTTAAGGCATTTAAATAAAAATCTGCAGCATAGGCATTACGTTGCTCAGGAAGCACCATCGCCATATCAGGTTTAGCTTGACCAACTGCTTTCCATAAGAACGTAGCTTTACCTAACTGCTCATCGAAAATTGATTTGTGACCCGAAACAGTTCTTCGCTCAGCTAATGCACGTTGTTGAGATACTTGGGGGTTGAATTGCACTTGTGAGCTAACGCTTGAAGTATTATAAAAACGAGTTTGTTCGCTTGCCTGTACTTGAGATGATGCCAAAATAGCCGTTACCATAGTAGCAACTGCTGTTACTTTAAATTGTGACATTATTTACGTTCCCTATTGTTATATTTTTATTTTCGGTTAACAATTATAACCAATTCCAATGTACCTAATAGAACAATTAAAAAACAGAATTAATTGTAAAAAAAAGTAACAAAAAAACAGGTGAGGTATGAAAAAAACACCTACAATACAATTCATTATATTGACTTTAGCTCTAATGACTGGCTGTCAAAAAAATGAAATAAGCGAGCAAGATACAGTACAACAACCAACAACCAGTTCACAAAAAGAACAAACTTCAGTTAAAGATGTTAAAAAATCAGTCGAAATCAACAAGCAAAAATTTACGAACGCTTTTAGTAATAATGGCGAAAAAATTACCTTTGATGCACCTACTTTAACCAAGGGCACAGAAGTCTTTAATCACGCAATGCAAGAGCGCGGCATTGCAACGGGTGCAATTTACTTAACGCTAAAAGAAAATAGCTTACCGGTAGAGCTTAGCAGTCAATATGCGCTGAAAAAAATGACCAACAAAAGCTATCGTTACCTTGCAGAAAAAGACACTGATTTATTAAAAGTGCAAAACGCTTTTAAACAAAATGCCAATGTCGATATTGTTGAAATTAAAGTTGATTATTCACCGGTAAAAGAGGTGATGTAGGTTGGGTAGAGCGCAGCGAAACCCAACGTGAAGAAGCTGTCAGCCTGTAGCAGCGGGTTTAGCCCGCGTCATGATGCGCTAGGTTCTAGAAGGAGCTGTCAGACGCGTGAAACAAGTTTCACGCCTACATCAAACCGTAGGCGTCATGCTTGCATGGCGTGTCTAACATTCAACGCCATTTAATCAAGCTAACTCAACATTCAAAAACAACACTTTCGGCTTAAAACTTACAGCTGAAAGCTTTAAGCTGTTTTACCTACTCCACCACAAAATCAAAATAGGTTGCGGGGTATGCTTGCGGTTTGTAAGTAAAATGCCACCATTCCATTGAATAAGGCGCAAAGCCGGCCTCAGTCATCAGGCTTTTTAATTTGTATCGATTGGCTTTTTGCTCTGCACTAATGCGTGGGTCGTCGGTGTTAGAAAGAGTGTCGAACATATCAAATGGTGAGCCCATATCGAGCTCTTCGCCTTTTGCATCAACTAAGGTTAAATCAATCGTTGAACCACGGCTGTGACCCGATTTAGCAGCGATGTAATCACCAAGCAGTTTGTCTTTGCCTAAGTTTGGATAAAACTCAGCTTTAGTGCGGGTATCTTCTAAATCGTTAACCCAACGTACAAAGTGATCAACAGCGCGCTGCGGGCGATAACAATCATATATTTTCAAGCTCAGGCCTTGGGTTTGCGCTGCTACTTGCACTTTTTTAAGGGCTGTAGCAGCACTGTTGTGCAATAAACATTTTGGCGCGTTGTAACCATCAACTGGTTTGCCAACAAAGTTGTGATGGCCAAAATAACGAATATCTAACACAGCATTAGGTAGCAAAGCACCAACATCCACAAATTCGCTACGTTTATCATCGCTTGAGTCTGCATAAACATTGCCAGTTAAAATAACAGCAATACTTAACAAGGAAATGGATTTAGTTAAACGAGTCAAAAAAGTGAATGCCATTTTGGTTTTCCATAAATAACTTAATAACGTTCACTATTGCACATTAAATAACTTATTCCAAGATTGGAGACTCAGAAATAGTTGCGAAATCTTGCCCATAACTTGCATTAACTACAGAACGATTGCGGCCCGTTTTTTTAGCCTGATATAAGGCTTGGTCAGCGAGCTTAAGTACTTCATCAATGTTCAGTTGCTCAATCGGCCAACCAGATATACCAATAGATACATTAATGCAGCCAACAGGGTCAATGTAGCTTTCAGATATCCGCATCCGCAAGCGTTCTGCAAGCTGATACGCCCGTTTGACCTCAACTCTTGGCATGATCACAATAAATTCTTCTCCACCAGTACGAGCAACAACGTCGCTATCACGAGTTACATCTAACAAAATTTTAGCAAGCGACTGCAATACCACATCACCAATATCATGCCCAAATTCGTCGTTTACCCGCTTAAAGTGATCAATATCGATTGCCAAAACTGCAAACGGGCAGCGCTGTGCAATAAAATGACTTAACTGCGCATCAAAGCTTCTACGGTTGTGTAACCCTGTTAGTGAGTCTGTCTGTGCTTCTTGACGTAACAAACCAATTTTACTGTGTAATAAACCAACTCCCTTTAACATTGCTTTTCTAAGCTCATTACTTTCAAAATACCATGAACGAATTAGCATTAACTCGCGTGTTGTGGTTGGCCTATCCAACGTATTTGCGGTTTCAGCAAGTTGCCTCAATGGGCTCGCTATTTTTCTAGCTAATACCCAAATTAATATTAAAGTGATGACACCCACAGGCGCCGTTTTTATGAAGACTTGCCACATTAAATTATCAAGCGGTGCTAATGTGTCTTCAAGGGGTCGTTGTGCAATGACTCCCCAAGGAGCAACGGTTAAAGGAGCAAAGCCAGCCAACATTTCAACCCCTTTGCTATTACTTAATAGTTCAGTTCCGGCTTGCCCTTTCAAAACAGCCTTGATCACAGGGTTTTCAAAAACTTGCTCCCCTATCCTTTTTGTATCAGGGTGATAAAGCAAGCGATGATTCTCATCAACAACATATAAATATGAACCATCGCGATAATAGTGAACTTGTAAAAGCTGGTTTAGAATGCTTGTGCGCTTCAAATATAATGTACCGCCGACATAGCCAATGAATTCACCTTGCTTATCAAATAAAGGCTGAGAAATAAAAATCAGCAAATTTCCCGCCATCGAAATATACGGTTCGCTGATCATCGGGGTTCGATAAGAAAGCGCAGCTTTAGTCCCAAAACTATCAACTTTGCGATTTTTAAGTTTTAAGGATTGCGGTGATACCCCTAAGATATCGCCTTGTTTATTAACAATAATGGTCGAGTTAAAACTGTTAGTTTGTAACCTCAATCGTTCTGCTTCAGCATTTATCAACCCTTGATTATTAAAGTCATTTTCAAGAATTTTACCTACATAAGCCAGTTGCTGCTGCGCCGCCAATAAAAAATTATCGGTGGCCGATACCAGTTTAGCTGCGTAAGCTTTGTGATTTTCAAGCGTTTTATCTATTAGTTGTTGCTTTTGAACTTGATAGCTCGAGTAATAACTGTTTAGAAAGGTGATTAGCGTTGCCGAAAACGCTAATAATAAAATTAAGCGGCGCAGATTTAAACCTGCCTTAAGACCATTAAGCACTGTAATTCTCACATCAAAGCCCAATGTCCATATCGGGTACATCTAATACATTTATACTAGCAATTTATCACTACAGCCTCTATAAAACTTTCGTCATAATTTGATTTAGCTCAATGATAATGCAATAAAATCAAAATTTATATTGACAAATAAACTTGCCCAAAAGGAATAATTTATTACAATAAAGAAAAAATATAGAAATTTTTCATGTTTAAACATAACTCTGCGATCATCAATAAACTCCCTTCACATCGCCTGATGGCGTTAGATGTAATGCGCGGTTTGACTATTACCGCAATGATATTAGTGAATAACCCTGGCAGCTGGGGAGCGATGTATTGGCCTTTGAAACATGCACAGTGGCATGGTTGGACACCTACCGATTTAATTTTTCCGTTTTTTATTTTTATTGTCGGCATGTCTATCACGCTATCAGTAAATAGCTTGCGTGCTAAAGGGGTCAGTGATCAACACATACTAAAAGCAGGGGTTATTCGTACCATTAAACTCATTGCCCTCGGTTGGTTTTTAGCTTTGTTTTATTACAACTTTCGAGACCCTTCCTTTAGCTGGGGTGATGACAAGTTATTGCAGCTGCGCGTGTTAGGCGTGCTGCAACGTATCGGTTTGGTCTATTTAGTAGCTCTGTGTTGTTATCTTTATTTATCACCTAAGAAAATAGCCATAACTTGCATCACTCTTTTATTGTTTTACGGCGCTGCCATGCTTTATATCCCGTATACCTTGCCAAACGGCGAGGTAGTGAGTGGTTTATGGCTACATGGCAATAACTTAAGTGCCTTCATAGACAATACCGTACTTGGTATTCATCACCTGTATTATGCCAATGCTAAGCCACTGCCATTTGACCCTGAAGGACTGTTCTCAACACTGCCTGCCATTGCAAGTGCGCTAAGCGGCATATTGGCTGCGGTTTATTTAACTAAGCAACCCGACCTTAAAAAACAAGCCCGTACACTTATCTTACTGGGCACATTAGCCATTATTGCTGGCTATGCGATTGCACCAATAACACCTATCAATAAAGCCTTATGGACGCCGAGCTATGTGCTACTCAGCTCAGGGCTTGCAGCGATTTTCTATGCACTGTGCAGTGCTATTTTAGATATTTATAAGCTGCGTAGTTGGGGCGCTCCGTTTATTGTATTTGGTGCGAATGCGATATTATTTTTTATGTTTGCGGGCGTGTTTGCACGACTATTAATTATGATCCCGCTCGGCGATAGCAGTTTAAAAGGCAGTATTTATGGCTTAATACAATTAGTGATCAGCAATGATTACCTCGCTTCATTTAGCTTTTCACTGCTGTTTTTAATGGTGTCTTATGGTGTGATGTACGGCTGCTACCGCAAAGGCATTTTTTGGAAAGTGTAAGCTTTAAAAAATAGATGAGCCAGTCAGCAACTGGCTCATCAAATTAGCAATTAAGCCTGTTTTATTGCATGGCTTTGCTTATCGAGTAGATACAAAATTGACTGATAACTAATGCCACTGTGTTCAGTTAAACCAATTTCGCAACTACGGCTATTAGACACACCCCGACTACAGTTTTTTGGCACGTGTTGTTTAAGGGTTTTTAACGCATTGCCATTGAGTTCTGGCAAGTTAAAGCCCTTATCACCTGCAAAACCACAACACTCAATATCAGCTGGAATAATCACCTCATTACTACATGCCTTAGCAAGTGATACTAGGCTTTGCTCTTTACCTAATCGCTTAGAACTACAAGTAACATGGAGCATCACCGGCTCTTGCACGGGGGTTACCTGCAAATTAGGCAGTAAATGTTGGGCTGCAAAATCAGCACTTTCATAAATTGTGAGTGCCGTATTTTGCGCGGTATTAAGAGTAGTAAGTGCACAAGGGCTGGCATCAAAAACAATGGGATATTGGCCATTATTTGAAAGCGCCTCGAGCTCAGTAAGTAACTGCTTACTTTTATTTTTAAACTCTTCATTAAAGCCTTTACTAGCAAATGGCATACCGCAACAAAGTGAATCTACTTGTTGCGGAAGTAGCACTTCATAGCCTGCTTTGGCAGCGAGTGAATAGATAACATCTAGCAGTGGGCGCTTATCATCCGCAAACTTATCGGGGGCAAAAATCCGGCTGGCGCAGCTTGGCATATACACCAACTTTTTCGTTTGTTGGAGCTGCTTGAATTGCTTATTAATTGGTTGCTCAGCTCTTGGCCATGCCGAGTAATAAAGCGGTGTACCAAGCAACTTATTGGCAGGCTTGCTTAGGCTTCTTAGGTTACTGCTGCCGATTGCTTTTTCGAGCACCTGCATCACAGTTAAACCAAACCGTGCACCCTTAGCAACAACCGCAAAATGCTTGCTAGCAAAACGTGATAATGATCGCGCAACTTTGTTCGATGAGGCTTGCTCTGCTCTGAGCGATTTTATAAATTCGCCCGTGTTTATTCCCACCGGGCATTTAAGGCCACAAAGGCCCGTTGCCGCGCATGAATCAATACCTAAGTATTTAAAGTCGGCCTCGATAACACTGAGCTTTTGATTTAACTTCTGCTTGCTTGCTAAATCTTCGGTTGTTAGCAATTGATTGTGTAACTCGGTGCGGTGTCGCCATAAAGTAATACGCTGCCTCGGTGTTAAGCTAAGCCCTTTTGACGGGCAAACAACTTCGCAAAAACCACATTCAATACAGGTATCGATAATATCATCACTTTTTGGCATGACTTTTAAATGCTGAGTGTGGGCATTTTTGTCGTGATTAATAATAACCCCTGGGTTAAGAATATTTTGTTTATCGAATAGTGCTTTAAGCGCAACCATCACCGCGAAGCCATCGTCTCCCCATTCAGTAGCAACAAACGGTGCCATGTTACGCCCAGTGCCATGCTCAGCTTTTAATGACCCTTTTAGTTCAACCGCCACTAAGTTCGCCACATCAGCCATAAATTGCTCGTATCGGCTTACTTGTTCAGGTGTATCAAAAGCTTGGGTGAATACAAAATGCAGATTTCCGGCAAGCGCATGGCCAAAAATAATGGCTTCATCATAACCATATTTAATAAACAATTGATGCAGCGCATTCACGCCCTCAGCTAATTTATCAAGAGCAAAGGCAACATCTTCAATAATTACAGTGGTGCCAGTTTCGCGCACTGCGCCAACCGCAGGAAACGTGCCTTTACGGATATTCCAAAGTGCCGCATTACGGGCGCTGTCTGCTGAAAACTCAATCGCTGCCAGTTGACTTTGCTTAAACTCAGCAAGAAGTTGCTCGGTGACCTTTGTGAACGCATCAAGCGCCTGTGCATTTTCAGCTCTTAACTCAATTAACAGTGCTGCTGATTGTTCAGGGTAGCAGGCCACTTCTTTTGGCATTATGGCATGCTCAGACACCGACATCAGAGCACGTTTATCTAGCAGCTCAACGGCCGCAACATCAAGTTCACTCAGCCTTTGTACCAGCTCACACACCTTACTGATATCGTCAAAAATAAAGAAACCTGTGTGTTTGTACTGATGCTCAACCACGGTGTGGTAAGTGATATCGGCGATAAAAGCTAACGTACCTTCAGAGCCGATAATTAAGTGCTTAATGATTTCGATTGGATCAGAAAAATCCAGCAGCGCATTTAAACCATAACCCGTGGTATTTTTTAAACGGTATTTATGGGCGATGCGCTCACTCAAATCGGGGTTTTGCTTTACGCTCTCAACAAGGCTCATTAGCTCATCAACCCAAGGGCTATGGCTTTGCAAAAAGTCATTACAGCTTTGGCAATCAGCCGTATTAAGCACTGTGCCATCGGCAAAAATGAGGGTCATATCTTTTACTGTGTGGTAGCTGTTTTGCGCCACTCCACAACACATGCCTGATGAATTATTTGCCGCCATCCCTGCTATTTTGCAGCTATTAATTGAGGCGGGATCAGGGCCAATTTTTTTACCAAACGGAGCTAATACTTGATTTACTCGAGCACCAATGATCGCCGGTTGTAACCGTATTGCCTCGGCGTCATCAAGGATTTCAAACTTGCTCCAACTATCGCACAACAAAACCAATACCGAATCGGTAATTGCTTGCCCAGATAAACTCGTTCCGGCGGCGCGAAATGTGATGGGTACGTGTTGCTCGTTGGCAGCAATGATCACTTGTCGTGCTTGATTTTGATTGCTCACTAATACAATTAACTCAGGGATTAATCGATAAAAGCTGGCGTCTGTCCCGTACGCATAACGGCGCGAGTAATCTTCTATTAATGCAGACTCTGGTAAAAAAGGTTTAATTTGCTGTTTAAATGCGTGCAATCGAGTTAAAGCCATCTCGCCCCCAGGCTTGTCATATTTACGCTGATGATTATGGAATATATTATTACTTTAAATTGTACTAAAAAGCGACCCATTAAATTGATAAATTATCAACTCGCCACGCTTTTCATCAGTATAAAGGTTTGGTTATTTAAGCTTATTAGCCCTATTTGGTGATCTAACTTAGCTTTTTGCAGTCGGACTCAAAAACCGTTAGGGTAGCAAAATAATACTGTATTTATATTTAAAAACCCATTAACATCAAGAATAATTTATTCTAAAAACTAAATAAGCGTTTTGCTTTGGAGCTTGCTGTGTTAAATAAGTTTGCACTATCGTCACTGGTTATCGGATTAGGATGTTTCATGCCATTACAATCATCATTTGCTGAGTCTGCATTAACTTTAAAACAACAGTTAGGGCAAAAGCTCATGCTAGACCTACGTTATTACTGCGAGCAAGACCCGGGTGAGCAAAAATGCCGTACACCGGTGACAGAGCTGCCGGCTGATTTAGCAAATATCATCACTAAACATAACATTGGTGGGGTGATTTTATTTGCAGAAAATATCGATTCCGTGCCGCAAGTGATCAAACTTAATAATGACTTACAAAAAGCCGCTACTAAGTCAGAGTTAGGCTTACCGCTATTTATTTCGATAGACCAAGAAGGTGGCCGAGTAGCCCGAATTCCTCGTGATGTTGGTACGTCGTTTACCGGTAACATGTCGATTGGCGCAACCTATAAAGAACATGGTACCCACTTCGCAACTGAATCTGCACGCATAATTGCCGACGAGCTATTGGCACTGGGTGTTAATGTTAACTATGCACCCACGGTTGATGTAAACATGAACCCAGATAACCCAGTTATTAACGTGCGCTCTTACGGTGAAGATCCGCAATTGGTTGCAAAACTAGGTGGTGCCCAAGTAGCTGGGTTTGAAAACAACGGCGTTATTTCATCGTTAAAGCACTTTCCGGGGCATGGCGATACCAATGTAGATAGCCACACAGGTCTGCCAAAAGTAATGCATGATAAAGAAACCATTTGGCAGCAAGACTTACCCCCTTTTAAAGAAATTATTAAAAACCAACAACCGGGTATGATCATGACTGCACATATCCAATACCCCGCCCTCGACGACAGCACGTTTGTCAGTAAAGAAGGCAAAACCATGATCAAACCTGCAACGATGTCGCGCAAAATCATCACCGACTTATTACGTGACGAACTTGGTTATCAAGGTGTGGTGATCACAGATGCTCTTGATATGGCGGGGGTCAGCCACTTTTTTGAACCAATTGAAGCGGTCGTAAATACCTTTGCAGCGGGTGTTGATATTGCCCTGATGCCAATCGAAATCAGAAGCCCTAAAGACTTAGCTGTGCTTGAAGCCCTGATTGAGCGATTAGAACAAGAAGTACAACGCGGCACGTTAAATGCCAACGAAATGAGTGCTTCTGCTACACGCATTTTAAAACTTAAAGAAAAGTTTAAGCTCACTTCGTTGCTTGATGACAAAGCAGCCATCAAAAAAGCGCAGCTTTTACTCGGTGATCAAAGCCATAGAAAAGTAGAAGCCGAATTAGCATTAGCTGCTATCACTGAAGTGAAAAACGAGAAAAACACCTTACCGCTTAGCATTAAATCGGGCAGCAAAGTGCATATTATTATGCCAGATACCCGTAAATGCTATGCTCTGCAGCAGGCGTTAATTGACAACACCGATAAGTTAATCAGCTTTAGCTGCACAAGTTTGCAAGGTTATGAGCCGCTTGCAACATTAAAAGAAATTAACGAAGCGGATATAATCATTGCCGCCAATGCGTCACCAAAACAAAGTGCTGTTGAAGTCGGCGGGATGGATGACTTAGCTGACAACCCGGAGTTTGCAATTGCTAAAGCCGACCAATCTGCGGCATTAGAGTCATTGCTAAAACAAGCAAAATTAGCCCATAAGAAGACTATATTTGTAAGCTTACGTGCCCCTTACGATATTGCCCAATTCGGGAAATTTAGCGATGCTGTACTTGCTACTTATGCTTACAATATTGATGTAGATACTGATGAGAAAATTGCAGGGCCAGCTTTCACAGCACTGGCAAAAGTATTACTAGGAAAAGCTCCTGCAAAAGGACAGCTACCCGTTACTATTAATGATCTGAACTGAGTGTTATTGTAAAACTATCAGTTAAGCATTTGGTAAGGATCGGTATATGCAAAAAAATGCATCATTAACCACTCCCGCAGCTATACGAAAAATGGTTCGCGCAGGAGATTACAGTGGTAATACATCGGGCTTTGCACCGGGCTTTGTGCAGGCTAATTTAGTCATTTTACCCAAACAGTACGCGTTTGATTTTTTGCAGTTTAGTCAAGCAAACCCAAAATCGTGCCCAATTATTGCCTCTAGTCGCTTACCGGGCGTTGCCGATATGCCAAGTGTTGGTGAAGACATTGATATTCGTAGCGATTTACCTCGTTACCGCGTCTTCAAACATGGCCAAATGGTTGAAGAAGTAACCGATATTACCCGTCACTGGCGCGACGATTTAGTCACCTTTTTAATTGGTTGCTCGTTCTCATTTGAAGAAGCGCTGATTGCCGCAGGTCTTGAAATCAGAAACATCAGCGAGCAAAAGAATGTGCCTATGTATGTGACTAATATGGCGTGTCAGAGTGCGGGAATTTTTCACGCCAATATGGTTGTGAGTATGCGCCCGATGAAACCTGCCGATGCCATTCGCGCTATCCAAATTTGCAGCCGCTTTCCAAATGTACATGGTGCGCCAGTGCATTTTGGCGACCCTGCTGCAATTGGCATTAAAGATATTAACAAACCTGAGTTTGGCGATGCGGTGACCATTAAAGAAGGCGAAGTGCCCGTATTTTGGGCCTGTGGTGTTACTCCACAAGTCGCGATTGCCAACGCGGCTCCTGATTTTTGTATCACGCATAGTCCAGGACACATGCTGATCACTGATATTCCAAATAGTAAAATGGCAGCGTTATAAATGACGATGAAATTAAACTGCGACCTTGGTGAAAGCTATGGCATGTGGAAAATGGGCTTAGATGAGCAAGTTATGCCACATATTGATATGGCAAATATTGCTTGTGGCTTTCATGCTGGCGATGCCGATGTGATGGCAAACACCCTAGCCCTAGCCAAGCAGCACAAAGTAATGGTTGGCGCGCACCCAAGTTACCCAGATAAGCAAGGTTTTGGTCGCCGCTCAATGGTTATGAGCGAAAAAGAGCTGACCAATTGCCTGCATTATCAAATTGCTGCAATTGACGGTATGGCTGCAGTGCATGGTTTAACGCTCGAATACGTTAAGCCACATGGCGCACTGTATAACGACATGATGAGTGACGAGCAAACGCTGAATATTGTCATGCGCGCAGTGGCAAGTTATGCAAAACCATTAAAATTAATGATTTTAGCTACCAACCAAGCTGCCAAACACAAAGTACAAGCCAACGATCTGCAACTAGAACTCATTTTAGAAGCCTTTGCCGACCGTCAATACACAGACGAAGGTAAACTTGTTGCACGTTCTTTAGCGGGCAGCGTACACGACAAAGCGGCGCTAATGGCACAGGTAAAACAGTTAGTTGCACATGGCACAGTTACAACGCGAAGTGGTCAGCAGCTGGCACTTAATGCCGATAGCCTGTGTGTACATGGCGATAATGAAGCGGGTATTGCACTCATTCAAGAGATCAAAGCACTATGTCAGCAAGCCTAAGCGACGCTGCGCTCAGCCAACACATAGAAACCATGATGGTTGAACAAAACCCACGTGGTATGCAGCATTTATACGCAAAACAACTAACGGGTACGTATTTACGCGCAGCAAAATACCTTTATAAAGTACAAGGTACTGTGTTGATAGGTACGGGCTTTGCGGTCAACAATACCTTCGAGACTGATGGTCCGGTTGGTGCAATTGCACTTTACAAGGTACTCGAAAAGCTTGGTAAACAGCCTATTTTGGTTACTGGCAACCCCCTTTACAGTGCCCTGAAAAATGACTTTAACTGTTTTGAGCTACCTATAAATAGCATTGATAATGCACACACTTTTAGCATTAAAGCCCTTGCGCAGCTAAAACCTGAGTGTGTTTTATCAATAGAACGCCCGGGGCTTAACGAGCATCAGCGTTATTATAATATGCGCGGTATTGATATTTCGGAGCATTGCGGCTGCTTTGATTTTTTTGTGACAGAAGCACCTTGCCCCACCATAGCGATTGGTGATGGCGGTAACGAAATAGGCATGGGTAACCTTGCACAGCATATGCAAGCGCTAAACATCACTCCTTGTTTAACAACCTGTGATGAGCTGTTACTCGCCGATGTATCTAACTGGGCAGCATACGGACTCATTGCCTTTTTAAGTCGCTGGCATAACACTGATTTGTTGGCTGATATTGAGCCACTCAACATTTTACATTACCTAAGTGAGCGCGGTAGTGTCGATGGCGTCACCCATAAAAATGAGCTCACCGAAGACGGCCTGCATGCAATGCATGGTCAACAATTAATAACTCGGCTTCGCCAACTTGGCGGCTTTACGACAGAGAATGAGGTTTAACAATGGGCACGGTATACCTAAACGGTGAATACCTTGGCGCTGATGAAGCAAAGATTTCACCCATGGATCGCGGCTTCTTATTTGGCGATGGCATCTATGAAGTGATCCCATCATACCAAGGCAAAATGCTTGGCTTTGGCGCACATATTGAGCGTATGAATAACGGTTTAAACGAACTTGAAATTAAGCTCGATTACAGTGCCGATACGTGGCGTAAAATCTGTAATGATTTATGCGAGAAAAACCTAGGTGATAATCTAGGGATTTATTTACACGTGAGCCGTGGCGCTGATACTAAACGTGCCCACGGTTACCCAACTAATATTACCCCGACCGTATTCGCGTTTGCTTTTGAAATTCCGGCAGAGCCAAAAGGCGATATCGACAATGCAACAACTTACACCGTATCACTTGAGCAAGACCGTCGCTGGCAACGTTGCCATATTAAATCAACGGCACTGCTTGGCAACGTGATACATTACCAGCACGGTGCAGCAGCGGGCAACAAAGAAACCATTCTTTTTAACCGCTTAGAAGAAATAACCGAAGCTAGTTCAAGTAACGTGTTTATTGTTAAAGATGGTGTGATCAGTACGCCACCACTTGATAACCAAATTTTACCGGGGATCACCCGCTGGTTAATCCTCAATATTCTTCACAGTTACAGTGACTTTAACGTGCAAGAGCGCATTATTAGTAAAGACGAGTTACTTGATGCCGACGAAGTATGGATCACCAGCGCCACTAAAGAAGTTGGCCCAGTTGTAAAAGTAAATGGCAAGTTAGTTGGCGATGGTAAGCCTGGTGCAGTTTGGCAACAAGTGCAAAGCTTGTTTACCAAGCATAAGTTTGATTACTAATTTAATCGCACTCAAAAACAAACGCCTACTGCAAGTAGGCGTTTTTGTTTTAGCTTTTATTTGCTTTATAAGGCCAAGCTTGCAAGAGGCCGTCACTGGTTTCTGAATATAGTTGCTTACCATCGTAAGCCACACTCAGAACCGACGTTCGCTGGCGCTGTTGTTTAGCTTCGTATTCAGCGATTAGTTCACCATCTGCAACGCGATATAAACGCATCTTCATTTTTGGCGAGCCCGTTAATAGCCATTTATCTTGATTAATAAATTGCGATGCGGTGAATTCAATAAAGTTAGAGTATGAGGCCACTTCTGATAGTTCTTTTTTCTTGGCTAAATCAAAGAATACACGATCATCAACCGAGTCAATTGCAAAGCCCAAGCTTGCTGTTTTATTTAAAGTAACGTGATTCACTCTGGTCGCTAAACGCTCTTCAAAACGAGTGCTGCCATCGCTCGTTGACCAAAGCTTTACGTACTTGTCGCTCGAGCCGGTAAACGCCCACTGACCATCAGCCGATAACGCCACGCTATTAATATCTAAGCGATGAATATCAAAACGCTTAGTATCACCTGTGCGAGTATTTATTACCTCAGCCTTGCCGCTACGATAAGCGATAACCAACGTATCGCCTACGGCTGAAATAGCGATGTCTCTTGCGATTTCTTGCCCGGTGAGCCAAGTACCAATACTACGCCCAGTGCGAGTATCGTATAAAGTCACCGATAATCGATTTGAAATGAAAAAACGAGATTTGTTAGCGCTAAAGCCCACAAGCTCAACATGTTCAGCGCCCTGCCCTGTTATACAATCGTATAGACGCGCTTTTATCTGATTATCCCAAACGCACACCTCAGATTGGGTTGCCACTAACGCGTGACTGGCATCCTCACTAAGCGCCGTGGCATTTAGTAACTCATTGCCATGGGCAAATTCACTACTTGCAGGTGCAGTAAACACCTCACCTCCACCACAGCCCACAAGGCTCAGTGCAAATACACAAGCAAGAGGTTTAAAAAGTTTCGACGTCATGATTATTCTCAATTTTATAATTATTTTTGTATTGGCGCAGTGTAATGAAAATAAGCGGAAGTTGGTAGGGGAACTAGCTGTCAGCTTTCAGCCGTCAGCCATCAGTTTTTGTAGGCGTGAAATTTATTTCGCGCGAAGCGCTGGCAGCTGTGCGATGCAGCGGCGCGCCATGCGAGCATGGCGCTTACTCAAAACGATTATTGGTCTGTTCTGCTCACGATTTCGTAGCCTTCAGCTTCATAATAATTGATGCATTTTTGAAATTTATTTTGAAGTTTTATTTCATCAAAAAAGCCTAGTGAGTATGCATCACACTTTACTTTCATATGTTCACTGTTTTCCAAAACCGCATTTAGTTTGAGCTCAGCAAAACCAAATTTATAGGCTAATTCTGTGAACTGTGAATACAGAACCAAAAGCAGTACAGCGAGAAGGGTAAGCGTTAGTGTATTTTTCATTTTTATTTCCTTTAAAAGTGTTGGTAAAAAGTCTGGAGCAATTATCGAACCAACAATATAACCTCATATAAATCAATACAATGAAGTATTTACGCAAAAGCATAGTTGATATTTCCACCAATAAATAGTGAAAAAGACAACTATTTCCCCCAAATAAATACAACTTTGGAGTGATGAGTGTTTTTTAGGTGCGAGGGACGAGATGCGAAGTACGAGATTCGAGGTGCGAAGTACGAGATTCGAGGTGCGAGATGCGAGGTAGGAGGTGCTTTAGCGCCGAACAACAACTTCCTAATCACAGCTTAAGATTACCCTGCAATTTTCTTGTAGGCGTGAAATTTATTTCGCGCGAAGAGCCGGTAGGTATGCGATGTTACTGGCGTTCCATGTAAGCATAGCGCCAAAGTAAAGTTGAGAGTTACGCGGCATAAAGCTACCTAAGCTAGGCCCTGTTTCCTAGAGCCTAGCGCCTGTTAACTTTCAATCTGATAGCTGACGGCTGAAAGCTTACAGCTCACTTTCCCTCGCTCACTCCCCTCACCCATGCGTAAAACAAAACACATTAAGTTTGTTACCGTCTAAGTCTCTAAAGTATCCCGCATAAAAGCCGGGCATTTCACGTGGACCGGGGGCGCCTTCGTCTGTGCCACCTAGTTCTATGGCTTTTTTATAAAAGGCATCTACTTGGGCTGGGGTTTCGACTGCCAGAGCAATCATAGTGCCGTTACCTACAGTGGCTTTTTCATCGTTATAAGGTTTGGTAATAGCAAAACCGGGCTTATCTTGACCAGTGCTCCATGCGACAAAGCGGTCAGTTTCTAAAAAGCGCTCGGCGTTTAAAGTGGCGAACAATTCATCGTAATACTTTACTGCTTTAGCTAGGTTGTTAGTGCCTAACATGGTGTAACCTATCATTGTGTGCTCCTTACGTTTAAAAGTGTCTGTACTCAACATAAAAGGGAAATGACCATCTGTCTATTGATTTCTCCATTCATCGCAATGGACTATATTTCTGATGGTTGTTACTTTATAACAGGTTAACACGCCCTAATTTCTGCTCACTAACAAGGAAATAAAATGAAGTTTAAAACGTCTTTAGCACTGCTTGCAGCAGCCAGCTTTTACAGCCATGCAGGAGCTAGCAATACCTTTCAACTTGAAAATGTTTTTGATCTTGAATACGCCAACCAAATAGAAATGACAAAAAATGGCGATACAATTTACTTTGTGCGTAATCGCATGGATATCAAAAGCGACCGTAAAGTCAGTAATATTTGGTCAGTAAACCCAGATGGTAAAACCATGCTACCGCTAACATCTGGCGTGCATATGGATTACTCTCCGGTGTTGTCACCAGATGAAACTCGTTTAGCGTTTATTTCTACCCGAGATGGTAGCAGCCAAATCTATGTAAAATGGTTAAAAACCGGTAACGTAGCAAAAATTAGTAACCTAACGCAAAGCCCTGGCGGATTAACTTGGACGCCAGATGGTAAACAATTAGTGTTTAGTCAGTTTGTGCCAGCAAAATCAGCAAGCCCAGTGTCTTTACCGGGCAAGCCAGAAGGCGCTAAGTGGGCTGAGCCAGCTAAATATATTGACGATACCTATTACCGTGCCGATGGCGGTGGCTACTCTGAAAAAGGTTATCGTCACTTTTTTATCATCAGTGCAACGGGCGGCAATGCACGTCAATTGAGTTCTGGTGATTTTGATCATGGTGGTGCTATTAGCTTTAACGAACAAGGCGATGCGTTTTATTTTTCGGCTAATCGCTATGAAGACAATGAATTACACCCAACTGAATCTGAAATATATAAACTTAGCTTAGCGGATCGTTCAATTACCCAAATAACAGACCGTAAAGGCCCCGATTCACGCCCTAAAGTCTCGCCAAATGGTCGTTATCTAGCATACACAGGTTACGACGACAAAAAAACTAACTATGAAAATAACGACATTTATTTACTTGATTTAAAATCAGGTAAAACCTCGGTACTCACTGCTGATTTAGACCGTAGTGTCGAAGATATTAAATGGGATGATAGCGGCAGAGGTCTTTATTTTAGCTACGATAGTGAAGGTAAAACACACCTAGCTTATCAGCCGCGTAGTGGTAAACATAAGGTGATTACCTCACAGATTGGTAGTGTCGCCTTTGGTCGCCCATATTCAGGTGGTGACTTTGATGTGAGCGAAGATGGTGAAGTTGCATTCACACTTGCAGATACCCAGCGTCCAGCTGATGTAGCATTAATTAAGCGTGGTAAAACGGCACGTTTAACACAATTAAACGAAGATGCGCTGGGCGACAAAGAGCTAGCTAAGGTTGAAGAAATTTGGGTTAAATCAAACCACGATGGCTTGGCTATTCAAGGTTGGATTGCTTACCCGCCGGGCTTTGATAAAAACAAAAAGTATCCACTTGTTTTAGAAATCCACGGCGGTCCTGTTGCAAACTACGGCCCTCACTTTAGCCCTGAAGTTCAATTATACGCAGCCAAAGGTAATGTTGTGCTATATATGAACCCGCGCGGCAGTGACTCATACGGTAAAGAGTTTGCGCAAACAATTCATCATAACTACCCAAGTAATGACTTTGATGACTTAATGACAGGTGTTGATGCTGTCATAAATAAAGGCTTTATTGATGAGAGTAAGTTGTTTGTCACCGGCGGTTCAGGTGGCGGTGTTTTAACTGCATGGATTGTAGGTCATACAGACCGCTTTGCAGCCGCTGTTGTTGCTAAACCTGTAATCAATTGGATCAGCTTTGTACTAACTGCTGACTTCTACCCTTTCTTTGCTGACTATTGGTTCCCAGGTAAACCATGGGACAATATTGAGCATTATATGAAGCGCTCTCCAATTAGCTATGTGGGCAATGTAAAAACACCCACTATGCTGTTAACTGGTGAATCAGACTATCGCACGCCGATTTCTGAAACCGAGCAATTTTACCAAGCGTTAAAGCTACAAGGTGTTGATACAGCGATGGTGCGTATTCCTAATGCCTCACATGGTATTACCGCGCGCCCATCAAACCTGATGACCAAAGTCGCCTATATTCAATGGTGGTTTGATAAACATAGTAAGTAGTTGCGGGTTGCGAGCAATAGTTTAGGTGCGGCTTTATGCCGCGCCATATATAAACCATAACGCGGGATAAACCCGCTGCTTTTTTCTAACTTTTGAATTTCAATCTGATAGCTGACGGCTGAAAGCTGACAGCTCTCTTTTCTGTAAACCCCCTTTACAGTCAAAATATGAGTAACTCCTTACATACATTTCTCAAATATCGGACATTAATCCAAAAGCAGTTAGTAAAAAATCGGTTTATAGCCAAAATCAGTAACTTGAGTTAGTAAAAAATCGGTTTGTGCCGCTAGAAACCTAGCTTCAGTTAGTAAAATTTTGGTTTGTAAGGGTGTTGAGTTGGTAAAAAATCGGTTTATGGCTTGAGTGAGTTAATAAAAAATCGGTTTGTAAATCGCTAGATTCTACAAAACAACATTAAATTACCATTTATATGAGCCAATTTTAACCATTCTATAGGCTGTAATAAGGCAATAGGCCCTAAATTAAGGCTTATACGGCGGAGGTAGTTAAATACTGATCTAAAATTCTAACGCTGGTAAATGCGTGATCTGTATTTTTATAAAGCTAGTAAATGGCTGATCCAAGACTTGGTTAAAGAGTGATCCGAACTACGAGATACGAGGTGCGAGGTGCGAGGTTCGAGATGCGAGATACGGGTTGCGAGATGCGAGGTGAGAAATGCGAGTCTGATGGCTGACGGCTGAAAGCTGACGGCTAAAATGTGAAAAAGGGCCCGAAGGCCCCTAACAACATTATTGAATAGCTATAAAAGAAACTACATTACAACTTGGTTAGAACTGGTTCATGGTATTTGCTTCACCACCGGCTTTAAGCGCATTTTCACCAGAGAAGTACTCTTTATGAGTATCACCAATGTTAGAACCTGCTAGGTCTTGGTGTTTCACTGATGCTTGTTCACGGCGGATTTCTTGACGTTGTACGTCGCGAACATACGCCAGCATTCCTAGGTCGCCGAAATAGCCTTCTGATAGAATATCAGTGCTTAGCGCCGCTGTATGGTAAGTTGGTAGCGTGATTAGGTGGTGGAAGATACCCGCTTCACGTGCACCATCTTTTTGGAAGTTTTGCACAAGTACGTCTGCTGCCGCTGCAAGCTCTGTGTCATCCATTTCTGGCGCCATTAATGCCTTATTGTCATCGATGCTTGGGTAAGCTGATAAGTCTTTACCTTGTTCTTGCCATTCAGCATAAACTTGCTCACGGAATTTAAGTGTCCAGTTGAACGATGGTGAGTTGTTGTATACCAGCTTAGCATTGGGTACTTGCTCTTTAACGCGGTTAACAAGCTCAGCGATTTGTTTAACGTTTGGCTTTTCTGTTTCAATCCACAGTAAGTCTGCGCCTGATTGTAAGCTAGTTACACAATCAAGAACTACGCGGTCTTTCTCTGTACCTTCACGGAACTGGTATAAACCATTATCTAAACGTGTTGGTTTGCAAAGCTGACCATTCAGCTTCATTGCTGTGTCGCCTTCATTTAAGTCATCCACACTGTTTACAGGTGTTGTTTCAAGGAACGACGTGTATTGGCTAGCAAGGTCGCCAGGTGTTTTAGATACAGGCACTTTTTGAGTAAGACTTGCACCTAATGAGTCTGTGCGAGCAACAATAATACCGTTATCAATGCCAAGCTCTAAGAATGCGTAACGAACTGCGTTAATTTTTGCTAAGAAATCTTCATGCGGTACAGTTACTTTACCAGCTTGGTGACCACATTGTTTTGCGTCAGATACTTGGTTCTCGATTTGGATAGCACATGCACCCGCTTCAATCATCTTTTTAGCAAGTAGGTAAGTTGCTTCTTCGTTACCGAAACCCGCATCGATATCAGCAATAATTGGCACAACATGGCTTTCGAAGTTATCGATTTTATTTAGTACTGCTTGAACGTCACCGCCGTTTGCTTTCGCTTCGTCTAGGTCTTTGTAAAGGTGGTCAAGTTCACGTGCATCAGCTTGCTTTAAGAAAGTGTAGATTTCTTCGATTAGCGCTGGAACAGATGTTTTTTCATGCATACTTTGGTCAGGTAATGGACCAAACTCAGAGCGAAGTGCCGCTACCATCCAGCCACTTAGGTATACATAGCTGCGTTTAGTTGTTTTGTTATGACGTTTAATTGCCATCATCATTTGCTGTGCAGTAAAACCATGCCAACAACCTAATGATTGTGTGTATTGGCTGTGGTCAGCATCATAAGCTGCCATGTCTGCACGCATAATGTCTGCAGTGTATTGAGCAATGTCTAGACCCGTACGAAAACGGTTTTGTAAGCGCATACGGCTAGCGTATTCTGGGTTGATTGACTGCCACGTTTTGCCTTGTGTTTGACATAAGGTAGCTAAGTTATCGGTTTCGCGTTGATATGTTGTCATAATAAAAATCCTTCGAACGGGTTATCTATTTTTTGTTAGTGAGAGTGGCTACTTGGCGTTTGCTTCGTAGCGCTTAATTCAACATTAGGCGGATTTTTGGGATTTAGTAAATTTATAGTTGTTATTGCCACTATATTTTTAGTGAATGACAAATAACCTGCTTATTAGCCTTTTTTACGATATGGTTGAGCCATGAATGATCAATTTAAGCTCGTTTAAAGGACATTATTATGACCACTCTCTCACTTAACGGTTTAAGCGTTGCTCAACAACTTGCACAGTTTGTTGAACAGCAACTTTTACCAGGAACAGGCATTAGCACAGACACTTTTTGGCAAGGTTTTGCTGATATCGTCAACGAACTAACACCTATCAATCGTGCGCTTTTAGAAAAACGCGAACAACTACAAGCAAAGATTGATGACTACCATAAACAGCAGCCGGTATGGGATGCGGCTAACTATCAAGCATTCCTTGAAGACATAGGCTACCTCGTTCCTGAGCCAGCTAGCTTCAGCATAGAAACAGAGCAAGTAGAGCCTGAAATCGCAAGCACTGCAGGGCCGCAGCTTGTTGTGCCAGTGAGTAATGCACGCTTTGCCTTAAACGCCGCAAATGCGCGCTGGGGCTCACTGTATGATGCGCTATACGGCACAGATGTATTAAGTGAAGACGACGGCGCTGAGAAAGGCTCTACATACAACCCTGTGCGTGGCTTTAAAGTCATGGCTTATGCTCGCCAGTTTCTGGATAAAGCACTGCCTTTAGCAAACGGCTCACACATCGAAAGCACCAGCTATGCAGTGGTTAATAATGAGCTTTTAATCACATTACGTGATAGTAGTCAGGTTCGCCTAGCAAACCCTGAACAACTTATTGGTTACCAAGGTGAAGCGCAAAATCCAAGCGCTATCTTATTGAAAAATAATGGCTTACATATTGAGCTACAAATAGACCATCATCACCCAATAGGCCAAGCAGATAAAGCAGGCCTTAAAGATGTACTACTAGAAGCAGCCCTTACAACGATTATGGACTGTGAAGATTCCGTTGCTGCCGTTGATGCCGAAGACAAAGTAAACGTCTATCAAAACTGGCTTGGTTTAATGCAAGGAAACCTAGTAGAAGCATTTAACAAAGAAGGTAAAACCATTGAACGCCGTTTAGCAGAAGATCGCCAATATCAAGGTGTCAATGGCGAAACAATCACGCTAAAAGGCCGCAGCATGATGTTTGTGCGTAATGTTGGCCACTTAATGACTAATCCAGCTATCCAAGATAGTGAAGGCAATGACGTGTTTGAAGGCATTATGGATGCCATTATCACTAGCACCGCTGCACTTCATGACTTAAAAGGTACAGGTAGCCTTAAAAATTCAACGGCTAATAGTATTAATATTGTTAAGCCAAAAATGCATGGTCCAGAAGAAGTTGCCTTCACTAATACCCTGTTTACCCGCGTTGAGCAGCTGTTAGGCTTGCCTACAAACACCATTAAAATGGGTATTATGGATGAAGAGCGTCGTACTTCAGCTAACTTAAAAGCCTGTATTTTCGAAGCTAAAAAGCGTGTTGTATTCATCAATACCGGCTTCTTAGACCGCACTGGTGACGAAATTCATACTTCAATGCAAGCAGGTGTAGTACTGCCAAAAGGCGCTATTAAGCTTGAACCTTGGATCAGCGCATACGAAGATCGCAACGTAGATATTGGTCTTGCAACTGGCCTTAGTGGTAAAGCACAGATTGGTAAGGGTATGTGGCCAATGCCAGATAAAATGGCGTTAATGATGGAACAAAAAAGTGGTCACCCGAAAAGTGGTGCAAATACCGCGTGGGTGCCCTCTCCTACTGCTGCAACACTGCATGCCATGCATTATCATGATATTGATGTATTTGCCTGCCAAAAAGCACTTATGGACCGCAAAGAAGCAAGCCTTACCAGCTTACTCACTCCGCCGCTTATGAAAGATGCCAGCAGCTTAAGCAAAGAAGATATTCAAGCCGAACTTGATAACAACGCTCAGGGTATTTTAGGTTATGTTGTGCGTTGGATTGACCAAGGTATTGGTTGCTCAAAAGTACCAGACATCAACCATGTCGGTTTAATGGAAGACCGTGCCACACTGCGTATTTCAAGCCAGCACATGGCCAACTGGCTGTATCATGGCGTTTGTTCTGAAGAGCAAATTAGAAAAACCATGGCACGTATGGCGAAAGTTGTTGATGGTCAAAATGAAGGTGATCCGGCCTACAATAATATGGCTGATTCAGCCGAAACTTTAGCACAAAGTGTTGCTTATCAAGCTGCATTAGCCCTTGTATTAGAGGGAATTAAACAACCTAGTGGCTATACTGAACCATTATTGCATGCGTTCCGTATAAAGTATAAGTCGTTAAATTAGCCACTACACAACTCCCCTTCGAGTTTCATGTGTCGTTCATAGCAGCCCTAGGGCTGCTTTTTTTTGCTAATATCAACTGATACCAATCCGCAATAATACTTAATTATTTTGAGGGATTAAACCTGTCGCTACCTGCGTTAAAAATTTCTGATTTAGAACAACTAAATAACGAAACTTTTGCCTTGTTATCAACGAGGTTTTATTGCCTCAAAATAGACCACTAAATTAAGCGTATTGGTATAAACTCATAACGACAGTGAATAGCCACCATTCATGGCATAATGAAAATCTATTAAAAAAGGGGCATTTGTTACCAAATGCCCCTTTTTACGTACTAATACGTACTAATACGTACTAATTTTTTAAAAATTAGTTTTTAACAATCGCATTGTGATAAACGTTTTGCACGTCATCACAGTCATCAAGCATAGAAATAAACTTTTCAAAGTTTGCGATATCATCTGGATCAGTGATGTCAGTATGAACTTGTGGAACAAACGTGATTTCGTCTACTTCAAAGTTGATACCTTCAAATGCTTCTTCAAGAGCTGTTTTTGCTTTGTAGTACTCAGTATGTGGAGCGAATACAGATACTTTGCCGTCTTCTACTTCTACATCTGTTACGTCTACATCAGCCATCATTAGTGCTTCAAGTACAACTTCGTCGTCATCGCCTTCAAAGCCTAAAACAGCTAAGTGGTCGAACATATGCGCTACACAGCCCGGTGTACCAATTTTTGAATCTGTTTTAGTGAACGGTAAACGTACATCTTTAATAGTACGGTTAGGGTTATCAGTTAAACAGTCCACAATAACCATACAGTTACCCGGGCCATAGCCTTCGTAACGTGCTGGAGAGTAGTCTTCCCCTGCTCCACCGGCTGCTTTTTTGATTGCATTATCGATTACGTGTGCTGGAACTTGGTCTTTTTTTGCACGCTCAATAATACGTTTTAGCGCTTGGTTTACTTCTGGATCTGGTTCGCCATTTTTAGCAACAACGTAGATTTCTTTACCGTACTTAGAATTTACTTTAGTTTTTGCATTGGCTGTTTTAGCCATGGCGTTTTTGCGGACTTCAAATGCTCTGCCCATCTTATGCCTCTATGAATACATTTGATAATTGCCGATATTTTAGCAACTCATGACCGCTTGGGCTAGTACTAGGGCATTTTGAAAAATAAAAAACTAACAATAAATCTCAGGAAAAATAAAAAACAAAGCTATTTAACATAACACTTTATTTTCTTGAAAAGAGTCAACCAAAGTAGGCAATTCTGAAAAATGATGCATTACATAATCGGCCTGATTCGCATATTCAGGAATTTCATCTGGCGCGTACAAGCAAGCACGCATGTTGGCATTGTGAGCTGCTTGTATATCAAATAAATAATCGCCGACATAAAGTAACTCAGACTGATCAAGCTCCCATAATGTCGCAATCGCATTTAAAGCACTTGGATCAGGCTTAGCAGGCGCATCAGAGCGAGTCAGCACGGTTTCTATTGGTAAGGGATTATTCTTTAATTTAATGGCAGCTGCACGGTCGTAGTTGCGAGTCACAATCGCCATCGGGATGTTATTTTCTTTCAGCCTCGTAATTGCCTCAGCAACGCCTGGCAATAAATGCGCATGCTGCGCATCAATAAGTTCATGCTGATGAACAATATTCATCGCTTCTTCACGCATGTAAGGCGAAGGTAACGAAGCAATGTAAGCAAGTAAGTCATTATCAAGCGGACAGCCTACCTGTGCTTTGATCAGTGAAAAATCCAACTCCGATGAAACCAAAGTACCATCTAAGTCAAAAATTACGCCACGGATATTGTTGTCATGGATAGTCATATAAATCCCTGTATATGAGAAGTGGGAAAATGTTGATGCCCATTAATAAGATAGTTTACGAAATGGGTTTATTAAAGGATCAAAGGATTAAAAAAGTAACTTTTTTAATCCTTTAGGACTGCTATTACTCTGGATTGACCGGTTCAAATCTAGCTTCAAGCCAAGTATCATCTTGGCTAAAGGTCAGCGTTTTTACCTTACCTTTACCCTCAATATTTACCATATTCACTTGTGTTGGCCATAGGTCGCGAAGTGCTCCGTTGCTCATTCGAATACCATGAATTCCCTCAGGGATCATGACTTCTTGATAAACCCAAAAGAATTTACCATCAACTTGCGCACCCACATCTTTAAGCTCAAGCGGCTTGCCATCTAAAGTTTGTAGAGCAATATGTGACTCAACATAATCTGCAAAACGCTTCTGATCTTCTTTATTTGATAAAATATCAGCATTGCCGTCAAACAAATATTCAACGGCGTGCTCTGTATCATGTAAATAAAAACGATGCATCAGCTCAATATTGTTGGTGCGTTTGTTAAATAACACGGTAGTCACAGACGCTTTTAACTGGTGCGCCATGGTTGGCGCACTCAGTAATAAAGCAAAAATAATGGCTATAAAGCGCATTATTGTTGCTCCTGGGCATCATTTTCGTCGTCTTTTTTCAGCTCAGTTTTAATATCTTGCATGATATCGCGGCTGACTTTCGCTTTACTCTTCTCACGTTTGTACACTTCAATACGTGATGGAATAATACGACGAGGGTAGTTATTGTTTTCTACATCAACATCCGCTGTTTCCCAGCGAGGGTCCACTGTAACAGACACTAGGTTTTTACCTTTTTCTGTAACAATTAGCTTTTGTACATGCTTGTGGTTACGACGCCAGATTTCAGCCGGAATGTACTGCTCTTCTTTCGTACCATCTTCATAAGTAAGCTCTAATAAGATAGGCATGACTAAACCACCTAAGTTTGAGAACTCAAGTACGTAGTAGTTTTTATCTTCTTTGATTGCACGCTCAAACGTTTTACGCTCCCAAGGCTCTAATCCTTTAAGGAATTTGTTATACGCGTTACGCTCTTTGTTAGTTACTGTGAAACGGTCGTTTTCGTCGTAGAAGTCAGTTACATCTGGGTTTTCTTCAACCCACAGTTTTTTACCTTCTTCTTTATTACGTTTTACGAATAACGGCATTGGCTTGTCAGCTTCGATATCACGTAAACGATTAAAGTCGATATCAGGATTTTTGGTATCTAAACGAAGTTGGTAAACCTTGTCTAGCGAGATATCAACGTGATCTGTGGTGTAGAACCAACCACGCCAGAACCAATCAAGGTCAACACCTGACGCTTCTTCCATAGTGCGGAAGAAATCAGCAGGAGTAGGGCGCTTGTATTTCCAACGCTGTGCATATTCTTTGAATGCAAAGTCGAATAGCTCACGGCCAAGGATCACTTCACGTAAAATGTTAAGTGCAGCAGCAGGCTTAGTATAAGCATTAGGGCCTAAACGTAATACGCTGTCTGACTGTGTCATAACAGGCACTTGGTTTTCAGACTTCATGTACTCAACGATGTCGCGAGGCTCAACACCCCAAGGAATAGTGTGATCCCATTCGCGACCAGCAACACCATCTAAGAAGCTGTTAAGGCCTTCATCCATCCACGTCCATTGACGTTCATCAGAATTGACGATCATAGGAAAGTAAATGTGGCCAATTTCATGGATAACCACACCGATCAAGAAGCGTTTTTCTGCTTGCGAGTAGGTACGAGTTCCATCTTCTTGTAGATCTGTACGCGGGCCATTGAAGGTGATCATAGGGTATTCCATACCGCCTACAGGGCCATTTACAGATTGAGCAACTGGGTAAGGGTAGTCAAACGAGAAGCGTGAATACACTTCCATTGTATGAACTACTGACTCAGTAGAGTACTTCTTCCAAAGGTCACCACCTTCTTTAGGGTAAAAAGACATAGCCATTACTAACGGCTGATCTTTACCGCCTTGATGGTAGCCTTTTGCATCCCACATAAACTTACGTGAAGAAGCCCACGCAAAGTCACGTACATTTTCAGCTTTAAAGTGCCATGTTTTCGTTTTGTTTGTGCCTTCTTTTTCGTTTTCTAACGCTTCTTCTTCAGTCACGATGAAAACAGGGCGCTTAGCATCTTCAGCTTGTTCAAGACGCTTACGCTGTGTGCTAGTCAGAACGCTGCTTGGGTTATCAAGTTGACCCGTTGCCGATACGATATGGTCAGCAGGTACTGTAATTTCTACATCGTAATCACCAAACTCAAGTGTGAACTCACCGCTGCCTAAGAAAGCTTTGTTAGTCCACGCTTCATAATCAGTGTATGCAGCAAGACGAGGGAACCATTGCGCTAATAAGAAGATATCGTTACCATCTTCTTCAAAGTGTTCATAACCTGAACGTGCACCAACCGCGTCTTCTTCAACAATGTTAAAGGCGAAGTCCATGCTGAACTCAACGTCTTTTCCCGGTTTAAGCGGCTCGTTTAAGTCGATACGCATTAAGGTATCTACTACAGTAACTTTAAGCTCTTTTCCGTCTTCGTCTTTAACATTGGCGATTTGATAACCCAGCTCGTTGTCGGCCATAAATTGCTGACGACGTAACTGACCTAAGCTCAATTTAGTTGATTTTGGCTGAGGATCACCTTGCAATGTTTTACCATTGAAAGTAGATGTCATTTCAGCAATTGAGTCAGATTTAAAGATATTTTGGTCTAGCTGTAACCAAAGATACTTTAAGGTGTGCGGCGAGTTATTTTTGTATTCGATAGTTTGGCTTGCTGTTAAGCGACGTTTCTTTTCATCTAGCTTTACATCGATGTCGTAGTTTACTTGCTGTTGCCAATAATTTTCAGCAGGCTCACCGGCCGCACTACGGTATACGTTTGGAGTTGGAAGTGCTTCATCTAGCTGACGGAACTTGTCAACGAATGAGCCTTTAGTTTGCTCAACAGATGACGCCATAACAGCTGAAGATACTGCTAAAGGCAATACCAAAGCACTCAATTTGAGAACTGCTTTTTTCATTGTTTATCCTGTAATTAGTTTGCAACCGTAACATCGCAAACTAAAAACAAAGTTGCAACATTATCACGATAAATTGCGGTATTTTTCCGGTAGTATTCATCGGTTATTACTAATCAAGATTAATTGTTGCTTTTTTTAATTAATATCTTGTAAAGGGGGTTTACAAAAACTGATTAATTTTAATTCAGCACTAATTCATTCCAAAGCATTACAGTTAAAAAGAAGGTAATCGACTTAAATTCTAGTTAATGATGAAAGGGTGATTAGATGAAGTTTTATATTGTAAAAAAAGACTCTCGTTTAGCAGCCATTCCTGCGCAAGAATCAATCTTAAACGAGTACCAAGAACGTGGTTTTAAGTTTGTTGAGGTCATCAATGCATGTGATGAATCAGACGCCCTATCACGAACAAAACCAGAGATTAAAAGAGCTAACAAATGGCTAATTTGGTCATCTTCTTTGGTTATTTTGACCCTATCCATAATTATTTTTTGCAATTAAGTAATTTTTGTAGCATTTGCTATTGAAATTTACTGCCATTTATATTTAAAATCGCCCACTTTTTTGATTTTGGGGTCTACGCAGCATGCATTTTAATCCCCAAAATGTTTGGTAATCAGCATAGAATTCGGTGAGCGTATGGATTTCTATATCCTAAAAAAACAACAAGAACTAATTGCAATTCCAGCGGACGAACAAAATTGTAAACAGTACCTAGATTCAGGGTATTTTTATATCGACAAAGTAGCGGCATGTAATGAAACAAATGCCCTTAAGATTTTACAAGCTAAGCAAACTAAAGCGCTTAAAGTACCTATGATCATGGCATTGTTAGCTTTGCCAATGGTGGTTTTTGCTTGGTATAGCTTAAGTTAACAAACCAGGCTGGGCATCTTGGCTCAGCTTAGGTATATTGACGCTCTTAATAAATAATAAGAGCGTTTAATGAAAGTCCTTCATACATCTGATTGGCATTTAGGCCAACAATTCTACGAGCACTCCCGATTCGATGAGCATCAAGCATTTCTAGCTTGGTTAACCGATACGCTTGTGTCAGAACAGATCGACTTACTACTGGTTGCGGGTGACATTTATCATACGGCGACACCTCCTGCCAGCGCAGAAAACCAACTCTACCAATTTATTAAAATCACTAAGCAGCATTGCCCTGACTTACACATAGTGATTATTGCTGGTAACCATGATTCAGCAAATCGCATTATGGCGGCAAAACCTTTATTGGCTCAGTTTGATACCCATGTTGTTGGCCGCTTTGATAGTAATGCTCCTCATGAAGTAGTACTGCCAATCAGCACAAAAAACGGCGATGCGAATGTTGTTGCTATGCCGTTTTTACGAAGTAGTGATTTAAGCAGTTATAACCGTCAACAAGAGCAACCGTTAAGTTACAACCAAGCCGTTGCCTTTGCTTACAAAGATGCATTACAAGCGGCAAGCGAATTACCAAGCGCGCCATTAATTGCCATGGGCCACCTGCATGCAAAAGGCGGAGACATCTCATCTGATTCTGAGCGTAACTTAGTGATTGGTGGTGAAGATGCGATATCGGCAAGCATATTTACTGATCAGCCTGATTATGTTGCACTAGGGCATCTTCATAAGGCTCAAACCGTCGCGAAGAAAGAGACCATTCGCTACAGTGGCACGCCAATGCCGATGTCATTTTCTGAAAGGCGTTACCAACATCAAGTTGTGCTAGTCGAGCTTAGTGACTCCGGTACTTCTGTAAACCCCCTTTACATTCCTAGCTTTTGTAAAGTCATGTTGCTACCAGAAAAAGACTGCGTACCACTTAACGAACTCTGTGAACTTATAAAACAGCTCGATTTAACGGATGAAGATTTAGCGCCCTATCTGCGGGTTAAATTGAGTGCCCATGACACTGACACCACTTTCAGAGAGCAAATAGAACAAGCCCTTGAAGGTAAGCAGGTTAAGTTTTGTGGTATTGAAAGGGTGCGACAACAAAGCAGCCAGCAAGACGATGAACAAACCCTATTTGAAGATGTCTCGCAAATTGAAGCGCTAAATCCACATTCACTTTTAGAGCAAGCATTTGCAAACAATAAAGATATGGCAGGGCAGGCGGTGCCAAAAGAATTAGAAAGCTTACTAAGCCAAGTGATCGATGAATTGAATGCAGAGGACCTACTATGAAAATTTTAGCGATTCGTGTTCACCAACTAGCCTCTATCTTAGACGCCGAAGTCGACTTTAGCGCTTCGCCTTTAAAAGAAGCAGGGTTGTTTGCCATCACCGGTGATACCGGCGCCGGTAAAAGCACATTACTCGATGCCATTTGCTTAGCACTTTATAACAAAACAGCAAGGTTACGCGGCGATACAGGCAATAAAATTGACTTTAACGGCGACAATATCAAACTCAATGACTCGCGAAACTTATTACGCCGCGGGGCAGGGCAGGGCTATGCCGAAGTCGACTTTATTGGCCAAGATAAACAACAGTACCGAGCAAGGTTAAGCTTTAGCCGAGCGCGTAATAAAGCCGATGGCAAGTTACAACCTGCACAACATAGCCTGCACTCTTTACCTGATGAAACCCTAATCGCCGATCGAAGCGCGGCAGGTAAAGAAATCGAGCGTATTATTGGTTTGAGCTTTGAGCAATTCTCAAGAGCAGTACTTCTTGCGCAACATGAATTTGCGGCATTTTTAAAAGCAACCGGGGATGAGCGTGCGCAACTACTTGAATGCTTAACAGGCACCGATAAATTTAGCCGTATTGGTCAGCGAATTTTTGAACGCCATCGTGAGCAGCTGCAAGCATTAGAGCAGTTAAAGTTAAGTTTAAGTAACTATCAGGTTTTAAGCCCTGAACAGGTCGAAACGAAACAAGCAGAACAAAAAGCGCTTGAAGCTAAACTTGCTGAGTTGCAAAAGCAAATAAAACAATTTGAACAGTACCAAGGGTGGTACAAGCAAGCATCTCAGCAGCAACAACAGCTAAACCAGGCAGAGCAAGCAAAGCAAGAATTACAGCAACAAATGCACGCGCTTGCTGAAAAAGCCACTGAAGCGAAACAAGCCCTGCAATGCCTAGAAATAAAAGATAACCGCGAGCGCGTTACTTCGATTGCTGCTCAACATGGGCAACTTATTAAAAACCGTGAGCAGCTTTTAAATGTTGATCATAAAACACTGCTCAAAGACGCTGAGCAAACGCTTGAGAAGCAAACCGCGCAACTAAACCAAGCAAAGCAAGCACAAAAAGACGCGCAGCCTATTATTAGCCAGGCCCGAGAGTTAGATAAGCAACTTGCTGTATTAAACCAGCAAGCAGCGGCGCAAAAAGTACAAGCAGAGAAAGCTAAGCACCATCATCAAGAGCTGACTAATACACTAAACAGCCATAAAGCAGAGCAGCAAAAACAGCTCGATCAACAAGCGCAAATAAATAGCTATTTAGAAACACATGCACAATGGCAACCATTAGCAAAAGACTGGTCATTCTTTAAAAGTGAGTTAAGCCGCTTTAGCCAGCAACTGCACACAATTAGCCAATCACAGCAAAACGTAAAAGCTCTTCAACCTAAAATTGATGAGCAGCAAGCAGCTGCGCAGCAGTGTAAAACTCAATATCAAGCCCTTGAGCAAGAAATTAAGCGCCTAAATGAGCAAGATACCGCCTTTAAATCGAGTTTAAACACCCAATCAATGGCAGATATCGACGCTAGGCTTGATGCGATTAAACACCTGATTGAAAAGCGCCAAGTATGGCAAACTAATCATCAGCAGTTAAAAAATTGGCAAACCCAGCTAAACACTTTAAGCCAAACGGAGCAGCAACTACAAACAGCATTAAAAGATGCACAGCAAGGGGCAGAGCAAGCACAGCAGCAGGTTTCGTTTTGTGAGCAAAACTTACAGCAAGTGCAGTTAAGAGCCAGTGAAGGGGTTAGCCAGTTACGCGCCACTTTAAAGGCAGGGGAACCGTGTGCAGTATGTGGCTCAAAAGAGCACCCTTTTATGCATGAAGAAATGGTTAACGAGCAATTTAGTCAACTTATTAACGACTTTACCAACCAACTAACTAACGCCAAACAGCACTTAAAAGCTCAGCAAGCATTACAGCAAGCTAAAAGTAATGAGCTGGCGGCATGCAGCCAACAGATAAGCTCGTTAAGCGGGCAAATCTCGGAACTGAGCGCTCAACAACAGAACCTCAAAGAAACCATGGCGGCTAATCGTACTGAGCTAAATGATTTAACCGAAGATCAGTTAAACGAGCGTCAACAACAGCTCAGCTTGCAAAAACAGCAATACTACAAAACCCTTGAACAGCAACAACAGCTGCAAAACACGCTTGCGGCTAAGCAAGCTGAGTATAATCAGCAAGGGCAAGCGCTACATGGCAAAGAGCAGCAATTAAACGAATTACAGCAACAGCTGAATAATCAGCAAACACGTTTAAACGAGCTCAATGATGAGCATCAGCAGCTTTACACGACACTGAATCAACAGTTCGCCAGTGCACCTTGGTGGCAGGCACTCAATACACAAAGCATCTCTTTAGAGAACATTGCAGAGCACGTTGAGGCTTATCAAGCTTCGCAGCTAACAGCGGATGAACTTAAAACTAGCTTAAAAGCCATTGAGCAGCACCTTGCACATGTAACGCCGCAGCTTAACGAAGCACATACCTCCTTATCTCAGTGCAACGAGCAACTAAGCCAAACTGAAAACGAACTCACGCAGATACAATCAAAGCGCGAGGGCTTATTTAGTAACGCGGCGATATCGGTAGATGAGTTTATAGCAGAGCTTGAAAAGGCGATAGATTCAGCGCAGCAGGCACTGCAACTTGCCCAGACAAACCATAGTAATGCGGTGAAGGCGCGTGACGAACAAGCCATTCAAATCGCCAATATTGACGAGCGTGAAAAAGAGCTCACCGCAGAGCAAGCGGCGCTTAATGAGCGATTTAGCCTTTGGTTTAATGATTTTAAAGCGCAGCACCCAAGTTTGGATGAGCAAGCAGTTAGTCAGCTATTAACGATAAGTCCCGCTGAAATTAAACAAACTCTGGCAGATTACCACACCGCCGAGAGCAGCTTAAAAGACGCTGAGGCTCTTTTAAAACAGCGACAGCAGGCGCTGGCTCAGCACCAAAAAGACAAGCCAGCTCTCGGTGAAGATGAGCTGCAATTACAGCTTAATCAAGCCACAGAGCAACAAGTACAAGAAAATAACGCATTATTGCAAGTTGCGACTGAGCTTAAAACCCATCAACAAAATAGCGAAGCGCTGGCTGATAAACAAAAGCAATTGGTTGAGCAGCAAAAAAGCTATGAGCACTGGCATTTACTCAATAAGGTCTTAGGGGATGCCAGCGGCAAAACCATGCGTAATTTAGCGCAAACGCAAACCTTAAAAATACTGCTGCACTACGCGAATAGTCACTTACAGACACTAAATAAACGCTACAAATTAACAGCCATAGGGCAAACGCTCGATATCGCAATTATCGATAAAGACATGGCCGATGATCAGCGCTCTGTTAATACATTATCGGGCGGTGAGTCATTTTTGGTATCGTTAGCACTGGCGCTAGGGCTTGCCTCGTTGTCGTCGAATAAAGTGCAAATAAACTCTTTGTTTATCGATGAAGGGTTTGGTACGTTGGACAGTGAAACGTTAAGCATCGCGATGGATGCTCTTGATTCACTACAAGCACAAGGCCGCAAAGTAGGGGTTATTTCGCACGTATCAGAAATGACCGAACGCGTTGCCACGCAAGTGCATGTGGCGAAAAAACCAGGTGGTTATTCGACCATCTCAGTTATTTAAAGGATTAGCATGCCAACTTTTAACCACGAAGAAGCAAATCATTACGACGAACGCATTTTGCGCCTAGTTCCAGGTTATGAGCTATTACATCAAGCAACCGCGGCACAACTTGCAGCCACGCTGAGCGATGAAGCGTGCATTTTAGTGATTGGTGCCGGAACAGGTAAAGAAATCATTGAATTAGCGGCGCTAAAACCAAGCTGGCAATTTATTGCTCAAGACATTTCACAAGACATGCTCGATATTGCCGAGCAACAGTTTGGCCAGCATAACATTAGCGATCGCGTAACAGTACACTGCGGTGATATCAACGACATCGACACTCAATGTGACGCCGCACTGTGTTTACTGGTAATGCACTTTGTTGAAGATAACGGCGATAAAAAAGCGCTATTAAAAGCGATTCACAGCAAACTTAAAAAATCGAGCAACTTATACATTGCCGATTTAATGCGCCCAGAAACCGCTTTTGAGCGCGAATCTCAACTACAGCTGTGTACGCAGTTAGGTTTAACCGAAGTCGGCGTAGAACGCATGCGCCACAACCTAGAGCACGAGTTTTACCCATTAGACCGAATTCGTTTTTCAGAGTTAATGAATGAAACCCGCTTCAGCACCCCAAAACAGTATTTTAAAGTGCTTGGTTTTGCTGGGTATGTGGTTGGGAGTTAGCTACGTTCTAGAGCTGTCAACTCGTAGGTTGGGTAGAGCGCAGCGAAACCCAACAAGTTAGCTAGTTAAGTGAGCTGTCAGCTTTCAGCCGTCAGCTCTCAGATTGAAACCAACAAGTTAGCGAGCTACGAGGGGAAAGAGTAAAGTTACATCGCGTAGGCGTGAAATTTATTTCGCGCGATTTATGTTATTTAACTCATTTAACTTACTGATTTTAGAGCTTAATAGTTTAGCAACTAATAACGCTATAATTTGAAATGGAATGAGAAAAAAGCCGCCTACGAAGTAAGCTTGGATAAAGTGCTCGCTGAATAGTCCTGTCACGATAAAATAGCCCATGAAAACAACATTTAGGAGCAATAGCACGAGAGCTTTTGAATTGGGGAATTTGCCTTTAAACAACAAGGCCATATTTATCACAAATATCAATGGAGTCGTTAAGTAAGTCAATACAAGTATTTCAGTTCCCATTTCCTGTTACCTAGCTCCCAACTAAGAAGCAAAAAATAGCTGGCTATAATTGGCGACGAAGAGGCACAAGCCAGCGGTTTTGTGTCCTTTTTAGTTACTTGATACTTATTGAACCTTCTCCCCGAAGTTTAGCGAACAGCTAAACTTCAAGGCGACCAAACCAAAAGGAGACAGCTCAGTGAAATTTTATACTAATTATCATAAATATTATTGTGGAATTGATCTACATGCACGCATTTTATACGTTTGTATCCTTGATGATCGCGGCAGCAAAGTTGTTCACCAGAAAATAAAAGCCGATAAAACCGCATTACTTAAACTCATTTCCCCTTACCTCGAAGATATCGTTATTGGCGTTGAGTGCATGCATTGCTGGTATTGGGTCAGTGACTTATGTGCTGAACAGGGTATTGATTTTGTGCTTGTTCATGCCCTCTACATGAAAGCGATTCACGGAGGCAAAGCCAAAAACGATAAAATTGACTCATATAAAATTGCTAGCCTATTACGAGGTGGTAACTTTCCACTTGCTTACAATTACCCCGCACATATGCGTTCTACTCGTGATTTACTCCGTCGAAGAACTAAGCTCGTTCAACATGGGGCACAATTAAAAGCACATATAGTTAACACTAATAGCCAATACAACTATCCAGCACTTGAGCTACATATGAAGAACAAATGTGTTCGTCAAGAATTCCAAACGCGTTTTGAAGACCAAGCCGTTCAACGCAATATCAACTTCGACCTCGCCATTCTCGATAGTTACGCAGAAGAGCTTAAAAAGCTTGAATATTACTTAGAGGGCAAAGCAAAGCAGCATCAGCCAAATTATTATACTCAGCTTCGCACCATCCCAGGTATTGGTCTTATTTTAGCGATGACTATTTTGTATGAGATTGGAGACATTAACCGCTTTGAATCTGTACAAAAGTTCGCTTCTTACTGCCGACTCGTGAAATGTAAAGCCGAGTCCGCTGGTAAAACCTATGGTACTAGTGGTAATAAGATTGGTAATGGTCATTTAAAATGGGCCTTTAGCGAAGCCGCTGTACTCTATTTACGCGGCAATGACAAAGCTCGTCGTTACTTAAACAAACTGCAAAAGCGTATGAGCAAAGCCAAAGCGTTATCTGTCCTTGCCCACAAGCTTGGGCGTTGTGTGTATTTTATGTTGAAGAATAAGACGGTATTCGATGATGAAAGGTTTTTAAAAAGCTAAGTCGCACAATGAGGTGAGCTGCTCGCCTAACTAGATAGGCATGAACAACCACGCATTATTTGTGTTTTAGTCAGCAAAAGCTGTGTTCGCAGGTAAGTGTTGTCGATGTAATAAGCTATTTGGCCTTGATTATACACCTCATTGGTGCGCATTAATTTTGTAATGAATTAAATCGTTTGCACCTTAACTGAGCCTTTAACTAACTGGACACATGAGCCATATCCTTGAGTAGCGCCAGTTTAAGGTTAACCGATAAATGTCTAGTGGCCCTAAGCAATTGATGTACTGACTGATTTAGGCAGCGATAAGATCGCAATAAGAGACCCTCAATATGTGTTTGCCGTAAACGATTTTTAACGGCTAACAGACATACCGAAGATAAACAGATTTAAAAGATTACAAAGACAAATTAGCTGCTTAAAGCAGCTAAAAAGAATCGTTATGCTTACTTGATCCGAGAAGGTTCATATGTGTTAGGCGCTACTTTGAAAACACACCTTTTAGTAACTTACCATCAGCTAGATCTATTGTGCACGTACAGCCTGCAAAATTATTTACGACAACCTGATTACCGTTTAGATCTATACTTGTAAAGTTAACATAAGCATCTGAACTCTGAGTTGTAGGGTTTTCTGCTACCCATAAAACAGAGCCATCTAGATTTATACATTGGAAATTTCGTGCTACGGAATTTTGAGAAAACTCCATGTAGTCGAAAATAACTAAAATGCTCTGGTCTAATTCCTTGGCTTCCAAAATTGAGTATGGCAACTCAACAATGTTTCCATTTATCTCGATTCTATTTTTATTAATCTGAATCATCGAGTACGCTTATTCCCCATAACGGGCAAAGATGCTGAGCTTTAATTGCGAAGCAGCGCCGTATTTTTGTCTGAGTGGCCGAAGGTAACGAATTCATACGTTTGTTATATGGCATTTTGTAAAAGTGCTCGTTTAATTTTGGCATGTATTTCAACACCTTTTGAGCAGGTTATTGAATGGGTAGAAGCGAACTCCCTATTTACCAAGTTATAGAGGTGTTGAAACACAAGGTTAGCTAATTCGTCTTGAGTAATAATGCCTTGTTCCATGCAAATATAGCTTTCCCGGTTAACTAGAATTTCCGTTAATTTATCTACTACGTCGTTTGATTTTGGTTTTGGAACACCTAAGTCTTCCGCAATCAAATTGCAACATTCAATAAGTGCTTTTTCGGAGTAACTGATAGTGATTTCCTCATAGCAGATAAAAATTTTATAATGTATGCATCGCGCATATTTCTGGCGACGTCACGTTAATGTATTTAGTAAATCTACTATAAACAAATAACGTAATACATTGCTAACTTTACTCTAGTAATTCGCTACCAAAACTTCAAGAGGGGCCACTTTTAAGCTTGGCTAAAATACGGAGCTAAATGACTTAGCTCAGGTGTTTACATCCTTGGGAACGCAGTGAACAACAACATTTGTTTGCTATATTTCATCTTCAAAAAAAGCTAAAACAAATGGCTCAACTGTTTCATCCAGCTTGACTAATTCAGCTTTACATACATGGTTTGCGAAGCCTGATTGTGCTACACCTCCATTTAATGCCAGCTCACGTAATACTTCTTTTACCATGCGTCGTTTGGTTAGACCACGAGAAAGTACGTTTAACCTGCGACTTATTGAACTATGAATTACTGGTCGATCAAAGCGAGAGTTTTCGAACAACTCGGAGCTCAAAACAACCTGATCGATAGCCATTTTCCACTCTTCAGGAACCAAAGAAAAAATACGTTTTATATCTTTTTTATTAAGAGAGTGAAAAGGTTCAATATTTAATTTTGCAGAGATAATCTTCAAACCCTACCTCCAAGAAATATAATACCGCAAAATAGGGCGTATTAAGCTTGACTATAATTAACTATGAACGAGCGCCAACTAAGCTTAAGACGTTCATTAATTAATGCGCTTATTAGATATGCTTGCTACCCGCCAATTGCTTTACGCCCAAATGTTAAACACAATTCGGTTTCCCACATTACAGAAATTTCGACTGAGTAGTTTTCTTGCTCCATGATTTGAATCTCTCCTTCGTACAAATTATTATTTGATAGCCAGTCAATTGCCTTTTTCCAAGTGCTATTTAGAGTTAATTCTTCACGATTCTCTTCTTGAGGGAGGCATAACAGTTGAGTTCCATCACTAAGGATTTCTTCTTTACAATCTTTGTCTAAATCGTGAGAAGTATAAATTAACGTTACAGTTGGCCAGCCACTAGAGTTTTCAATAACTCGAGGAATCGAGATACGATAACTGTTTTCACTCTCTAACTTTTCAAGTTTAATTAACGAATCATATTCTTCACCTTGATTTGGTAACATACAAGCGCAAACCAATCGAGGAAGAAACAAAAATAATAAAAGACTCAAACGTTTAGCTATGCGCACCTAACCCCCTGTTAATATGCAATTTTTTGGTTATAAACTGGAGCGGAGCCAAATCAGCCAACTGAATTTTGTTCACTATGAAACAGTTCGTTATATGCTTTCACATCGGAGTGTGCCAAATACTGAGGCTGGAATAACTTCGCATTTTTGTCCGCTTCTATTAACTCTTAGTGCATCTCCACATTGAGTTTCCTTTTTTATTAACTGCGAGTTTTTATAATTTTGTGAGCCACATATCTCTTTAGCTTTCCGATGCCAATATGGAACTAATTGTTTAGAATCACTAGCCGGAGCTCTTACACTAAGACCGTAGCTTAACTTGCTATTTGCGACTTCTGTTATTCGATATTCAATATCAATTTTCGCATTGCAAACCGAGCTTACACTCAACAGCAAAAGTAAAATTGGGATACTATTCTTCATGACATAACGCCGTGTTAAATCTCACAAAATGCTTTGCTAAAATTTGCGACGAAGGAGCTCAAGCCAATCGTTTTGCGTCCGCCCTTAAGCACTTTGTTATGTTTTCAATTAAAGTTGATCGCCTTTTTTGACCACACTTTGTCAAAGTCATTTTCTGTTAAAAGCGTACAAGTACCGTAACTCCGATCATTTAAATTATCTGGTGTTATAATACCTTCGGGTAATTGACCATAAGAATCAGCTTGATGCTGCTTCGAATATTTAAGAAGCTCAGCATTTGGTTGTATCTCAATACTTTTAATAATTTCGCCCAGTTCATTAATTTGCCAATAGCAATTGATATTATCATCCAAACCAACTGAGTTGCCATTTGAAGAATACTTTACAAATTTCAATTAAACCTCGGGAAAACATAACATTTTAGTATTTATGCGACACGCATATTTCTGTCGATATCACGCTCACATATTTAATAAACTTATTTTTAACAAATAACGTAATGCATTGCTAACTATAAATTTTTTATCGGTACTAAAGATATTCAGAAAAACGGCTTAACGCTGATTTTGATCTTATTTGCAGGGTAGGTGGTTGGGAGTTAGCGAACCATGAACCATCGCGTGAAATAAATTTCACGCCTACGCGATGTGAAATCGCTACTACATCAAAGCTCGCTAACTTTACTCTTGAAACTCGCTAGCCTGTTGGGTTTCGCTCCGCTCTACCCAACCTACAATAGCCTAATACCCCGCGGCCTGACCATCTTTACGGGTTTCAGATGCGCCGTAATAAACGCCGGTTTTTGGGTCTTTCAATATTGCTTGATAACCACCGTATGGGCCAACCGCGTCTTGTAAGGTGTGGCCTTTTTTCATTAACTCACGGCGGGTTTCCATTGAAAAACCTGACTCTAAGCTAACAAAACCACCATCTTCCATAATCTCACCGGTTGGTTGCGATGAACCTGTGTGCAGAATACGCGGTGCATCACCGGCTTCTTGTAGGTTCATGCCAAAATCAATCATGTTGATAAGTATTTGAGCGTGCATTTGTGGCTGTGTGGCACCGCCCATTACGCCATAACTCATATATGGCTTGCCATCTTTGGTGACAAACGCAGGAATGATTGTATGAAATGGTCGTTTGCCTGGCTCATATTGATTCATGTGGCCTTTTTTAAGGGCAAACATTTCGCCACGGTTTTGCAATACAAAGCCTAATTTTGCAGGTGTCATACCTGAGCCCATGCCACGATAATTACTTTGAATAAGCGAAACCATGTTGCCGTCTTTGTCGGCGGTCGTCATATAAATGGTATCGCCTTCTACTGGGCCTGCGTGGTCACGTTTTGCAGCTTTGTTAGGGTCTATCAGTTTACGCCTTTCATCAGCATATTGCTGCGAAATAAGTGTTTGTACGGGAATAGTGTTAAACGCAGGATCGGCGTAGTACTTTGCACGATCTGCAAACGCGAGTTTTTTCGCTTCAACAAAGGTGTGTACGTATTCTGGGCTATCAAAACCCATTGCTTTGATATCGTAACCTTCAAGAATATTAAGAATTTGCTGTGCGGCAATACCTTGGCCATTTGGTGGTAACTCCCAAAGCGTATACCCTCTATAATCGGCTCTCACAGGCTTAACCCATTCACTATGGTGGGCAGCTAAATCTTCATACGATAAATAGCCGCCGTTTTCTTTCATGTAGCGACCTATTTCTTTAGCAATATCGCCTTTGTAAAAAGCATCGCGGCCGCCTTTGGCAATTTTACGATAGGTGTTTGCAAGGGCAGGGTTCTTAAAGATCTCTCCTTTTTCTGGCATTGCCCCATCAGGCATATATACATCTTTAAAGCCTGGGTATTTACCACGCGCAGCCACACTTTTTTGCATGTAATAGGCAATCAGTTCAGACACAGGGAAGCCATTTTCAGCGTAGTCGATAGCAGGTTGGAGTAAGGCTTTCATTGGTGTTTTGCCAAACTTTTTATGTAACTCAAACCAACCATCTACCGCACCAGGTACCGACACAGGCAATGGCCCATAAGCAGGAATGTAGTCACCTTGTGCTTTTAAAGTATCAAAAGATAAGCTTTGTGGTGAACGACCAGAGGCATTTAAACCGTAAAGTTGCTTGCTTTTGTTATCCCAAACAATGGCAAATAAATCGCCGCCAATTCCACATCCTGTTGGTTCAACTAGGCCTAGTACTGCATTTGCTGCAATAGCCGCATCAATAGCATTACCGCCGTCTTTTAAAACTTGTAAGCCTACTTGCGTAGCTAACGGCTGTGATGTTGCAACCATCCCTGATTGTGCGATGACTTCAGAACGACTAGCAAAGTTATGACCTGTGATGCGATCGTAAGCTTGAGCAGCGCCTGTTGCGCCTAAGCATACTGCTAGCACTAAACTTTTAAAGAGTGGAGTTGGTTTCATAGTTTTTTGCCCTTTTTGTTATTTTTATCACTATAAAAAGCAATTTAAGATGAGGCAATGGCTTTGCGTTCGAGCGCGAAAAATCACGATTGACTTCAAAAATAAGAAAAATAGCGGCTAACTTACCTAAAATCACTCCAACTTAGTAAATGGCAGAGCCATTTAAGCACTGCTCTGATACTTTGGATGCTTCGCCGTGAGAGTGCCTATCCTCTTCGACAAACTGATCAACAAAAGGGTCAATCAGGTTTTCTTGCTTCATGGTATCGAGGGCGTGTTGCAGCTTAGTAACTACCTCCGGCGATGTGTTTTTGTTAAGTGCTAAATAATTACCCACTAAAGCAGGGTGCTTTAACTCAAATACAGGTGTGACTTGGTCTGGGCTCATACCTACATTCATCAATTGTGTTGATAGAGTGAGAGAGGAGCCAATCAGTAAATCATGCTTGCCTTGCTTAAACATTTTAAGTTCTTCGAACTTTTTTGAGTAAGTTAAAAATTGCTGGCCTTCAGTAAGGTTAAAATCAGCAAGAACGGTTTGATATACATCACCACGAGATACGCCAATGGTGTAGTTTTGCAACGACTGTGTACTCGTTACTTTAATGTCGTTTCGATCATTTAAGCGATAGAAACATGAATGCCCAGATACCAAAGGACCAACCCAGTAAAATTGAGTTTCTCGCTTTGCGGTACGTGAAGTAGAGTAAATTCCTGCATTCGGTTGGGCGAGGGTTAGTGACATTGCGCGCTTCCAAGGCAATACACTAAACGTACAGCTCAACTTAGCTCTTTCGCACAAAGATTCCATGATTTTGGTGTTAATACCAGTGAGCTGATTGTGCTCCACAAAATTATAGGGTGGGAACACTTCAGTATATAAAGTCAATTGTTCAGCACTCGCCATAACAGAGCTAGCTGTAAACAAACTCACTATTGGTAAATGCTTAAACATCGGTTTAGCTCCATTTTTCACACTTTAACAATTCGATCAGAGTTTTCATCTAAACTCCTATTAAGCTCTACAGTATTTAAAGCTTAGTTTGCTAACTCAATAACGCAATAAACTAGAAACTAAGAAAAAATATCGGCAACAAGCTGGCTAAGTCGTGCAATTTTAATATTACTTAACTGGCGATAATCAAAATAGGGGCAAACAATCACTTTATCTGATTTACTAATAGCAAATTCATCATCAAGCCAAGTTAATTGGCAATGCAAAAGTCCGTCATTTATAAGCTGTTTAGCATGTGTTCGCCCTGCAATTATATGCAATTGCTCTGGTTTGCCTAATATCGGCGGACTAAACAGTAATGTAGTTTGGCTGTGTGCTTGCAGCAGTTGTTCATCGCGATAGCTCTGCCAATCAGATGCTCTTTTTGCAAAATCATAATATTCACTTGGTAGTGCAAACAGCACTTTGCCATACACGTTAAAAACTTTGCGCCAACCATTTCCACATGCTTGGTTTATTTCGTTTATTTGGCCGGGTTGCATTGCATGCAAATGATCAAGCTGTTGCCAAGCAGGCATCGGCGGGCGCTTTTCTATATAAACAGCGACTTTAAACGCATCATCACCAAAACCCTGCAGTGGCGCACTATTAACGACACTCATAACTGTTTAGCTAGGATTCGATCAAGATTATTTGCAAAGTTTTGGCGGTCTGCTTGGCTTAACGGCGGTGGGCCACCGGCCATTTCAACGCCACTTGAGCGCATAGTTTCCATAAAATCACGAACGTTTAAACGTGAGCGAATATTTTCGGTCGTATATAATTCACCGCGCGGATTAAGAGCTTGTGCGCCTTTTTCGATGACTTCTGCAGCCAAGGGAATATCACCGGTGATCACCAAATCATTCGGCTCAATACGTTTAACGATTTCGTTGTCGGCAATATCAAAACCCGAAGATACCTGCAAACGGCTAATAAACTTTGAGGGTGGTACTCGCATCGCATGGTTCGCCACTAATGTGGTAAAGGTCTGTGTGCGCTCTGCGGCACGAAACAATATTTCTTTAATAACGACGGGGCAGGCGTCTGCATCAACCCAAATCTTCATGCTGTTCTCAATCTTTAATTTTAGACATTAATAGTTTACCGTAATTGAACTAAATTAGTGCTATTAACGTATTAATTTGTTTAATTTTTAAAGGGAGTAAAAACGTGCAAACATCATTAAAGTTAATCGGGGTTTTATGTATCACAGTCATTTTATCTGCGTGTACAGGCGTGCCAGACAACATCAAACCCGTCGATAATTTTGAGTTAAACAGATACACAGGAACATGGTACGAAATTGCACGTTTAGATCATTCATTTGAACGCGGCCTTGAGGGCATTACCGCCGAATACTCAATTAACCCAGATGGCAGTGTGAAGGTTATCAACAAGGGTTACAGCGCCGAAGATAAAGAATGGCAGCAAGCTGAAGGTAAAGCGAAGTTTGCAGAGGAACAAAACATAGGCCACTTAGAAGTCTCATTCTTTGGACCATTTTACAGCTCTTACGTGGTGTTTGAATTAGATAAGCAAAATTATCAATACGCTTATATCACAGGTTATAACAAAGAGTATTTATGGTTTTTGTCGCGCACACCGACCGTGACAAAACAGCAAATGCAGGACTTTATAAACACTGCAAAAGAATATGGCTTTAAAACAGATGAACTTATCTATGTTGACCATAATAGCTTGTAAAGGGGCTTTACAACTGTCTTTAAACTATCACGAATGTGCAACACAACTGTAATGGATGCTAGGCAAACTTAGCGTCGTTAAATTGAAGCAACATGTGATCCCCCAATTTAATCCCCTGCTAGGGTAGGCATTGCCTACCCATTTTTTTAAACAAATTTGATCAATTAAGCATTATTGCAAATTGCTATCAGATCAGTTTTTTACTAACTAAACTACAAAATCATCACCGAAAAGCCACTCAACAGTAAAATAGACATAGTAAATACACTGACATGCTTTACCCATGAAACAGTAAAACTGTATAAAATCATGAGCATAAGCACACTTAAAGCCATATAGCCGCAAAACAGCAATGCGCCGTACCCAGCATCAGACAGCACACAAAGTACCAAACTTAGTAAAATACTGATCCAGCCACTGGCTAAAAAGCTATTTCGTTGTTTTTCGGTTAATTTCTTTTTAAATACATCACGAAAATGATTGAATTTTGCCAGCGCAAAACAATTAAACCCTAAAAAGCAGAGACTAAATTGCAGTAACTCCATCATCCTTGTTGCTCCTTTAACACCCTATTTTTACTTGGTTTTGCCTTGTTAATAACAGCTTTGTGACTAGCTATTTTTTTGCTTTGTAGTAAAAACAATACGCCAGCACAAATAAACGCACTATCAACACCGAATAAGGCCCATTGATTAGTTAGTAAATACGTGATCCAATTACCATCTGTTGTCAGTGCATTTACCACGGGCACGAGAAAGCAAGCTATTGCATTGAGCCATGCATTATAGCGCCAGTGGCGTTTTTCTATACTGCTCACAGCCGAAAGCGCCACCGCAAGCCAAGTTAAGAAAAACACGAGTATTTCTTTATCGGCACGCCCAGCTAACTCTAAAGGCAATAAACGATTAGCAATGAAGAACGCTGAAGTTGCTAGCGGCAAGCCCATTAAAGTTATTAAATTAAGACTTTCAACAAGCTTTAAACCAAAGCTTGGTTTTTGCTCTGCTTTGAGCCTCTCGCGTAAGCGTTTTGCCCACATAATGCAGCCTGTAGCGATCATGGCACAGCCAGCTACGCCACAGAAAAAATACAACCAACGCAGCAACGGCTCCGCTAAACGACCGCTATGCAATGCCGTCATTGAGTCATAAAACTGCGCCGAAGCGCTCCAATCTTCGCCAGAACTCGCTTCAAGCTCGCCCGTTACACCATTGAATAAGTAGCGTGGTCCGTTATCTACAACCTCTTTGCCGGTTGCCAAATAAACCACGATTTGTGAGGAAGCAGTATTCGCATTTCTTACAAACACGTAGCTAATATCAGCATTCGGTGACTTAGTATAAATCTGATCTAACACATCTTTGATTGCCACCATAGGGCGCTGCTCTTCACTGGGCTTTGCACGTTTATTAATAGGCAATGCCTCATCAAACATTTGCCTTAAGCCATTTTCATATACAGTCTCGGCAGGGTAGGGGAACAGCATAAAAATCAGTGTAATAATACCCGTGTAGGTGATCATGATATGAAATGGTAATGCCAGCACTGACGAAACATTATGTGCATCAAGCCAACTTCGACTACCTTTGTTTGCTCTGAAGCTAAACATATCTTTAAAAATACGTTTGTGGATCACGATGCCTGTTATAAGCGCTACCAACATAAATAATGAGGCTAAACAAACAATTATCCGTGCAGTAAATACATCTATGTAATGTAAATCAAAGTGTAAGCGATAGAAAAAGTTGCCGCCTTTTGTTTCACGAGGTTCGGGTAATTGCTCTAAGGTATTAGGATCTAGATGTGTATAGTTGAAAGGTGCTCGGCGCTGGCCTGGCTGTTTAGGCTCAGCAAACCCATAGCTTAAAACAGGGTTACGTGGCTCAGGTAAGTTTATCCGCCAAGATAATGAATTAGGTGCCTGTTGCTGTAATTGCGCAAACACATAATTAATTTGCTCGGCTTGAGACTGAACCCGTTGTGCTTGATGCTGCACATTGTGTGTTTCGGGTTTAGCCCAAATAGTGATTTCATCTTTAAAAAAGCTGATGGTGCCAGCAAAAAAGATTAAGAACAGTAACCAGCATACCAGCAAGCCAACCCAGGTATGAAGCCAAGTCATTGAGCGGAAAAAGCTCTCTTTCATAACCAATCCTTAATCAATGAAAGGGCCAGCAATTGCCCACCAGTTGTTAGTAAAATAGTGATCCAAACAGTCTTTAAAGACTTAACTGCAAACACCCAAATAAACACACAACAGTAAAAAAATACCGATAGAGTCGTGGTTAACAGCACGCTGTCGAGTTTATTAAGTGGTAATAACACAGCTAGTAATGAAATAAGCACACTGGTAAAGGCGTAACCACCAATGATGGCTGCAACGAAACGCAAAAACACAGCAACACGATAAGATAGGCTCACAGAGCGCTTTTTAGCTGTATTTTTAGGGCGATTGGTAGTCACTGCATCTAATGATTGAGAATGCATGATAATCCCTTAAAAAATAACACGAGAAGAAAACCCCGTATTATATCGCCGACAAACAGAAAAGATAGTAGTTATCATTTGCATGCACGTATTAAATAGTGAAACTGAACCAACTAAGTCGATCTGTTAGTAAAATAATGATCTGCTAGCTTTGTTCTGTGCAATATCATATGGTGTTAAGTAAATAAAAGGGAGCTGCAATGAAAACAATAGGCTTAATCGGTGGCATGAGTTGGGAGTCTACACAAAGTTACTACCAGCTTTTAAATCAAGGCATTAAAAACAAACTTGGGGGGCTGCATAGTGCCAAGATAGTACTCGTTAGCCTCGATTTTGCCGAAATAGCTATGCTTCAACAGCAACAAGATTGGCCACAGATGGCCGAGATACTCATTAAGGCCGCTAAGCAAGTTGAAGCCGCGGGCGCGGATTATTTATTAATTTGTACCAACACGATGCATAAACTAGCTGAGCAAGTACAAGCTGCGGTTGCAATTCCTTTATTACACATTGCTGATGCAGTTGGTGAAAACCTGATCCAACATAACTTTAAGAAAGTGGCTTTGTTGGGTACACAGACCACTATGGAACAAGACTTTTACAAGCAGCGTTTAGCAGATAAATTCGCCATAGACGTGTTAATCCCTGATGCACAGGGGCGTGAAACAGTGCATCGTGTGATTTATGATGAACTATGTAAAGGCGTTATCAAGGAAGAATCTAAAGCCGAGTATTTAACCATTATTGATAATCTAACTCAGCAAGGTGCTGAAGCCATTATTCTTGGTTGCACCGAAATAGCGCTGTTAGTTCAACAAGCAGATACATCGATTCCATTACTTGATAGTACAGCACTTCATTGCGCTATGGCGCTTGAGAATAGTTTAAATTAGGAGCTTACCATGTCGAACCACCATAGCCTAAATTATGTTGAATTTGCTGCTAAAGATTTAGCCGCAACAAAAGCATTTTTTCATCAGGTTTTTAAATGGCAATTTACCGACTATGGCCCTGAATACACGGCCTTTAGCGCTGAATCTGCGGGGCTTGATGGCGGGTTTTATCAAGCCCCATTAGCTAGCTTAACCAATAATGGCGGCGCGCTACTGGTGCTTTATTCAAATAATATTAAAGAGACGCAAGCGCAGGTAGAAAAACATGGTGGAACAATTATTAAACCCTTGTTTGATTTTCCTGGAGGCTGTCGGTTTCACTTCATAGAGCCAAGTGGTAACGAGTTAGCAGTTTGGTCAAAACAAGCATAGATCATATTTTTACTAACTCATGAGTACTCAATCATTATTAGAACAAGTTAGTAAATGCGTGATCTGCGAACCTCATTTACCACTCGGAGCGCGGCCCGTTATTCAGTTTAATCCACAGGCTCGTATTTTAATTGCCGGTCAAGCGCCGGGGATTAAAGTGCATGAAAGTGGCAAACCTTTTAATGATGCAAGCGGGCAAAGGCTTCGCTCTTGGCTTGGTGTTACGAGTGATGAGTTTTACGATGACCACAATTTTGCTATCTTGCCGATGGGCTTTTGTTACCCGGGCAAAGGAAAATCAGGTGATTTACCGCCAAGAAAAGAGTGCGCGATTGCATGGCGTGAAAAGCTCTTAGCGCAACTAAATAATATTGAGCTCACCATTATCTTAGGTAAATACGCGCAGGCATATCATTTACCCCACACTAAGCAGCTGCCCTTAACTGAGTTAGTAAAATCGTGGCGTGAATATTGGCCAAATTACTTGCCACTTCCTCACCCAAGCCCTCGCAATAATATCTGGCTAAAGAAAAATCCGTGGTTTGAGCAACAAGTATTGCCTGAGCTTAATAGTAAAATGCGTGCAATTTTAGCAAGGTAAAAAATGGAAAATAATTTTTTTGCTGAAAACGGCTACTACCATGTAAAGGGGCTTTACACAGAGAGTGAGCTTAGTAAAGTAAGGCCAATTATCGATAAATTTCATCAACATTGGTTGCAAGAAAACCAATCTTTTTATCAATCTAGAGGTATTAATAGCTCAGGTTTGACTGGCGCTGCATGTTTAAGTGCTGAGGAAAAGTTTACTCTTTTTAAGTTTGTCAGCGCCAACACACTATTGAAACAGGTTAAAGGTATTGTTGCTGGTCCTCAGTTTATGAATACTCAACTATTCTTTAACCCATACAATCCCAAACAAGCTAACTATTGGCATCGAGATATGCAGTATCACTTAGAGCTTGATGCGCAAAAAGTAGCTCTTAACGGCCCTGAAGTACTACATTGCCGCGTTGCTTTTGAAGATGAACCAGGAATAGAACTAATACCGGGTAGTCATAAAAACTGGGATTCAGATGAAGAGTTAACAGTTAGATTAGAACAGCAGGGCGCTCGAAATAGTGACTCACTCGTTCGTGGTAAAAGTGTGGCACTCAAAAAAGGTGACTTACTGATATTTTCGGCAAACATGATCCATCGGGGCTTGTACGGCATGAATCGTTTCGCCCTTGATATTTTATACTTTGAACGTCATCCAAGCCTTAGCGAGTTTGTACAAACTGGATTTTTACCAACTGAAGAACAAAAGCTGCATCTAAAAAACGCTGTGGTATTCGAGTAAGCATAAAAAAAGCGGCTACCTCGCCGCTTTCTTTTCGTTTTGCAGTTACTGCAACATTGCGAACAATTCTTTTAACTGCGGCATATACTGCTTAACTAAGTTAACGTTACTTTCGCTAACATCTGCTGTTGCAGTACTTGCTTTAATACCTTCTAAAGCACCAGCCATTGAGCGAGTACCCGCATCAGATGATGATGCTGTAAGGCTTTGTAAACCACTCATTGCTTGGTTTACACGCTGCTTGTTCTCTTCAGACATACCCGCTTTAAGATTTTCTAAATACGCCATTGATACTTCTGAGCCAACCGTGACTAACTGCTCTGGTGTGAAACCATATTGTTTGGTAAGGGCTGCAAACTCAGTATAAAACTCATGCTCTTTGATGTGACCTAATGCAGACATCACTGCCGAACTATCAACACCATCAGAACTACCTAGCATACCACCAAGGTTTACATTATCTAACTCAGATTGGCTTTGTGACCAATTAACAACTGCAGGTAAGGCTTTAATGTAACGCTGTAGCTGATTTTCAGAAATATCTTCTGCGAAGCTAGAAAAACTCATCGCAAGTAGACTCATAGAAATAAGTAGTGCTTTCATCGTGATCTCCTTTCTTTCAAAATGGTTAGCAACCGGCGCAAATAGTCGAGCTATTATGTTTAGCCAATTACAAATGTTACAATACCTTTTTTACCATAGCTAACTGAACCTGATGTTAATTATTTCTAATACCGTCACAATTGATGAATGGGAACTCGACTTTAGTGCGATCCGCTCGCAAGGCGCGGGCGGGCAGAATGTCAACAAAGTGGCCACAGCTATTCACCTTCGCTTTGATATTAAACGCTCAAAGTTACCTGACTTTTACAAGCAACGTTTACTTAATTTGAATGATTCTCGAATTACCAAAGAGGGCGTTATTGTTATTAAGTCGCAAAGTCATCGCACGCAAGAGATGAACAAAGAGGATGCGCTTAATCGTTTGAAAGAATTAATTCTTAATGCCACTCAAGTACAAAAGGCGCGAAGAGCGACAAAACCAAGCAAAAGCTCTCAGAGAAAACGCATGGACTCTAAAACGAAAAGAGGACAAACAAAAGTATTAAGAAAAAATGTAAAATTCTAACTTTCACATCAGAAAATCGTGTCAAAAATAAGCAGAACTGTAAAGAAGTGTAACTTGTTAACAAAGTTAATTGATGGTTAATCCTGCCGCGTCTATAATAGTCATACAATCTCACCATTAATGAAGGAGCCGCGTATGGGCCAGAAATCACGCATTGTTGCTGCAGCAATGATAACGCTGTCAGCTTTGCCTATGTCGAGTTTTGCTGTAGATTCATGGCAAGCCGGTAACGCGTATCCGCAAGGTAGTGAAACCTGTTACAACGAAATTCTTTATAAAGCCAGATGGTGGGCAACTCCAGGTGAAGAACCAGGTAGTTCACAATGGGGCGCTTGGGTTGCAGATGTCGCCTCAAAAACCTGCGTACAGAGTGTCGTAAAAAAACAAGATGATTTATTAAAGTCTTTACCGACCATTTTCGAATCAAATAACAATAAAAAAGGGAGTTCTGATTAACTCCCTTTTTTAATCTTTACGCAAACGTGTGATGCCTTGTCATTTCAAAGCGATTTAAGATGTGATGCATTATATACACCGCACACAAGCTCAATAGTATTGCCACAGATACCGACGAAAAACGATACAGCGCGCTGTAAACTAGATCTTGCCCCGGCCCTAATGACTGGCCAAACAAAATACCAAATGTGGTAATAATACCAAAACCAACACCCGGAATACCGCCACCAATTATGTGATAACGACTAAAGATAAAGGTCAAAATCCACAGAATTAACGCAGGAAATATTAAAATATCGGTATGGTTATACAAAAATAACTGTGCCACTAACGCTAAGTTACAACCAATTAAGGTGCCTATAGCACGTTGCCATGCCGCCATACCTGCCGCTTTCCAGCACAACGAAAACAATATCAGTACCGAGGCCGCTTGAGCAGAGATTGAATCTTGTAAATCAAAGACCTGAAAAACAACGAATGACAAGGTAGCTACAGTTGAGCAAAGTAATACTTCATGACGCACACTTTCTTTTGCTTTTTCTGGCATTACCCGACCTTGGCGTGGTGCTACATCAGGAAATAAACCATGCATTAGCATCGAGAACACCACTGTGACCACAACGGCAACAGCGTTACTAATGATCAACGGATAAATACTCACACCACCGCCGGTGTAGGTCGAAAAATGCAATTGAATCGACAAACTCACCACGGTTGTGGCGCCAAATAAAAAGTTAGCACCACGGCTCATTTGATAGAATAAAAAGGCAAAAGCGATAAAGCACATCATTGTCATAACAACAGGCAGGTGTGAAAACAAACCTTGTACAACCAATACGAACAGCGCACTGAACACCGCGCCTGCATAAAACTGACGAATAATATGCATGTTAAGCACAGGCACTAAACCGAGCAATAGCATAGGGTAAACAGTAAAAAAGATGCCATTAGGCCAGTTCATCAATTTTGCCAGTGTAAACCCTAGTGCTGAGCCCGTAGCAATGCGTAGCGCTTGGCGTAAGCCGTTACCATCGAGTTGCAATACTGACATAACTCACCCAGCCTTAGTAAATGAAGTGCAGAACACTAATGAAGCGAATTTGCATACTTGCAAACCAGCTACCGATGCTAGAGTCAGGCAGAAGTTGTACAGTTGCACGCGCACCACTTGGAAATTTAGCCAGCATCTGGTGCTCATCTAGTTGAATATGGATACGTTGACGCTGTGCATCTCGTACCCAACGGTTGCTGCTTTCAGTCGCACTGAGTAAACCGTTCGCGTTAAGCTGACCATCACTCACACCGGCTTCAAAACTAATAATTTTGCCTGTAAACACTTTGCCCGGTAGCGCATCAAAGCTGACTTTTGCAGTACTTCCAATTTGCACGTGAACTAACGACTTTTCACGAAAATCAGCAACCAAATCAGCCTTATTAGCAACAATCGCCATTAGCGGTTGGCCTTTATTAGCATACGTACCCGGTGTTACTTGTAAGTTTGCAGTTTTACCGTCGGTATCAGCTGTCACTGTGGTGTACGACAGGTTTAGCTTCGCTTGTTCAAGCTGGTTTTGAGCATGACGAAGCGCTAAATTGTCATCCCCAATTTTACCGCGCGCTAATTTAGCCTCGCTAAGCTGGGCTTCAATTGCAGCCACATTTGCTTTGCTTGATTGATAGTTCGCATTGATTGTTTCGTACTCTTGCTCTGAGATAGAACGCTTTTTCAATAGCGACTCACCGCGTTCAAACAGCAACGTTTGTTCATGTAGCTTAGCTTGAGCAGCCGCTAACTGTGCTTCTATTGCCTTCACACTGCTATCTAAACGTTGGTTTTGTAGTTTTGCATCATCATATGCAAGTTCAGCTTGTTGCACGGCAAGCTCAAAAGGCTCGTCGTTAATCTTAAACAAGGCTTGCTGTTTTTCGACGGCTTGATTATTGGTGACAAGTACGTCAGTCACGCGACCACTTACCTGCGGGGTCACTTGCACAACCGGATGATACACACGGGCCTGCGGTGTAACAGGCATATACAAATCGGCAATCACAAAATATAAAAATAAAACAATAAAACCCGCTAAAGAGATTTTTACGTAACGGGCAAACTTTTGATCTGGTGTCATAACGTTACTTATCTCCTGAATAATGGCGGATACACTGGCGAGCATTCTGTTCCATCTGAATTAAACCATGCGCCATGGTATCGAGTTGCTCAGTGGTTAAGTCGGCATAAAGATGCTGTTTCACATCAGCAATAATCACCTGCAATGTGTCTAACAATTGTAGACCTTGCTCAGTAAAGTACAGACGTTTACTGCGTTTATCTTCAGCGTCAGCTTTGCGAGCAATAATCTCTTGTTGCTCAAGCTGCTTAATCGTACGAGTGAGTGAAGGCATTTCAATGCCTAAGCTATTTGCTAACTCTTGTTGCGTACAACCTTGGTTTAAATGAAACAGGTGCATCATCGCGGTCCAGCGAGATTGGGTAAGACCCAAAGGCTCAACCGCCAAAGTGACAGCATCGCGACATAAACGATGCACACGGCCCATACTGCCGCATAATGTTAAATCAAGAGTTTCGTGAAAAGGGGGAGTGGAAGACATGATGCGCTCCATTTACTTAGCATGCTAAGTATTTTAATGTAGTTAGCATGCTAAGTAAATATTAGTGCAATTAATTAAATAGATAGCTTTGTTCGATAAAAGCGAACAACTGCAAAAGTTATCTGCTAGATAACACTATTTAGCGATTAACTCTTTGATATGACTTTCATAGAGGTCTAATTTATCAGCAACAAATCCTGTGTGTTGGAACCGTACTATGCCTTCCTTATCAATTAAAAAGCTGCTCGGCATCCCTTTGAGTTGATATTGCTTGCCAATAACAGCGTCTGGGTCGTAAATAATATTAAAGTTCACTGCAAACTCAGTTAAAAAAGCATCGGCATCACTACGCTCAACATCAATGTTTACAGCAATCACTTTAAGCCCTTGCTGTTGATACTTGCTCTGCATGGCTATAAACCAAGGAAACGACCGTCGACACGGGCTGCACCAAGACGCCCAGAAATCGAGTAACACGACTTGCCCTTTGTATTGATTCAGTAGTTTAGACAATTGCTGCTGGCTGGCAGCTAAAGGAGGGCTCGAAAGACGCTCTGCCTTAGCAGCAGAGCTCGTAATGAAAAGAAATGCAATTAAGGCGTATTTGATCATTGATAATTTAACAAGTTCGCTGGTGAATATTGATCAGTGAGCACCTTGGTATCCGCTGGCCAATCTTGATTACCTTTAGTATAAAACAAATGCTCGCTGAGTAACTGCAAATCAACGTCGTAAGGGATTAACTTATTTGCTAGCTTGTTGACGCGCTCAATTAACTGCTTCTGGCTAGGCATAGTCTCGAAGCCTGCTAAAATAATACGATTAGAGTTTTCATCAGTCACAACATTCACAAAGTCACCAAACACATCGAAGTAAGTTGCCGACTCATGCTGGTACAACTTACTCGATGAAAAAGTATTTGCAGCGACAATTCCGCCATCAGCCAAAACACTTTTTACTTCCGCAAAAAATTCCTTAGTGAGGAGGTGCTCAGGGATATAATCGCCATTAAATGCATCAAGAATAATCCAATCGTACTTTTGTTTTTTAAGTGCGGCGCGCTTAATGAAAATACGGCCATCTTGCACTTTTGACGTCACGTTATCGGTTTCTATAAAGTTAAAATAATCGCGGGCAACTTTTATCACCGCAGGATCAATTTCGACATTTTCGATATGAGCGCTAGGGTAAAGCTCATGAATGGTATTAGAGAGTGAACCTCCCCCTAAACCTATGATCAGTACATTTTGAGGATCATTAATAAATAGTAAGCTTGCGAACGTCATTTTGGTGTAATTAAACACCAGCTTTTTAGGCTTACTCTCATACATACAGCTTTGCGTACTTTTACGTGTTTTTTCGTTGAATTTTAAGCACAGTAAATCGCCAGACTTCTCCACTAAAATATTGCGATAAAGCGAGCGCTCTTTATGGATTACTTCTGCCAAACTGCTAAAGGGCAGGGTCATGATCAAACAAAGCATTAAGATTCTAAACATACAGCACGCTCCTTTGTTTTAATTTGACTAACAACAATTGCAAGTAAACCAAGCGCGCCTAATACCGCTGCAAAGGTTTTAATGATGTCGTTAACATCAAACGCTAGCACCATATAAAAAGAGGTAATAATCGTGCCAAGGGCGCTTCCTAGGGTGCTCACAAAATACAAACCACCGGCAACCTGGCCACTTTTTTCATGATCGGTAACCAATAATCGCACTGAGTAAGGTGAGATCATGCCGAGTATTGTTGTAGGAATAAAAAACAACGCCGTTGATGCCAATAACGAGCCGTAGCGACTGTCTTCAATATGGGTGAAAATAAAGGTCATAATTGGCTCAGCAAACAATACAATTGGCACCACCATAATGCTTGCTACAAAGAAAATGAGTCCATATTTAGTTAACGAAGGATTGCGAGTAGAGAGCTTGCCGCCAAGTAAATAGCCGATAGATAAGCTCAACATAAAGACGGTGATAATACTGCCCCATATATGCACACTACTACCAAAATATGGCGCTAAAATTCGCCCGCCTAACAGCTCAATTCCCATAATACAAAAGCCACTACTAAAGGCTAAAAAGTAGATAAGCGCATTGATTTTATTCATTAAACACCCGCTGATTTTGTTGTTATTTTACCCATCTTAACCTGATGCAGATAAGGATGCCATGACTGTTTTTTAAGCTGTAAAGGCCGTTGACAAAATATAGTCTTTTTAAAATAAATAATTAAAAAGGCTAGGTTAAAGTACACATGCTCTGGTATTTTACCGGGAACAAACTAACAAGGATAAATGCAATGGATCAGCAAGTAACGAAAATCAATATAGACAACCCTACGATCTTATTTGGCCTCAAAGTTCGCACCTGTAATATGAATGAAATGAGTGGTGAAGGTGCCAAAATCGCTGGCTTATGGCAGCAGTTTTATACAGACATAGCGCCCAAATTAACCCCATCGAGCCAAGTTTATGGCGTGTACACTCATTATGAATCTGATGTCACAGGGGAGTTTGATGTGTTTGCGTGTACTGATCTGCAAGTCACGTCATCAGAGATAGAACAAACGACACTCGCCACAGGTAACTACCTTCGCTTTAGCGGCAAAGGGGCAATGCCACAAACCGTTATCGATGTTTGGGGTCAAGTTTGGCAGTACTTTAGTAATGAACAGTGCCCGCACATTCGAGCATATAAAACTGACTATGAGTTTTATAAAAACAGTGACGAAGTTGAGGTATTCATTTCGGTTGAATAACACTAAACCCATTTTTTAGTGTAAAGCCCCATTATAAAATAAGCCGCTTGTTGCGGCTTTGTTGTGTATATTAATTGGCGTATCTCAGCGCTAATTGCTCTGCTTTAGCATAGGCATTAGTCAAAGAGCGTTGGTGTCTTTGGTCGTTAAATTATTGATACTCACAGGCTATTTCATCAATGTGCTCAGCACCTAAATACTTACTCAAGGTTTTAATGTGCGGCACTAAATGGCTCATACTCTCGCGTATACCACCTGCCTCAAAGCCAAACTCACCCGTTGAGGTTATAACCAGCAAACGTTTACCAGTTAACAAGGGTTGCAAAGGGAAATCTCCCCGCTGCAAGTCAAAATCAAACGTTTTATTGATCCTAACGATTTGATCAAACCATGCTTTTAATTGTGCAGGCATGCCATAGTTATACATAGGCGTTGATATCACGATGGTATCAGCCTTAACCAACTCATTTATCAATTCATCTGATTCGGCCAGTACTTCTTTTTGCTCTAGCGTTAACTTATTGGCAGGCGTAAACACAGCACCAACCCAAGATTGATTAATAAATGAAGGTGGATTCATTCCAACGTCACGATAAATATACTCAGCTATAGCATTATTTTGCTGTAAGTGATTTACAAATTTCTTAGCAATATTTTTAGAGATTGAGTCGTGGTTAGGGTTTGCATTTTTAGCCGAACGTACACTAGCATCAATGTGTAATAGAGTGCTCATAAGTAAATACCTCATTAGTTAATGTGTTGGTATCATCAATAAATGAAGGCTATTTAACAAACGAGTTATTATTCACTATAAGTAAGTTATACTCATCTATAAATTTAGGTGGGTTCAAATATGCATATATCATTACAAGCTTTAAAAGCCTTTGAATCAGCTGCGCGATTAGGTAGCTTTAAAGCAGCCGCGGCTGAGCTTGCGATTACGCCTACAGCGGTATCGCACCACATTGCAAATCTAGAAAGCCGCTTGAATACAGGTTTATTTCATCGCGAAGTGAGAAAGATTACCTTAACTCCATCAGGCGAGTACCTGAGTCAAAACACAACTAGCGGCTTTAAACTTATTTTTACGGCAATTGAACAATTGAGCCAAGCAAATAATCAAGTACGCATCACCACAACATCGTCTCTAGCAGCCCTAAGGTTAATACCCGCTTTAGATGAGCTAAATAGCGAAAAACCACATTTACAGCTCGATATATCAACCAGTGAAACTTTAGATAAGCAACTGCATACCTTGCCTGTTCGGCTAGGAAATAGTGAGGAAGTAAACAAAGAAGATATCATCAAATATGAGAGCTTTGATATGTTTGCGGCAAACACACAACAAAGCGCCCCTTGGCTTGATAAACATGTTACATTATACACCAGCCAATGGAAAAATAATGCCCTACCAGCCCCACCTCTAACGCAGTGGCTAAAAGTAAATAATCTAAGTGATTCATGTTTCAAGGTAAAAACATTCGATCAAGAGCTGTTTGGTATAAATCAGGTGCTCGCCAATAAAGGTGTAGTGTTTTGCTCAAAAACCTTAGTACAACCTTACCTAGATGCAGGGTTACTAACATCGTTTAATAACCAAGAAGTTGAATCAAAACTGTGTTACTACATTCCCGAAAAATCTCGCTTCGAAACATCAGCACATAACGCTGTGATTGAATGGCTTGAGCGGTTACTAACTTAAAAATGTAAAAGTAAACATCATTTAAATTATAAAGTTTTTAATGAACCATAAAAAGCAGCTAGAAACAGAGTTAGTTAATTGGTTTAACGCCTATTTGTAGCTTTGTTTTTCGTCATTACTGAGCCATATCAAAATGATTAAAAGCCCCATCTAGCGCACTGCGAACGGATTGTTTTGCGTTTTGTTCATGGTCAGCACCTTTGTTGATGTGGTGCTGCCAGATAAGGTCGTTTGGTGCATGCTTTTGAAGAGCATTCACTAAACCATTGAATGCACCGGTTATGATTGGATTCTCATCACCACCTAATGTGACATAAAAATAGTGAGTGTTGCCTACTGTATTAGGTAAGTTTTTACTGAACTGTTTTACAACAACATTATCGTCATACCAAGCCGCTTGGCTAAAAGCAAAGTATGCATTAAATAACTCTGGTTTAGTAACCATGGTATATAACACAAAGCTACCTCCCGCTGAAAAACCTGTTAGCGTGCGCAGTCCGCTAATACAGTATGTTCCCTCTAAATAGGGTATTAGCTCTGTTTCAATAAACTTTAAAAACACATCAGCTTTACCAAATATTTCTCGTTGATTTTGGTTAATTGGGCGCGCTTCTATCGCCACATCCTTACGGGCGTAAGGTGGCACTAAATCACGATTTCGCGTGTCATGCCAAAACAGGTTCGGGATGGACACTAGAATAACCTCATGCATATCATCAGTGCTTTCAAGAATACTTAAAGCGTCATCCCAAGTATCAAGGTTAAAGTTGCCGTCAGTTTTAATTATGAGCGGATAAGCTTTGTTAGGGTTGTAGTTTTTGGGCAAGCGAATGAAAACTCTGCGCATTTCTGAAAGCGCATTGGACTTGATATCTACATCAATAAAGCGTGAGCTATAATGCTGTTGGTATTTCACCGCGAAATACAAGCCTGTAGCTAGCAAAACAAATGTAATAAACCAAGCTAAATACTGAAATCTAAATTTTAGTAATGCCATTTTATAGCCTTAATCAATAACTTAATGACACTACTTCAATTACAAAAATTAGTTAATAAGACAATTGTAACAGAGTATTAGTTAACTCCTTTCACCGACTTGACTGTAATACAGGATATTCATTAGATAATCCAATAGCTCGTAACTACCATTGCTAGCACTGATAATTTACTTTAAACATTTGATAGCTTTCATCTAATCGCTATCTTGTGTAACGGGGGTTTACAGTTTGCATAAAAAAACCGCAGCTTAACCTCTAAGCTGCGGTATTTTTTATAGAGCATATTTACTTGTTAAGTAAATGCTTTTCGAAGAAGTTAGCCATCATAGTGTGATAGTGCAGGGTAGTGCCTTTACCTTCTCGTAGGCTGTGAGAACGGTTCGGGTAAGAGAAAAACTCGAACTGTTTATTGTGCTTAACTAATTCGTTAATTAAGCGCTCTGAGCCTTGGTAGTGAACGTTATCATCTCCTGTACCGTGGATCAGTAGCAACTTACCTTGCAGGTCTTTTGCAAAGGTGATCGGAGAAGTGTTGTCGTAACTTTCAGGATCGGTATTTGGGTTACCAGCATAGCGCTCTTGGTAGATAGTATCGTACAAGCGAATATCAGGCACAGGGGCTGAGGCAATCCCAACTTTATATTTATCACCATGGCGGAATAACAAATTAAGCGTTGAACTACCACCACCTGAGTGACCCCATACACCAACACGGTCGGTATCAATGACATCCCAACGTTTTGCCATTGCATCAAGGGCGTCAACTTGGTCACGCACAGTAATAGAGCCTATTTTTTTGTAGATAGACTTACGCCAATCTCTGCCTTTTGGTGCGCGTGTGCCGCGGTTATCAACTGAGGCAACAATAAAGCCTTGCTGAGTTAGATACGACTTGTATAAGTAACTGTTACCTTCCCAGCGATCTTGTACTGTTGAGCCCCACGGCTCACCGTAAACATAGAAAACGATTGGGTATTTTTTACTTTTATCCATATTCGCTGGGAACATGATGTAGCCATCAAGCTCAACACCATCGCGCGCATTAACCGTAAAGAACTCGTGAGTCGGTAATTGCTCAGTCGCTAATTTCTCTTTTAATGCTTTGTTCTCAACTAAGGTTTTCACATTGCTGTGATCGCTTACTTTAATGATCTCTTTCATTGGTGGGGTGCCAAATTTAGAGAAAGTATGCATTGCCCAAGAGGTATCTTTAGACATGTAATAACTGTTTGAACCATCAAATGACGCTGGCGTTACGCGCACCGGTTTAGAGCTGCCATCAAGCGAGGTACGGAATAAATATCGCTGGCCTGGATCATCCGGTGATGCAGTAAAGTACATAACGTTTTTATCTTCGTTGAGCGCTAACATATCAATGATGTCGTAATCGCCCGATGTTAAATCGACTATCGTTTTACCATCGCGAGATACACGGTACAAATGGCGCCAGCCATCACGCTCACTGTGCCAAATAAAGAACTTACCGTCTTTTGACCAGTTTGCTTTATAAAACCATTCAATAAAGGCATCGTCTTTATCTTCAAGAATTTTAGTCAGCTGTTGTTTTTGCCAGTCGAATAACCAAACCTTATTGTGGCTTTGCGGGCGGTTAAGATCTTGGATCATCAAAGATTCACCAGTGCCTGCCCAGCTAATACGTGGAATATAACGATCGCGATTATCGCCACCTAGTTCAGCCCAACGGGTTTTCTTGTCGTTAAGACTAACCACTCCCACTTTAACCGCAGAGTTCATCTCGCCGGCTTTTGGATACGGGAACTCTTTAAGGGTAGGGTAGAGATCATCGGTGTTATTGATCATGGTGAAGTATTTCACGCCACTGGTATCAAGCTGCCAATAGGCAATTGATTTGTTGTCTGGACTCCAGCGGAAACCATCACGAATAGTAAATTCTTCTTCGTATACCCAGTCAAAATTACCATTAACAATGGTGTCGTTACCATCAGTGGTTAAGGCAGTCACAGCCTTGCTACCCACTTTTTCCATGTAGATGTTGTTATCACGCACGTAAGCTACTTTTGAGCTATCTGGTGAGAACTTAGCAAACATTAGCTTTTTCGCTTCGATGTTTTCGCCACCTAACTGATACAGCGAATCAGTTTCGAGGTTTAATAGCCAAAAATCACCACGGCTACGTGAGCGCCACACTTGCTCGCCATTGGTAAAAACCATCAGCCATTTACCATCTTTAGACCATTGATAGCTTTCAACGGTGAGTGGCTCTTTATCACCTTTGGGAATTAATTTTTCGTAGCTAACAAGTACCTTACGACCCGTTCCATCGGCGTTATAAAACACAATATCATTGCCTTTTACGCCGTGCTCATCGTCTTTAGCTTTGTCGTCTTGGTTGTTTTTATCGCTTTCGCGCTCTTCAAGTACCGTATAACCAGTACCATCATCGAGCCATGTAAAATAGGTGCTACGCTCAGCTTTAAAGTCTTTTTCTTTATAAATTTGTTCAAGCGAGAGCGGATTAGCCGTTGCGTTCACTGTTGCTGATGGGGTGCTCGCTTGCTCTGTACTTGAGCATGCCTGCAAACCTAAACCCGCAACCACAGCAAACGCAAGGGTTGATGTTTTAATTAAGTTCATTTTGTTGTTCCTAGGTTTTAACTTACCTAGCGTACCAAATTAGATGAATAAAATCTGAGCCTTTATCGTGTTATCTGGGGGGTTGAACTTAAACTCAATCGTCCCACAAGAACATACTGGCTTGCTTATTGGCAATACGTAGTTCGTAGATATCACTACAAGGGCGCATCGCCGCACCATAGCAAACATGTAACGGCAATAAGTGCTCTTCACGAGGATGGCTAAAACGCGCCGCAGGGGCCATTTGCCATTCTAATAACTTAGCTTGTCGCTGCTGTTCACTCAGCTCAGTATTGCCACAGACATCGACTAACCATTGCTCAAAAGCCATATTTTGCGCTTTAATTTCAGCTGTTTCAGGGGTGAAAAATGCGCGCATATTATGAAAAGTAAAGCCAGAACCAATGATCAATAAATTATCGTAATCAAGCTGTTGTAAAGCCTCACCTATCGCTAGGTGTAAGTTTGGCTCAAGGCTTGGATGTAACGACAATTGCACACAAGGTATATCTGCTTCTGGATACATAATCTTCAAAGGCACATACATACCGTGATCAAAGCCACGAGATGGGTTTAATGTGCTATCGATATTAGCCTTTGCCAATGCTTGATGTACTTTTTCGGCAAGGGCTGGTTCGCCAGGGCTTGGGTACTCAATACTGTAAGCAGGGTCAGGAAAACCATAGTAATCATAAATTAGCTCAGGAGCAGCGCTCGAAGTGATGCTAATTGGGTTCGCTTCCCAGTGCGCACTCACCATCAAAATAGCTGACGGCTTTTGAATTTTTGCAGCAATAGACTGTAAACAAGTAACCATATCGGCATGACTTGGATCGCCTAGTAATGGCATAGGACCGCCGCCATGTGAAACAAATAAAACGCGTGGCTTTTGCATAAATGTGCTCCTTAAATACAGTAATCACTATAGTGCACGCACAGAGATACAATAACCAGCCACAAAAATGCACAACTAGGGTGTGAATTTACACACCACCAGTTTGTAGGTACTAACTTAACTGCCAAGCTACGTTCATAGCTGGGACTTGCCCTTTTAAGCCACCTTCGAGAGGCTCTTTGCACAGCAATGTTAGTTGATAAAAAGCATCGTAGTGCTGATGTAGTTCATCGGCGACCACACTAAACGGCGGACCCGAAAACTCACTTTGCTGATACTCAAAGACCACCACTAACTGTTTAGCTCTATTAGTTAATTCAAGTAAATGCTGGGTATAGCGAATGCGCACTGGCTTTGGTAGCGCAACTAAAGCGGCACGGTCATAAACTGCGTTGATAGTGCCAAGTTCATTCGCGGTAAGTGCAAAAATATCACCTACCCAAACGGTTAGATTTACGCCTTGGTAACGTAATAGTTCGCCGTGTTGGCTAATTTCGGGTTCTAGCTTTAACTCATCAAATAACTGCTTAATGGCTATCTCACTAAGTTCTGCCCCAACAACACGCATACCTTGCGCTAGCAAATAATGAATGTCGTGAGTTTTTCCGCAAAGTGGTACAAAAACAGTATCGCCTTGCTGCAAATTTAAGTTAGTAAAAAACTGATCTAGATAACGGTTAACGTCTCCTTCATGAAAACCAATTTCGTTATTTTCCCAACGTTGATACCAATGCTTTGCGTCCATTACATACTCCTAAATAAATTGAATGAATTGAGCTGATAAATATATTCCGACACCAAAAAGTAGGTGAGTTACAGTACTTTTTAAGCGGGCTTGAAGTGGGTTTGCTGTTTTCGTAGCCATTATCCCCATCCCTAAAGCGGGCTGCATAACAAAAAATGGCATAGATACACTAGCTAATCCAAATATACATGCAGCAATTAAGGTGGGCTGTTCAAGCCAAGCAAGACCGACCAGTAATATAAATAGAAACGAAAATAAAACACCAATAAAGTAGTGTAAACACCAGCCAAAGACGCACTCAAAATGCTTAGCAGGGCTGCTTGTTATATTCTGGTGCATAAACTTTCCAGCCAATAAACCCAAGCCCCAACGGCCAACTAAACAAAAGTTTAATGACGGTATCTTAAACACTTTAGCCAGCAGAAAAGCATAAAGATCAATGAACAAAGTCGCCGCTATGCCTACAAAAGTTATCACATAAATATCATTAACACTCATAATTAGATGCTCTTAAATGATTTAATAAAAGACATGATATCTAATTGCAAAAATGCTAAAAATAGCAAGATAAACAAACTATGATTGCATAAATGAGAACATGATTGACGATATTGCCCTATTCATACAGATTGTTAAACAAGGCGGCCTAAGTAATGCGGCTGAGAGCTTGTCGTTGCCTACCGCAACAGTATCGAGGCGCTTGCAACGGCTTGAGCAACGCCTAGGCGAGCAGCTTTTAAATCGCTCAGCAAGGCAATGCACGTTAACACAAGCAGGAGAGGTATATTTTCAAAGTTATGTTGAATTAATTGAGCAGTTTGAACAAACTCACCGCCAGCTCAATGATCAAAAAGCACAATTATCAGGAAAGCTTAAAGTTTTAGCACCTCTGAATATTAGTCATGGCTTCTTAAAGCCGATGTGGCTCGCATTTACTAAACAGTACCCTGATATTCAACTTGAGTTACTGCTTAATAATCAACTTGAAGATCTCAGTAAAAGCCAAGCTGATATAGCAATAAGAGTCGGGCCGCAGGCTGATTCTATGCTCCATCAGAAAAAGTTAGGCAGTGTTGATACCTTATTTGTAAGCACTAAAGCATACCTTAATTCGGCATCTGCCATAGAAGAGCCTGCTGATTTAAAACAACATAGGTTAATTGGTACCACGTTGCGAAATAAGTGGCAGCTAACCAATACACAAACGAATGCAACTTATACTCACATGTGCCGATTTGCTACTACTTTTAACGATACCGGGTTTGTAAAATACTTAGTTTGTGATGAGCAAGGTATCGCTTTGTTACCTCGGTTTGAGGTTATAGATGAATTAAAATCTCAGCAGTTAGTTCAAGTACTGCCACACTGGCGAGGGGAAAATCGCGACATTTATGCTATCTGGCCAAGCGCACGTTTACTGAGTAAAAAGGCTGTATGTTTAAAACAGTTTATAACCGACTACATTGCTGAGAAATTATAACGTCTGCCATTTATATTCCATCTGTTTAGCAGTTAGTAGGGCGTGTTCGTAACTAATAAATTCAGCGACTAACGCTAGGCTCATATCAATGCCTGCAGAAATTCCCCCAGAGCTGGTAAACTTACCGTCGGTGACCCAACGAGTATCTGCAATCACGTTGAGATCAGAAAACATAGCAGCCAGCTCAGGTTGATCTTGCCAATGAGTCGTGACATTTTTACCGCTTAAAAGCCCAGTTTTAGCAAGCAAAAACGCCCCCGTACAAACACTCGCAACACGCTTGGTGTTAGTGACTGTGTGTTTTAACCAAGTAATAACCTCTGCTTTTTCTAGCTCTCGTGTATGGTCACCCCCAACCACAACAAGCAGATCAAGCAAAGGGCAGTCAGCAAAGCTGTAATGGGGGTTTACACTATAACCGCCGCGGGCAAGAACAGGACTATCACTTTTGGCAATTAAACTCACTTGCCAGTCATTATTCGCTAGGCGCTTAGCCGTACTAAACACCTCAAACGGACCTGAGAAATCGAGCACTTCGGCATCATCATAGATGTAAATTCCAATATTCATACAATTGTTCCTATTATGTGGATTTATTTCTCAAGTAAAAAAACGTACTATGCCATTTTTGCAGTTCGTTAATGACATATTATTAAATTGCGCACTGTATACAAACAAAACTTCAAGGCATTGTTAATGCGTTTTTTATTATTATTGAGCGTGCTGCTGGTTGGTTGTAAAACAACACAGCAAAGCGTTGCTGAAATTAGTGAAGTATCGCCGGGCACTATTTATTTTCAGGGCGAAACATCAAAGCAAAATGTTGAAAAGTTTGAACAATTATTAGTAAATAGCGATCAACAAATCAACACCTTAATTATTAACAGCCAAGGTGGTGATGTGATGGCAGGTCTCCATTTCGGAGGCTTAGTTCATGAATATCAACTCAATGTTGTAGTGCGTGAGCTTTGTGCATCCTCCTGCGCCAATTATGTCGTTACTGCAAGTCCACATGTCCTCGTTGAAGCACAAGCCGTTATTGGCTGGCATGGCGGCTCATTACAGCCATTATACGTGCCCATGGAGCAGCCGCCCGAGGTCGCTAGCTATATAGCTAAATGGCAAACTGCAGAGCGACAATTCTTCGATATCATTAATGTTGAACAAGCGGTTACTATCATAGGGATGATGCCAGGTATTACCGAGAAACGTGATTCTGCTATTTATAGCTACGACGCTCAAACCCTGAAGCGTTTAGGGCTACATATCGAGTTTGCAGGTGCGCAAACGGGGATGTCAGCAAGTGGCGAAAAAATCGCGCAGGTATTCGAACTTGAAGAGTCTGTACTTAACCACTTTTTGATGCTCAACGATATCGTGTCAGCTGAACTTGTTAACTAATAAAAAGCCAACGTCATGTTGGCTTTTTATTAGTTATGTTGGCTAAGCCAAGAGTGGATTTGTTTAGCACTTCTTGGTGACACTATTTCAGCACGACGTTTTAACTCTTTATGCCACGCCAGATCATTTAAAGCCGCATCACTTAATGGCGCGTTTCTGTCAGTGTTTTTTAGCACATAATAGGCGTCTACAACATCCGCAAGGCTAATACTATTGCTTGTAGCAAAGCGTTTAGACATTGACGCTAACGGCTTATTCAACGAACTATTAGCCGACAAAGGGATCAAGCTATCCGCAGGGTATGATGATGCAAGACCATCGTTTTTCATCGCAGGCCAAACAGTGTATGTTGAGCCCGGTTTTTGCTGCTCAAGTAATGCAATAACAGAACTAAAAGGCGAAGCTTGATTGCTTATAACTATCGGCTTTTTAAACGTGTGAAATGCACCAAAGAGTAAGATTGCACGGCGCTGCTTAGCGACAACATGCTGATTTATAGCCTCTAAATAGCCAGTTTCACGGCTACGCTCTAGCTTTTGCCAATCCTCTTTAGAGAGGGTTTGCCAGTTCATTGCAGGCTCAGCAAGGACAAGACGAACTTTATGTTCACGGGTGCTATTAAGCTGTTTTAACTTTAAAACTAATTGCTCATAAACATCATATTGCCATGCCATAAAATACAAGGTGTCGCGCCAAATGTGCCTTACGTCATCAATGCTTATATTCTGTTTGCTCAACAAATATTGATCAGCTAAATCTTGATACCGCGCATTGCCAAATTCAACGACAAGATCATCAAGCTGCTGCCAGTTACTAGGCTCATCTAAGTATTTTATAAGCCTAGTAACAACATGCTCGCCGCCATGAACATCACCAATCGCAACGAGTTTATTAGCGTGTAACGCTTTATTAAGTTGGCTGTCGTAATCATAATTTGCAGCTTTGACAGTACTTGCAAAACATACAGATGCCAAAACAACAAACCCGATACGCTTTAAAACCTGCATATTAATCTAACTCTAATTGGGCTTTTTCAACAGTTTCCGTGGGTAACTCTTTTTGAACAGAAACCCCCAACTCCTTGAACTCAGAGGCCTGCTTAATCAAGTTTCCTTTACCGCGGTACAGCTGAGAAAACGCTTTATCATAGCTTTCTTTGGCGCGGTCTAACTGCTTACCAACCCCTTCCATACTGGTTAGGAAACCATTGAGCTTGTTGTAAAAACGCTCAGCACGGGCGGCAAGCTCTTTTGAGTATTTAGTTTGCTCTTCAAAACGCCACAGTTGTTTTACGATATTCAAGCTAGTCAATAAGGTCGTTGGCGTAGCAACTAAAATGTTTTTTTCGATTGCTTGCTGATAAATATCACTTTGGTACTTAAGCGCTTCAACAAATGCTGACTCTATTGGTACAAACATGATCACCACTTCTGGTGAGTTAATACCGGGTAGTCTGTCGTAGGCTTTGCTTGCTAACTCGTTTATACGTGATTGCACCGCCATAACATGCTCTTTTAGCGCTTGCTGCGCCTCAAGCTCTGTATCGGCATTTACATAGCGTGTATACGCGTTTAAAGAGGTTTTAGCATCGATAACTAAATGACGTTGCTGAGGCAAATACACCACAACATCTGGTCGTAAACGGCCATCTTCGGTGTTAAACGATACTTCTCGCTGATAATCTACTCCAGCACGCAGCCCAGCGCTGTCGAGTACATTTTCAAGCATTAACTCACCCCAATTACCTTGGGTTTTCTTTTGCCCTTGTAATGCGGTGCTCAGCCTATCAGCTTGTTCGGTGATGGCTTGGCTTTTAGCCTGTAAATGCAATAACTCAGTTTTTAGCGCTGCACGCTGCTTTAGATCTTCGACGTGGATCAATTCCATCTTATCGCGAAAGCCTTTTAGCTCACCCTGAACAGGTTTTAATAGTTGCTCAATACTTTCTTGATTTAAGGTTTTAAAACGTTGCGATTTTTCTTCAAGGATTTGATTAGCGAGATTTTCAAACTCTTTTTTGAGTTGCTCTTTGCTTTCTTTGATATGGCTAAGCTGCTCTTTAAAATGCAGTTCTTTTTGCTCAACTGTGCTTCGTAAGGTACTTAAATCAACATCGCGCTGATTAAGTGCAGCTTTTGTATCAGCAAGTTCAGCTTCGACCTTGCGCCAAAACTGACTATATTGTTGTGCTTGTTTTTCTTGTTCTACAAAGCGGGTTTTAAAGTGTTGAGACTCATCACGTTGTTCTGCGTAATCTTGCTGTAACTGCGAAAGTGTAAGCTGGCTTTGTTCAAGATGCAGCTGCTTTTGTTCTAAATGATTTTGTAGGATTTGCTGGCTATTTTGAAGTTCGGTTAACTGATTTTTTAAGCGACTATTTTGTAGGGCAAAAATAACACCACTTGCAACAGCACCTACAGCAGCACCAAGCACACCACTTTGCCAATTAATCTGTGCAATTAGCTCTGTAATCATAATGAAAACTCAATAACTTAAAGACACATCATCATAACGAATTAGCGCTCAGCAGAGTAGGGGGTTTAGGCATAAAAAAAGCCAGCTCAAGGTGAGCTGGCTCTAACATTACTAAAATTTAGTAACCAAATGGGAAATCAACATAATGCTTATGTAAACTGCAATTTAACAACAAGCATAATAATAGACGCCCCAAAATTTGATTAGTTCAAAAAAACTTTAAAAAAATTTAATTTTTTATCAGTGCAAGCATTTGCTCTTCATCAAACTGAGTAAAACTCATTGATTTCTCGGTAAATAATGCATCAACAAGGGCTTGTTTATGCTGCTGCATTTTAAATACTTTTTGTTCGATTGAGTTAGCCATAATCAATTTATAAACAAACACAGGGTTAGTTTGGCCAATACGATAGGCACGATCTGTCGCCTGTTTTTCAACGGCAGGGTTCCACCAAGGATCAAAATGAATCACTGTATCGGCTTGAGTTAGGTTTAATCCGGTGCCGCCGGCTTTAAGGCTGATTAAGAATACGGATGTATCACCTTGAGTAAACTCTTCAATTACACGGTCGCGATGTCGCGTTTGCCCTGTAAGCATACTAAAGCGGATGCCAAGTTCATTTAATCGCTCAGCTATCACATCAAGTGCCATGGTGAATTGACTAAATATAATCACCTTACGTCCTTCGCTAAGCATAATAGGCAAATGCTTTGATAACCACTCAAGCTTAGCACTGCCAGCCTGTGAACTAGGATCGATCAATTTTGGATGACAGCAGATTTGTCTTAGCTTTAATAATGCATCTAAAAAGGCAAGCTTACTTTTTTGCACACCTTGCTGCGCAAATAGGTCAACTAATTTCTGTTCTAAAGATTCAGTGATACCTGAGTAAATTTCTTTTTGTTTGCTTTCAAATTCAAACTCTTTAACTAGCTCAGTCTTCTCTGGTAGCTCTTGCGTTACCTGAGCTTTAGTACGACGCAAGATAAATGGCATGATCAACGATTTAAGTTCATCTGCACGGGCAACATCGTTATCACGCTCAATAGGCGTTTGAAAATAACTCTTAAAATGTGTTTGCGAACCAAGCAAAGAAGGCATTGCAAAGTCGAGCAAAGATTTAAGCTCAAATAAGTTATTTTCAATAGGCGTGCCGCTTAAGCAGAGCTTAAAGTCAGCATTAAGGCGCTTAACTAACCGCGAAACCTGCGCGGCATCGTTTTTGATATATTGCGCTTCATCAAGAATGATGTTTTCAAAATACAGCGGCGAATAAAAGGCAATGTCCCGCTTTAGTAGTGGGTAAGTTGTTAAGATACAATCTGCTTGCGACAACTGTTGTAATTGGTCGCTGCGCGCAGCACCAAAGACAGTCGTAATTTTTAAGTTGCTGGCAAATTTATTAATTTCACTTTGCCAGTTACCAACCAAGCTGGTTGGGCAAACAATTAACGTGGGGCCTGCTTGTGGTGATTGCTTGGCATTAGCTAAAAAGGCAATAACTTGTAAGGTTTTACCTAGCCCCATGTCATCAGCCAAAATACCACCAAGTTGATGACGTTTTAAAAAGTTAAGCCAATCAACACCGTGTTGTTGATACTCACGTAATTGCACACCTTGGTTTAAGCCTTGAATATCGGACTTTTTAATAAGCTGTTGCGAGCTATTCAGTTCAGATAAATAAGCATCGAGTGCATCGTCTACAATATTAACCTTAATTTCTTTTTGCTCAATAAGCTTAGGCAAAAACGATAAAGGCATTAAGATTTCGTCACGGGTTTTAATATGCTCAAAACGTTCACGATAATCATTAAGCTGCATCATCGCGGCCTTTTCAACCACAGCAAAGCGTTTTCCTACAGTAAAGTAATAAAAGCGTTCACTTTGTCTGTTAAGTGACTGATAAGTATTATTATCTGTAACAAATAGTTGCTGAGTTTTGACACCAGAGATCACGATTTTACTAACTATCTGATGACCTTTACCTCGCTCAACTTGCAGTGAAAGTTGTTTTAGAACTTTGCCTACGCCTAACTCATCATTAATTTTCCAACCGCGTTTTAATAAGTTTGGAATTATTTCAAACTTTAACCAGTGCTCATGAATAACTGATTGTTTATTAAAGATAAAATCAGTTTGTAAAGCCCCTTTACATAATTCAAAGCCAAGGTTAGTTAATTCATTTACAACGGTGTTTTCTAATGACTGGTTTAATATATCAGCTGGCGCCTGGCTTAAATCATACAAAGAGTTTTGATAATTAAACTGCAATCCTAAGCGGATTGTGCCCTCGTCATTATTAATACTGATGACAGGGAATACAGTTCGAGCTAGGCTTTTTTTGCTTTCCTTAAGTGCATGAGGGATCACACCTTCACCAAAATTATCATTGAGTTGTTGATAAACGCGGTCAAAGTTCTCTGTGTGAATAGCTGGCATATTGGCAAGTAAAGCAATCTCATCTGCCGTTAACGGAGTACGAATTCGGCCCACTTTTAGCTTTTCAGGGTCAAGGTAAGTAGGAGGGGTTGTTTTTAACAATAACCAATTATCTTGACCAGCAAGCGTCATGCTCAACGATGTTAAGTCTTTGTTTTGTTTCCAATCAAACTCTAGTGCTTGCATGCTATCAGCTTTAATTGCTTGGCGAGAGCGACCTAAAAACAAACGCTGGGTGGCAATTAATTGCTGTAGTGCTGCAAAGCCCCATTGACCTTTAAGCTCTAGTTTTCCAAGGGCATTTTGAGAACGGATCCAGCTATATAAACGAAAATCCGATTCTAATAAATCAGTGGGGGTTACAAAACTATTTAATTGCTGCTCGGTAAGGTTACGACCAAGCGTATAGTTATGCTCAGGATCGTAATTAGCAATTTTAGGAGTAAGGGTTACAACAGATTTCTCTACATCAAAAACAAATAATAAAACCTGTTTGGCATTGTCACTAGCAACTTGCTTAAGCGTTTTTAGCTCACTAAACCAATCATTAATGATGTAATCTTCGCCATAGTCACCTGAATGTTCAATTTTCAGCTTTAGGAGCACAGCCGCAATATGACGGCATTTGGTTTTAGAGCCACAAGTACAATGCGAATCGACCGAAAAGCCACTTGGTAATTTACTGATCTCAATATGCTGAGTGAAGGTATTTCCTTCGTTACCAAACATAGATGCATCAATAACACTAAAATCACTGTTATGTTCTAACCAATTGATTTGGCCGTTCTGGTGATACTCTTTTGCTTTACTTAACACATGTGGCTTAAACAGCTGTTTAATGAAGCGCTCAGACAGAGGAAACTGAGTTTCTTGCTCTTGTTTGATTTCTTCAAAGATAGCTAATAAGTCATTTTTGGATAAGTTAGCAGACATAACGCTTTTGGCAGTAAAAACAAAAAATAATTCTGCCAGTATATGATCTATCGGCCCAGAGCTAAAGCACTATTGGGCAATATTGGACTGGTTGGAGCTGATTAGTTAGTAAAAAAGTGCTTTAAAATAAAATCAAAGTTGAAAAGTGGCATACTGAGCATTTAACAAACAACAATCGCACAAGATATAAACAGGTTAATAACAAGGAAGGGGCTTTACAGATCGATTTTTTACTAAGCAAACAAATTTACAGGGTAACAGAACTGTAAAGGGGCGATTAGTTGGTAAAAAACTGATCTGAGAGTGTAAGAATGACCAAATTAGCCAACCAAAGATCACTATTTTACTAACGAAAGGGGAGGGGAGATCACGCTTTTACTAACTGTAAAAGCGTGAGAGATCATTATTTTACTAACTAATTAAAGCTATTTAACAATTTAGTTAGCTGCTCTAAGCGTTTGTCTGTCATCACTTTATTATCGATTTTGACAGATAAATCACCGCTTTTAATATTACGCTGTACGCTAACAAACTCACTGTCGATAAGTGCTTCACGACGGCTAGGCGCTGCTGGTTCAGCAGTTAATAGCTTAGTAATTGCCAGAGCGCGTTTATCATCGCTGCTGATTTGCGCTAATTCGCTATCACTACTAACGTCATTTACAAGCTTGGTAAACAACTGCTCATCTCGTTCTTTGGCACTAATAAGCTTTTTAGCTACTTCACGGCCAACATGATTTGCTGTTGGGTAAAGGCTTAAAACCTCTGAAGGTAGGTTCTCATACGCTTTGATAGCATCAGCAATAGCTGTGTGTGATACCCCCTCAATTGCCGCAATCTCACGATAAGAGCCTTTTTTACCTTCAGCAATAAGCTCATCACGGGTTTGTTGATACGCTTGACCAAGCTCCCATAGGCTCGGGGCAATGTATTGATCAGATGATACAGCAAGTATTTTAGCATCTTGATCTGTAAAGTCTTCCGAGCTTAAAACTAAGTAATCAGAATTGCTTAAAATACATGCTTTACGACGACGAGAGCCTGCTAATACAAGCATTTCGTCACCTTTATCCCAACATAGGGCAGGGTGCTGATTACGACCGTCTTCGGCAATTGCAGGTAGGATATCTGCAACTGACTTTTCATTTAATAATGATTGCACACGGCGGTTTTTACCATAAACTTTTGTTTTAGCTTCAATTTCTGAACTTGGGATAACCTTGCACACCAAAGTAATTTGACGAGTAGGATCACTTGGAGCAGGCATACTGATAACATCACCAGCAGAAGCCTGTTCTAGCAAAGCATCTAAACTACTGCTTTCGATAGACGTTGAAAAAGGGTCTAAGCTGGTATCGTTTTTACGTTTTTTAGCCATTTTTATTAATTACCTTACTTAGCTGAATTTAGCGTTGATTGAGTTGACTGCCAATTAGAACGGATCAACATTTCTAGTTCATCAACCACATCTTTGATATTTTCTTGCGCACGAAGTAGTGACTCACGACTAGCTAAGCTGTCTGACGTTTTTTGATCAAAAATAGTATTAAAAGAAGATGAGCTGGCGGTAATTGCTGAACTATGATTGATTGGGTAACTCATTACTTGACGACCAAATGCACTACGAACATCTTTAACAATATCGCGCTGTGAATGGTTACCCTTAACATAATTAGTCACTAAGAATTGCATGAAATCCCAACCTTGGTGGCCAAGCGCAGCAACTGTATGGTAAATCTCGCCTAATCGTTTTAAGTATTTATTGTTTGCATCAAAGTCTACAGCTTCAGGATGAACTGGAATAAGCATCGAGGTAGAAGCCATTAATGCATTATAAAACATAAAGTTAAGAGAAGGGGCTGTATCAATTAGAATAATATCGAATTGATCTTTTACCGGTTCAATTACTTTTTCGAGCAATTTATGATAGTGGCGTGTTTTATCGTAACTAGAGCTATCTTTTAATAAAGTTGCTGTTTCATGCTCAAAATAAAAGTCATCCATGCCTGAAGGCAATATACGGATATTAGGTATATGAGTAGCTAAGAAAGAGTTAGTTACTAACTCATCCCAGGTTTCGTTTTCATCGAGTTCAATACAGTCACGCATTAAGTCACCCACAGTGATTGGATCTGGTTCACTAGGCGGGAAAAAGCTTGATGAAGAACCTTGTGGATCAAGGTCAATGATACCAATTCTGTATCGTTTAATGTTGGTAGTAGCAAGTGCAGCGGCTATGTTCACCATGCTGGTCGTTTTACCACAACCACCTTTTAATGAGTTAATAACGATAACTTGTAATTTATCATCAACGGTACGGTGATCTGGCTTTATATCCATGATATCAGCCATAGCAAAAATATTTACCAAGGTATATGCGTAGTGACCATTAGCACCACGTTTGATATTTAGTTCATCAAAGTCACCATTATCATGACGTCGTTTCAAGGTGCGATTATTACAGCCTAATAAGTCAGCGGCTGCTTTTTGCGTGTAAGTACGAAGTTCTTTTTCTTCAGACTTTAAATGGGCACGATAATGTTGAATACGTCCTTCTAGCGATTTTTCAGCAACTTCTGCTGTCGCTTTTAGTAACCTGTAAGTGGCTAGCGCATTATTATTGATAGACATACTTTCTTCCTCAAAGTTATGCTTTAAGTATAATGTCCATTCAAATTGCTGTAAACAAGTATTTAAGACGACATACCTTTTATTTATAAGACATTTAATAAAAATTTGTAACTTTACTGATGCTAAGTATAAATAAGTAAGTTTAATATCGGTTAAGTATATAGGTATATAAGGTTAAGATGCTAAAATAGTGAAATATATTACTGATTTTATTGAATATTTACTAAAAAGCCAGATCGTGTTTTTACTTGGTAAAGATCAGATCTATAATGACTCGCAGATCAGCATATTACTAAGCAAAAAATGAGCTTTCGACTTATGCACAGCTTAGTCACTGCTTTACACACAAAAATGCTTGTGTAGATCAAACTTTTACTAACTAAATTATAAAGTTATACACTGAGAGGATAACTAAAATGCTCGTTAAGTTGGTATGGATCTGATCTATAGTTGGTACAGATCAGATCTATGCTAACTAAAGAGCTGTTTATCCACATGCTGTTTTAAAAAAGCAATTTTTGTCGTGTTAATTTGCTTTAAAAAGGTGATTAACAGGACATAAATTGAACTGAGTTAGTAAAATTGCGACCTATCAACTATAACTTAGTAAAAATCTGATCTGAAAATCAGCAATTACGAAACAGTTAGTATAAAACTGATCCGAAGAAATAAATTATGATCGGATCAAGTTTATACTAACTTAAACATTTAACTTTTGAAGTTTTATGTGTTGTTATTAACTGTCGAAGAAAAATTGGAAATAAGAACAATGAGCCGAAAGGTCAACATCTCGGTAGATAACTTACCCGATACATTACGCGGGCAGATCCACGGGGTGGAAAGTGCAATAGATAATGAAAGCCTTGCACTATTTACAGACAACAAAGATGTGCGTGTTTCAATTGAAAATGCTGCACATGGTTTGAGAGCTTACTCAAATACATTTAATCATTATGATTTATGGGGACGTTTTGTCCGTTCTGGTCATAAGAAGCTTCCGGTTGAAGAAGCACCAAAGAAAACCATCGTCACAAGAAGAATCTCTGAAAAAGTAGACGGCATTCTTTATGATGGCGAAATCAAAATTACACCTGCGGTAGTAAGCACAAGAAAAGATGGTGAAGATGTTGAATATCTTGTTTGGCCATCTGATCGAGAAGAAAAAGTCGAACGTGCCTTAATTCGTTTAGCCTCTAAAGGTAAAATTGTAAAAATCAATTTTAAGTCTGGCATTCAATACGCAGTTGTTTTTTCAATGAATGAATTAGCGCAAGAACTGAAAGCGGTTGGCCAGTCAATGCCTTATCCGCAAATCAAAGAATCATTAGAAGCATTACAAGGTTCTAAACTTTCTTTCAAATATTCAGCAACAGATACGCGTAACTCTGATATTGATGACTCATTTTACGAATCGAACATGAACTTTTTATCGTCACTTCATTTTAGTGGAAAAAAAGGTCAAGGTGGTAACGTAAAATGTGTGGCTTGTTTGAATGCCTTCGTTCATAACATGATCGATAACCTTGAATACAAAGGTTACTACTTTAATAGTGCTCAAGAATTAAAACGTGGTTTATCTCGTTGGATGATGCTTCGTTTATATCATTTATGGCGTTATGCGGCACCGGGTAAGACCTACCATTTCCGACTATTATCGATTATGGAAAAATATGGCTCTATTTATTCAACAGACGAAATTACCGAGAATAAATTAAAAGCTTTGCGTCGTGATATGACTACGACAATGAAAGACTTAATTGAGAAAGGTGCAATCTCTGAATATAACATTACCAATGTCAAAGATGACAAAACGGGTAATATTATTGATTACACATATGAAATGCATCCATCTGATCAATTTTGTGATGAGATTCTTACGCTTAATAAGCATAATAAACGAATCGAAATTCAAGGTGGGAAACGCATTGTTGAGAATGCGGTATTAATCGATGAAGATAAAATTGAAGAAATAGTCGAAGACTAATTTCTTTTATACTTACTTACTATATGCAAAAGGCCACATATGTGGCCTTTTTAACATAATCAATCTGTCACTTGTTCTAAGTAAAGTCTATCAACTAAGAAATCATATTCTCTTTTTCGAGGGTGGCTTTCAGGTTTTTGATAATCAGTTAATGTACCCAGTTTTACATCTGGTTCTGGGTTTATCAAAATAAAAGGTAAAGCAGCACTAACATGATATCGATTTTTAGCTGTATATCTTACATTAACTTGTGGGCTAACTCTTGTTGGTCTACGAATTCGCAATTTTTCTTTATCACCTAAACTTGCAACTCGACTTTGCTCTTGTGCAACTAGCGCTTGCCAAGCGTGTTGGTCGATCATTCTTGGGTTAGAATAACTAGCCGATTTATCCAACATTGCTAAGGCCATTTTTTTTGTTAGCGTTTTAGTTGCGTGTTTGTGCATCCAAGTAAAACGAACAGAGTAGGGCGATTCAGTTTCAAAATGGATCTTACGATATGCTGCAAGGGTAATGAGATTTGGAACAGCATTGTGAACAGCTTCAAACCTCGCATCATTATTATCGATAGCTATAACACTATTTTTAAAATCAGCTTTGGCTTTATTTAATTGATTTATCCTTGCAATGAAATGTTGCTTATCGACATCTTTTAAAACTAATAAGCCTGGATGCCTTTTTAATACTCGACTACTTAATCCTGACTTTTTATAAAAATCACCAAAGGAATTTAGAATTAATTTATGAGCATCATCGCCTTCAATTTTATGTACACTAATTGAAGAAGGAACTTTCTTTTCGTCGTTTACATCGATATCTGGCAGTTGATAATATGAAGCCTTATCAAAACCCACTTCTTTTAATTCTTCACAAAACAAATGAGTCAATTCACTGACTAAATCAAACTGACTGCGTATCTCTAACTTTGTACTCATAGGAACACATCTTACTTAACATTTATTCAATTTTAACCTTATCCTCTGAAAATTAATAGATAAATTTATTTTCAATGCTGACCTTACTTATTAGTTAATTTACGTATGATGTGTTCTTTATTATGCTACTTAGTACAGGTTTTCAACTTGATCAATGTTAGATATAAATTGTTCAATATAAGTGTGTAAAGCAGAGGTTACACTAGGCCTTAATCTTGGTAAGATGTGTTCTTGTCCTTTAGGTTAATTGTTAAACAAAAAAAGCTCTATAACTCACTGTTTCAAAATGGAAAGATGCTAAGTATCTGCTAGTTAATATCGAATCTGTTTATCAAATAACGAAATAATCGTAAATAGCTGAATATTGTCCTTGAACTTAGTACGTGCAATAAGTTAGTTTTCGTAAATGGTCTATGTTAGGAATGAGGAAAGAACATGCAATCGTGGAACCCAGACAGCTGGAGAAAACTGCCGATACTTCAGCAGCCAGAGTACCCAGATCAAGAAGCCCTTAAATCTGTTGAAGGGCAATTAAAAAGCGCACCACCTTTGGTATTTGCCGAAGAGACGCGTAGCTTATACAAACAACTAGAAGCTGTATGTGAAGGTAGAGCCTTCTTATTACAGGGTGGTGATTGTGCAGAGTCATTTAGTGACTTTAATGCCGCAAACATCCGCGATACATTTAAAACACTTTTACAAATGGCCGTTGTTTTAACTTATGGTGGTAAATGCCCTGTAGTTAAAATTGCGCGTATGGCAGGTCAGTACGCTAAGCCTCGCTCATCAGATTACGAAACAATTGATGGTGTTTCATTACCTTCGTACCGTGGCGATATCATCAATAATTTTGAATTCACAGAGCAAGCCCGAGTACCTGATCCACAGCGATTGATGACTGCATATCATCATAGTGCTGCAACGCTAAATTTATTACGCGCATTCGCGCAAGGTGGTTTAGCCGATTTACATCAAGTAAACCGCTGGAACATGGGTTTTGTTGCAGCAAATCCGCTTAAAGAGAAATACCAACAGCTAGCTGACAGAATTCAAGATGCGCTTGAATTTATGGAAGTGTGCGGTATCGACTCAACCGTTGCACCGAGCTTAAAAGAAACAGACTTATTTACATCCCACGAAGCGTTATTATTGGGCTATGAAGAAGCTCTAACACGCCGTGACCACTTATCAGGTGATTGGTACGATTGTTCTGCACACTTTGTTTGGATTGGTGAACGTACACGTCAACTTGATCATGCACACATCGAATTCTTTAAAGGTATTAAAAATCCAATTGGTGTGAAAGTTGGGCCAGGTATGGACCCAGATGAGCTAATCAAACTTATCGATGCAGTTAACCCAGATAACATTCCAGGTCGCTTAACGTTAATTACGCGAATGGGTGCTGATGTACTGCCAGAGAAACTACCGGCACTAGTACGTAAAGTACAACAAGAAGGCCGTAAAGTTATTTGGAGCTCAGATCCAATGCATGGTAATACTGAGAAAGCGAGCTCAGGTTATAAAACACGTAGCTTTAATAATATTCTTCGTGAAATTAGCCAGTTCTTCGCAGTACACAAAGCTGAAGGTTCATACCCAGGTGGTGTTCACCTTGAAATGACTGGCCAGCACGTGACTGAATGTACTGGTGGTGCATATGGCTTATCTGATGAAGATTTAGCACAGCGCTACCGCACTCAGTGCGACCCACGCCTAAATGCAGATCAAGTTTTAGAACTAGGTTTCTTAGTTGCTGATTTATTAAAAGACGCACGTAAGTAACACTAAGAGTTATCCAAAAAAGGCTGCATATTGCAGCCTTCTTTAATGTCCGATACTAAAATAAGTTAGTACTTACGTCTTTCAAGACCAGTATCAGATATAATCTTTGCAGAAATTTCTTCTACTGAATGATGAGTCGAATTTAAAAATTGAATCTTCTGTTTTTTATAAAGCATTTCTACTTCACGCACTTCGATACGACACTGTTTTAAAGACGCATATTTTGAATTAGCCATACGACGCTGGCGAATATCGGCAAGGCGAACAGGGTCAATCGTTAAACCAAAAAGTTTATGTTTGTAAGCTTTTAAACACTCAGGCAGGGTGCCTCTTTCTAAATCATCTTCTGTCAGCGGGTAATTCGCCGCTTTGATACCATATTGTAATGCCAGGTATAAACTAGTTGGTGTTTTACCGCTTCTGCTAACACCTACTAAAATAATGTCGGCTTCAGCATAGTTTTTAATGTTAGCGCCATCATCATTGGTCAACGCATAGTTAACCGCATCAATACGAAAATCATAACTTTTCTCGTGCATCGAATGCGTTCTATGAACCTTTGGTACTGGCGCAACTTTTAACTCTTGAGAAATTTTATCACAGTATTGTGATAAAAAGTCATAACACACCGCGCAAGACGATTTAATAATTTCACTTAGCTCGTGGTTTACAAAAGTGAAGAACACGAGTGGCTGTTCTCCATCACGTTGCGCTGTTGAATTAATTAAGTTCTTAACTTCAATTGCTTTTTTTTCTGTTTCAACAAAAGGAATTGTTTTGTGATTAAACTCAACAGGAAACATAGATAAGGTCGCATGACCAAAGACTTCAGAGGTGATTGCTGTTCCATCAGAAATATAAAATGCAGTTCTCATATTTAACCTTTTTATTACCTTTATCTGCAAAATAGGGGCTTCACGGTTTACGTGAGGTCTGTTGCCAGTGTAGAATGACTACGACCTTTTTAGAAGGTTTTCTTTCTTAACTCTCACAGTTAGTACTACAATTTGTTTATGGAGAAAGATCCGTGCAAGAATACGTTCTCTGGTATCAAGAGCTTGGTATGCAAGATGTTCCTCGTGTTGGCGGTAAAAACGCTTCACTTGGTGAAATGATCTCAAACCTAGCTAACGCTGGTGTTCAAGTGCCAGGTGGTTTCGCTACAACCGCTGATGCATTCAATGAGTTTCTAGAGCAATCTGGATTAAACTCAAAAATCCACGATATTTTAGACACATTGGATGTGGATGATGTAAATACACTCGCTAAAGTCGGTGCCGAAATCCGCCAATGGATTATCGATACACCATTCCAACCTAACCTAGACCAAGCCATCCGCGACGCATATAGCCAACTACACGGCGACGCATCACAAGATGTTTCATTTGCAGTTCGCTCATCTGCTACAGCAGAAGACATGCCAGACGCTTCATTCGCAGGACAACAAGAAACGTTTTTAAACGTACGTGGTATTGATGCAGTAATGACTGCAATCAAACACGTGTTTGCCTCACTATTTAATGACCGCGCTATTTCTTACCGTGTTCACCAAGGTTATGATCACCGTGGTGTTGCACTTTCAGCTGGTATCCAACGCATGGTTCGTTCAGATAAAGCAGCTTCAGGTGTTATGTTCAGTATTGATACTGAATCTGGCTTTGAAGATGTTGTATTTGTAACTTCAAGCTATGGTCTTGGTGAAATGGTTGTACAGGGTGCTGTAAACCCAGATGAATTTTATGTTCATAAACCAACGCTTGCTAACGGTAAACCAGCGGTAGTTCGCCGTAACATTGGTTCAAAAGCAATCCAAATGATTTACTCAGCGGATGAATCACATGGTAAGCAAGTTGAAATTGTTGACGTAGATTCGTCACTTTCAAACAAATTCTCAATCACAGATGCTGAAGTTCAAGAACTTGCAAAGCAAGCTGTTATTATTGAAAAGCACTACGGTCGTCCAATGGACATCGAGTGGGCAAAAGACGGCAACGACGGTAAACTTTACATCGTTCAAGCACGTCCAGAAACAGTTCGTTCAAACGAAGACGCTAACGTTATGGAGCGTTTCCAATTAAATGGTACAAGCACAGTTGTTGCTGAAGGCCGTGCAATTGGTCACAAGATTGGTTCTGGTACTGTACGCGTACTAGATTCAATTGATGAAATGGACAAAGTACAACAAGGCGACATTCTAGTTACTGACATGACTGACCCAGACTGGGAGCCAATCATGAAACGTGCCGCTGCGATTGTTACAAACCGTGGTGGACGTACTTGTCACGCGGCAATCATTGCTCGTGAATTAGGTATTCCTGCAGTTGTTGGTTGTGGTAATGCAACTGATTTAATTAAAGCAGGCCAAGATGTAACTGTATCGTGTGCCGAAGGTGACACAGGTTATATCTACGAAGGTATTTTAGATTACGAAGTACTTACATCACGTGTTGATGAAATGCCAGAATTACCAATGAAAGTTATGATGAACGTAGGTAACCCTGATCGTGCATTCGACTTTGCTCGCTTACCTCATGCCGGTGTTGGCCTTGCGCGTGTTGAATTCGTAATCAACCGAATGATTGGTGTTCACCCTAAAGCACTTCTTAATTTTGATGCTCAATCTGACGAGCTAAAAGCTGAAATCTCAGAAATGATGGCAGGTTATGAATCACCTGTAGAATTCTATATTTCTAAGCTTGTTGAAGGTATTGCAACACTAGGTTGTGCGTTTGCACCTGAGCGTGTAATTGTTCGTATGTCTGACTTTAAGTCAAACGAATATGCAAACCTTGTTGGCGGCCAGCAATATGAGCCGGAAGAAGAAAACCCAATGATTGGTTTCCGTGGTGCAGCACGTTATATCTCTGAAGACTTCCGTGACTGTTTCGCTTTAGAGTGTGAAGCGATTAAACGTGTTCGCAACGAAATGGGTATGACTAATATTGAAATCATGATCCCATTTGTTCGTACGCTTGAAGAAGGTAAGCGCGTTATTGAATTACTTGAAGAACATGGCCTTAAACGTGGCGAAAATGGTCTGAAAGTAATCATGATGTGTGAATTACCATCAAACGCGTTACTTGCAGATGAGTTCTTAGAATATTTTGATGGTTTCTCTATCGGTTCAAACGACTTAACTCAGTTAACATTAGGTCTTGACCGTGACTCAGGTTTAATTGCCCATCTATTTGATGAGCGTAACCCTGCAATCAAGAAACTATTATCAATAGCTATTCAAACTGCTAAAGCAAAAGGCAAATACGTAGGTATTTGTGGTCAAGGTCCTTCAGATCATGAAGACTTTGCAGCTTGGTTAGTTGAGCAGGGCATTGATTCTGTTTCTCTAAACCCAGATACAGTATTAGAAACTTGGTTATATCTTGCTAAGAAATTAGCCGACTAAGTACTTTATTAAATTAAAATAATGATTCTGATATAAAAAATGCCAGCACTTAGCTGGCATTTTTGTAACTTCGAAGGGCGTGTTGCCCTTTAAATCAGCGAGCAAGTTTTTTATCGATATAAGCACATGACTTAGTCAGAGCCTTTTGGCACAAGGTTAAATAATCACGCGCTTTAGGATAGTAAAAAGATAAACAGAAAAGTCCTGCAATAAAGAAGATCAGCGACGGTCCGGGAATAATAACAAAAACTAAACCCAATAACATGCACAAGGCACCTAAACTGATTAATGCAATTTTTTTCATCTGACTATCTCATTTGCTGCTTTAATACGCAGTATAAAAGTATTGCCCCCGAAATCGATAAAAAGAGTGTTACAAACTGTAAAATCTTCAATTTATCTTAGCTATTAGCATGATATAATTTGCAAAATGCCTTAATTTATCACCGTCATGATAGCAACAATAAGCCAACAACAAGCCACCACAGAACTCGTTTCTAATTACTTAGATACAATACAAAAACAAGGTTTTAGTGGTGATACCGATGCAAGCTTTTCTACACGTTTAAGTTTATCAACCGATAACAGCGTTTACCAACAGGTACCTCAAGGTGTCATCTTTCCAAAGTCAGCAAAAGACATACAACTTGCTATGCAAATTGCTTCTCGTGATCCGTTTTTATCACTGACTTTTGGTCCACGCGGAGGTGGTACAGGTACTAATGGTCAATCGCTAACCCCAGGTATAGTTGTTGATTTATCTCGCTACATGCGTGAAATTTTAGAAATCAATGTCGAAGAAAACTGGGTGCGCGTGCAAACGGGTGTAATAAAAGACCAATTAAACGACTTTTTGCGTCCTTACGGTTTTTTCTTTGCGCCCGATTTATCAACAAGTAACCGTGCAACAATCGGTGGAATGATAAATACAGATGCATCAGGTCAAGGCTCTTTGGTTTATGGCAAAACAAGTGATCACGTTTTAGGCCTAACAACTTATCTTGTTGATGGCACTGAAATGTCAACAACCCCTATGCCTATTGAAAAAGCAAAAGTAATTGCTGAACAAAACACGACAGTAGGTAAGTTATATAAAACAGTTCTTGATATTGGCCTTGAGAATCGAGACGCTATTTTAGAAAAATTCCCACGTTTAAACCGTTTTCTGACCGGCTACGATTTAGAACATATTTTTTCTGATGATTTACAAACCTTTGATATGAGCCGATTAATTACTGGCTCCGAAGGTTCATTAGGTATAGTTACTGAAGCAAAACTAAATATTACGCCCATTGCTGAATTTAAAACATTAATCAATATTAAATACGATAGCTTTGATTCTGCACTTCGTCATTCACCATTTCTAGTTGCAGCAAATGCAACTTCTGTAGAAACAGTCGATAGCAAAGTACTTAACCTTGCTCGAGAAGATATCATTTGGCATTCAGTATCGGACTTAATAACCGATGTTGAAAACAAAGATATGCAAGGGCTCAACATGGTTGAGTTTAATGCGGTTTCACCAGAAGACATTAAAGATAAAGTAGACACTCTTTGTAAGCTACTCGATGAATGTGTTGAAAAACAAACTAATGGCGTGATCGGTTATCAGTTAACGAATGACAAAGCTGATATATTAAAAATTTATGCAATGCGTAAAAAGTCAGTGGGCCTTTTAGGAAATGTAAAAGGCAGTCAAAAACCGTTAGCTTTTGCTGAAGATACTGCAGTACCACCAGAAAACTTAGCCGATTTTATAGTCGAGTTTCGTGAACTTCTCGATAACCACAACCTTCAATATGGTATGTTTGGCCATGTTGATGCTGGTGTTTTACACGTACGACCTGCACTCGATATGTGTGACCCTGAACAAGAAAAATTGCTTCGCCATATTTCAGATGAAGTCGTTAAACTGACTGCCAAATATGGCGGCTTGATGTGGGGAGAGCATGGCAAAGGGTATCGAAGTGAATATGGCCCTGAATTTTTCGGCGAGCATTTATTTACACAACTTAGAAAAATCAAAGCGGCATTTGATCCAAATAACAGAGTAAACCCAGGTAAAATCTGTACGCCAATTGAAAGTAAAGACTCACTTGTTTCTGTTGACGATCAAAAGCGTGCCTGGTTCGACAAAGAAATTTCTATCGATGTTAAAACAGAATTTAATAACGCGATGACCTGTAATGGTAATGGTCTGTGTTTTAACTACGATGAAAAATCACCAATGTGTCCATCTTATAAAGTAACAGGTGACCGCCGTTATTCACCTAAAGGTCGCGCAAGTTTAATGCGCGAGTGGTTGCGCCTTCAAGAGTCTGAAAATATTGATTTACTCAATATCGAAAAAGAATTAGTTAATGGTGAAGTGATCACTTGGTGGGAGCGCTATCAACATAGTCGCGATAAGAAAAAAGGCGTTTATGATTTCTCTCATGAAGTAAAAGAATCAATGGATGAATGTTTAGCTTGTAAAGCATGTACTACTGCATGCCCAATAAAAGTTGATGTACCAACATTTCGCTCACGCTTTTTAAATTTTTACCACAGTTATTATGCTCGACCAGCAAAAGATTATTTAGTAGCAGGCATCGAACAAACTGCGCCGGTTATGGCAAAATTTGCTAAAGTGGTAAATCCAATAGTAAATACAAAACTTGTTTCAGGATTAATTAAAAATACCATTGGTTATGTTGATACGCCAAGTTTAAGCGTACCGCAACTTTCTAAACGTATTTCAAAAGATCAGCAATTTAATTTTGAATTACTTAATTCGCTTTCAAAAGAACAACAAGCTGAATATGTACTGATAGTACAAGATCCATTCACGAGTTTTTACGAAGCCGAATTAGTCGAAAGCTTTATTAAAGTCATTAAAGCGTTAGGCAAAAAACCTATGCTATTACCATTTAAACCTAATGGTAAAGCACAGCATGTAAAAGGGTTTTTAAATGAATTTAAAACAACAGCAAAAAATGCAGCTGAGTTTTTAAATTCACTCAGTGAAATCAATGCTCCTTTAGTTGGGCTCGATGCATCTTTGGTTATGTGTTACCGAGATGAATATGTGTCAATTTTAAAAGAGAACCGTGGAGATTTTAAAGTTGAGCTTGCGCATGAATGGCTTAAAACGCAAAACTTTAAACAAGTTACTCTTGCCACTACAACGAGTTCGCCATTTAAATTGTTGAGTCATTGTACTGAAACAACAGCAATGCCGAATGCATCTAAAGTTTGGCAAACCATTTTTGCTGATCTAAATTTACAGCTTGAAACTACCAGTACGGGTTGTTGTGGTATGGCAGGAACGTACGGCCATGAAAAACAAAACCAAGAAAATTCACGGGCTCTTTATGAAATGAGTTGGCAACCAATTATTTCAAGTAATGAGCCTGAAACTATTTTAGCAACTGGCTTTTCTTGTCGTAGCCAAGTGAAACGCTATGAAAAATTTAAACCAAAGCATCCACTGCAATTAATTGCAGAGCTACTTTAAGTTGTAAAAATAAAAAAGGCGCTCAATGCGCCTTTTTTATTGGTAACTTTTTGCGATGGGCTTGGTACTCATGCCATGAATGAACACACTAAATAAAATGGTTGTTAATGTTACTGTGGCAATTTGTTCTTTGTTTTCAATTGCTGTATCCATCACCATTAAAGTGAAAACGATAGACGCCAAACCTCGAGGACCAAACCACGCAAAAGTAAATTTGTCTTTGAAATTTAGATTAGTAAACATAAGTGAAAGGAGTACCGGCACAATTCTAAAAATCGTCACACTTAATAATGCATAAAAAACAATTGGCCAAGTGATATCATTCACAATTAAGTGACCACATACAAAACCGAATAAACACCAAATTAGTAGCGCAACAAATTCAGCGATATGCTCAGAGTCTTTAACTAGTGTTGAACGAATTTTTTTAGGTGCTAAGTAATCAAATAAAAGCCCCGAAACAAAAACAGCAATAAAGCCACTGCCATGAAAATTTTGTGTTAAAGAGAAAATAGCCATGACTAAGCCAATTAATAAAAATGGACTGCTATTATTTGCAAAGTAATGACGTGCTAATGCTATTTTTAAAAGTGGAATAAACACGGCCATCAACACGCCTGCAACAATAAGTGCTACACCTAACTCTCTTGCAAAAACAAGTAAAGTATCAATTGTCGTTACAGCACTTTCTGGATTTTGAGCTAATAAAAGTAAAATTAAAAAGATGGGTACGCAAAGGCCATCGTTCAAACCACTTTCCGTATTTATTCCTTCGCGAACTTTCTCTGGAACCGATGTGCATTCTAAAATTCCTTTGCTAAGCGCGGCATCAGTCGGTGTTAAAATAATCGCGATCAAGGCAGATTGAAAAAGTGATAACTCCGAAAAGAAAAACAACCCACCAGCTACACCTAACAGTAATGTCATCGGCAAAGCCACAAAAAGTAACAGGCCAGGGTACTGATAACTATGTTTTAATACGGGGAGTTTTGATTTGGCGGCATCGGTAAATAAAAAAATACTTAAGGTTAATTCTACCAAAGGTAAAATGTCGCTGAGTCCGGCTTCGCCTAACTTAAACTCACTCGGCAAAAAGTAAGACATTGCAATTCCGACCAACACAAAAAACATTGGCCCGGTAATTTCTGTTCGCTCTAATTGCCGAATCGTCAGTGAGTAAAATAATAAAGCTAAACCGACTAACGCCAGTATTGTATATTCCATTAAACTTTCCTTTTTATTCCGGACTTTGCACGTTCTTTTATATTTGTTTGAATATAAATTTGATCTGTCGTAGCAATTTTTGCATGACCTAAATCTTCAGATAAATGTTTAAGAGGTCTTGTTTGGGCATCGTGTGTTGCACCGGTATGTCTTAACCAGTGAGCAGTGGCCGCTTCAAGTTGTTCCGCATCATCTTTAAAGCCGTCATCTAAAAGAGATTGTTTTGCTAAATCAAAACTTTGCTGAACCAAACGACGAATTTGACGAACAGTCATTCCACCTTTACCACGAATTTTATGAACTAACGGCTCAGCTTCATCAACGCGGGGCAGGGCAGGTAAACCACGGTAAAGCCTATAACGTTTTAGATATGATATAAAATCTTCACTTAAGGTAACATCACGTAATTTATTGCCTTTACCCATAATTCTTAGAAACCAAAAACCATCATTATCTTGCCAAAAATGTGACATAACGGGTGACCACTGAGGGCGCTCGGATAACTCAGATATTCGTAAGTACAATCCTTTTAAGCAAGCAAGTGTGAATAAATTTCTTTCTAAATCAGGTTGTTGTTCACATAAATCACGAGTAACACCAAAAACATATTCCCATTGAATATCACTAAGTGTATCGGGAATTTTAATTTGCGATTGCACAACTAAGTAAGGGCTATTCTTTTTAACAACCGGTACAAAGTTAGCAAAGGTTTTTTCTTCTAAAATTGCGAACTTATAAAAAACATTTAAAGCTGTAAACATAGCTGCGAGTGTTTGTTGGCTAGCAATATTTTCTTTATTGATGAAAGGGCGCCAATTTGTATTTAGTCGTCTTATGCCTTGTTCATCTTTATAACGCCATTGCACTGAACTTGATAACCAGGCTGAATCTGGTTCAACCATAAAATCAACATAGGCTTCAATATCTTCACGTTTTAGATCAAATACCGATTTTTCAGCAACCAACCACGACCATAAACAAAAACGCTCAAGCTCATTTCGAAAACGATTAAATGTGGCTTCTGATTTTCGGCCATACACATATAAAAACTGATAAACAAAAGCTAAGTCATTTTTTGATTCAGCAACAGTCAATCCAACTTGATGTATAAAGTGTTCAAGTTCTGGATATTCTGTTGCAAGAGTATCATCTTCAAGATGGGCAATTTGGTAACGCAGTTGTTTTAGTGTATCGACGAGAGCAACGAGCATAATGATGTAATATCTTGTAAAATAGCTAGTTATAAGATTACCATAAAGTCCGATACTGTCTAGTATTGGACTTAATATATCTATAGTATTTGCAACATTAACTAGATTGCCATACTAATATTCAAGGAATATGTATGAAAAAGTTTATCGCTATTAGTTTAGTTTTAATCACTACAATTGTAACTGGTTGTGCTACAACAGGAAGTGCATCTCCCGATGAAAAACGTGCTTTAGTACAAAGCATGAAAAACAATACATTAAGTGAGCTTTACGCTCAAAAACCTGATGTTAAACAACAAATTGCTAATTCTGCTGGTTACGCGGTTTTTGATAATGCCAATGTAAATGTTGTTTTAGCCAGCTTTGGCGGTGGTTACGGTGTTGTTAAAAACAACCTAACCGGTAAATCAACTTACATGAATATGGGTGAAGCAGGTTTAGGCTTAGGTTTAGGTGTTAAAGACTTTAATGTTGTTATGGTTTTTCATAATCAAGCAGCAGTAAATCGCTTTATTGAACATGGTTGGGCATTCGGTGGAAATGCAGATGCAGCAGCAAAATATGAAGATAAAGGTGGCGCTTTAGTTGCCGAAGCAATTGCCGACCAAGTAACTGTTTATTCCTTAACCGAAAATGGCCTTGCGTTACAAGCGGTACTTAAAGGCACTAAGTTTTGGGTAGATTCTGAGCTAAATTAAGCTATTTCAAACCCTTCTAAAAGTGGGCTAGTTAGTAACCTAACTCCCATTTTTCATTATTTCATGCAATTTAACATAACGTAATTTATGGGCTATCCGCTATTACGCAAAAGCGTCCTCAGTTGGAGCGTTTGCTAGTCCTGCAACAAGTGTTAGCGCTACACATGCCGCACTAATCTTTTTTACAATATCCGACCAGATCTTACCTTCTTCCTTGGATTTTGATTTTTCGATAGCAAGTTTTAGTAAAGCTTCTTTTTGATCCATACCAACAGCATTAGCCATTGCGATGCACTGGTTCGCAGTTAAATGACGATTACCTTTTTTAATTTGGGACATATTACCTGAGTTAAATTCAGTGAAATCTGAAATAACTTGTTTGTCCTGAGTGTAACCTTTAACTTCTTTATATTTTTCAATTAGTTCGTAACTAAAATTCATAGCGTTCTCCTCACTTACTTAATTATAACTGTCATTCTTGATAAATAAAAAGTTGACGACTGTCAAAACTGAATGCTAGATTTACCAACATTCAAGGTTGACAGTTTGTCATTTTAACAAGGAATACGGATATGAGTTTCACTAAATTACATGAGCTAAACCAAAGTTTATCTCAATATTTACTCGATACATTCTCAATCGATATTCCTGACCCAGTTACTCTAACTATTTTCTTCGGCCTTTACTTGTTTGTAATTATTGCTGCACTTTTGGCTGTTAACGAAACACTTAAAGATTCATATATGGATAGTAAGGACTAGATAATGACCGCACTATCATCTACCCAATACGCTAAAGTTTTCCCGTTAAATGCTGCAATGAATTTAACGGCAAATTTGCACCCTGCAAACACGGCAAAAGATGTTTTCGAGAACTTATCTAAGCCAATGAAAGAACGTTTTTTCGACTATCAAAGTTGGCGAAATCGTATCTTTGAACGTCATTCTAACCTTGCTCACATGCTTAGTACGGGCTACTTTTTAGCTGAGAAATTCGGCAATTTAGCCGATGCAAACGCCCGTTTAAAGCGTGCAGATGAAGCGTTAAAACTTGGAAATGTGAAGTTCGGACACATTAATTTATCTGTCTCTGATGATGAACTTTGCGATATTGCAGAGCAAAAAGCTCGCTATTGCGAGCTTAAAATCGCTAAAAATGGTCATAACTTGCATGTATTTGCACAATTAAAAGAATTAGCAAATTCATTTAATATCGATGCACCGGTTCTCGTTTCACCTTACTGTTCAACCTTATCAGCAACATCTTTAGTTGGGGCTCTTAACCGTCTTGCAGACCCTATTTGGTGGCGTAGAAAACTACGCAAAATCCAAGCTGTAACCATCGAACAATTAGCGCGTGATTTAAGACTTGTTCATAAAAAAGCGAGTGCGTATGTATCACAACCAACTATCCAGAACCGCCGTGATAGAAAACGAAAATCAGAGCAAATTATGTCTGATTTATTTGTTGTTCCTAATGAATCAAATCCATTTGAAGAATTTGAAACACTTCAATCTATCATTGAACGTTCGCATACATCGGGTAAACAACAAGCTGCCGAACTCATGGTTCGTATTCGTGGTTTTGAAGAACTAGCCGATATGCATGGTCATCGTGGTGAGTTTTATACTTTATCAGCGCCTAGTCGTTTTCATTCAGTACACCATACTGGCATACCGAACAAAAAATATAACGGCTCAACACCCCAAGAAGCACAAGAATATTTTAACGATATCTGGAAACGTGCCCGCGCCCTATTCGCTAAGCAAGATTTAAGACCTTACGGCTTTAGAGTTGTTGAACCACATCATGACGGTTGCCCACACTGGCACATGCTTTTATTCATGGAAAAAGGTGATGCAACTCAAGTACGTAACATACTTAGAAAGCTTTGCACCCAAGATACACCAGACGAATTCAAATCAAAAACAACTCGCTTTAAAGCCATTGCTATTAATAAAAATAAAGGCTCTGCGGCTGGTTACATTGCTAAATACATTACTAAAGCTGTTACAGGTGATTGTATTGATAAAGTCACTTGTTCTCAAGCAGGTGAAATTAACGTACTACCCGCTGATGCTGCCGAACGTGCATCAACATGGGCAAGCACTTTTAACATTAGACGCTTTCAACAAATCGGTGGTCCATCTGTCAGTTTATGGCGTGAACTTAGACGACTAGGCCAAGGCGAACAAGGCAAATGCGAGGTTGCAAACGCAATGAAAACCACACTAGATACCGTATCAAAATATGCCTTAGAAAAGGTTCGTCAAGCCGCTGATTCATCTGACTGGAAAGCGTTTTGTTTAGCAATGGGCGGCGTACAAGTTAAACGTAAAGATCAAACGCTAAGACTGCATTACCAGATACCTGACATTGTTGACCAAATCACAGGTGAGATTAGCCGAAGCGAAACCCAGTCGCCCTACTTTGCCACCAAATACGGCGACCAACCAGCAAACCGTATTTTAGGCGTTGCATGGGATGCCGTAGTTGTTATCACTCGTCGAGGAACATCACAGATTTTGACTGAAACAGACATCAAGGCTCAGCGCAAAATCATGATAGGCGTATCAGAGCAGATTCAAGGCTGGCATGACGACGGTCGCTTATTCGAGCCAACCAAAGAAGAAATGCAATTCTTAGAAGCTTGTGTTTTAGAGGACTATCAAAACATGTGTTTGTTCATGGATTACGAAGCACTGGCAGGCAACATTATGAGCGATGAAATCGCGAACTTGGACTTGTGTCATTAACTGTAACTTTTAATTTTAAGACCACTCATTAAGGAAACTAGCTATGAATATTGAAGGCGCAATCACGGATTTAGCACCAATCAACCGTACTGACGATAAAGGTGCACCACTCCCAACAACCGCAGAGTTTAAACTTCACACAAAGAACCCTGCACAAATTCTGTCTGTAAAAGTCTCTGCTGACCAATACACAGATGGCACTTACAAGCAATTAGAACAAATGCAATCAGACCCGAATGGCTGGGGCTTAAGACCTTGTTTACTCAATATCGAGTATTACGAAGGTGCGAATGTCGCTCGCCAGATGGATTGGAAAGGCTTCCGCTTACACAGTCTACCAACTGAAAGTAAGCCTAAGTAATTTTCGGTATGCCGCAGATTTACCCATTAATAAAGGATCTCATTATGGATTATCAGACACTCATTGTTACAGCCATTATGCTTGGTTCATTTTATGCGGGGTTCATCAGTGGAAACCGTTAATAGTATTGACCCATTACTCGCCAAGATAATTGGGTCAGCAATTCTTTGTTGGTTAACAGGTTACTGTACTGGCAAAGTTTTTCATTTTGTGGCGGAAATATTTAAAAAAGCGTCACGTACACATTAAACGTTAAAAGGAATATTCCTATGAAAAATGTAAAAGCTGTTGTGATAACAACTTTCGTTACTGCTGGTGCTGCTCTTAGCTCTAGCGCACATGCTGCATTAGATGCTGCTCAAGTAACAGCAATTCAAACTGAAGTACTGGGTGATGTATCTACCGCAGTCGGTGCAGGTTTCGCAGTTCTTGCTGTATCACTAGCATCATCAATCGGTTTCTCTCTTGTTGGCCGCTTTATCTCTAAAGGCGCTAACGGGGGCTAACCTCTCCTAAATTGGTGGAGCTAGCCTCCACCTTTCCCAACTAATAAAAAGGCGCAACTATGCGATTACTAATATTTATATTGGCGCTTACAAGCGCTTTTTTTGTCTCTGCAAATGCTCCTGAAGGTTTTCCATCGGATAGATATGTTTGGCCGGGTGTTCAACCAGATTCTAAAATTTTTTATGAGTGTTATACCTCTGTTAATGGGCCTCATTCTAAGAAAGTTCAATCACCTTCTGAATGTATTGAATGGGCTTATAACATTCGAATATCTCAACCAGATATGTCACCATTTTGCAAAATAGAGAGAACAACTATAAAGCAACAAACTGATACATATTTTAGTCAGACGCTAGAAAAATATGCATCAAATTCTAATGGTTGTATTGTTCATCGTGGTTATGATTCTTTTAACGTTCAATGGACTAATTTACCTCCTGAATCTCCTACCTGTCCACCCGAATCTCATCCATTGCATACTTTCCCTTGGCCACAAACAGGTTCAATTGAAACATGTCATAAACCCCTTGATGTTGAACCTGAACCTGAACCGGATTTAGACCCAGATTGTCCAGCTCCTACTGATAATGACCCATTTGTTTTTGGTACAGGTCAACAGCAAACTATTTGTTTTGACAATCCTGATGGTTCTCAGTGTTCAATTGAAACTGATGAAAATGGTAATTTTTACATGCCTGTATCTTATGGCTCACAAGAACCTGTGGCATGCACTGAAATTGACCCGACTGACCCAGACCCGACTGACCCTGACCCGACTGACCCAGACCCAACTGACCCAGACCCGACTGACCCAGATAAAACACCTGAGCCAGACCCTACACCCGAGCCAGAACCAACTGACGATACAGAAGCATCCGATTTATTACCCGCATTAAATCAAGTTAATAAAAATTTAGATGCAATAAATACAAACATGAACAATGGCTTTGAATCTAATCATGACCGTTTGGATAGAGTTGCCGAAGAAATACAAATTTCTAATAAGCTTGCCAATGAGCATGTTTATGAATCTAAGGCGATTAAAGACGCAATTATCGGCGCCAATGAGATAACACTAGGTATTTTGCAAGACATGAAAAACGGGGTTGATTCAATTGGTACTGCTATTAGTAAAACAAATTCACTTGTAACTGAAGGTAACGAGAAATTAGATAAAATTTCAGACGGTATTAATTCAACTTTTGAAGAAGGTACATGTATTGGCGACTTGTGTTCATTAGATTTATCTAAGGAATTAGATGAATTTGATAAATCTTTTGAAGACTTTGTTAATGATGAAAAAGACCAAAAAGTACCGAGAGAATTTGAAGCCTACCTCAATCGTTTAGATTCTTACGTTTCATCTGCATTTAGTGGCTTTACAGGCCAATGTGTTCCTTTTGATATTCGAGTCTCAATCCGAAATGTTGAGCGGGTTATCAGTGTTGGCGAGCATTGCCCCTATTACGAAGATTATTTTAAACCTGTGATTGAATGGTTTCTCTATGTAATGACCTTTGTTTCAGTATTAAACATTACTTCTCAATCATTTAGAGCATTTTCAACCGTTTAGGAGTTTATTATGGCTGGTCCTTTGGCAATTGTAGCTATTCCCGCAATTTTAACGGCAATAGCTACAGGTATTTCAGAGTTAATTAAATTCTTAGTTCGTCGCTATACAGCAAGAACATTAATAGCGGGTATCTTTTTAGCTGCTTATTCAGGTGCGATGCTTGTTTTTATTAATTCTGCTAACTCCCAGTTTGCTATTTTGTTGTCCTCACTCCCAACAAATTCATTCTCTCAAGCTGGTTTATCACTTATACCCAATAACGCTATTACATGCGCCTCTATTGTTGTTGGCGCTAAGGTTGCGCAAATGACGCTTTACTTTGCGTTTGGTGTATTACGAACAAAAATGAAGGCTCAATAATATGGCATCAGGTAAATTTATAGAGGGCGTTAAACGTTCCGGTAAAACAAAATACGCTGTCGATTTAATTAACGATTACCTTAAACGTGGTCGTAAAGTTGCGACTAATCTTGACTTATTTCTCGATAAAATGCCCGTTCAAACCCCGCATGTAATTAGATTGCCAGACCACCCACGAAGTGAAGATTTACACGCACTTGGTATCGGCTATCTAGAACTGGAGCAAGATGATAGAAATTATGATGAATCGAAAAATGGTTTAGTGGTTATCGATGAATTATTAACACACTTAAACTCACGTTCTTTCAAAGATAAAGATCGTTTAGCTATCGTTTCTTGGTTTGTTCAAATGGGTAAATACGGCTGGGACTTAGTTCTTATTGGGCAAGACTTCGAGGGGGTTGATAAACAGCTAAGGGATACAACCATTGACCAATTAGTATCTGTTAAATCTGGTGTTAATTACTTTGGTTTTGGGTTTATCAATTCTGTTGTTCAACGCCTATTTTCATTGCTTCATATCCCTAAATTTTCTGTTGCTCGTTTCTATGACGGTAAATCTAAATCACGAAAAGCACACGGTTATCAGTTCTATATCAAAGATTGGACACATGCCTGGTATAACACTGCACAGAAATTTTTACCTGATGTAATGACTGCAAAGGATGGGCGCTTAGTTGATATGCGCGCCATGTACTCAATGGTACCAACTGAACAGCTAAAAAAATGGTATCTCGTTAGTGATAAAGTGAAAGAAGTTGTTCAACAAAAAAAATCTCAAAAGAACAAAGACCCAATTCTAAAAACATGGCACAAAGCTGCCCTATTTGCACTCGTTGGCTACGTAACTTATCTGTTTTACCCATTTGGCGCCAAGTCAGAAGAATCAACGAATACAACACCATCAAGTACAAGTAATTCTTCACCTCAAGCACAGCAGCAACTCCCTAAAATTCTTGAGGGGGTTTATATAACCTGTTCTGTTATTTCCAATAAACAAAACTCAACTTACTGCTTTGAAAAAGAAGGTAATCCATTTTACCCAAGCTCGATAGATGCCGTTGTAAACGTGGTATCAGCCTGTACTGCAAAATTAAAGTATATGGATAACGAATATACGGTTCATTGCTTGCCTTATAGGGTCGAATCCTTTTCAGCAGCAAAACCAATTAATTCACAACCAATAGAACAAGACCTAATAGCCGCCAATTAGCCCAAAGTCACGCCAGCGCTTGCCGCGGCTGACTTGGGCTTGGCGGCATGGCGAAGCCATGTCATACATTCCAGAAAATCCACATTTTATCGATAATCAGTTTCCATTTTGTATACAGTTTATTATGGTCGGGAATCAATTCAGTGAAAATGCTAAACGCACTCACTACCCTTGTTTGTATTCAAAAAAAGTTGATTGCCATCTGATAAACCTAGCTGAGTTAAGGACGGCACAGCAGCCGAGGGAAACACCCTCCCCCCATATACTAATAGGGGGGGGAGCAAAACAACTTACACCGAAACCGAGTGTGCATTGTGATTTTTAAAAAAGGAGTAAATCACAATGGGCAACTTTAAATTGCAGTTCGTTACGCTATTCGGTTATGACTACGCAAAAGGAGCTAAAGAACTCGGAGTAAGTGAACGCCAAGTAAGGAGATATGTAAAAGCAAACAAAGCTAGTAAACCAGTCGAAAAACTGATTTGGATAATGTATCGCGGATACTTACCTGATACAGGCCCATGGGCTGAATGCAGCATTTCATATCATAACAACGTTATGACAACACCTTGGGGGAAGGTTAAACCTTCAGACGTACAATTTGTTCATCGATACAAATGGTCAGCAAAGGAACATGAGTCTATGTATAAAAAGCTAAAATCTGAAACAAAAGTAAATTATAAATACTTATTGGAATTACAGGAACAATTGCTTGATATGGTTGGAACAATTTCAAAAAAGACTAATATTTAGTCTTTTTTGAAATCAATGAGATATTGATTTGTTACAAAAACCTAAGATTCATCAAGCTCTAATTCGAGCGTATCACCATACTTAGGTAATGCTCTATTTAGTAATTTGTCAAACTCTTTCGCATTACTTGATACATCCATGAGAAGCATTACTTTATTTAAGTGTTCTTTCAGTTCAGGTAAACCATAATCTTCTGTTAACAGTTGATGATGAGTTGTTTTTCTATATCCTGTACCCTGTCGAGGATTTTTTTCTTGTAACGCTTTTTTAATGCCGGGTGCTAATCTTGAATATATTATGTCATTCACCCAATGCCCTACAAATGCAGGTCTTTTAAGTGCCATATAGCTATCATATCCTTTTACCTTAACTAATTTAAACCAAAATTCATCTGGAAATGTTTTAGTCCACTTTCTCTTAGGTTCGTCACGGATATATTTTTCTAATATAGCACTAAGGGCTTTCTTTTCCCTTATTTCTTGATAACCTGTTGCTTCATCTATTAGTGCTACAATACCTACTCTAGCAAAACCACGTATAAGGGTTTCAGCGTACTCGGCATACCTTATATCTTGCTCAGTATTTAAAACATTATCTTTTCTTGCTTCAAGAATTACGTCACATAGATCTGCTAAAACTTCCCCTCTAAAACCATGAACAGGCCTCGGCGTTTGACCTGTAAGTACTACAGGGTTTTGCAATGCCAGTGCAAGAGAGTGATTCATATATGGTTGTAATTTACTATTTGTTACCAACCTAGCAACACCTTGGCCACGGCCTTTCATTCCTATGGCGCCAGTCATACTCCTTCCAGAAATGTATCTTTCACCATCCTCAGTAACAAAGCATTTTAAATTGATTGGACCTATAGCCAATGTACCTTGAAAGCTTGCTTTTTTTTCTATTAGTTTTTCCATATTGTTTTCCCCCTTTTGAATCTGAAAACAATTTAAGCATATAGCGGAAACCTTAGTATGTCCATTAAAAGTTTAAAAATATATTAAAATATACACTTAATGGACATAAGATAACCTTATTAAAATATAACTTTTTTCGATAAAGTAATGAATTGCATTGAAATTTTCTTGATTAATCAGTTGATTTTACTTTTATAGAGCTTCATCCGCCTTTAAAATTGATGGTGTATCATTTTTCTGATGGATTAGGCATGAATATCAATTACATCAAACTTTACTTTTGTCTTACTCTTACTGGCATTTCAATCTTTGCAGCTATGGAAAGTTACTATTTGTATCGAGCACATTTGTTAGCAAAAGAAGCTCAAGCAATTGCTAATCAAGCTGAACGTGATGCTAAAGCAGCAGCTGTTCGAGCAAAATTACAGTTAGAAGAATCTCAACGACAACTCAGAAAACGACAAGCCGAACAGGCTGCAAAACAACAAGCTATTAATAACGCTCAAAGAACTAATAATGAGATTTGTTCTTTCTGGAGAAGTGAATATCAGAATTTACAATCCGATCGTAATAAATCAATGATGGATGGTGCATGTGCAAGAGCAGCTAAGAGGCCAAGTTCTGATACAACAGAAATTCATTTGCGTGGTGATTTGTTAGATAAAAAGTCTAACTGATGCCAAACTGTCAACCATGACAGCAACGTTAAACATCTAATAGAAAAGGGCTTTTAGCCCTTTTCTATTATGTTACGTACCCTAATTTATGGGTTATTAAGTGTTATTTGTTTCTAGTAGTTAATCTACTTGTTTATATCTATTTTACTATTTTTTATGAGTTCTCATTTATCGCTCTTTCAATTAATAAGTTCTTTGAACAAATAGCTAGTTATTTTTTATAGTTCTCAAGAGATTAGTTTGTTATGCGTAATTATTTTTAATGTATTACTCTAACAGTTTAGATGTTAAAGCTTTTATATTTTTAGCATTTAAACCTATCTCGTATATCTGCTCTGGCTTTGCTTGCTCAATGCCCATTCAAAATAAACGACCTAATTTTGATAACTTTATATCTTTTCATTTGATGTTCCACATCAGAAGTAGTTCGGGGTTTTTTAAGTTATCTCTTCTTACACCTCCTAGGAAAATTCAGATTTAATGGATAAACCATTAATTAAACTTAACTTTTCATTTTCATCTTAGTAGCATATCCATACTTTAATACTAGAAGAGTTGCTCTTTTAACATTTTATGCATTTTCTTCAAACTTTATAACTATAATTATTAGCAGGTCCTATGAGAAAGTTTATTTTGCTGACAATTTTTTTGTATTTGGGATGGGAGTATTACGTTACAAATAATGGTGGTACATCTATTACTGAGGTAGTCAATAGCCGTGTTATAGCACCTTTAAAAGCACGCTTTAATAAGAGACAACAAAAACGCTTCTCTACTAATGAAAGTTATTTCGAATGTGATGGCAGACAATACTGTAAGCAAATGACATCCATTGAAGAAGCCTATTTTTTCAATAGGAATTGTCCAAATACTGATTTAGATAGTGATTATGATGGTGAGTTATGTGAAGGTGATCCTAGGTTTTAATTTCTATAGTTTAACTTTAATTCTAAATTCTATTTAGAATTAAAGTTTTCCTCCGCATTTACAAAAATATGAATTTTCTTAATTCCATATCAATTACTTAGGTGTAAATTGATATAGGACAAAACTTATTTAAATAAGACTTTCCTTGTTTATTTCACAATAATAATATCGGCAATAAACAATACTTTACTATTATAATTATTCTAAAAAAGTGAACAGCACTGTGAATAGCCAACTAATAAATAGCAATGAAGTTAAATTTCCTGAATCATCTATCCTATTATCAACTACAGATTTAAATAGCAATATTACTTATGCCAATGATGAATTTTGTAAAATAGCCGGATATTCCCTCGACGAAATGGTGCATAAACCACACAATCTCGTTCGTCATTCTGATATGCCAAAGCTTGCTTTTGCTGATTTATGGCACCATCTTAAAAATGGTCAATCTTGGATGGGACCTGTTAAAAATCGATGTAAAAATGGTGATTACTACTGGGTGAATGCCTTTGTAACACCTATTAAAAATAAAACTGGTAATATCATTGAATTCCAATCAGTCAGAACCAAACAGAGTGATGAAGTTGTACAAAGAGCAACTGCTGAATATGCAAAAATAAACAACAACCAAAAGTCTCATGCTACAGCAGTAAAGTATGATGCCACTCTTTACATAAGTGCCCTGTTGCTAATTAGCTTTTTAGGCTCGCTGGCTGCCCTATTCAGTGCTGGATTTAATATTTTTAATTGTGTACTTGTACTATTTTTAGCATCAGCTAATGGGCTTATGTATTTTTGGCGCCAAAAATATTTAGCACTTATTAGTAAAGCAAAACAAGTATACGATAACCCCTTAATGGCTTACCTGTATTCTGGTACCAATGATCAATCTGGCTTTGCATATCTTGCACTTGAGATGCAAAAAGCAAAACTAAAAGCAGTTGTTGGCCGTGTGAATGATGTTAGTGTGGGTGTTAATTACAATGCCCAACATTGTGCTGAGTCTGGCCATAATGTTACGGAGCTTTTAAATAAACAAACTGACGAAGTCTCACAAATTGTTGTTGCAACAGAACAAATGACCGCTTCTATTGATGAACTTTCGTCTAGCACGATGAAATCAAGCCAAACTGCTGAGTTAACGAATCAAGCAACAGAAGACGGTTCACTTGCTGTTAGACAAACTATAAATTCAATTAGTGAACTTGACGAAAAACTCAATGCCGCAAGCAATTATGTAGAAAACTTAATCCAAGGAAACCAAGATATTGTGGCAATTCTTTCTGAGATTAATGCCATCGCAGATCAAACTAATTTACTTGCTTTAAATGCGGCAATTGAAGCAGCCCGCGCAGGTGAGCATGGCAGAGGGTTTGCGGTAGTTGCAGGAGAAGTACGAGCTCTAGCGTCTAGAACTCAGCAATCAACAGAAGAAATTAGCAATGTATTAAATCAACTCACCCACGCTTCGAAACAAGCACAAATTGCCATGAATGACGGACTAGATTTGTCGGCCAAAAGTGTTAAGCTTGCCCATCAAAGTGGCGATAGTTTAGACCATATTAAAGCGCAATCAATCAAACTAAGTGAGCTTAATAGTGTTGTAGCCCAAGCGATAAAAGAACAGCTAACGGCAAGTCAATCGATCGCAAGAAATATAACAGCAGCTCAAGATTTTGCTCATGACTGTAAAGAGCTTGGCCAAACTTCGCAGCAACTTTGTGAAGCATTACTCAGTAAAGTGACAGAACAAACATCCTTGATTAGCCAGTTTAAGTAGTTAAAGCAAAACCACGATTATTTGATAAGGTTTATTTTCGGTGTGTGCTTATTCGTACATACCGTATCAAATGCCTCTGCTAGCCGTTCGGTTTCTTTGAATACTTGTTGCCAATATTTGATTCGTATATCAGCATCAAGTTCTGTAAAGTCTTTACGATCGGGAATTTTTCCATAAGGTAATGAAGCGACAAATTCCGCTGATGGGGTGATCATCACTACGTTATCATAGTTACTCGGGGTAATACCGCGCTTTAGGCTCTTATCAAACCAACCTGCCTTTGGGCTATTATTGAAATGCGGATATAATATGAGCCCGTCATTATGAATACTTAAGTCAAAGTGATAATCGATAATACCGCCATCACGATACATACCTGGTGGTGTTCCTGTTATATTTTTAATGCCTTGCATCACTAATGGAATAGAGCCTGAAGCAAGCAAAGCATCCGCTAAATTATCTTCGCTTAGCTCTATAGTATGGGTATTGAAAGTATTGTTATCGGAAAACGATAATTGACTATCTGCAGGCTGAAATACATAACGCTCGTATTGCTTGCTTAACAAACGCCTATTCATTCTATTGACTAAGTAGCTTTTAGATAACCCCATTAACTGCATCACTTTGTTTTCTGATGCTGTAAAGCCATTCGATTTTGCAACGATAAAGTGAGCTTTAAAAATAGGGTTGTTAATGATTTCTTGAATACCATTTTCAGCAAAAACAGTGCTTAATAACTCTCGTGCTTTTGTTGTTATTTCTTCTGGTTTTGCTTTATTCGATGAATAACGTGTTTCAGAGTATGACTTTGCTAATCGCGATATTGCAGCAACAGGGTCATTTTGTGCAAAACAGGCAGCTCTAAATGCCCCTGCACTTGATCCTAATAAGTTTAAAGGTATGGTACGGTCTTTAAAAAATTCACCAAAGAGATATTTATCCAAACCAAATAATGTAAACCATTTGGGTCCACCGCTTGCCCCTAAAAATGTATTGAACAAATCGGCAGACAGGCCTTGCTCTTGAATTACTTTTGCAGCACTTGGCCCTGCATAAATATCTATCATGGTTACTTTTCTCGTTATTGTTTTAGCTTATTTACGCCAAATCCCTTGTTCTGTTTGACCTTGAACCTGCACTTTTTCAGAGTCAAACCTCGGCTCTTGCCCTGCTTCTCGTTGACTATGGTAGTCTTTTGTCACAGATAAGATCGTTGGCGTTAAGCGTATGATAGCGATAACGTTCACCACTGTCATTAAACCTAAAGCAATGTCTGCAAGATCCCACACTTGTTTAATGGTGGCCGATGCGCCCCAAATCATCATTGATAAATATAAACAGGTATAAATACCTCGGCCGAGTTTATTATCTAGTTTAAATAAATGCAGGTTACTTTCTGCATAAGCATAATTTGCAACCACAGAAGTAAACGCAAATAAACAAATTGCAGCCGCTACAAAGTAAATGCCACCAGCAGCCATATGTGCTGTCATCGCTGATTGAGTTAAGCGGATCCCTTCCATTTCGCCGCTAATATCAATATCAGCTAATAAAATAATCACTGCCGTACAGCTACACAGCACAATAGTGTCAAAAAACACCCCTAGCATTTGAATGTAGCCTTGAGTGACTGGGTGATTTGGTACTGGCGATGCACAGCCAGATGCATGGGGCACACTCCCCGCTCCGGCTTCATTCGAATAAAGCCCTCGCTGAATACCATTTTTAATTGCTGCGCCCATAGCCCCTGCGCCTGCCTCTTGTAAGCCAAAGGCTGAAAGTAAAATATCTTCAATCATCGCAGGCACTTTACCGATATTCAGTAAAGTAATTATGATAGCGGCGAGTACAAATAAAATGCCCATGACTGGCACAATGCGTTCAGCAAAGCGGGCGATTGCTTTAAAGCCACCTAAAATAATAGAGCCTGCCAGTATTGTGATCACAATGCCTGAATACAAAGTTGGAATTTCAAATGCGTAATTGAGAGCATCGGTAATGGTATTCGTTTGCATGGCACTGAACGTAAAGCCATAACCAAGAAACAAGCAAAAAGCAAAACACACTGCAAGCGCTCTACTGCCTAAGCCTTGCTGAATATAATAAGCAGGCCCGCCCCTAAACTCACCATTTGCATCTCTGACTTTATAGACTTGCCCAAGTACGCTTTCGGCAAAGCCCGTGGCCATGCCCAAAATGGCAATCACCCACATCCAAAATATTGCGCCACTGCCTCCTAACGAAATAGCAACGGCAACCCCTGCAAGGTTACCAGTACCTACTCGTGCTGAAAGACCAGTACATAAAGCTTGAAACGAACTAATTGAGTTTTTATCGGTGCTGCTACTCGACTTTAACAGGCTAAACATATGGCGAAACTTAACCAATTGAATCGCTTTTAGTCTTACCGAAAACCAGATCCCAGCAAACAGAAGAATATAGATAAGAATTTGGCCTTCTCCCCAAAGAAAACCATTGATTGTCGATACAGCACTGTTAAACATGGCAAGCCTTTATTGTTCTTATAGATAAAAAATCACAAAAAGTGAATAGCTAACCACTTTAACTCTATTTACAAATATCTCAAGTAGGCAATGGGATTAATTACCCGAGCCTGCTCCCAACTAATTTAGCAGTTGTTGCTGTAAAAAGGCACGACCTGCCGCTAAGCCTAATTTGTGATCATAGCGGAGATCTGAATCTGTACTACCCAGCAGTTTACTGCGTAATTTATCACCTGCAAAAATTTGTGTGATACGGGCATCACTTGGCGGGTTTGCAATGAAATCTAATTCATCTTGATAAGCTTGTTCGTGTTGAACCAAGTAATCAATGGTTTTAGGGCAATAACCCGATACGCAAACGAGTGATTTTAACTTATTTACCCATTCAGATTGCACTTGAAAGTTTTCATCAACAGTACGAATAACCACAATATCACGAGCACCACGATTATAGGCCTCTTTCACAGGTAAAGGTGCAGCTAAGCCCCCATCTAAATACATATCATGGACTAAATCAGTATTAGAGCTTTGAATAATGGCATCATTTGCGGCCTTGGTTGTTAGCCAAGGCGTTAAGTTAACGCCATCTTTATATAAAAACGGTAATGCGCTTGATGCTTTTAACAAGGCCAACCATTGTGTATCTTCACCATTTGGGCTCAAGTAATACGGTTTACGATCAGCCGCGTTAGTGGTTGTGATCAACAATTCACGATTACCTAAATTTTGCGTTGCTGTTTTAAAATCTAAGGCACGGTTTACTTCTTTGGTTTTATCAAAATACCAATCAAGGTCAACAATGCTTTTACCAAACAGCCCGCGGCCAAGTTGGAAAAAACGTTTATGCCGCGAAAGTCCTCTGATCAAACGTTTTGCATAGCCTTTTTGACGCGCTAAATAACTTGTTAAATTTTGTGAGCCTGCTGATGTACCAATGAATAAATCGAATGGATCGTAATTATTTTCTAACCACGCATCGAGTACACCTGCGGTAAAAATCCCTCGTTGCCCACCACCCTCAGCGATTAATGCTGTTTTTGTTTGTGGTTCTACTGCGGCAATTGTTTGAGATTTCACGGTGCACCTTCCTAGGGTAATGGTTAATAAATGTATTGTATAAAGTTAAATTCAATCCTTAAAACGGATTATATAAATTGAATTAATCTATAAAACCGTTTGATAAATGAGTGTCAGGGCTTAAGCAATGCGCATAAAAACTCATTACACGCATTCACTATTTGCTAAACCGTATTAGCGCATGATGCTTGCTAATATTTCCAGCGCATGTTGTCTGTCACTCAATTCATACAGGTCATTTGTAAAAATAAACTCATCAACCTGTAGCGTTTGTTTAATCATACTCAGCTTATGCTTAACGCTCGCTTGACCGCCCACAACAGAAAGTCCTAAAAAGTTTTCTACTTGCATTTTTTCTTGCGCTGTCCACAACCCTTCCATTGTTGCAACAGGTTCTTTAAGCCAAAGTGGCTTGCCGCGCATAAGTGCTAAGATACGTTGTTTCGCTGTGGTTGCTAAAAACTGTGCTTGTTCGTCGGTGTCAGCGGCAACAACGGGTAAACCAAGCATGACGTATGGCTTATCTAATACCTCAGATGGTTGAAATTCTCTGCGATACAATGCAATGGCATCTTCAACAAATCGTGGAGCAAAATGCCCAGCAAATGCATATGGCAAACCTTTTTTTGCCGCCAGTCCAGCACTATAAAGACTTGAGCCCAGTAACCAGATTGGCACATTAGTATCTTCACCTGGGATTGCGCGTACTGGAGAGTCACCTTTATATGGGCCAAGTAAAGCTTGCAGCTCCGTTACTTCATCATTGAAGTGCTCAGCGCGTTGTTCATCACGGCGCAAAGCACGGCTGGTAATTGGGTCACTACCTGGGGCGCGGCCTAGCCCTAAATCAATGCGACCGGGGTATAAACTCTCTAGGGTGCCAAATTGCTCAGCAACCACCAGCGGTGGATGGTTAGGTAACATCACCCCACCCGCACCTACGCGGATATTCTGAGTTTTACCTGCGATATGACCTATCAGTACTGAAGTTGCGGCACACACGATACCGCGCATATTATGATGCTCTGCCATCCAAAACCGATTAAAACCCAGTTTGTCGGCTGTTTGTGCATAGGTAACACTATTTGCTAGTGTTTGCGAAACGGTTTCGTGCTCTTTCATTGGGCTCAATTCAAGCAATGAAAAAGGTGTGTTGCTAAGGTCTGACATTCGCTCTCCAAAATTTAACTCTTTATAATTAGTTAATGAGAGCGAATGGCTTTTTTTCAAATGCTAATTAGGCACGGCTTTGTTGCTGTTTTTCCACCTTTAGGCCATCAGCATCAATACCACGCTTCCAATAGGCCGATGCAACAATGTGTTCACGATCAATTTCAAAACTGCTTGTAATTAAACGGCGAATTGCCTTCACCAAATTTGCTTCTAGTGCCATAAACACCATAGGTTGCGCGTTATAACCTGCGCATAAGCGTGTTACTTGGTCGAGCTCATCTGTAACTAGCCATTCAACACTATGTTGGCTGTGTGCTTCAATTTGCTCAAGTTCAATAATGTCGGCTTTATCAGCAACATGAATAATGACATCGACAGTGGCATCTTGTGGCAGGGCTTGTAAGTAGCCATTGATTGCATTGACAGAGGTTAAATCTGCCAGCATTAAATAATGTGTTTGCGTAAAATCAGTGAGTTTTTTAGGGCCCGGGCCTGCTATACCGACCTCGTCGCCTACACACGCATTTTGTGCCCAGTTGGTTGCCACACCTTGATGTTGGTTAACCACAAAATCGAGGGTAATTGCCCCGTTAACGGGGTTGATATCACGAATAGTGTAAGAGCGCATTAATGCAGGATGCTCAGCGTGTAAATCAAGTTCAACCTTAGATTCACCGGCATGCGGGAGCAATACCTTTACGTACGCACCTTTTGCATCTTGCGGGAAGTCAGCAAACTCGTCTGAGCCAACAACAATTCTTTGTAGATGCGGGGAAATACGTGTAGTACTTAATACGTTTGCCCGACGAACTTTTCTAGCCATCTTTCTCTCCTAGCTGGTTAAATTGCACAACGCCCCAATAGTTGATATAGTCAACTATACGCTTTTGATTGACTTTGTCAACTAAATCCACCAACTGAACTTAGGTGAACCATGCCACAAACCTCGCTTTCTTCTGCTTTATTTACACTGGCACAAAGTTACCGTGTCACTGTACGCGAAGCCATTAACGCCAACGAGCTTGGCCTTAATGCGCTGCATGTACGCTGTTTACATATCATTGCCGAAACACAGCACTGTACCGCTAATGATATTGTTACCAAAACAGGGCGTGATAAAGCACAAATAGCACGCTTAGTAAAAGAGCTTATAAAGCTTGAACTGGTTTCTAAATGTGCCGACGAAAATGACAAACGCTGTTTAATTTTATCCTTTACTGATCAAGGTAACGCCCTGTTCTCGCGTTTAGAAGTTGCAGAGCAAGAGGTTGATGCCAAACTTTGCCACGGTTTAACTGATCAGCAAGTACGTGATTTTATCGCTATTGCCACAACCATGATCGAAAATATCAATCACAACACCCCGTGATCTTATTGGCAAGATAACCACAAACCACTATACTGTATGAGTGTACAGTGTAGTGGTTTTGTTATGCGTGTTATTCCTATTTATATCGAAGCTGGCGTATGTGGTTTTGAATCACCGGCAGCACAATACAAAGAGCTAGGCTTATCATTAGATCAACTATTGATTAAACACCCTGATGCAACATTTATTGGTATTGCCTCTGGCGAATCAATGCAAGGTGTGGGGATTTTTGATGGTGACTTATTACTGGTTGATCGCGCCGAAGATGTTAAAAATGGCGATGTCATTGTCGCGAATCTAAATGGTTTATTTGTTTGTAAACTATTAGATAAACACAATGCCCAGCTATTATCAGCCTCGCCTAAATACCCTGCAGTGCAACTACGCCAATCGGATGAATTTCAGTTAGAAGGCGTGGTTACTCGCTCAATTCGCTTACATCGCAGTAGTAAAGAGCTATTAGCATGTACGCCTTAGTCGATGCTGTGGCCTTTTATGCCAGCGCCGAAAAAGTATTTGATCCGGCTATTCGTAGTAAACCGGTTGTGGTTCTCACCAACAACGATGGCTGTATTTGTGCCGTGTGCCCTATTGCTCGAAAGCTGGCTATTCCAAAATTTCAGCCTTATTTTCAAGTAAAGAAAATACTCGAAGATAACCAAGTGGTGATCCGCTCATCTAACTATGAGCTGTATGCAGATTTAAGCGAGCGGATGATGAACGTAATTGGCCGCTTTTGCGATAATCAGCACATATACTCTATTGATGAATCATTTTTAAACTTTACTGGTTTCAATAAGCTTATTCACGATTGGCATCGTTATGGCCATGATATTCGCCGTACCGTATGGCGCGAAACAAAGCTGCCTGTTGGGGTTGGATTTGGCCCAACAGCAACCTTAGCCAAAGCCGCCAATCATGCAGCGAAAAAACTCCCCGGCTTTGATGGCGTTGCAGTGATTGATTCAGAACCTTCACGGTTAGCCATTTTAAAAGCCATGGACGTACAAGATGTTTGGGGCGTTGGTCGACGCTTAGCTAAAAAACTCAAAGCAATGAATATCAATACGGCTTTTGATTTAGCCGAGCAAGATCCTCGAAAAATGAAACGCCTGTTTAGTATTGTATTAGAGCGCACAGTGAACGAGTTACGCGGAAAAAGCTGCTTAGCCTGGGATGAAGTACGCCAAGACAAAAAAGAAATATTTTCGACCCGCAGTTTTGGGGAGCGTATCACTGACGCCACCGCGCTGAAAACGGCACTAATCAATCATTGTGTCATTGTAGCAAGAAAACTACGTGCGCAAGGTTCACACACTCAACGCTTATTAATGTTTGTGGCCAGCTCTCCTCATCAAGATGGCTATTATAAAAAGTCCTATATTTATGAGTTTAGTGTCGCCACCGCCGATAGTTGTGTGTTTGCCAATGCTATCAGCGAGGTATTTGATCATCTCTATAAACCCGGGGTACGATTTTATAAATGTGGTGTAGGTGCCCTAGAGTTATCGAGCCACATGTTTCAGCAACCTGATTTGTTTCAAGCACCTATCGATAACCCTAAACTGATGCAGTGTCTTGATAGCATTAACACCCGTTATGGCGTGGGTACCCTTGCCATAGCCAGCGAAACTCCTACGACCCGTTGGCATATGAAACGCGCTTACTTATCGCCTCATTACACAACCCGCTGGCATAACCTACCGAAAATACATTGTTAAAAGTAATGGAATAACTGTAGTTTTAACTGCTGCTCAGTACTTTGTTGATTTTGATAAACATATGAACTTCTTAATCCCCAGTTTTGAGCAAGTGCAATTTGCCAATGAGCAGCAAGCTCAATTTGATGATTTGTGCTCGCATCATTAGCAAGCCAAAATCCCTGTGCTGTTAGAGCAAGTTTTTGCGCATCACTTGCTTGCCAAATTAGTCCAAATTCTGTGCCAAAGCCAAGCGAGACTGAATCAGTAAGCTCTCCAGCTTGTAATAACGAAGACGCAAGAAAGTAACTTTGAAAGCCTGATGCATCACCGAATGATTTTCCATAACCGCCTTGTATGAAGGCTCTTCCCTTACGTTTATCGTCAGTAGGTTTACGGTCAAAACCAACACGCATATTCCAAGACCAAGAGTCAAACAAACGATTATCTGGAGCTAACGACATTGCATCAATAAAATACACATGCTCTAAATAGACATTCCCCTCAGAGTCTAGATCTCCCTCTATATCAAAAAAGCTAATTTGCGCGCCAGGTATAAATCCACCAGCGTTATCTAACAAGTCATGGTACGCCATTCGATAATTAAAACCGTAGCGATTTTCTGAATACTTAAAATGATTAAATACCATTCCAAAACGACTAGAATCATGACCTTTTTCAGGGCTAATGCTGGGTGTTACAGGTCTTGCAAAGGGCGAAGGCAAAAGTAATTTACTACGCTGGTGCAGTAAGGCCGTTAATCTAGGCGCAATTGCTTCACGTTCTAAACCTTGGTCGTAGTATTGATAATTTAACCACTCGTATGCCATTTCAAGTACAGGCACAGCTTGTTCCGCTGTTAAAGAAAACCCACTGAGTGGTTCGCCATTTTTTAATTTACGTGCAATATCAATTTGTTCATCAGTCAACTGGCTTTCGTAGTTAATTAGTATGGTGCCAGATGCAGGACGATATCGAGGCATAGATAAAAGTTTGTGTTCAGCAAGTGCTTTGACAGTATCAGAAGGAATAGCATGACTAGAAAAATTATTAGTTAAGTTAAGATCATCACGTGCCACTTGCAATAGCGCTAATAATTGATAAGAACAATTTTCATCAATAAAAAAATAGTCAAATGTAGCCCATTGCAGTTCCCATAAATGTAGTAAAACACGCTGAATTTCAGACTCAGACAAAGCTAATTTATATTCCCACATATCACGAGATTCCAGATCATTATATTCACGAACCTTGCGATAATATGGCATTAATGTGAACTTACCAGGATACTGACCTATAAGCCCCTTAAGAGCATATAAAGCTGCATTATCAGTTGCATCAGGTTCAGCAGCAAAATTGACTGCAAAAGCAATCAGTTCTCTACTGCGAGTTTGATCTTTAGCATCAATTCGTAACAAGGTATGACCAAACATAGAAGCTGGATCATTCATAAAAGCGGTAGGAAAAACTAAAGTCATCCCCTTTGGGTTTATAAGCTTTTGCCATGTCTTAATTTCAGGGCAAGCTAACTCAGGCCACTCCGAATAAAAGCTTTGCTTTAACCATTGATAACGAGCAGGGAACTGACAAGTAACATCATTATTCTCACTCTGAAACGCTTCGATAGTAGCTAAAAGTTCAGCATGAGGATCAAACTTTCCATTAACCGAAAGAAAAAAGCTATGGCTATCAACCTCACTTTCATATGAACCCGAGATTGATTGCTGATAATGGCCTAATTTAAGCCAGTATGGATGGGAGGCGATATTGTGTATTGTTGTAGCAGAATAAGCCGAGCTACTCAAAACAAACGAAGCAACAATAAGAAATTTAAACATAAAATAAAAAAGCCCTAAACGGGCTTTAGATAAGAATATTAACACTTAAGATAAAGTGTAAGAAGATAGCTGTGAGTCACTCGCTACAAGGTTATTAAGGTTTTCTAGTACAGTTTGAGAAGTAACATTTTCAGAAGTGAAAACGTGAGTAAACTGAGCCTGTACTAATTTATTAAACGCCGCTTTATCTTGAGCTTGAACACCCCAAACTTCCGCAAGTGTATCTAGTGATTCGCCTTCACCACGAGACATATCGCGCGCAAGTTGTTCCATGTTACCATCAATAAATGTTGCTACTTTAGTTGACGCCGTAACAGTACCTGTACCGTCACAACCTAACGTACCAAATGTGATACCAAAAGTTTGGTTACCAGATGTACCGTTTGTCGTCGCACCTAATACTTTAACAACTTTACCTTCTTGGCCTGCGAAAAGTTGCGAACCTAGACCACAGCCGATATCTTGATCAGCCATCGCATTAGAAAGTGGAAGAAGAGTAAGTGCAGAAATAGCAATAATTTTTTTCATATCCTGAATCCTTTAAGATAATTCGTTATTAGAATTAATAACGCATGAACAGCTTATCTATAAATAGCCTCAGTACAATAAGTAATTTCCGAAGTTAGGAAAAAACACCGTTATATGATTAAAAATCAGCCAACTTAGCACCTAACAAAGCACATAAATCGTTAGGATCTATAGAAATCTCTAATCCACGTTTACCCGCGGAAACATATACTTTTTCATAATTAGATACTGATTGATGAACAAACGTCATTAATCGCTTTTTCTGACCTAGCGGACTCACCCCACCTAAAATATAACCTGTCGTGTTTTCGACTTTTTGTTGTGGAGCCATCTGCACTTTTTTAACCTTTGCCGCCTTTGCTAGCATTTTCAAGTTAACTTGCTGGCTCACTGGCACAATAGCAACCAAAAGCTGATGCTCAGTATCTTCAAGTACTAAAGTTTTAAATACTTGCTCAGCAGGGAGCTTTAGCTTCTCAACCGCTTCAAGGCCAAACTCTTGCTTTGAAGGATCATGTTGATAGCTGAGCACATCAAAATTAATACCTTTCTTTTGTAATAAATTAATAGCCGGTGTCATTACTTCTTCCAAATACTGAATGCTGAACGATAAAAAAACATAACGTGAACGGTAGTCTAAAAGCAATTAATCAAAACCTACAATCGTACTAATTTAAGTAAAATGAACTACACTTAAGTGATAGACACTACGCAAGGTAATGAACATGTCTAGAGCTAATAGCCTATATCTGGTTAAGCAGTTACTTATCATACTCACCCTGTTGTATACGATTAATTTTATCTGCAACGAATACTTAGCGTGGAACTCCTTTATTGATTGCCAAAATAAATGTCAAACACTTGGTCTAAATAAAGGGAAGATTCAAAAAACGGTATTCTCTGATGATGTAACATTGTGCAGATGTCTTGATGATTCTGCCTATTATGTTGTATTAGATTAAATCTGAAAATGCCGATTAGTAATAGGGTCAATTTAACGTATTATAAATTAGGTATTAATTTAACAAAGGAAGATAGATGTTTTTAGACTACTTTGCACTGGTCATGCTAGTGTTTGTAACGGTAGTAATATTTTATGGTGTTATTGCCATTCACGATATTCCCTACGAAATTGCCAAAAAACGTAATCACCCTCACCAAGATGCCATCCATTATGCAGGCTGGGTTAGCCTGTTTACCCTACATGTGCTGTGGCCATTTTTATGGGTTTGGGCGACATTATGGCGTGATGACCGTGGCTGGGGGTTTAACCAAATTCAAAAGGAACAGGAAGACTTAGCTGAGAAAGTAGCTAGCCTGACAGCCACGGTTGCAGCACTACAAGCACAAATAAATGCTCAATCGAATAATAAAGAGAACTAGACTATGGATTTGTTATTAATTCTCACTTATACCGCATTGTGCATTGGTATCTTTAAAGTGTTTAAAATCCCACTTAATAAATGGACAGTACCCACCGCGGTACTCGGTGGTGTGGTACTGATAGGCGCTTTAATCCTGTTAATGAACTATAATCATCCACATTCAAATATGGCCAGCAGTGCCTATGTCACAACACCCATTGTGCCAAATGTACGTGGTACCGTTGAAGAGGTTGCAGTAAAGCCAAATCAGCCGGTTAAAAAAGGTGACTTATTGTTTCGCATAGACGATACCTTATATCGAGCCAAACTAAATCAAGCGATTGCCGCTTTGCAGGATGCAAAACAGTCAGTGCTCGGTTTAGAAGCGAGCTATAAATCAGCACAAGCCAGTGCCCTAATGGCTAAAGCTGAATATGATCGTAGCAAAAAAGAATACGAACGTTATGAAAAAGGCGCAAAAAGCGGTGCTTACTCAAAAGGCCAAGTTGATAATAAATTAGGTGTATATTTAGCAGCAAAGGCAAGCTACGAAGCAGCACAAGCCGAAGAGTTACGTCAAAAACTAGCATTTGAGTCTGAAATAAACGGTGAGCAAACTAAAATTGCCGCAGCTCGCGCTAATTTAGAGCAAGCTCAATTTAACTTAGACAGCACAAGCGTTTATGCACCTACTGGTGGCTATGTAACACAACTAACATTACGCCCTGGGATGATTGCAGTCCCTATGCCATTACGCCCAGTAATGACCTTTGTGCACAAAGAAGATGCCGTTTACGTCGCTGCATTTAGACAAAATTCACTATTAAGACTCGAGTCTGGCTACAAAGCAGATTTTATTTTTAAAGCTATTCCGGGCAAAACCTTTGCAGGCGAAGTAATCGATGTATTACCTGCGATTGGCGAAGGGCAAGTGCAAGCACAAGGCACACTGATGGGCACTGAGTTTTTTGCTCGTCAAGGGCGCGCAATTGTCACCTTAAAAATCACCGATGACATGAGTGAATATCACCTGCCACAAGGAACAAGCACAGAAGTTGCAGTTTATTCAGAACACTTCGAACACGTATCAGTGATGCGTAAAGTATTGATCAGAATGAAAAGTTGGCAAAACTACCTATTCTTAGATCATTAAGGCATAAAAAAGGCGCTTATCAGCGCCTTTTTATTCTCGAACTCAAGTTACTTAACTAGAAGTTACTTAGTTAGGTCATCGAAGAATTTCTTCACACCATCAAAGAAACCTTTTTCTTTTGGACGGTTTTTAGAGCCATCTTTACCCATGCTTTGCTCAAGCTCTTCAAGCAATTCACGTTGACGGTCATTTAGATTCACTGGCGTTTCAATAACCACTTTACAGATCAAGTCACCTTGAGCGCCACTACGTACAGACTTAACACCTTTACCACGCATACGGAACATCTTGCCCGTTTGGCTTTCTGATGGGATCTTCAGTTTTGCACGACCATCCAGTGTCGGCACTTCAATTTCGCCACCCAGTGCTGCTGTCGTAAAGCTAATTGGAACTTCACAATACAGATTATTACCATCACGTTGGAAAATCGGGTGTTCACGAACAGAAACCTGAACGTATAAATCACCTGCTGGTGCACCATGCATGCCCGCTTCACCTTCGCCTGATAGACGAATACGGTCACCTGTATCAACACCCGCTGGGATCTTCACTGATAAGGTCTTAGTTTTTTCTACGCGACCTTGACCATGACAGCTGTCACATGGATCAGAAATAATTTGACCTGTGCCCTGACACGTAGGACAAGTTTGCTGAACCGCGAAGAAACCTTGGCGCATTTGTACTTGACCAGCACCATGACAGGTAGTACATGTTTTTGGTTTTGAACCCGCTTTTGCACCGCTACCATCACATGGCTTACAGCTAACCCAGGTTGGTACTTTAATTTCTACATCTTTACCACGAACGGCCTCTTCAAGGCTTAAATCCATGTTGTAACGTAAGTCCGAACCACGTTGTTGACGCGATTGACGACGACCACCGCCACCACCAAAGATATCTCCAAACACATCACCGAAAATATCACCAAAATCACCATGACCGCCGCCGAAGCCACCGCCATGACCGCCACCACCTTGTTCAAAGGCTGCGTGACCATATTGATCATACATCTGACGTTTTTGGTCATCAGTGAGTACTTCGTAGGCTTCTTTTACTTCCTTGAATTTAGACTCAAGTTCTTTATCGCCTGCGGTACGGTCTGGATGATATTTCATCGCTAAGCGCTTATACGCTTTTTTTATGTCTCGTTCGCTGGCATCTTTGCTCACGCCGAGAACTTCATAATAATCGCTTTTTGACATATCTATCACACTACTCTTTTTACTGCAGTTACACTGCGTAAGGTAAGTCAAACGACTTTACCGTTTATATACATGCAAAAGGCGCGTCAAGCGAAATCGCTGGCGCGCCTCAATCATTTCATCCTAACTTAATTGGCTAAACAAAGCAGCCATTAATGCGTTAGGCAGAAGCGAAACAAGCAATTACTTGTCGTCTTTCACTTCTTCGAACTCTGCATCAACAACATCGTCGTCTTGTTTTGCAGAAGATTGTTGTGCACCTGCATCCGCACCACCTTGTTGTTGCTGTGCTTTAGCTTGTGCAATTTCCATTAGCTTTTGTGACTTCTCAGCAAGAGCTTGAGTTTTCGCTTCAATCTCTTCTTTGTTATCACCTTTAATCGCCGCTTCTAGCTCAGTAAGCGCAGCTTCGATTGCTTCTTTATCTTCTGCAGGTAATGCATCACCCGCTTCTTCGATTTGCTTGCGTGTACCGTGAACCATTGCATCAGCTTGGTTACGAGTTGCTACTAGCTCTTCGAATTTCTTATCTTCTTCAGCGTGCGCTTCAGCATCACGAACCATTTTTTCTACTTCATCGTCGCTTAGACCTGAAGAAGCTTGGATTGTGATCTTCTGCTCTTTACCTGTATCTTTATCTTTAGCAGATACATGTAAGATACCGTCCGCATCTACGTCGAATGTTACTTCGATTTGTGGCGTACCACGTTGTGCTGGGCGAATACCTTCTAGGTTAAATTGACCTAGTGATTTGTTATCGCTTGCACGCTTACGCTCACCTTGTAATACGTGAATCGTTACCGCTGATTGGTTGTCTTCAGCTGTTGAGAAAACTTGTGATTTCTTAGTAGGAATCGTCGTATTTTTCTCGATTAGCGCAGTCATTACTTGACCCATAGTCTCGATACCTAGTGATAACGGAGATACGTCAAGTAGAAGTACGTCTTTAACGTCACCAGCTAATACACCACCTTGAATCGCTGCACCTACTGCAACTGCTTCATCAGGGTTAACATCTTTACGTGGCTCTTTACCAAAGAACTCTGCAACTGTTTTTTGAACTAGAGGCATACGTGTTTGACCACCAACAAGGATGATGTCATTTACGTCGCTTACTGATAAATCAGCATCAGCTAGTGCACGCTTAAGTGGCTCAATTGACTTAGTTACTAAGTCTTCAACAAGTGACTCAAGTTTTGCACGAGTAACTTTCACGTTCATGTGCTTAGGACCTGTTGCGTCAGCAGTCACGTACGGTAAGTTAACTTCTGTTTGTTGTGCAGAAGAAAGTTCAATTTTCGCTTTTTCAGCAGCTTCTTTAACTCGTTGCATTGCAAGCGGGTCGTTTTTAAGGTCGATACCTTGATCTTTCTTAAACTCTTCAACTAAGTAATTGATAACACGGTTATCGAAATCTTCACCACCTAAGTGAGTGTCACCGTTAGTTGCTAACACTTCAAACGTGTGCTCGCCTTCAACTTCGTCGATTTCGATGATAGAGATATCGAAAGTACCACCACCTAAGTCGTATACTGCAACAACGTTTTCACCTTTATTTTTGTCCATGCCGTATGCAAGTGCAGCGGCAGTTGGCTCATTGATGATACGTTTAACTTCAAGACCAGCAATACGACCAGCATCTTTAGTCGCTTGACGTTGTGAGTCATTGAAGTATGCAGGTACTGTAATTACTGCTTCAGTAACCGCTTCACCTAGGAAGTCTTCTGCTGTTTTCTTCATTTTTTTCAGCACTTCTGCTGAAATTTGTGGTGCAGCACGTTTCTCGCCACGCGCTTCAACCCATGCATCACCGTTATCAGCTTTTACAATTTTAAAAGGCATGATACCGATATCACGTTGTACTTCTTCATCTTCAAAACGACGACCAATTAAACGCTTGATTGCAAATAATGTGTTAGTTGGGTTAGTTACTGCTTGGCGTTTTGCAGGTTGACCAACTAATGTTTCACCGTCTTGCGTGTATGCAATGATCGATGGTGTTGTGCGATCGCCTTCCGCGTTTTCGATAACGCGTGCTTTATCACCGTCTAGTACTGCTACACAAGAGTTAGTAGTACCTAAATCGATTCCAATAATTCTACCCATGAATCTTCTCCAACTTCAAAATTCGTTAATACGTTCGATGACTAGTAAATAGGGATGCAGGAAACTGAATTCAACTATAAAAATGAAAAATTTTACTTTTTTTTGAAATTTTTTTTGAAATGCATGTTTTTTCCTCAAAAAGCACTGTATTTGTACGCCTATTGCGGAATAAACAAACTGGTCTGATGACTTTGGCTGTGCTATAACCTAAACCATAACAATAAACGTTAAGGAAAATTATGCATTTTGATCAATTACTCGCCATGGCAGCTGAACTTGGTAAAGACAAAACAAAAGTAATGCAGTTTCCAGAAAACTGGTGCCAAGGCCGCACTGCATTTGGTGGTTTATCTGCAGCTTTATTATATCAAGCTATACGGCAGCATATCGATAACTCTCGCCGTTTATTATCTTTAAGTACTAACTTTGTTGGCCCGTTAATCGCTGACAATGATTTTTCAATCGACGTTGAAGTCTTACGTGAAGGAAAAAACAGTGCGCAGGTACTGGCAAAAGTGATTCAAAATGGCGATGTTTGTGTTATTACACAAGCCTGTTTTGGGGCTGAGCGTCAATCAAGTGTACAAGTAGATGTCACTAAAACAATGCAGCTAAAACCCGTTGATGAACGTTTTACCCTACCTTATAAAGAAGGCGTGATGCCGGCATTTTTCCAGCACGTTGCACTGTGTTTGCAAGACGGCAATATGCCTTTCTCTGGAGCAGACACCTCACATTTAGGTGGTTGGATGAAATTCAAACATGTACCAGAGCAAATGAGTGAAGCGCATATCATTGCTTTAACAGATGCATGGCCACCGACTCTATTACAAATGTACAAGCAACCTGCACCAGCAAGTAGTATGTCATGGTACATAGAATTTGTAGAAGAACCTGCAATTGCCTATGATGCTTGGATTGGCTACGAGGCTGTTACCCATCATAGTAAAGATGGCTATGGTCTTGAAGATGGCTGTATTTGGAGTGAAGACGGTAAGCTAATTGCATTGAGCCGCCAAACTGTTGCGTTATTCGCGTAACTCTGGCTCTGAAAGCTGCGCGTACTCAGTACCATCAAGGCGAATAATTGCTTGGTATTCGCCTGATTCTATGATCTCACCAAGACCCAAATTAAACGTGTTTTTTAACGTTTTACTGTAAAAAAACGCAGGTCTTGGTGCTTCTTTAAAGATTGCATGCACAATAAAAGGTTTTACCTCAGCGCTTTGTTTATATTTTTCTAAATAATATAAAAACACCCGGCGCTCTAGAATAATAACATCAACCCAGCCCTTCATAAGGTGATCAACTTGCGCTTCTTGGTTAACCACTTCTTCGTAAGAGCGTAAAATATTGGTAACCGATTTAAAAGGTGCTTCAATAAAATTAGTTGCGTTCTGAAAGGCAAGTACACTTTTACCTGCTAAATCATAGATAGTGCTAATTTTTAAATCTCTATTAGCAAGGCTGACCGCGACATTTTGATAGCGCAGTAGTTCATCACTTTTATAAACATGTGGAGTGAGAACTGGAGGAAAGTTTAATGCAATATCAACCTCTCCCTGCATAAGCTGTTGCTCTGCACGTTTATTAGACATGTAATGAATATGAATATTAGAGATGCCTTGTGACTTAAAAGCTGCTTTTAAAATTTCAAGTTGAATACCGCTATTGGTATCTTCGATAACATAAGGAGGTAAAGAGGCGCTTGCAGCAACAACAATAGGTTGTTGTATATTTGGCTCAGATAAACACTCACCTTTAACACTAATAAACAACATTAAAAGGGTAAATAATTGCTTCACTAATCACCATAATGAATTAAATGTATTAAAAAGCGTAATCGCTTTGTACAAATATTAGCTTATATTAAACAATGCTGCATTTGTATTTATGCAGTATTTGGTGCAAACTTAACTAAGTTCTTGTTTATGAGACTCTAAGTTTGCAAACAGCCTGCCCTAGTTGTGATCTGGTCGTTGAGATCCCACATTTAAATGCAAAACAAGTAGCGCTTTGCCCACATTGCAATACTAAGTTATCAACATCACAAGCCTGCCAAGACAGTACAGTGGTCGCATTGAGCTTAAGCGCAATAGTCATGCTTTTAAGCAGTATGTTTTATCCTTTTTTATCTTTCACGAGTAGCGGTATTACACAAACCATTACGCTTCCTGATGCTGCGCGTATTTTATTCAATTACGATAACGATTTTTTGGGTCTATTTATTGACATAAGCATCATAGGCTTACCTATGTTGTTATTACTATTGATTATTCCGCTACATTTAGGTGTATTAAAAGTACTACCTTATTTGTGGGGCAAAAGATTGTTAAAAACCACCTTTGCTTTAGAGCCTTGGATCATGTCCGAGATTTTCTTAATCGGGGTGATGGTCAGCATGGTGAAAATAATGTCAATGGCAGACATTGAATTTGGTGTAAGCTTTTGGTCCTATGTGGCATTTGTGGTTCTATATGTAGCAACCATGGCGAAGTTAAATAAACACTATCTTTGGAAGCAATTAAGAGAGCCCGCATATATAGATCAAACAATTGCAAACACACGAGCTATCGATCAAGGACTGCGTGCTTGTCATGTTTGTGGCCAATTATGTAATACTGAAATTTGCTCGCGATGTGACACAAAAACCTTTACCCGCAATCCTTATAGTGTACAAAAAGCGTTTGCTTGGTTGATCACATCTGTCGCTTGCTACATCCCAGCCAACATCTACCCAATTATGTATACCACCAGCCTAGGTGATGAAATGCCTTCTACGATTATTGGTGGTGTGATGATTTTGTGGAATAGTGGTTCTTATCCAATAGCCATGATCATATTTTTGGCCAGTGTAGTTGTTCCCCTTGCCAAAGCGCTAATCTTAAGTTTTTTATGCTATATGGTGATGAAGCCTGCAAATAGACAAACAAAAGGCTATACACGTATCTACCAATTAACTGAATTTATAGGTAAATGGTCAATGATTGATGTATTTGTTGTCGCGATTCTAGTAGCCTTAGTACAACTAGGAAATTTAATGTCTGTGACACCAGGCATCGGCACAATATTTTTTACCACTATGGTAATTTGCCAAATGTTGGCAGCCCATGCATTTGATCCACGCTTACTGTGGGACAGCCCTACTAATTTAAAGAAAGTAAAACAAGAGACTCTGGCATGAGCGAAAACGCTAAAATAAAATCAGCGCCAAATATTTCGGCTATATGGATAATTCCGTTAATAGCCCTACTAATAGGCGCATGGATGTTATATCAGTATCAGGCAAATAAAGGCACCACTATCTTTATAAAAATGCCTCATGCAGAAGGTATCGTTGCTGGCAAAACTGAAATAAAAGTACGTAGTGTAAAAATCGGCCAAATTAATCATGTACGTCTGTCAGATCAGCAAAATAGTGTAATTGCAAGAGCTCAAATCGATAAACACTATGATGACCTATTAACTGACGATGCAAAAATTTGGGTCGTTAAACCACGAATTGATGATACAGGTATTACTGGAATGAGCACTCTGCTCTCAGGCGTATACTTAGAATTTGCACCGGGTGAAAGCAAGAAGCTAGCGGATAAGTTTGAACTTCAGGATGAACCCGCATTAATTGGCAATGATGTTAAAGGTGGTCGTTTCACTCTGCTTAGCTATAACGCTGAAGTACTTGATGTAAGTACGGGTATTTATTTCAAAGATTACAAAATTGGCCAAATAGAAACTGCAACCTTTGACTGGAAAAATCAGGCCATGAAATATGGCATTTTCATTAATGAGCCTTATCAAAATTTAATTACCTTAAATTCTATATTTTGGGTGAACTCAGGTATCGAAATAGACCTATCAGCTGATGGAATTAATGTAAATACAGGTTCATTAAGTAAGTTACTCAAAGGTGGAATTTCTGTAGGTATACCTGAGCAGCAATCTCCTGGTGAAGTCGCCACTAATGGACACAGTTTTTCATTAAGTAATAGTTATAAAGCCGCGTTAGAAGAGCGCTTTTATGACTTTGATTATTACTTAATCGATTTTGAGCAATCAATTCGTGGGTTAAGAGCTGGGGCACCTGTTGAATACCGTGGTATGCGTATTGGTAGTGTGGTTGAAGCACCAGCAAGTGTCATGATCGACGGCAAGCCTGCACACTTTAGAACTGACAATACCGCAGTACCTGCCCTTATTAAAATTGAATATGGTCGTCTTTACCACGACAGTACAGCTGCACGCGAGTTTTGGCATTCAAGCTTAGATAGCTGGATTAAAAATGGCCTTAGAGCCTCTTTAAAGCCAGGTAACTTACTTACCGGCGCCGTATACGTTGACTTAGACATTTATGATAACGCGGAACCTGCCGAATTAAAGACTATAGCCGATTATACCGTATTCCCAAGTGTATCGAGTGGTATTACGGTCATAGCTGACCAAGTATCCGATGTGTTAAATAAAGTGAACAACCTTAAGATAGAAGACAGCTTGGCACAAATGCAAACTACGTTTTCTGAGTACCAAGAACTTGCTCATGACATGCGAGAATTGATCAATAAGCAAGATACCCAAGATTTACCCGGTGATATAAATCGCAACTTTGCAGAAATGACTAAAAGCATGCAACAGTTCGATAAAACCATGAAACAATTTGAAAAAACCATGGCAAGTTACGAACAAGGTTCGGCTTTCCATCAGCAGTTACAAACTACCTTGTCCGAATTTAAACGTTTAAGTGAAGAGCTACAACCACTTACACGTGGCTTGAACCAGCAGCCTAATATGCTGATATTTGATAAAGAACTACCCGCAGATCCAACGCCGAGGAAACAATAATGAACTATAAACGCTGTGTTTCAATCGCAGCAGTGCTGTTACTTTCGGCCTGCAGTCAGACGTCATTCTCAACTATTGAGTATTATCAATTCTCGCAGCCAATCGTGAATATGCAGCGGTTAGCTGAAAATACGCAAGCTCAGCTAAGGATCAACACAGTACAATTACGTGGTGCGCTTAATAATCGCGGTATTGCTATGGTACTCGACAACAACCGAGTCAATGCTGCTAACTACCATTTATGGAGTGAATCACCGGATTTAATGTTAACCGCCATTGCCCATCAACAGCTTTACACTGACCTTGATAATTGGATGGTAATAAAAGGTTTACCGGTGATCACCGATTTAGATCAACAAAGCTATTATGAATTAGAATATGAGCTACATCACTTTAATGGCGATGAGCAAGGCAATGCCAACATTGCAGGGCTTTGGCGTTTGTACTATACAAACCCTGAGTCGGGCCGAAAGTTAAAAGCGGTTAATTACTTCAATGAGCTTACACCATTACAAGCAAGTGATTACGAAGGGCTTGTGGCGACACTTGAGTCAACATGGTTAAAGGTAAACAAACAAGTTGCAAACGAAGTATCAAAGCTTACTCTTTAAAAAGAGTTTTAGAGGCTGATTGTCATCGTTAATGATGACATCGCCTATGAACTCAAAGCCAAGTTTCTGTAACACCTTTTGTGAGCCAATATTTGTTGGTGAGGTTATTGCTGCAAGTACACCAAGCTCTAATACGTGTTTTTTGGCCATCAATAACCTAGCAGCAGATGTAATAATACCCTTACCTTCATAGTTAGCTAACAAGGCAAATCCTAAATCGGGGATAGCTAACGCATCGCGCTGAAAGAGCCCCACCATTCCAACCGGTGTATCATCAGCTAAACAAACAATATAACTGCCAAAGCCAAATTGCTGGTGGCTATTTATAAACGTTTGTTGAATATAATGCTCTGCTTGTGCGGGCGTATTAATGTTTTTATTACCTATGTGCTCTAAAAATGTTGCTTGGTTTAAAAGCTCAACGATAAACGCGGCATCATCAGGCTGCCCAGCGCGCAAATATATATCTAACATTTATTAAAACACCTTACTCACGACATCATTGGTAAAATTAAGGCAATCAAGAACACGCTCTTTTTGTACTTTAGATAACTCGTCAATATCGAAATAGCCATACTCTGTGTGCTCATTACTCAACATTATCTCAGCGTCCTCAGCTATATGAGCACGAAAAATAAACGCATAAGAGTTAAACGCTGTGTGATAATAAACGCCACTTAAATAAGCGATATCTACATCACAATTAAGTTCTTCTTGGCATTCGCGAAGTAACGCTTGATGAATGGTTTCACCTTTATCTAAAGCGCCGCCAGGTAGCCCCCAACTTTTTTGACCGTAATCAGCTTTTAGTAATAACACCTGACCTTGGTTGTTGGTGATAACCGCATGGCTACTGAGTCTGTAAGTATCTGAAAATGCCATAATCCCTTTGCTCAATTAATAAAAAGTGACGTTATAGATGAGTGTAAAATAATTATCATCGCAATTAAAATTGTTATTGACTAAATTAATATTCAGGATTATTTTTCTTGCGATGTTTTGGGCAAAACAAAAGCAGTATACCCTCTATACTGTCTGGCGCCAGCCAACGCAGGCACTTTCCCTAAAGGGTCCATAAAAGTGTGTTCGCGTAAAGCAGTTAATTGAGTCAATAGACTTTTGATTTCTCTAAGCAATCTCGTATTGCTTAACTGTGTGAAAATTATAATGCAAGAACCTTCTGCGTTAAGTTTACTGCCGCCAGTATTGGTGGTGGTTTTGGCCGTATTTTTACGCCGCCCTATTTTATCTTTACTGATTGGTGCTTTATTTGGTTTAGCCATGCTAGGTCCGACCGCTGTGTTAGCAAATTTTGCTGATATTTCATTAAAAGTAATGCAAGACGAAACCATTGCCTGGCTAATTCTAGTCTGTGGTGGATTTGGTGCATTAATCGCTTTATTAGTAAGAACCGGGGGTGCAAGTGCATTCGCCGAATTAGCGTTAAAATTTGCCAAAGGCCAGCGTTCATCGTTAGTAATGACCTTTGTGCTAGGTGTAATTATTTTTATCGATGATTACCTAAATGCATTAACCGTCGGTGAAACTATGAAGCGTATCACCGATAAGTTTAAAATTAGCCGCGAAATGCTCGCTTATGTTGTTGACTCAACGGCTGCGCCTATTTGTGTGCTTGTACCACTCTCTACATGGGCCGTTTTTTTTGGTGGCTTGTTAGTTGATAATAATGTTGCACCAGAAGGTCAAGGTATTGCTGTATATATCCAAGCAATACCTTACATGTTATATGCTTGGTTTGCAGTCATTGTGGTATTACTAGTTAGCTTAAATGTCATTCCTGCTTTTGGTCCGATGAAAAAAGCACAACTACGTGCCATGAATAATCAAATCGAAATATCAAATAGCCAGTACACAGATGTTCAAACAGCGGATGAATACGCAGTAAAAGCAGCAGAAGAAAACTTTGAAACAGCCGCTTCAAACGGCAAACTCTATAACTTTTTAGTACCGATAGTTTTACTTGTTGCGTTTACTGTTTACTTTGACATTGACGTCTATAAAGGGCTGCTGGCAACCTTTACCGTTGTTTTGCCTTTTTATATGTTACAAAAGTTGATGACATTGTCAGAACTCGTTGAGCGTATGCTCGATGGTTTTAAAAGCATGATCCCCGCTATTGGGACTGTGGTTGCAGCATTTATATTTAAAGATGTGTGTGACCAATTAATGCTACCGCAATATGTCATAAATACCTTGAGCCCTTATATGACAGCACAGTACCTACCTGCCGTGGTCTTTTTAGCAATGGCAGTACTTGCTTTTGCAACAGGTTCAAGCTGGGGAATTTTCGCAGTAACTATTCCTATTGTAATGCCACTGGCTTACGCAATTGATGCCAATATTCCTTTAGTGATTGGTGCTTTGTTATCGGCGTCGTCATTTGGTAGTCAAGCGTGCTTCTATTCAGATTCCACCGTACTTGCTGCACAAGGCTCAGGGTGTGATTTAGTCAGCCATGCTATCACGCAACTGCCTTATACCTTACTTGCCGCATCTGCTGCATTTATAGGATTTTTGCTTATCGCATAAATTAAAAAGCCCAAGCAATAGCTTGGGCTTTTGTTTATCAACTATTAAATTAGTTTTGGAATTTAATGCCTTTGTAAAAACTTTCTAAGTTTTCAACTTTTGTTTGGCTTTTCAGGTCTGCAAATGGCTTGTCTGCAAACTTACTACCACGCATTTGAATGTTTAAACGCGCAGCTTCACTATTGAGCATCGTTTTCTTGTAATAATCTTTCAGATCAGCCAAGGTTACTTTTTCAACTTCAGCGATAAGCTTTTCTTTAGAGTCAAACTTAAAGTTCTCACGATACCAGTCTGTAATAAGTGGCGACATTTCATCACTTAAATTCTTAGGTTGCTCTTTTAAAGACACAAGCGTTGCATTTTTAAGTTGTGCAAATGTTTCTTCTGTCATGTTATCAAGCTCAACTGCGTATTGCTTTTTAAACTCATCAAAGCGCGCCTGCATCTCTTTAGGGCCTTTAACCGGTGTTTGAATGTAAAGACCTAATGCAGAATAATCTTCGATTGGACGCGCTAACGCACCAACCGCATAAGCAAGTTGCTCTTCAGTACGTAACTTATCAAACGCTACGGTTCTAAAGTGGCTTTGTAAAATTTGTGCCTGTGCTTTTTGTTTATAGCCAGGGGTTGGGTGAACAACCATGTCAATGATTGCTACATCAGCTACATCAATATCTTTTTGTAAAACGATACGCTCACCAGGCTGAGGCAACCAGGCTTTACTTCTAGCAAACTCGGTCGCTTTATGACCTATTGGTAAAATAGCGGTTAGTTTACTCGCAATAGCGTCAACATCATTTTGGTTATAGTTACCAAACGTGAATACGCGTAAGTCATTGGCAGCAAGTGTTGATTGCTTAATAGCCGTAAAATCAGCTAAGGTAAGCGCATCTGCCGCAGCAATCAAGGTTTCGGTATCAAATTTACCACTACGAGTAAGCTTAGAGTACTCACCGAATGCTTGATAAAACGGGAACTGTTTTTGCTGATTTAGTAAATCACGCTTAAAACGATCGATTGCTTGGGCAAAACCTTCTTCAGACACTTCTAACGTTAGATTTTCAAGCGCCTGAGCTAAAAGGACATCTTGTTTATCAGTGAAACCACTAAGCGATAACACAAGGCCATTACTTGGTTGTAGCCCTAAACTCATACCTGCAACAGCGGCTTCCGTGCTTAATTTACTTTGTTGTAAGTTATAAAGATCAGCCCAAATTGAGTAAAGAACCTGTGATTTTACATTCACAAGGGCATCTGGCGTATTAATATAAACTTCAACAAGACCTTTAGGCTGCTCAGCAAACTGCTGACTTGCTTGACGCCAAACTTTAACGCCTTGCCGATCAAATACGAGTTCAGGATGCGCTTGTTGTTTAAACTCAGCTGTTTTAATTGCAAAGCTTTCAGGTAATAAGCGGTTTACTGTTGGTAATGCTAACGCGACTTCACTTGGTTTATTCCAGCTTGCAACTTCTGACTCGCTGATATCTTCAATACGATATTTACCATCGTAAAAATGCAGCTGTGAATCTGTCTCTTCTTGTTTTGAAATATACCAAATACGTAAAGTATCTTCGTTTAATTGCGAAAGGACATTTTGCACCGCATCTGCATCAAACTTGGCATAATAATAAGGTGCGTTAATTGCGTTGTTCACAGGGAACTTTTGCATGCTATCAGTTAAGTTACTTACATAACCAAACTCATCCCCTTTTTCTAGGAATTGAAACGAATTGTTTAACGATGTACGAATTTCATTAAAGTATTTGCTATCAACACCCTGCTCTTTGATAAGTGCAATATATTGCATAACCATAGCAACAATTTCTTCGCGGTTTTGCATGCCGGCATCAGTCAATTCAATATCAACTGTTAAGCTTCCGTAGTTCCCATATTGCGTTGGTGAAGCAGAAGACGATAAACCTGATACCCAACCTTTATCACGTAGTATTTGTGCTGGGCTGCCTTGCATTTCGTTACTTAAAAGGTAAGAAACAAAACGGTTTGGTTTAACTGCAAATTGTGAACTGTTATCAGCAATAGTGAATTCTAATTGCAGTTGTTTTACGTCTTCATTCGGTGCGTAATAAACACGTTTACCGCCAGCTTCAGAGAAATCTAACTTATCAGTCACCGTTGGCTTTTCGATATTTTTATTTTCAATATCAGCAAAGTACTGTTTTGCTTTTGCTTCCATCTCAGCAAGTGGACGATTAGAAATCATCGCCACTTTCATAATGTTCGATGAATAGTACTTGTTATAAAAAGCAACGGTTTCTTTATGAAGATTGCTGCCTTCTTTATCACCTAGTGTTTCTAGGTTACCAATCAGGAAACGATTAGCAGGGTGTGAGCCCATCATTTGACGTGCCAGTTTAAATTGGCCAAAAAAGTCCATCTCACGGCGCATTGACCATTCGGCATTTACGGCATTTTTTTCTTTGTCTGTGTATTCAGGGTAAAGCTTTGGTGATTTAAAGAAATCCGCAAAACGGTCAAGTGCTTCATCGTAGGCATCATTGTTCACTTTGAACATGTAGTTTGTGATATCTAACCAAGTGTAAGCGTTATGAGCACCGCCATTTTTAGTCATAAAATCACTGTAACCTTTGGTGTCTGGGTAACGATCGGTACCAAGGAACAGCATATGCTCTAAATAATGCGCCATACCTTGTTGCGACATAGGGTCGTGCAATAAACCAACACCAACACTCAATGCAGCAGCTGATTTTTCAGCACTTGGATCTGAAATTAAAATTACATCAATTTCATTATCAAGTTTTAATGTTTTGTACTCACGGGTGTCGTTTGGGCTGATAACTAACGAGTCTGGAATAAGGTTAGTATTAGCAGCAGGAGGCGTTGTGGTAGAAGTAGAAGAACAACCTGCTAACACTGCAAAAGCGATTGCACTGAGTCCCATTATTTTTTTCATTATTTTGTATCCATTAGGAATTGAATAAATTTTTATTTATCATGTGTTTTCGAGCGCCGCAATTCAATGCTTTTCAGTTAAGTTACAGCAAAACTTTGTAACACATTGTGAAAATGCAGTACTTACGGTTAAAATTAATAGCAATAACTATAACAAAGGATGAGCTATGGAAAAGTGGCTAATTGTAGCAATGTTCACTCAAGTCTTTCTGACTTTTACTGTCATGTACATTATGGGTAAGCGCCGTTTTCGTGCGGCAAAGCAAAAAACCATTGAGATGAAAGACTTCTTAACAATGGAACTTGAAAAGGCTGGGGATAATGTTCGCGTAGCAGATCGTAACTTTATCAATCAATTCGAAATGCCTGTGCTGTTTTTTATTGCCTGTTTAACAGCTCTGCAAGTCAATGCTGTAGGTACTGTTTTTGTTGCCCTTGCTTGGGTTTATGTTGCATTAAGAATTATTCATAGCGTAATACACTTAACTTCAAACACCTTGAAGGCGCGCTATTATAGTTTCGTTGTCAGTAGCTTTATAATGCTAATAATGTGGGTGCTCATTTTAGTTAGAATCTTTTAATAATCATCAATACAAAGAAATAAGGCGCTTTTTAGCGCCTTATTAACTTTGTTGGTTGGAATTATTTACGACGAGCAAAGCCTGCTAGGGCTAATAAAGATAGCATCCATGCAAGACTACCACCTGAACTACTACCGCCGTTGTCTGAAGCGTCATCTTCATCAATCAGCGTGTTTTCTTTTGGTGATAAAGAAGCAGATGAATTAGGGTCATCGTCAATCACAGTTACACTGTTAATGTAAAATAAGTTTTCACCACTAAAACCTGATGTTGTATCTGGGCACTGCTCTTCATTTAAGTTTACTACTGGGATCTCTCCACAATGTACTAATTCTGTGATTTGCTCTATCACAGCCATACTCTGGACAGTTACCTCGCCAAAAACGGTAAAGCCACCATTTTGTAAGTCAAGATTTGCGCTGTTATCTTTTAAATTAAAAAACCACTGACTGGTTGCACTGTTAGCATTGCCACCAAGCTTAGCCATTGCAATGGTACCTTTCACATTAGACAACTCTGGTTCATTAGTAATAGCGTCTGCGGTGTCTATCGCATCAAAGTCAGTACCAAATTTAAAACCCCCACCTTGTAAAATAAAGTTATCAACAGAACGATGGATAACGGTGCCATCGTAGCTACCATCTGCAACATAATTTAAAAAGTTCTCAACTGTAACAGGTGTCTGTTGATCATAAAGATGAATCGTAATGCTGCCCAGGTCCGTTTGCATTTCGACAATAGTTGCATTCGCTGTAAAACTGCTAGCCAATAAAGCTGTTGCAAGTAGATGTTTTTTCATTGTTTATCTTTCCTGATAATTTTTATTATAAAACTGCAAGAAGCTTAAACAAAATAGGCAGGTGCTTAAATAGCAAACAAAACAGTTACACAAAACGCGTCAAATCAATTACATCTCAGTTACATTAATTTACACTGTGTATTCATTATGGTTATAAAAAGTTTAAAGATTAAATCAAAATCGTCTTATCAAATAGGCTCAGTTTGTTAGTATCTGCACGACAACAATGAACACACAGGAATGAACCATGGCGAATGAAGAGAACGCAATATGCGATTTTGGCCTACACCAAGGTGAGCCTTATAGTAAGTTACCCGCTAGTTTTTTAAATTGGATGGTCGGCAATAATCATCTTAAGTCTCATTATGCAGAACAAGAACTACAACGAAGACAACTTGCCGCAACAGGACAACTAAATACAGAAAATAGCGACAAAAGTTTATAAAAGACATTTAATTTAAACTTAAGTCGTTTAAACTAAGCGCATAATTAACCTACTGCTCTATTCAGGCAAACAATTATGCGTTTTTTTTTACTAACATCGCTACTGGTTACCCTAACCGCGTGTAGCTCCTCTTCTAACAATACAGATTCAGCCCAATATTTCACTCTGCTCCATACTAATGATAATCACGGTCGTTTTTGGCATAACGAACATGGTGAATATGGTATGGCTGCTCGCAAGACTTTAATTGATCAATTAAGAGCCGATGCTAAAGCACAAGGACATGCAGTTTTACTGCTGTCTGGTGGCGATATCAATACAGGTATTCCTGAATCAGATCTACAACACGCAGAACCGGATTTTAAAGGTATGTCTGTAATTGGTTACGATGCCATGGCAATTGGTAACCATGAGTTTGATAACCCGCTGGCTGTACTCGATAAACAGCAAAAATGGTCTAACTTCCCTTTTTTATCAGCCAATATTATAGATAAAACGACCGGTGAAACTCGTTATCAAGCATACAAAATCTTTGAAAAAAACGGACTCAAAATTGCTGTCATTGGTTTAACCACAACAGATACAGCAAAAATAGGTAACCCGCAGTATATCGGTGGCCTAGAATTTAAAGACCCTACAGAAGTGACTGCAAAGTTAGCCCCAAAAATTGAAAAGCAGTACAAGCCTGATATCACTATTGCTGTAACGCACATGGGTCACTATGTTGATGCTAACTTTGGTATTAATGCACCCGGTGATGTGACTATGGCGCGTAACTTACCAAAAGGCATGCTAGATATTATTGTCGGCGGTCATTCACAAGAGCCGGTGTGTATGAAAGAAGCCAATGTTGCTGACGAAAGCTTTATGCCAGGTAAAGCGTGTAAGCCTGATCAACAAAACGGTACTTGGATCATGCAAGCCCATGAGTGGGGTAAATATGTGGGAAAAGCAGAATTCAAGTTAGAAAACGATGAATTAACTCTGCTTAATTACTCACTTATTCCGGTAAACCTTTATATCGATGATGAAAATGGCAATAAACAGCTAGCGGCTGAGTACATCGAGCCAAACAAAAACTTACAAGACATGCTCGCGGTTTATCAGAAAAAAGGTGCAGCACAAATTGCTGGTAAAATAGGTAACGTGGATGCAAAACTTGAAGGTGACCGCAATAAAGTACGCTATGAGCAAGTAAACTTAGCACGCGTTATTATTGCTGCACAAATGCAGTCAGTGGGTGCTGATTTTGGTTTGATAAGCGGTGGCGGTATTCGTGATAGCATTCAAGCTGGCGATGTCAGTTATAAAGATATTTTAAAAGTTCATCCTTTTAAAAACCGTATCACCTATATTGATATGACAGGCCAAGAGCTATATGACTACTTGCAGGTTGTTACTTCTTTCCCACCTGATTCAGGTGCCTACTTACAATACTATAAGCTAAGCTTCAAACGCGATAACGACACTTTATCTGATGTTAAAATTGCTGGTAAACCACTTGATATGACTAAAACATATCGAATGAGTATTAATAGCTACAACGCCTCTGGTGGTGATGGCTACCCTACGCTTACCAATAAAAAAGGCTTTGTAAGTACAGATGATACCGATGCACAGGCATTAAAACGTTTCTTTGAGCAAAATAGCCCTGTTAAAGCGGCTGATTACACTCCTAAGCAGTTTTAGATACCTAATCATCAATATCTAAATAGATAAAGGGAAGTCAGTGACTTCCCTTTTTACTTTAAAACTAGATTATTTGCCTATGACTTCAATATCGGTGATCTCAATCGACTTCAATCCGTAATGATGTAATCGAGAGCGTGAACCTTCACCATGGGCTTTAGGCGGATAATAGGTTTCTTTTATCTCAAGCTGGTCTTGCCAAACTTCATCAAGGGCTGCCCGAATTTCGCTTAAAGTTTTTTCTAAGCTATTGGTAAAGTTTGGTCGTTTACGTATTGTGTGACCAAGCTCAACTAACCGGTAAAAATACTTGTTCGCTAAAGTCAGCAATTCTTCTGGTACATCTTTATTTTGATTAAGCACTACGTCAGGTTGCTCAATACAAAACTCAACTAAAGCGAGATAAAAACACAATGGTTTATTCGCAAGTGCCACTGTTTTATCGACATCGCAACTAGCAGCCAAGGTTTTATTTTGAAGATCGACTATCAATTTAGGTTTTTCTTCTATCTGAACTGCAACTTCAGGTTCGTTTTTAGCTATTTGAATCTTGGTTCGTTCACTGATAAATAATAAGTAGGTAAATGTAGATGCAAATAAGCAGACCAGAATGAACACAGCTATATCGTTTTTATCTAATAAAGAAGATGCGATAACAAAACTAACCGTTAATGATTTTTGAGGTGCATGTAATTGCTTAGTAATTAAATCAGCACGGGCAGGATATTCCGAAATACCTTCAATAGAGTAAACCATTACGCCTGAGTCTGCTAACTGAGCATTAAGACGCGTGATATAATTGAGTACCATGTCTCTACTACCGGAGTGCTTCAAAAAACCATCTGGTAAATTTAAATGGTTTAAATCAAGAGCAATACGGTTTTCAACTTTTGCTAAAGTCAGTGCATCATTAGTTGTTGTCTTATAAGCTTTTGCAGTAATGAAGGTAGCAAATAATACCAAACAACAGCTTAAAAATATTGCGCCATAAACAAGCTTAATTCTAATTGGCAGCATTGCTATCCCCTACTTTCATTGTTTGCTGAGTCGAGTTACATTCCCAAAAAGACTCAACATGATTAAAGTAATGAGAATTTTGATTGTGTGCCAATAGGGTTAACTGCGCTTGAACTGCACATAAAAGGTCGGTGTTTTCGTCCTGCATTTTTAAATACCAACGACTGCCACTTATATTGTCGCGTATAGGCGTAATATAATTTTTAGAAAAACGTTGCTGGTCACTGTCTTGCCAATAAGAAGAAATTAAATCAACCTTTCCGCTGGCAAGCAGCTCTCTTAACTCAGTATGGGAACTGGCATAAGTGATATTTAGGTTTTCTAGGTTGATGTCTAATTTTTTAAATAGCTGCTTTGGTAAAATATGTCCTGAGCGACTGGTTGGGTAATCAAGTAAACCAATGCGTTTATCTAAAAAGTAGCTCTTATCAATTCTAGGTTTTTCTTTACTCGAAATTAAATAGGCAGTGTAATCAGGAAATCCAACAACAGCTTGGTAGTTGTAAGTTGACTCCGCCATAAAAGCGTTAATTAAATTTTCTTTAGCAAGGATTAAATCAGCAATCCCTTTGCCTAAAAACTCAATCGTGTCTGAGGTTTTATAACCCCAATAAGAGGTTACCTTGCCATATTGTTTACTTATGATGTCATCATTGCATAAGGTTTTAGCAACATCCTCAGCCAACACTTTGCCCGATGAATACACCACTAACTCGTTAAGGTTAACCTCTGATTTGGTATCACATTGAAAAGACGTTTCAATAAATGCATCGATATCAGAAACAGCCGGTTTACCCTGCAAAATTCCGATATAAAAAAACAAAACAACTGATAGAAACAAAAATGTAACAATCGACGATTTTTTTATTAGTATTGTTCTTAAATTCAATTTTAATAGCCAACAACGCTCCGTTGTCTCTATTTGAACAATTATTCTTACTTATTACAACAGGTAATTTTACCTAAAAACCATAAACCATTGAAAAATAACAAGTATGGACAAGAAATTATGAATCTTATTGAGTCCTTTCTATTTGTTTTTAAATTCAGGAAAATATGCCGCAAGAAATCGTGCTTCAGGGCACATTCATTTTGGACACTAAGTCAATGTTACAAAAAACAATAAAAATGTTGCTGTTATCAACACCAGTTATTTCGGTGTTGTTAAGTAACCCTGCAAATGCATGGGGTCAGAATGGTCACCGTATTATTGGTGAAATTGCATCTAAGCATATTACTGACACCACTAAGCAAGCATTAGTTCCTTTACTTGATGGTGATTCTTTACCACAAGTTGCAACATGGGCTGATGAAATGCGTTCTGCGCCAGAAACGTTTTGGCAAAAAAAATCTTCACGCTGGCATTACATTAACTTTAAAGAAGGCGATGCTAAACCTCATTACGACTCACATGCCCACCATAATAAAGAAACCGTGTCAGACATCCTTGAAGGCATGGAATATTCAATATCAGTTTTACAAAACCCAAAAGCCTCTCTCGGTGAAAAGCAATTTGCATTACGCTTTTTAGTTCACCTTGTTGGTGATAGCCACCAACCTTTCCATGCTGGTCGCAGCGAGGACCGTGGTGGCAATCGTATTTCTGTCACATTCTTTGGGCAAGATACTAACTTACACAGCCTTTGGGACACTAAATTAATAGAAAACGAAAACTTATCTTACACTGAGTTTGCCAAGTTCGTTGATACATCAAAGCAAACATTAATATCAGATTACCTTGCAAGTTCGCCAAGTGATTGGTTAATTGAATCAAACAACATCGCTAATTCACTCTATAAAGAAAATGAAACAAATGTAAGTTACAGTTATATCTATAAAAATTTACCAATTGTAAAAACTCGTCTACAACAAGGCGGGATTAGATTAGCCGGTTTATTAAACTCATTATTTGATAAATCAGCAAAACCGTTAGTAAAGGCACTTAAGATGCCAGCTAACAGTGAACTATAAACCAACAAACCTCTAACACGGGAAATAACATAATGAATAAGTTACGCCTTTCGAAATTAACCGGAGCAGTTATATTAGCTCTTGGTGTTTCAACAAGTGCTATGGCTGCAGATACCTCATCTTCAATGAGAGGTAAAATCACAACACCTTCTGGTGAAGCAGCTGCAAATGTTAAAATAAAGGTTATTCACCAACCAACTGGCACAGTCAGTGAGTTAACTACAAATGAAAGCGGTACTTTCATCGCCAATGGTCTACGTGTTGGTGGCCCATACACTGTATTTATCGACTCAGATACACACAGTGACAGCATGGTAGAGAATATCTACTTAGAGCTTGGTGATACTTACCGCTTACAAGAACAATTAAACTCATTAGCAATGGAAAAAATTGAAGTTTCTGGCTATAAAATTGTTCAACAGTCAGGCGGTTCAAGCAGTGTTTTCGGTGAAGACACAATCAACAATATGCCAAGCTTTAACAAAGACATTAAAGATGTAGCGCGATTAAACCCACTTGCAAATATCAATGGTAGTGGTGAGCTTACATTTGCCGGTAACAACCCTCGTACAAACAGCCTGACTGTTGATGGTATCGGCCAAAACGATGACTTCGGTTTAAACTATGGCGGCTACCCTACTGCTCAACCACCAGTTGCACTTGATGCAATTGAGCAAATTTCTGTTGATGTATCACCTTTCTCAGCATCAAAAGGTAACTTTGGTGGTGGTACAATTAATGCCGTAACAAAATCTGGTACAAATGAATTTAAGTTCTCAGGTTTCTACGAAACGTCAACACCTGATATGGCAGGTGATGTAGATAGCATTTCTGAAGTTTATGCTGATGGTCGCCCTGTTTTAGACGAAGATGGCCATAAAACATTTGAAATTAACAAAGTAGAACCAATTCAAACTGAAGAACGTTTTGGTTTTAACGTGGGCGGTCCATTAATCAAAGACACGCTTTTCTATTTTGTTAACTACAACAGCTGGAAGAGCGAACTTGATTTAGATTATGGTTTTGAGGGCTCTGGTGCAACGAACGAATACGATGTAACAGAAGAGCAACTAAATAACTTCTTATCTGTATTAGACAATGTATATGGTTTCCAAGACTCTTTAGGTGGCGATCCTGAAGATACAAATGAATCACTACTTGTAAAACTAAGCTGGAACATCAGCGATGCACATCGTCTAGATTTCACATATCAGTGGCAAGACGATCAAGAAGAGCGCAACTTCGGCACTGGCGGTGACACAGTATTACTTGCTTCAAGCCGTTATACTTATGCAACTAAATTCAACAATTTTTCGACAAAACTTTACTCAGATTGGAGCGATGTTTTCTCATCAGAGATTGGTATCGCGTATAAAGATGTCAGTTCAAACAGCTTAACAAACTCGAATATTGGTAGCGTAAAAGTTGAAGAATACTACCGTGGTCCAGCGTATGAGTTTGGTACAGACCAATACCGCCACGCGAATGAGTCTTCAACTGAAAACCTAACATTAACATTTGATGGTACTTACCTTCTTGATGAGCATGAGCTTAACTTTGGTATTCAGTATGAATCACTCAATCTGTATAACCTATTTGCTGCAAATTCATTAGGTTCATGGGAGTTTGATAGTCTAGCTGGTTTTGCAAACCGTGAAGTGGGTAACTTTAATGGTACTTATGACTTCTCTTACGCAAATGCTTATACAAACAATGCTGCAGACACAGCATATGATGCAACGCGTAGCCAATTAGCAATCTACCTGGAAGATACTTTTTATATTGGTGACGATTTAGAAGTAAATGCAGGTATTCGTTATGAGCGCTTAGCATCTGACGACAAGCCAACTCTAAATGAAAACTTCCTAGAGACTTACGGTTTTTCAAATCAAGAGAATCTTGATGGCGTCGATATCATCCTACCTCGTGTTGGGTTTAAATATTACGCAACAGAAAACCTAACAATCAGCGGTGGTGTAGGTCGTTTCCAAGGTGGTATACCTAACGTTTGGTATAACAACTCGTACCAAAAAGACGGTATTACACTTGTTGATGCACCACAATCAGTTATTAATGATTACTACGCAAATAACCCTGCAGATATCACATCTGTACCAGGTGCAATTCAAGATTCACTGGTAAAAGGTGCGGGTAGCACAAACTACATTGACCCTGATTTTAAATTACCTTCAAGCATCCGTAGCCAAATTGGTTTCGAGTATGACTTTGACTCTGAATTACTTGGTAATGGTTTCAAATGGCAAGCTGAAATCGCTTACCACAAGAAAGAAAACGAAGCAATTTGGCACAACACGGCTATCGTACCTGTGGGCGTTGCGGCTGATGGCGAGCGTTTAATCCAAGAAAGCATCTACTCAGGTGATTTAGCTGATAACTTCGATATCATGCTAACAAATTCATCTGATGATGGCCGTTCAGTTATCTTCTCAACAGCACTTGCAAAAGAATGGGATAACGGTTTATACATCTCAGCAAGCTATGCACACCAAGATATCACTGAAGCGTCTTCAGGTTCATCTTCACAAGCGCAAAGTAACTACCAGCACAGTGTTACTAAAAACCGTAACCAAGACTTAGCACAGCGTGGTGCCTATGAAGTAGAACATAGCTTCAAAGTGAATATCAGCTACCACACTGAATTCTTTAAAGGCTATAACACTAAGTTTGACCTTTACTTTGAGCGTCGTTCAGGTCGCCCTTACAGTCACACAATGGCTTCGTACCAAGACGGTGCGTTAGGCGATTCGCGTGACTTCTACTCAAGCTCTGCATACTTAGCATATATTCCAACTGGTGCGGATGACCCGAATGTAAACTGGGATGAATCGCAACTTACTTGGGGTGAGCTTGAAGCACTACTTGATAGAGCGGGTATTTCTGAGCGTGGTGAAATCTTAGACCGTAATACAGGTACTATGCCTTGGGTAACAACTATGGATATCAGCGTTAAGCAAGAAATCCCAGGTTTCGCTAAAGGTCATAGCGGTGAAGTGTATTTCATGATTGATAACTTTGCTAACTTACTTAATAGCGACTGGGGTATTGAAAAACGCCTTAGCTATCAAGACCAATCAGTTTATGACTTTGGTGGTTTAGATGACCAAGGCCGCTATATAATTGATGAAGCGTACAATGGTGCAGATGTAAGAAATTACACACTAATCGACCAAAGTGCTTCTGCATGGCAAGCTAAAATTGGTATTAGTTACAAGTTCTAATCTATACTGTTTAAAGCCCGTTTAATTACGGGCTTTTTTATATCTGTAATAAAAATGACACACATTGACTTTAAAAAAGGAAAGGTACTTACACCGAGTAAGTATTATAATTTAATAACGGGAAACCTCATGAAATCAACATTTAATAAAAGTACACTAGCAATCGCTGTTGCGACTTGTTTAACCTTCAGCCATGCTGCAATGGCCAATGAAACCTCCTCCTCTATCAAAGGACAAGTTACAGGCCCGAATGGCAATCCTGCTGCTGGCACACAAATAACAATAATCCATATCCCTTCAGGCTCAGTTAAAAAAACGACGGTAACAAATGAAGGTAATTTTTCAAGCCAAGGCCTTCGCGTCGGTGGCCCTTACAAAATTATCGTCGATTCTGATCAATATGAAGATCAACAACTTGATGGTATTTATTTGACTTTAGGTCAAGATTACCCTGTGACTGTTAGTTTACAAACACAGCAAATGGAACAAATAGTGGTATCTGGCGCACCGATAAGCGCACAAACTGGCAGCACAGGTCCTGCAAGTCATTTCTCACTTGAAGATCTAGAGTCTCGCCCTGCAATAAACCGTGATTTGAAAGACATTATTCGCGCCGACCCTCGCATCTTTATTGATGAAACAAATGCAAACTCAATTAATTGTGGCGGCGGTAATCCTCGCTTCAACAGCTTGACTGTTGATGGTGTGCGCATGAATGATAACTTTGGTTTAAATTCGAGTGGATACCCAACCGAACGCATGCCATTTTCATTCGATTCTATAGACCAAGTGGCTGTTGAACTTGCGCCATTCGACGTGCAATACGGTGGTTTTACATCATGTAATATTAATGCGGTAACAAAATCAGGTACCAATGAAATTCATGGTGGTTTATTTTACGACTATACCAATGACTCAATGTCAGGCGACTCTATCGAAGGTAAAAAGCTTGATACAGGAAACTACACTGAGAAACGTTATGGTTTTAACCTAGGTCTACCTTTAATTGAAGATAAGCTATTCTTTTTTACCTCTTATGAGAAACTAGAAGGCGCGCAAATCTTTGATTATATTCCATTTGCTGACAACCGTATTGATCAAGCAACGATCGACCGTATTACACAAATCTCCAAAGATAACTATAACTACGACCCAGGTAGCATGATTCCAAGCCTACCTGTCGAAGACGAAAAGATTTTAGTAAAGCTTGATTGGAACATTAACGATGCCCACCGTGCAAGCCTAGTGTATAACTACAATGATGGCTTCTCTCTAGCTCAATCTGATGCTGATTCTAACGAAATAGCTCTTTCAAACCACTTCTATGAGCGTGGCGCTGAATTAGAATCCTATGTTGCCTCTGTTTACTCTGATTGGACAGATAATTTTTCAACAGAAGTAAGAGTGGGTTATTCAAAACTCGATAACCGCCAACAATCATTAGATGCTGCATCTGGTTTTGGTGAATTCCGTATCGACACTGGTGATATTGATGTTTATATCGGCCCTGATGATTCTCGCCAATCAAATATCCTAAACTATGACAACCTATCACTTAAATTAGGTGGCACATACTATCTAGAAGATCATGAATTATCATTTGGATATGAGCGTGAAGAACTGGATGTATACAACTTATTTGTTCAGCACACAGAAGGCGAATATCGCTTTAGTTCAATAGAAGATTTTGAAAATGGTATTGCGCGTGTTTACTATGGCAACGCATCATCACAAAATCCAGACGATGCAGCAGGCGAATTTGCTTACGCTTTAAACACCGTTTACTTTCAAGATAAGTTTGAGCTAATTGACTACGATATCACGATTACAGCGGGTCTACGTTATGATTGGTATACAAGCAGCGATAAACCAACCCATAACCAAAACTTTGAAGACAGATATGGCTTTTCAAATAGCCAAAACCTCGATGGTATTGACCTTCTTCAACCGCGTTTAGGCATCAACTGGATTTATAATGATCAATTAGAGTTACGTGGTGGTTTTGGTCTATATTCTGGTGGTAATCCAAATGTTTGGGTTTCGAACAGCTACTCTAATGACGGTGTACGAAATATTCAAATTAACCAAAGAGGTTTACAAATTCTTGGTGATGATGCCATTGCATTTAATGGTGGCGGTATGCCAGGTTATGACATTCCTCAATCACTCTATGACGAGGTTGGACAAGGTGGTGCAGATGCAAGCGCAAATGTTACAGACCCTGACTTTGAAATTCCTTCAGAATGGAAGTTCTCTTTAGGTGGTACTTACATCACCAGCAATGATTATGTGTTCAATGTTGATTATCTCTACACAGATAAACAAGACTCAGCAATCATTCGCAACATCGCCAACGTACAAACAGACACAGCGCCAGATGGCCGCCCTGTTTACAACGATGTTTTACACCCACGTGTATCTGACTTTATGCTGACAAACGTAGAAGGCAGAGATGCTTATTCACATGTACTTTCTTTATCGATGAATAAAGCATTTGATAATGGCATAGATTTAGCGCTTTCTTATGCTTATACCGTGGCTAAAGATGTGAGCCCAATGACAAGCTCTGTAGCATTCTCTAATTACCACTTTATTGCGGTATCTGATTCAGAGAATCCTGGGGTTACAACTTCTAATTATGAGATACCACATCGCTTTACATTATCTTTTGGTTATAGCCATGAAATTTTTGATGGCTACGAAACTAAGTTCAACCTATTTGGTCAAGCACAACAGACTAACCCATACTCGTATACCTTTGATAGAGATTCAGGTGGTTTAGGCTTTAATGACGCGAGTCGCCAACTTTTATATGTACCAGAGGTTGATGATGCAGCAGTTGTTTATGGACCTGACTTCGATCAAACTGCCTTTAATAACTGGATTGAAAGTGAAGGCTTAAAACGAGGTGAGATCCAAAAACGTAATAATATTGATGGTGACTGGTGGGTTACATTCGATCTAAAAGTTGAGCAAGAATTCATGGGCTTCACGCCTGATCAAAAAGGCTCTGCTTATTTCGTAATTAAAAACATCGGTAATCTGTTGAACGACGATTGGGGTGTTTTAAAATCAGGTAGTTCGTTGCAAAGTGCAGTAACAGCTGACATTGTTGATGGGCAGTATGTTTATAGCTCTTTCAACCACCCTGCTGGTACGAGTGTACAAACTGAACCTTCTTTATGGGAGATGCGTATCGGGGTTCGTTATAGCTTCTAATAGTTAAAAGCAAATTATAAGCCCGCCTAATTTGGCGGGCTTTTTATTAGTTAGCGCGAATATACGGCCAGCGGATGAGTTGTGTTAATTGATACATGTACGTGGTCATTCGGCCGCACAACCACTTCATGGCTTACACGGCTTGTAACTGTTGTTTTGCAGGCAAGTTCTACAGCACATAAACGGCTACCACCTTCGTAGCGCACCCATGTAACGACACCATTTGACGATTGTGCATTTTGAATAAGGTGAATATCATCAGGGCGAAGTAATACATCAACCTTCGCTGTATCATGATCAACCTTAATAGCTGGGGCATTACCTAAATCAGTAGTGGCGATATCACCTTCACAATTACCGGCAATGAAACTTGCTTCACCTAAGAAACGTGCAACAAAGCGATTGCTTGGTAAGCTAAAGCAGCGTTCAGGGGTATCTATTTGCTGAATAATCCCTTCTTTAAGTACGCCAACTCGGTCACCGACAGATAAGGCTTCCTCTTGGTCATGGGTTACCCAAATTGCAGGTACACCCGCATCTTTTAATGCATTACGAATATCCCAACGAAGGGTATCTTTTAAAGCTGCATCAAGGTTTGATAACGGTTCGTCAAGCAATACAAAGTCAGGTTCGTGAGCCAATGTACGGGCAAGTGCTACACGCTGCTTTTGACCACCCGATAAAGTAGCGGGCTTTTTATCACGAAAAGCTTCAAGACCCAGTAACTTAATCCAGTGATCTGCTTTTGAAGTATCGGTTAATCTAAAGCAAATATTTTGCTGTACTGTTAAATGCGGGAATAACGCAAAGTCTTGAAATACCATCCCTACTTTACGCTTTTCTGGTGGCACTTTTAATTTGGGTGTTGCCCGCCATGAGCCTAAGTTAATTTCGCCTTCGCTGATAGGAATAAGCCCTGCTAACGCTTGTAAAATTGTACTTTTACCACAGCCAGTTGGACCAACTAGCATGAGGATCTCACTTTCCCCAAGTGATAAGTTAAGTTCACTTACCACACGATTGCTACCATAATCGATAGACAGCTTACTAACTGATAGCATTAAACTGATCCTTAATGTTCTAATTGACTGCGCTTTTCACCTGAGAGCATTATAGCTAAGCCACATGCTGATATCACTACTAACAGGAGCCCAGGAATGGCAGCGCGACCGAAATAACCGGCTTCATAAACTCGCCACAAATAGGTTGATAGAGTTTCAAATCCTGTTGGGCCGAGTAACAATGTTGCTTCAAGCTCTCGCATTGATTCTAAAAATACCAAGGCTACACCAGCAATGATACCGCGCAGTGTTAAAGGCAAGGTAATACGCATAAATGCTTCACGAGGGCTTGCGCCTAATACGCGAGCTGATTTAATTAAACTCGAATCTAAGTGTTCTGTGCTGGTTCGCACAGAGCCAACTGCCAACGGTAAGAAGCGCAGCACATAGGCAATCACTAATAATGCCAGAGTTTGGTATAAAAGCGGTAATTGCAGGCCACCATAAACAAGTGCAGTACCCATTACGATACCTGGAATACCAAATCCGAAATAAGTAACCCGTTCCATAATGCGCCCTACTTTACCGCTTAAGGCAGCATGCGCTACAGGCACAGCAACCACAACAGCGACAATAGCCGCAATGCCAGATGCATAAGCTGAGTTCCACGCAATGCTGAAATCAAAGTCAGCAACACCATCACGGGCAAGCCAAAGGGTAAAAATGGCTAACGGCAAACAAATAGCCAATAATAAAACAGGTAGAAAAGTCACCAGCATGGCTAACTTTTGCCCGTTTGATGGAAATAACATTAGCGGTCTACCGTGGCGCTCTGAAGCTGTTTTAATTTGTGATTCGATGAACAGTAAAAAGCCTACTATTACCATTAATTGAAGCGACAACATCGCTGCACGACTTAAGCCAAAGGCGTTATATTCAACATAGATTACCCGAGTAAAGGTATCTAGGCGCATCATCGCCGGTGTACCAAAATCTGATAGGGTATAAAGTGCAACCAGTAATGAGCCCGCCGCTATACCGTTTATTACGCGCGGTAATATGACTTTAAACACACTCATCGGCATCGACATGCCTAAAGTGCGAGCTGCGTTTACCATGCTGGCATCGAGACTAAGTAAAGACGAACGCGTAGTTAGCATCACAAACGGAAATGTGTATAGCGTCATTACAATGGCAGCACCCGTTAAGCCATACATAGGCGGGGTTTCAAAGCCTAGCAGCTGATTTATCTCACCACCGGGGCCAAATGCTGCATATAAAGTAAACGCGCCAATATAACTTGGAATAGCAAGTGGCGCTGCAAACAAAACAAGCCAAAGCTTTTTAAAAGGAAGTTGAACATAGGCACTGATAAACGCCAGAGGCACGCCAATTAAAATAGAGCCTAAAACAGTTAACACCATAAGTGATAAGGTGTTACCTAGAATTTTTAAATTGTGACTATCAAAAACAGCCGTCGCATCACTGGCTAAGGTGATCAGAATATAAACTGGCACTAACGCCAAAAGCGCTGCAAGCAGCGCCATGGGATAAGAAGCAGGTATGCGCATTATAAAATACCGCTACTGCGCATAAGGTCGAGTGTTGGCCTTAAATCTGCCAATTGAGTTAAATCGATTTTCGGCGGTGACACATCCGTTAATGCTGGTAACCCAGCAGGCTGTTCAATGCCCTGGATCAATGGAATTTCGTACGCTTCACGTGCTAAGTAACTTTGTACTTCAGAACTTAGTAAGTAGCGCATAAAGTTCATTGCATTTGGGTTGTCTGTCAGTGATAACACACCTGATGCATTAACTAAACAACCGGCATCTTGATTGGTGAATGCTAGCTCAAGATTAGCATCAGGTTTACCTGACTTAAGACGTAACGTGTAATAATGGTTTGCAAAACCGATATCCACTTCACCACGCTCAACAGCCATCACTACGCCAAGCTCGCCTGCATAAGTTTTCGAACGTTTTTGAACTTTCTTAAGCCATTTAGCGGTTTTATCTTCACCTTCAAGAATACGCATTGCCGTGACAAATGATTGGAAAGAAGCATAAGCCGGTGCCCAACCAATAGATAAATCGCTATCAGCAATGGCCATTATGCTCTCTGGGATCTGATCTTTACTTAGGCGCTTAGTGTTATAAGGCAATGTACGAATACGACCTGTCACTGGTGCCCAGCCCGGATAACGAAACTGCGGTTGTAACTGCGCCTCTAAGTCAGATGGTAGCGGTTTAGCTAAACCTGCATCTGTGACTAAGCCAATCGCACCAGAGTCAACCGCCCAAAATAGATCAGCACGTTTAACACCCGCTTTCGCTTCTGCCACTATCATGTTGGCAAGTGCAGCAGTTGGGCCACGGCGAATAGATAAATTAAGTTTTGGGTTTTTCTTTTGGATTGATTGCAGTACGTTTTCGTACAAACCACCTTCACCACGGCCTAAATATAAGGTTAAGTCACCCTCTAGGGCGGGTAAGTCTTTCACTGAAATTGGGCTTGCAGCAGAGGCTGCAAAGGCACGAGAAAGAGGTAGCGGCATTGCGCCCACTACCCCAAACGCAGCCAGGCCTTGAATAAAGGTCCTACGCTTCACTAAAATACATCCTTACGTGCTTTTTCGGCTTCTTCAAGTAACACCTTAGCGCGATCTAGTTTTTCTTGCATATCAACAACCACTGCACGTACTTGGTCAACAGACCCTTTGTCAGAAATAGCTTTAGGCAGGGTTACGTTAAAATCTTTTTCGAGAACTTCTACTAACTTCGCATCTTTTTCGATAAGTGTACCTTCAACACCTTCGAATAAGTGAAGGTAAGTATCGTGTACTATTTGGGTTGCTTCATCGCTTAAACGTTCTGCGTATTTTGCAACAACACGGTCTAATTTATGTTTGATCTCATCGATAGTAGCGCTTTGCGTCATTGTTTCAGAAGCAGTTGCTTTTACAGCTTTTAATAAGCCTTTTTGCTGGAAGTCGGCAGCAAGTTTAACAGCTCCAAGACCCTGCCACAAGGCAGCATTTAAGGCCTTTTGGTGCTCACGTACTTCGCTTACTGGTTTTTTGTCATCAATGGCCATTTTGATACCATAAATGCCTTGCCAGATTGATGCATAAACCGGTACATAATTCGTTTCAATCGCACTGTGAAACTTTACTGATTCCCAGTATTCAATTAAATCATCGCTTTTAACTGCTTTTGCGCCTTTTGTTTCATAATCGGTAACCATGGTGTCAACTTTACCGACCATCCACTCAACGTCTTCTGAGTAATCTTTTAAATTTTCTTTTAGATGATTAACGTGCTCACCAATTGGGCCATTTGCCAATACAGGTTGGGCAATAAAAGTAGATGCTAATACTAGGCTAAGACCTAGTGTTTTAACGGTGTTTAACGCTAATTTCATAGGGGGGACATCCAAGTTTCTAATTGTAAATGATAGCCATTATCATATATGTATCGATTGTCTAAATCAATTGCTATAAAGCCTTGATTACAGATTTAAACATTTTTATTTAAGTGATTGGAAAGCTTACTAAGAGTGCTTATAAATTGTTTAAGTTCTTGGCTATCTAAGTCACTCACTAAACCTGCTTGCCACTCATTTGCTAATGGCACAATTTGTTCATGCAGACGGTTCCCCTCAACGGAAAGTGATAACAAACTTGCGCGTTTGTCCTTAGGGTTTTCCTTTACTGTTATGAGGTTTCTGGTCAATAGCGACTTTACTGATCGAGACACCGTTGATTTATCCATTCGTGCCATATCACATAATTCTTTAGCAGTGCGCTCGCCATATTGGGCCAAATTCGCAACTATACGCCATTGTGGCACGGTTAAATCGAACTGCTGTTGATATAGCTCACTAAACTGTTCACTCATTTGCATTGCAATATTAGTTAGTGAATAAGGTAAGAACTGTTGTAAATCGAGCGTTGTTTGATTATCTGTCGTCATGGCTGCACTACTGTCAAAGAATATTTACACAAGTAAATTCAGTGTAGTTTGAATTTAGTCTCACATGAGAGTATCTTACCTAAAACCTTTCAGGAGTCTAGTGATGAATAACGAATTACAATATATGACAGGCTTTGGTAATGAATTCGAAACCGAAGCATTACCCGGTGCATTACCTATCGGTCAATTCAGCCCGCAAAAAGTTAAATACGATTTATATGCTGAGCAGTTCAGCACAACGGCATTTACAGCGCCCCGTGCTGATAACCGTCGAACTTGGTTTTACCGCATTCGCCCGTCAGTAATACAAGGTGATTACACGCCAATTGATAATGGCCTTATTCGCACTGCTCCTATTACAGAAGTGCCAACACCACCGACGATGCTGCGTTGGGATCCAATCGACATTCCTACGAAGCCAACCGATTTTATAGATGGTTTAGTCACTATGGCTGCCAACGGTAGTGCCAATGCACAAACAGGTATTGGTATTCATATTTATGTCGCTAATAAATCAATGCAACACCGTTACTTTTATAATGCTGACGGTGAAATGTTATTCGTGCCGCAACAAGGTGAGCTATTACTTAGAACCGAGTGCGGGATACTCACCGTTCGTGCAGGCGAAATTGCCGTAATTCCTCGTGGCATTAAGTTCGCAGTTGATTTGCTTACTGATACAGCCCGTGGCTATATCTGTGAAAACTATGGCCATGCCTATATTTTACCAGAGCGCGGTCCTGTCGGTGCCAACGGCTATGCTAATGACCGTGACTTCCACTACCCTGTAGCGGCTTTCGAAGATATTGAAGGTGATTTTGAACTCGTTGCTAAATTCAACGGCAATATGTTCCGTTGTGATATTGGCCACTCGCCATTAGATGTGGTTGCTTGGACGGGTAACAGTGCACCTTACAAGTATGACCTTGCTAGATTCAATGTTATGAATACAGTAAGTTACGATCACCCAGACCCATCAATCTTTACTGTATTAACATCACCATCGGGTACAGAAGGTGTCGCTAATATCGATTTTGCTATCTTCCCTCCACGCTGGATGGTGGCTGAAAACACATTCCGTCCACCTTATTACCACCGTAATATCATGAGCGAGTTTATGGGCCTAATCGAAGGTGTCTACGATGCCAAAGAGCATGGCTTTGTACCAGGTGGTTCTAGCTTACATAATTGTATGTCGCCACATGGTCCAGAAGCCGATGTATTCGAAAAAGCATCAAATGCTAAACTTGAACCACAACGCTACGAAAACACCTTGGCATTTATGTTCGAATCGCGTTACGTTATTTCACCAACTAAATATGCCCTTGAAGGTAAAGAGCGTCAGCCTAATTACACTGACTGTTGGCGCACTATTAAAAAACATTTCACAGGTAAACAGGACGTATAATGAAACTTTATAGCTATTTTCGTTCATCAGCTGCATATCGAGTACGCATTGCGCTTAATTTAAAGAACATTGATCACGAGTTGGTGACAGTTAATTTATTAAAATCCGAACAGCAAAGCGACGAGTACCTAGCTAAGAACCCTCAAGGGTTATTGCCTGCATTAGAAACTGAGCAAGGTGTACTTGCGCAATCGCTGGCTATTTTAGAGTGGCTAGAAGAAACTCATCCAGAAACGCCTCTTTTAACGGGTGATGCATGGCAAAAAGCTCAGATCCGTAATTTATGTTATGCCGTAGCGTGCGATATCCACCCTATCGATAATTTGCGCGTATTAAAATACTTGGCTAACGATCTGGGTGTTGATGAAGAAGCAAAAACAACCTGGTATAAGCATTGGGTAGAAGTGGGCTTTGAGAGTATCGAAAAGCTACTTGATGAAGCGAACACGTTTTGTGTGGGCAACAAACCAACGCTTGCAGATGTGTGCTTAGTGCCGCAAGTATTTAATGCCTTGCGCTTTAAGGTTGATATGACCAAGTACCCTAAAATTGCAGCTGTTTATGAGCAATGTAATAAGCTTGATGCCTTTATAGATGCTGCACCACAAAATCAGCCAGATGCGATTTAAGCGTTAGTATGATTAATGTAAAAGGCCCGAACAATTCGGGCCTTTTATATTTGTTATCTAAGCGCTGAGTTAATCACACTCACATGGTTGATTAAATCGAGCCCTAAGTCCGTTAAGTAGCCCCCATCAGGACTATCAGTAATACCTTTATCATAAAGCCGTTTTGCTGCATCTTTAATTGAGTTTTCTGCATCGGAGTGTATTTTAATTCCCTGCATTTGAGAGTTACGAGGAAATTTTGCAAGCAGGGTTAGTTCATCGATCATATTTTTATCAAATTGCATGTGTTCACCTTTTTATTATTTATTCCTTGTCATAAGCTTAGTGTAGTTATACAAATCTGCCCAACGGGAGGCGTATTTTGTTAAAGAAAATTTTACTGTTAAGTACTTTGTTTACTTTAGGGTTTCTAAATCAAGCGCACGCTAAGGAAAAACCATTAATCGTGCTTGATGGTCAAGAGGCGTTAAACAATGAAAAAGTGTGTTGGTATGAAAATAAACGCTATACCGAAGGTGCCTATATTGTCGTTGGCGAGATGACCTTAATTTGCAGCGCCAAACAGCCTAATTTTTCAAACAGTGATTTGGCGTGGCTCAGACTAAATGCTAATGGCGAGATTATTTACCCTAAACAAACGAAAACGATTCACGTCAATTAGCTTAAAACGCACAGATAGGGTACTATTGCGCGGTTGCAAATAACCTAAGATTTATCATGGACAATCAACCAAATAATCCGTTACATGGCGTTAAATTAGCCGACATCGTTACTAAACTTGAAGAAAAACTTGGTTGGGAAGGTATGGCAGCGCACGTCGATGTACGCTGCTTTCAAAATGACCCAAGTGTAAAGTCGAGTCTTAAATTTTTACGAAAGACCCCTTGGGCACGAGAAAAAGTAGAGCAGTTATATATTGATACCTTTATCAATAATGACCTAGCTGATGATGGCACTTTCCAATGGAAAAGCATCAAAAAGTAACCACTTAATCTTCAGCTGCTACAATCACCGAAAGCGATTTCGGTGATATCTCCACCTCTAGTTTATCTGCGGTTTTCACCTCACCATCAATAACATAGCTCAACCCTTTTGCTGCGCTTACTGTTACTCGTTTAGCATTTGTGTGGTGACTGTTAATAGCAAAACTAGTTTGCGTAATACTCGAGAACACTAACTCCGCAATACTTAAAGTACTCGCTTTAGAATCGGCACTAGGTGTTAGCCAGTTAACATCCAATAAACCATCTTGGTGATCTGGCTGCCCTGCAGATTGCGCAAGTAAGGTAGTAAATGGCGCGGCGTTGGCGATGATTAAACTGGTGGTATTGATTGTTTGCTCATCGTTATTATCAAGCGTAACAATATAGTCTTGCGCCTCATGCTCACCTAATGCTTGCCAAAACCCTTGTAAATAAGCTAATTGCCCAGACTCATTTTTTGCATCACGATGGGCTTTTTCAATCATCTTTTGTTCAAAACCAATTCCTGCAAGTAATAACATACGCTCGCCATTACACACAGCGGTATCTATCCGACTCGCCTGCCCTTCAATTATCAACTCACACGCCTGCTCTACCGGAATAAGCTTCGATTTTATACCCATCAATACATGAGCTAGCGCATTGGCAGTACCTAAAGGAATAATACCCAATTTACAGTCTGTATTAACAAGTACACTTGCCACCTCTGTTACAGTGCCATCGCCACCACAGGCGATGACTACATCTGGGTTCAATTCAAGTGCTTCTTTAGCTAACTCAGTACCATTTACCTGCTCTGAAGTGGTGTAAACAGTTAAATCGTAATACTCAGACAAACGAGATGTAATTTGCTTACGTTTAGCTTCCCACAGTTTTGTGCCAGAAACAGGGTTAGCAATGAGCACAGCTTTATTTTTGATTAATAAGTCACCTCTACGATGGCGGCGCACTAGATGACGCAGCTGGCGCTTGTTTAAATTTGCAGTTTCTCGTGTCTCTTTAATTTGTGCGAGTACTTGGTGTACATCGGCATCTTTATTTTGGCTAAGTAAGTAAGCTGCCATCACAAATACAGAACGGCCTCGTCCTAAAGCGCAGTGCACTACCACACGTCTATCAGCTTTTACTTGATGGTCAATCCAATTAATTGCTTGATGCAATTGAGCGCGTGTTGGCACGCTATGATCAAGAACAGGGATATTTAAATAACGAATATTCTCTTGGGTAGAAGACCATTCAAGGCCATCAAATTCACAAGTTACATCTAAAATAGCTGTAATGCCCATTTCTTTCATGGTGTCTATATCTGAAGGAAATAAACGACAGGCTAAAAATAAATGCTCATTAATTTGTTGTAATGGCGGTACTTTATCGTGTTTACGCGACCAAGCATTGTAAAGCTGTGCACCCAACAAAAAGGGGATAAAAGCCCAACGAATATAAATAGGAATAACGCCATTTTCACGTTTTCTGAAAATACGTGCGATATTAAAAATATATGCGCCACTGACTAATAGTAACGACAGTGCAGTCCAATAAAAAAACAGTGCAAAATACACAGTTTCTACGCGAATAGCCGCAATTATAAATACAATCGCTAATGCTAAGTAACTAAATGCTGCCCACATAATCACTCCTTGTTATTCTAATTGCACAATACCTTGCAAATTTCACTCCATATAAAGCCATTTAAATAGCTTTATAGACTATGAAAAATCAGCAACTTAGCAATTATTAAAAAGCTTACCAATTTAGTTTAGGACATTTTTTCACTACTTTATGAATAACTTACACAAGTTTACATAATATTCACATGTAAGTTTGCCTTGTCTTGCAACCCTGCTACGCTAACTAATGGAAAAGAATTACTTTTACAAAATTAAACCATTCTTTTTGTAAAAACATAAATGAATTGCATCTAAAACTGTCAGCTAATCGTTATTAATAATAACAAAGGAAATCTATGGAAAACGATGAATTATTAACCCTATTAAGTGCTACAGCTAAAGGCGATAAAATTGCTTTTGGTCACTTATATCAGAAGACCAGCGCAACACTTTTCGCAATAAGTCTTAAGATGCTTGGCAATCGAGCGCACGCCGAGGAAGCTTTACAAGATGCTTTTGTTAAAGTTTGGCATAACGCAAGTGAATATCAATCATCTAAAGGCGCTGTTATGTCTTGGATGATCAGCATAGTTAGATATCGAAGCCTAGATATGATTCGCCATCACAAAGTGCGTAAGGAACAAACTCTTGTTGATGAAAATGATCATTTAGATGATTTACCTATTGATGTTAATTATGAAGACAACAGCAAATTGGTAGATTGTATCGAACAGCTTGATCCTCAGCAAAGACAGGCTATTCATTTAGCATACTATAGAGGTTTGACTCATCACGAATTAGTTGACCACATCGCGACACCGCTTGGAACAGTCAAAAGCTGGATCCGACGTGGTTTACAGCAACTACAAAGGTGCTTAACGCTATGAATTATGAAAATCAAACACTCATTGATATGTTAGCGGCTGAATATGTACTGGGGACATTACGTGGTTCAGCAAGAGATAGATTCACTCGGTTAATGCTAACTTCAACGCGGGCACGTGAAGCAACTTGGATGTGGGAACAACACTTGAACAACCTTGCAAGTTCAATAGAATCTGTGCCTCCAGATGAACATGTTTGGCAGAAAATTGTTAGCAGGATCGATCCTCAGGTAATACCTATAACAAGCAAGCCAAATAAATCTAAATCATCAATATTACAAGCTTGGTCACTCATCGCTACGGCTGCATGTATAGTGTTAGCTTTAATTATTTGGCAACCTCAGGAAATAACGAAAGTTAAATCAGAACAAATAGCCCTTTTTAAAAATGAGGCTGAACAACCCCTTTGGTTTATTGATGTAAAAGATGAAAACTTATCGATTCGAGCTGCAACAGCACTTGTTCCACGCACTGATAAAGATTATGAACTATGGATGATCTTAAAAGGTAAAGATGCGCCGGTTTCTTTAGGTTTACTTCCAAAATCGGGAACACTTGAATTACCAAAACACATAGAGTTTGATGCGACAGAAATCTCGCTACTCGCTATCAGTTTAGAACCTCTAGGAGGCTCGCCAAATGGCTCTCCAACTGAGGTACTTTTCACTACAGAACTCATTATTTTGTAAATTAAAAGCCGTGTTTAAACACGGCTTTTTACTTTTTTCTAAAAAACTTTAACTTTTTTGCATCCAATAAGATTGCCAGTACGTTACTAGCAATGACTTATTTTACAACTAAGGAAAAAGTCATGAACAAAGTAATACCATCTCTAATCACTATTGCAGTATGTAGTACCTTATTCACTTCTATTTCTGAAGCATCTAGCCACCGAGAAGCACCTAATATTACGCGCTTTCCAACGTTAGATTCGACTGACTTTTATGCTTTTAATAGTTACGAAGAAGGTCGAGGTGACTACGTAACCTTTATTGCCAATTATATTCCTTTGCAAGATGCCTATGGCGGACCAAACTACTTTGCGATGGATCCAGACGCGACTTATAGCATCCATATTGATAACGATGGTGATGCTGTTGAAGATATGACATTCGCATTTAATTTTAAAAGTATGTTACCGAACAACAATATGGGAGTTGCTCTTACCGTCGGCCCCGAAGGTAATCAAAGAACAGTCGCAGTTCCTCTAAAAAATGTTGGTGGCGTTTCAGCAGGCAATAATGCTGCCGTTAATTTCAGTGAGTCATATACTGTGAGTGTAATTTCTGGCTCACAACGTTCCGGCACAAAAAGCATGCTGACAAACACCACCAATAGCAGCAACGATTTTTATAAACCTCTCGATTACATTGGTAATAAGACATTCTCTTCAATGGCTTCATACCAAGAGTACGCAAATCAATTTGTTTATAGTGTCGCACTGCCTGGATGTGATGGCATGGGCAAAGTGTTTGTAGGTCAAAGAAAAGACCCATTTGTTGTGAATCTAGGCAAAACATTTGATTTAGTTAATTACGTCCCTGTTGAAGGTGATAGTGCGCCAGGTGCAGGCGATGGTGGTGGATTCCCAGGCGGGATTACACAAACAGCTGATAATGATGACTTAGCTATGAAGAATGTCACTGCAATTGCTGTAGAAGTACCAAAAGCCTGTGTAGTAGGTGAAGGGAATGGCACAATTGGTAGCTGGACAACGGCAAGTTTGCCCCAAGCACGCATTTTAAATCCTAATGCCGCATTTGCAAAAACTTCGGTAAATGGCGGTGCTTTAACGCAGGTTTCGCGTCTTGGTAACCCATTAGTGAACGAATTAGTAATTGGCCTTAAAGATAAAGACACATTTTCTACTTCAGCACCTGCCGATGATGGTCAATTTGCCGACTATGTTACCCACCCTTCTTTACCTGAATTATTAAATATTCTCTTTAAAGACGCTGTTAATACGACGTTGGGCACAGATATTGAAACATTGGCACCGACTAACTTCCCACGAAATGATTTAGTCACCGCATTTTTAACGGGTTTCCCTGGTGTAAATCAACTTGCTACAGTAACGCCATCTGAAATGCTTCGCTTAAACACAGCAATTGCCGCAACACCTCAAAATGAGCAATCAGCATTTGGTGTCGCAGGTGATGATTTAGCTGGCTTTCCGAATGGCCGTCGCCCTTGTGATGATGTAGTTGATATCGCATTACGTGTTGTAATGGGCCGTTTATGTTATCCGATCCCTGTTAATGGCACAGACACTGATCTTGGTTTATGTACATCAGATGATGCAAGTGTTGGTAATGTACCTTTCACAGATGGTGCGCCTCTTGATGCAAGCATGATGGATAGCAGTTTCCCATACCTTGCTACCCCAATTGCTGGTTCTAAATAAACAGGAGAGTCATTATGTGTAAATTACAACTCTCAAGTATCACACTCATTGTATTGTCTAGCTTACTAGTCGCTTGTAACGATAGTGATAGTAAGAAAAATATGGATACTGAAGTCGTTAATTCAGCACCTAGCGCAGAAGATGCAATGGTAACCACTCAGACTGAAACCGTTATTAACGACATGCTCGAAGGCTCAGACCCTGATGGCGATACGTTAACGTTTAGTTTAGTGAGTGAGCCAAGTTTAGGTACTGTAAATGTAAATACGGATGGTAGCTATATTTATACGCCAAACCTAGAGACTGTCGGTTCTGATAGTTTTCAATTTGCAGTCAGTGATGGTGTGAATAGTCAGGTAACAGCAACAGTAAGTATCACGATAGAGACCTTACAAGTTGACTTTGCAACGCTTGGTCGGGCCGCATTTATTCAAGATGTAAATGATGAACCTCTTCGATTGAATGGTCGAGAATTTATTAATACAGGTTCTGAGGCAAATTTTGATGATCTATTAAACGGGAATTAGTTTTTAGCTTGGCCACGGATGGCTATTTCTGGAGCAATCATGAAATATCTTTTATACATAGCTTTCGTTTTTAGCACTTACACTCATGCGGATCCTTATATACCAAATGATAAAGATGTTATAGCCTTATCAAGCAAACCGAAAGAAACTGAATTCACTAAAGAACAACTAACCGCCTTATTTAATAAAAGCCAATTTGTTGGTCAAACAGAAACAAATCAAGGTATGTTAAAAAGCTATTTAGAAAAACAAATTACTCTAACCGAAGATCCCGATATACATTATTTTTATGCTCGCTTACTACAAAGAGAACATGAGTTTGAAGCAGCAATTAATATTCTTTCAGAAGTTATCTCACGCAAACCTGATCATACGAATGCTATTTTATTAAAAGCAAATTTACTGATGGTTAAAGGTCGATTTGAACAAGCACTTGCACAGTGTTTATCATTATTTGGTTTAGTTGGACTGGAAACTATTTCTACCTGCTCTCTCGATGTTAAGAGTCAAACAGGTGAACTTGAGCAAAGTTATCAAGCTTTACAAACCATTGTAAAAGAATCGTCAATGACTAGAAACACGCGTCATGTGCTCGCCGAGATGGCCTATAGGTTAGGCTATCCAGAACAAACGATAACTTACCTCAGTAACCTTGACCTAAAAACAGCCCCTGTCAGTTTAGTTGTTCTATGGGCTGACGCTCAAATGGCAAAGAAAAACCACCAGATAGTATTATCAACGTTAGCAAGTTTAACTGCTGAAAATACTAACTTGGAAGACGCTATATTATTACGCTTAGCGCAAGCTGAAAAAATTGAGAAGCAATCAGATAAATGGCAAGAAAAAATGAGAAAGCGAGTGATACTAAGAGAACGGCGTCAAGACACCTATCATGCCAGTGATTTAGCTTTGTATTACTTAACATTAGATAAAAATAATGTAAAAGCTAAATACTGGGCAGAAATGAACTGGCAACAAGCTAAATTAGACAGTGATAAAAAACTTTTAGCACTCACTAACACTAGCAATTAAGGAATTATCATGAAAATCTTAGCAGCGGCTCTTTTATTTTTAATAGCATGTAGCTTTAAAATAAACGCCCATCAATTAAGTACAGCGTATCTTAACTTAACAAAAACCGAAAACGAGCAGTTAGTGTTAAAAGGGCAATGGCAAGTTGCTGTTATTGACTTAGAACATGTTATACCTTTTGACATTAACACAAATGATGTAATTACATGGCAAGAGATCAAGAGCCAAAAAGAGAGTATTTTAAAATACTTAGCTAAACATTTGGTTGTGAATCAGAATGACATAGGCTGTAAGCTGCATAATGAGGGGGATTTAAAAATCGACTCACATTTTAATGAATCATATATTGTCGTGCCTGTTCAAATAACCTGTCCTACTACACAAGCATTCACCATAAACTACAGTGCGTTGTTTGAAGTTGATGCTAATCACAAGGCAATTGCTGACATTGCAAACTTTAGTAGAGTGTTCACGTTAAGTGAAAATAATCAATCATTTGACACCAATTCACCTAATTAGTACGTCGATTTATAGGTATGAAAACCCTATGCTACTAAGGCAAAATTTCGTTTTGTAAATCGATTTATTGCCATGAAATTTAGTTCGTAACTATCTAAAGCTTTAGTAAGCGCTAGTAGATGCGCTTTATTCAAAAGGTAATAACAAGGTTTTCATTGTTGGGCGAAGTGCTTTAAGTAATTCATTAATATCTAGATCTGGGTTCAGCATTTTGCGTAGTAAAAGCCCCCCCATCACAGAAAACATCACTTCAATACGAGCATTCACTTCTTCAAGTGCCGTTCCTTGTAACGGCCCTCTTTCACCCACTAATAATTCGCGCATTGAATCACGGGCGTGGATATCTGACTCACGCAGTAAGTTAGCGACTTTTTCATTACGTGCTGCTTCGGCAAGCATTTCTAAATCAAGCGCACCTTGATTTAAATCGGTATGGCGCTCAACGCCTCGGTCAAGACCATCTAGCAGAACAGTGACACGATCGCCGGGTTTATCAGCAAACTCTTTAAAGATTGAGAACATTTCTTCCATATCACGTTCAACAATCGATTCTATAATTGCTTCTTTACTGGCGAAGTAATTATAGATATGGCCAGCACTCATACCCGCAGTCTTCGAGATTTCCGCCATTCCCGCGCCATGATAGCCTTTACGTCGAAAACAATCTGCCGCGGCACAAAGCACTTGATTACGTCTTGCCTCGGCAAGCGCAGGGTCACTGTGTCTTTTTGTTTTTTGCGTCATGGTTTCTCCAAGCTTTACTGACTAGGGTTAACTTTAATTTAAACAAGGTTTACAGGATCTTAATCTTAGAGGAGAGTCAAAACAACTAAGAACCTGCAAAACCTTAAATAAATTATGCTTTTGCTGATTTATTGCACAGTATTTTGTGCATTCCAGCCGCCGCCCAGTGCTTTATACAAATTAATTTGGCTCGCCAAATACGCTTGCTTACCCAAAATTAACTGTTGTCCTGCACTGTACCAATTTCGTTGTGCATCCAATACTTGCAAGTAGCTGTCTGCGCCTTTTTGAAAACGCGCATCCGATAAAGTAAAAGATAGCTCATTACTTTGGTACAAATCATTCAGGGCATCTAGCTGGTGCATATAACCTTCACGGTCAGCAAGGGCATCAGAGACTTCTTTAAATGCCTGTTGAATGGTTTGCTCGTAACTGGTTATTGCCATTTCTTGCTGTGCTTTTGCAACATCGAGATTAGCTTGATTGCGACCCATATTAAAAATAGGCAAGTTTACTGAAGGTACAAAACTCCAAGTACCTGAACCTGAATCAAAAAGATTACTCAAGTCAGCAGAAGCTGTACCCGCATTCGCGGTTAAACTGATGCTTGGATAGAATGCCGCTTTTGCCACACCAATATTTGCATTGGCTGCCAATAAATCATGCTCTGCAGCTTTGATATCAGGTCGCTGAGTCAATAGCTCAGACGGTAACCCTACTGGCACATCCGGTAAACTCAGTACATCATCAATATTTTGTGATGGTAGTAAATCCGCAGTGACTGTTTTACCCACTAAAAAGTCGAGGGCATTTTTATCACGCTTTAATAAACGCTGATAGTTTGCGATATCAACTTTCGCGGTTGCTACTGTGCTTTCAAGTTGCGATAGCGTTAACTGAGAAGCAGCACCTAGAGCAAATGTTTTACGGGTTAGCTCTAAAGACTCCTGCTGAGATTTTAAAGTCTCGTTTGCTAAAGCCAATAGCTCTTTGTCAGTCGCATAGTTAAGCCATGCATTCACTAATTCAGAAATCAAACTAATGCGTACACTGGTTAAACTGTATTCTGCAGAATAAAGATTTTGCAAAGCCTGCTCGGATTGGTTGCGTACTTTGCCCCAAAGATCAATCTCATAAGCGGTTAGGCCTACAGTTGCTGAATAGTTTTCAGAGATAGTTGCTTGACCAGTACCAGATAAATCTGCCGGAAGACGCTGACGGGTTCCCGATGCATTGAGATCAATGCTTGGGTAAAGTGCAGAATCTTCAATCTGATACATTGCTCTAACCTGCTGCACATTCAGTGCAGCAGTTTTAATATCTTTGTTGTTTTCAAGCGTTAGCGCAATCAACTGTTGAAGTTGCGCATTACTGAAAAATGACTGCCAATTGAGCGCATTGATATCGCCTGCTGTACCTTGGGTATCATAGTTTTGAGCAACAGGTAATTCACGTTGCTCCATATCTGGCGCCATATTACAGGCAGATAACATAAGTGCAGCAACAGACACTGAGATAAGTTTAGCTTTCATTATGCCTGCTCCTCATTAGTTGATTTTGTTTTGCCTGGGAATACTCGGCGCACCAGTACAAAGAACAGCGGCACAAAGATTACCACAATGGTCGATGACGCAAGCGTACCGCCAATAACAGCAATACCGAGTGCGTTTTGTGCACCTGAGCCTGCACTTGATGCAATTGCCAGTGGTAGTACACCACACACAAATGCCATTGATGTCATAAAGATTGGACGTAACCGTAGACGAATAGCTGCTACCGCGGCATCGACAAGTTTCATACCTTCATCCATTTTATGAATAGCAAACTCTACAATTAAGATGGCATTTTTTGATGCCAAACCTATGGTGGTTAATAGACCCACTTGTAGATAAATATCGTTTGATAAATTAAATACAAATGACGCAATCGACGCACCAAAGACACCAAGCGGTACAATGAGCATAACCGCTGCAGGAACTGACCAGCTCTCATATAACGCCGCTAAACATAGGAATACAACCAATAATGAAAGTGCATAAAGTAATGGCGCTTGACCACCACTTAAACGTTCTTCATATGAAATACCTGTCCATTCGAACGATACACCCGGTGGTAACTTCTTAACCATTTTCTCAACTTCAGCCATCGCTTGACCCGTACTGTAACCCGGTGCAGCAGCACCTTGGATTTCCATCGCTGAGAAGCCGTTATAACGCTCAAGACGCGGTGAGCCATAAGTCCAATAAGAATGAGCAAAGGCAGTAAATGGCACCATGTCACCATTATTGTTACGTACATACCACTCATCTAGGTCTTCTGGCACCATGCGTGATTCTGGCGTACCTTGTAAGTACACTTTTTTCACACGACCACGGTCAATAAAGTCATTTACATAGCTACTACCCCAAGCCGTTGATAACGTATTATTGATATCTGCTTGCGTTAGGCCTAATGCTTCGGCTTTTGCTAAATCAATATCAAGCTCAAGCTCTGGCTTATCTTCTTGACCATTCGGGCGCACACCTGATAACACCGGGTTTTGTGCAGCCATACCTAAAAACATGTTGCGTGCTTCAAGTAGTTTTTCGTGACCTAGACCAACCCTATCTTGTAAGAACAAGGTGAAACCGTTTGCAGTACCAAGCTCAACAACCGCAGGAGGTGGGAAAGCAAACACGAATGCTTCTTTAATGGTTGAGAAGTACCCCATGGCTTTACCTGCAACCGCACCGACGGTTAGATCAGGGCGTTGACGCTCATCCCAGTGTTTTAAACCCACAAAGCCGATTGCCGCGTTTTGACCAGAACCTGCAAAGCTAAAGCCTGTTACCGTAAAGATAGATTTTACCGCTTCTGATTGTTCTTCTAAGAAGTGATGTTCCATCTTTTCAACAACTTTTAACGTTTGCTCTGTTGTCGCACCGGCAGGTAAGCTGACTTGGTTAAATAAAATACCTTGGTCTTCATCTGGTAAGAATGCCGATGGTAATTGTGAGAAAATAAACACCATGCCACCCACGATTAAACCGTAAATAAGTAAATAACGTTTACTGTGCTTGATCATGCGAGACACAAAACCTTGTGTACCCGAGTTCGTTCTGTCAAAACCTCGGTTAAAGCCAAGGAAGAAACGACCAAATAAAGATTTATCGTTATGTACATGACTTGGTTTTAGCATAGTCGCACATAAAGCTGGCGTTAAAATCAATGCAACCAACACTGATAAACTCATCGCAGTTACCAAGGTAATTGAGAACTGGCGATAAATAACCCCTGTTGAGCCAGGGAAGAACGCCATAGGCACGAATACTGCCGAAAGCACCATCGCAATACCAACAAGGGCACCTTTAATTTCATCCATTGATTTACGTGTTGCTTCAAGAGGAGATAAGTTCTCTTCAGTCATAACACGTTCAACGTTTTCAACCACGACGATTGCATCATCTACCAGTAGACCGATTGCAAGTACCATCGCAAACATGGTTAGGGTATTAATTGAGAAGCCAAACACTTGCAAGATAGCAAACGTACCAAGCAATACAACAGGTACTGCAATAGTCGGAATAAGTGTTGCTCTGAAGTTCTGTAAGAATAAGTACATGACCAAGAACACCAGCACAACAGCTTCGATTAGAGTGCTTACTACTTTCTCAATTGAAAGTGATACGAATGGCGTCGTATCGTAAGGAACAACCGTTGTTAAACCTTCAGGGAAGAAAGGCTCAAGTTCAGCAAGAGCGGCTTTTACGCCATCTGCTGTATCAAGTGCATTAGCACCACTGGCAAGCTTAACACCTAAACCTGATGCCGGTTTGCCGTTAAAACGCGCAACAACACCGTAGTTTTCACCACCTAATTCAACATCAGCAACGTCACTTAAACGAACAACTGAACCATCAGCATTGGTTTTTACAAAAATATTTCTAAATTGCTCAGGTGTTTGTAAGCGGCTTTGTGCAGTTACCGTTGCATTTAATTGCTGGCCACTCACCGCTGGCAACGCACCTAATTGACCTGCTGACACCTGCGCATTTTGAGCACTGATTGCAGCACTAATATCAGCAGGAGTTAACGAGTATTTAAGTAACTTTGCTGGGTCTAACCAAATACGCATTGCATATTGAGAGCCAAACAGCTGTACTTCACCTACACCGTTTACACGCGAAATAATATCAAGCACGTTTGATGAAACATAATCACCGATATCGATGTTGTTCATACTACCGTCTTCAGATACAAAGCCTACAACCATTAAGAAGTTACGAGCCGATTTTGCAACCGAGACACCCTGACGTTGTACTTCTTCTGGTAATAACGGTGTTGCAAGCGACAATTTGTTTTGTACTTGAACCTGTGCGATATCAGGGTCTGTATCTGCACTAAAGGTTAAGGTTAATGTCGCAGAGCCGTTAGACTCAGAGGTTGAAGACATGTAGAGCAAGCCATCTAGCCCTTTCATTTTTTGTTCAATAACCTGTGTAACCGTATCTTCTAGAGTACGGGCCGACGCACCAGGGTATGTGGCTTGAATACTAATTGCAGGTGGTGCAATGGATGGATACTGCGCAACCGGCAAACTTCTAATTGCTAAGATACCTGCCAGCATCACAACGATAGCAAGCACCCATGCAAATATGGGCCGATCAATAAAAAATCGTGACATTAAGTTTCTCCGTTACTGGCTGTTAGCTGCTGATTCTGCAGGCATTGCATTGACTGGTGCACCTGGGCGGATTTTCTGTAAACCTTCAACAATTAACTTATCGCCACTGTTTAGGCCGTCTGCCACTAACCAATTTGAGCCGACAGTACGATCAGTTTTAAGTACCCGTGCTTCTACGGTATTGTCTTTGCTTACAACCATGGCTGTAGGCTCACCTTTGGTGTTTCTGCTTACGCCACGCTGTGGTGCTAAAATCGCATCACTTTTCACACCTTCAACAATCACTGCACGAACATACATACCAGGCAACAGTAATTTTTCAGGGTTAGGAAATTCAGCACGCAAGGTTACTGAGCCTGTGCTTGGATCAACAGTTACTTCAGAAAATTGCAGAGTACCTTTATGTTGATAAGTACTGCCGTCTTCCATCTTTAATTCAACTTTTGAATGTAAAGCGGCATCTTTATCAAGCTCACCCGCAGCAATGGCTTTTTTCAAACGTGTTAGTTCACTGCTTGATTGGGTTAAATCAACATAAATTGGGTCTAATTGTGTAATGGTCGCTAATGCTGTTGCTTGATTAGCACTCACAAGGGCACCGGCTGTGACATCTGATTTACCAATTTGGCCACTAATTGGCGCTAATACTTTGCTGTAGTTTAAATTGATTTCAGCGGTTTTAAGCTGCGCTTGAGCCGTTAGTAAATCAGCTTTTGCACCTTTGTATGCTGCATCAGCTTCGTCGTAATCTTGTTGGCTTACAGCTTTGATACTTAATAGCTCTTTATAGCGTTCTGCTTTTGCCTTGGCATTAGCAATACTGGCTTGAGCTTTAGTAATAGCGGCTTTACTAGTCGCTACTTCAGCTTCAAATGTAGATGGGTCAATCTGATATAAAGCTTGGCCTTTTTCAACCTCAGCACCTTCAACAAACATACGAGACTGAATAATACCGTTAACCTGCGGACGAATTTGCGCAATACGTGAAGCAGCCACACGACCCGGTAATTCTTTAGTTAGCGTAAGTGGTTTACTTTGCATCTCAATAACGCCAACAGGAACAGCTTGAGCTGCCTGCGTTTGCCCTTGAGCCGATTCTGATTGGCCGCAGCCTGATAATAAAACAGCACCAGCCAAAGCTGACACTGCAAAAAATGGAATGCGAGAGCGCTGCATGTGTAGTTCCTTAGTTTAGAGTGAACGATCATTCTAAACTAAAAAAGGCACAGATCAACCATCTTTAAAGAACTTTACATTAAATAAAATGCTTGCTTTGACGCATGAATTTTGTTCAATACATAAATTGCGCATTGAATTATTACGAACGTAACTGAGAAAGTTGTTTTAAAACTATTAGTTATGCGAATTGAAGTTATATCAATTCGCAGATTATTCGCCTAAACACATGCCCATTGCGCGGGCACTTGTTATTAAAGGATGTTCTAGAGGGATGACACGATATTCAGAAGTAGCTTCTTTTAAACTGATTGGTTTAATTTCACCGTCTTTACTGACAGGAATAAAACCAAACTGGCCTCTCTTAACAAGTTCGAATGCTTGCACCCCAAACTCTGCTGCAAGCACCCTATCAAACGCATTAGGCGTGCCTCCACGTTGAATATGCCCTAATACGGTTACTCTTACATCAAGGTCAAGCGCTACACGTATTTGTGAAGCAAGCTGCTCAGCAATACCACCTAGTACAGGGTTTTCGTAACCGAGTTCATTTGATTGTTTACTAACAACACCACCAGCAACAGGTTTTGCTCCTTCTGAAATGACAATATTGGCAAATCCGTGGCCTTTATCAAAACGTGATGTTAGTTTGGCTTTAATCGCTTCAATATCGTAAGGAATTTCTGGAATCAGCGCGACTTCAGCGCCGGCGGCAATAGCAGAGTGCAAACAAATCCAACCGGCATCGCGCCCCATTACTTCTGTTACAATCACCCGATTATGACTTTGCGCTGTTGGTATTAATCGATCAATTGCTTCGGTGGCGGTGTCGACAGCAGTCTGAAAACCAATTGTGTAATCAGTGCCATATAAATCATTATCAATGGTTTTTGGTACGCCTACGATATTTAAGCCATGCTCAAATAAATGCTGAGATACCCTATGCGAACCATCACCACCAATATTTATAACGGCATCAAACCCAAGTTGCTTAATAATACTGATTAACTCATCAGAGCGGTCAATAAACACTTGTTCGCCTGCTATTTCAGCAGGAAAAGCGGTTGGATTCCCTTTATTAACAGTTTCGAGAATTGTTCCACCACGAACATGAATACCCGCCACCACTTCACTAGTTAAGTGTATAATATCATTTGGCTTTTCAAGCACACCACAGTAAGCTCTTCGGCTACCATACACCTGCCAATTGCCATCATGCTCGGCTGCTTTAACCACCGCTCTGATCACCCCATTAAGCCCAGGGCAATCACCCCCACTTGTTAATAGCAGTAATTTTTTCATTGTGTTACCAACTTGGTTTACTGATTAATTAGAGATTAGCTTATATGTTGAACTTTCGCGTATGACTTACATCAACTAAAGTTCGGTTTCTTATGAGTAGAGAACAGCGCCACAAAAAGCACTAGTAATACATACTTAGGCAGACTAGTCAGTAAAGTAGTTTTATCAATATTTGCAGAAAAGGTGTTAACTGCAAAATATAAATGCAGCGCTAAAAATGGTGTCAGCAATATAAAGTATGAATACGCTTTATCTCTAAGGTACAGGGACTTACTAATGAGTAAAAATACTAAAAGTAAAGCTAATAAAGGAAGGCCTAAAGTAACGATATCAACCATTGATAAAGCAAAGTTAGGTGACAAGTCATAAAGGGCTGAAAGTACTTCGGTTGGAATCGCAATAGCTGAACCATAACCTATGACTGATATAGATAAATAGGCAAATAAACAGCCAAAAATAAATAAAAGTAGTACGTTATATTTCATAACCCCATTCCATGGTTTGTTCATTATTAGTCTTACGCTAACTAATAATGAACAAATAATCCACTACTTTTTCAGTACCTTACACCCTTAAAATGTCTTAACTTTAAAGGCTAGGTTTTCTACCGCACAGCCTGTACTACTGGTGTTTACACGGTAATAATGAGTATTGTCAGTGGCATTTAAATCCAATAAAAACTCATCATGCTGAGCGACTGCTTGTTGCTCTTGTGTTAAGCACATAGCTTGTACAAGCGAACGTAATTTAGCATCTGAAAATATAGTGCCAAAACGCTGCATCGGCAGTGGCGGAATTTTAATACTAGGGAGTGCATTATCAACAGTTCGTTTAGCTAGAGTAAAACCATCCTTTGTTACATCAATAACTGCACCAGCAGGCCAATAACTGATTGCTCCGTTATTTTTAGCGTTAGATTTAACATGCACGACACCGCTTTTACCAATCACCGTCATTAGTGCGGTTTCACCAGCTCGAATTGATACAAGGGCGGTGGTCTCATCAATGCCAAAACCATGCTGTTGCCCGGTATCTGCCAGTAATCTTGCCAAACGCATTGTTCTGTTGCGCTCGCTAAAGTGTGTATCAAGAACACCATAAGTAAAGCTGCCAAGCCCACCTTGTTTTTCATAGGTAAGACTATCAGCCGAAAGCTTATCACCGCATTCATTTTCACAGCGCTCACTCGGCGCAGACACCGCAAACGCGCCTTCTCTCATTGCCGCTAAACTTGCACCATTTGAAATCATCGGCACTGTGCCATAGGCATTTTTACCACCACTTTGCACCGCTGTACCTGCGCTTGTACCTACCAGTAATGGTCTTTGTAAAATTGAGTGAGTCCAAGGATATTGCTTACCGTTTTCATCAAACAGTACTTTTCTGGTTAAACTCTGATCGCCACCGTTAAACATAATACCCGTCGCGTTTTCAATCAGTTTAACTAAATGATCGACCCCTTTATCACAAAGCGCTTTTTCGGCCTTAATTCGATCAGGGTAAATTACCTCACGATTAAAAACGCCCATAGAGTCAGTACGTAAAGAATCCAAACTGTCACATTGCTTACTGGTAATCGCTTTTGCTAAGGCGGGTGTTAGAGGTAACCAGCTTGATTCAACACCAGTAAAGTTTAATAACCCTTCATAAAAGTCAGCTGATTCATATGGATCTCTGCTTGAAGCCGTTACCGCTAAAATTATTGGTGATTTGGTGGTTGTTTTTAATGAAGCAGCAACAAAGTCTAAAATATCATTGGCTGCACGTTCGTTATTATCGCTTGTACTGACCTGCTCTTTTTGACGGGTCGAATCTGTATTTAATACAGCCACTTCAAGTGAGTCTATGACAAAGTTGTATTCTGAATCAGTAAGCTCGTTTAGTAACTTGTTATCTAAATCACGCCATGCCCATAAAATATCACTTTTAGTGATCACACCTGACTTTTGACGTGCAATCTGTGCTAATACCTTAAGCGTTTGCTGACGATTTTTTTTGTTCTTGGTTGGCCAATTTGTCTTTATTGCAGATAAAGCATCATTATTTAATCGATATTGATTAGTCTGTTTACCACTAATCTGTTTATTCGAAAGACAATTTTTAGGGCTCATACTTGAACAGGTGGTCAAAGATCCGCCAACTAAAACTAGCGTTTGCTGTTGTTCACTTGCATAAACTTTGCCGCCAAATGATGCGAAAAACAAACTAAATACCAAAGAAAAAGCTGAAGTTTGATATTTAGTCTTTTGCTCCTTAAGGATGTTCATATTGTTACACTCTTGTAAAAAAATATTAGAAAATTGCTTGCGCAGCTTTTTGTTGCTTGCTATAAAAAAAAGGAACATTTAAAAACGCGAGTAAGCTAGCACTGTATCGCTAGCTTTGTCAAAAGACCTTACGGATTGGAATTATGTTGAAAAACGCATTATCGCTTTGCACATATTTCTACTCTCCACACTACCTTTCGGAGTGGTTTGACGAGTAGCCACACCTCACTTCCTGTGAGGGGCTAGTTGTGTCTATAACCCACTGCCCTGTCTAAAAATTATAACAATTATTCAAAACGTCACGGTTTTGCCGTGTGTTTTTTAAGACAAAGGTAAATCAATATGTTTCGTCAGTTATCAATTGCTGTAGCAATCAGTGCTGTGCTGTGCCCAGTACAAACTGTGTATGCTCAAAACGACCAACAATCAGAAAAAATTGAACGAGTAGAAGTAACAGGATCACGAATTAAAGGGGTTGATTTAGAAGGAACCATCCCGCTTACCGTGCTTGACCAAGATGCAATCAAGCGCTCAGGAGCGAACACTATTCATGAATTATTGAAAGATTTATCGGTTTTTAAAGGCGGTTCCGGTACCTTTTCAACATCTGAAAGTGGTGGTACATCAACCTCAACGCCAGCGGGTCAATCCGCTGCAAGCTTAAGAGGTATGGGTCCCTCAGCCACATTAACACTCATTAATGGCCGCCGTGTTGCACCAAGCTCGTTTGCGGCAGGCACTGAAAACTTTGTTGATGTAAATTCAATTCCGCTTGCTGCAATCGAGCGCATTGATATTTTAGCCACTGGCGCATCAGCAATTTATGGAGCTGATGCGGTAGCCGGTGTTATTAACTATATTCTCAAAGATGACTATCAAGGAGCTGAAGTAAACACTTCTTACACCAATAGCTTTGACAGTCATGACGAAGCTAAGAAGCAACTTAACTTAGTCTACGGAACCAATATCGGTGAAAGTAACTTAACGGTATTTGCTGATATTTACGACCGCAATGCCTTTAAAGCGACCGACAGAAGTTATACAGCAACGCCTAATCTAGTAAATGGTTACTCATATTTACCGAAACTTGAGAACTCACCAAACATTTATTACTTCAGCAGCCGAGATGGCAATGAACTACCAGCCCCAAACTGTAAAACAGAGCTTGTCACGACTGAGTATGGTGAGCAAATTTGTGCTTACTATGCAAACCAAGATGATTACCTAGAAACCCCATTTGAAAGCCTATCAACTGGCTTTATGTTCAACAGCACCTTAGGTGATTTAGATTGGCATACCGATTTCTTCTATAGCCAAACTAAATCAAAAGCCTATTCATCACCTGCACCAATCAATCAAATAAACGACGATGATGGTCCGTTTATCATAGAAGATGCGCTATTCATTTATGATAACGCTGATGGCAGTAACGACTTAATGGACCAGCTTTATATTGATCCATTTACCACTCAAGCGGGTCGAGATGTGTATGGCTTTGCATTTGATGCACGTTTTAATTCACCACGAACTGTTGAAGTTGAAACTAAAAACTTTCGCTTAGTCAGTAGCCTAGCCGGTTACATTGGTGACTGGAGTTGGGAGTCAGGTGTAACATTTTCTCGTTCTAAGTCAGAGCAAGAAGCGATTGATGGTATTTACAACCGCTACCAATTTCATGCTGCAATCACTGGTGAATTATGCTCCGACGGTTCATTAGCTACATTTGATGGAACTCAGCTCAATTGTGCGCAAGGTCAGTTAATGCCATTCTACAACCCTTTTTTACAGGGTGATGCTAATAATGATGCGGTGCTTGAGCTTGCAAAAGCAAACCCAAGTAGAAGTGGTGAAAGTACAGTCTACGGATGGGATTTAAACTTTAATGGCGATTTATTTACATTTAATGAGTTACCCATTTATGCTGCATTTGGTATTGAGGCTCGCCGAGAAGAGTTAAAAGATATTCCGTCTTTAGACTCTCAAGCGCGTGCTGAAAATGGTTATTTAGTCGACGTTTTTGGTTTTGGCTCGAGCTTATCAGAAGCAGACCGCACACAGTACGCTGCATTTGTAGAGTTGAATATGCCAGTTACTGAGCAGCTAGAATTGCAAATTGCTGGTCGTTACGATCATTACGATGACTTTGGTGGAACATTTAACCCTAAAGTGGGTTTAAGCTACCGCCCTTCAGATTCTCTAATTATTAGGAGCTCTTGGTCAACGTCGTTTAGAGCACCATCATTAACTCAAGCTGGCGTAAAATTACGGACCACACAATCAAGCTTTGATTGCGGCGCAAATCAGGCTGTTGCAGATTTATACTGTATGGGTGATGGTACAGAAGTCAGTGTTAACAGCCTAGAGCTTGGTAATCAAGCACTCAAAGCCGAGGAATCTGAAGCGCTCAGCATTGGCTTTGCATGGAGTCCATCTGTAAATACCAACCTAACTGTCGATTATTGGCATTTTGATCATGAGCAAGTCATCGATACCAATATGACTGCCGTGCTAGATAGAGCAATTACGGACGCGTCTCTTCGTCACTGTGGCTTAGTACCACAAGGACAACAAGGTATTTCATACGAGCAGCAGCTGTGTGAAGTAACCGATAATGCAGGCCTTAATATCGAAAGTGATGGCGCTAATCTTTCAGAGATCCTAACAAACTATATTAGTGAATTTAATCCGCGAGAAGATGAGCTATTCCTGCCGCTATTTAGAGACCATGTTATTCCACTGGAAAATACCGGCACACAAACCTTAGCGGGAATCGACTTTAAGTTCGATCATCGTTTTCTTTTTGCACAAGGTAACTTAACGCTCGCTTTTGATGGTACACACTATTTAGAGTTTGAGAGAAATAAACCCGGTTCAGATGCAATCGAAAAGCTAATCGGCACTTATCGCTACCCTGAAAATGTTGGCAGATTCTCTATCGATTGGGATGCCGAGAGTTATTACATAAATCTAGGTGCCAATTATACCAGTAGCTATGAGGATGATATTGAAGGGCTTCGAGGCCGTGAAATAGACGAGCTAGAAGAACTTGGCGAGCTTAATGATGAGTTAAAGCGTGATGTTGATGACTGGCTAGTATGGGATTTATCAGCCGGGTATTTTATCAATGATGCTTTATCAATCCGTGCTCGTATCGATAATATCTTCGATAAAGAACCGCCTAAACTATATGGTTCAAGTCGAGGTTTTGATTCTATAAACCATAATGCTTATGGCAGTCGCTATACGTTAAGTTTGAGCTATCGCTTTTAGCAAGGTATGGGCGGCTTAATAGTCGCCCACACTTTTGAGCTTACGTTATCTTAAACTAACGACTCTCAGTATTAATCTTTGTTAGCAAGGGCTACAATACCTTGCTTATCTTATAAATGTCGAATGACCTTTAAGTGACTTTATGAAAAACAAACAGTTTGCGATGCCAGATGCGAGCATCATTTTGTTGTACGTCGCAGTTATCGCCTATTTTGCCAGCCTATTTATAACCCCCGGTGTATTTAATGCCGAAAAAGATAGCCATAGCGTTGAACTATCACAATACCAAACAGCCTCAGATCATGCCCCGCCAGCATTATTTGCAGAAGGTGGTGAAATTGGCCTCGCTAATGTCTTATTTGAAGGATTAGTGTCAGGTGATAAATATGGCGCAGCGATTGGTGTAATGGCGTTTATTTTAATCACTGGCGGTGCGTTTGGGATTATCTTAAAAACCGGTGCGATAAATAACGGCATAATGGCACTGATCAACAAAACACAACATATTGAGTGGGTATTCATTCCTCTCTTGTTCGTGCTTTTCTCTTTAGGTGGTGCGGTTTTCGGCATGGGTGAAGAAGCCATTGCCTTTTGTATTGTGTTATTCCCGATTATGAAACAACTTGGCTATGACGCAAAAGTGACGGTATTAACAACCTATGTTGCCACACAAATTGGCTTTGCTACCTCATGGATGAACCCATTTAGCATTGCCATAGCTCAATCAATTGCTGAAATTCCCGTTTTTTCTGGCGCAGGGTTCAGAATGGTTGCTTGGCTTGTTTTTACTTCATTTGGCCTTGTATTCACTATTCGCTATGCCAACTCTATCAGAGCCACTAAACAACAATCTAACCAACACCAAGACAGCTCTATTAGTTTAGATACTGCAGATAAACTAATCTTACTAACTTTTATTGCAGGCATTGTTTGGGTTATTTGGGGCGTAATGGCGAGGCAGTTTTATATTCCTGAATTAGCAGCGCAATTCTTTTGCCTAGGTATTGCTTGTGCTGTAATCGCCAGCCTATTCAAAAAACAAACTGCCAATGAAAGCGCAAACGCATTTAAAGAAGGTGCTCAAGAGCTCTTACCTGCAGCACTTTTAGTGGCACTTGCAAAAGGCGTTATTTTAATACTTGGCGGTAGTGACTTAACCTCGCCTTCAACTCTAAATACCTTGCTGTACTACAGTGCCACCAGCATTTCAGTTGTACCCGACTATATTGCGGCTTGGGGCATGCTATTATTTCAAAGTGTATTTAACTTCTTTGTTTCGTCAGGCTCTGGACAAGCAGCCATAACAATGCCGCTAATGTCACCGCTCGGTGATTTATTAAATATATCACGTCAAATTGTGGTGTTAGCATTTCAGTTGGGTGATGGTTTAACCAATATTTTTATTCCGACTTCTGCTAGTCTCATTGGCTGTTTAGGTATTGTTAAATTAGATTGGAGTGAATGGGCACGTTTTATTTGGCGCTTCACTTTAGCTTTGTTTGGCCTTGCTAGCTGCTTTATTTTTCTCGCACACTTTATTAACTATCAGTAAAAGATTTAATTATGTTAACACTTATAAAAGGCGCAGACGTTTTCGCCCCCTCACCTTTAGGCACTCAAGATGTTCTTATTGCTGGCGGAAAAATAGTTGATATACAGCCTGAAATCACCATCGATACTTATCAGAGGATTACCACAGTCGATGGCACTCATTGTATTTTAGCCCCAGGGTTTGTAGATTCACTCGTTCATATAACTGGCGGAGGCGGCGAAGCTGGCTTTGCAAGTAGAACACCTGAAATGAACCTGACTGATGCAACATTGCATGGCACAACAACCGTTATTGCAGCCCTTGGCACTGACTCAAGTAGCCGAACTCATAGTAACCTGATTGCTAAAGCAAAAGAGCTGAAAGAGCTTGGGCTCAACGTGTTTTGTCATTCGGGCTCATATCATTTACCTGCGAAAACACTGACAGGCTCAGTCACCAGCGATCTAATGTACATTGATGAGTTTATTGGTGTGGGTGAAGTTGCTATATCTGATCATCGTAGTAGCCAACCCACGGTACAACAGCTGGCAGAGCTTGCCGCTGAGGCAAAAGTGGCAGGCATGTTAAGTGGTAAAAAAGGCACTGTCAGCATTCATGTTGGCCCTGTTGATACACATTTATCGTTATTACATGAGGTTGATAAGCTAACCGATATTTCGCTGGCACAATTTTACCCAACTCACATGAATCGAAATATCGACTTACTTAATGCTGGGGTAGAGTTTTGTAAAGCCGGTGGCACTATCGATTTTACAACAAGTACAACCGAGTATGACCTTGCTCATGGTGAATACTCTGCCGCACACGCACTCGCTTATTGCCTAGAGAATAAGGTCGACCCAACAAAACTAACCATGAGCTCAGATGGCCATGCAAGCTTACCTATTTTTGACAAAAGCTATAATCTGCTTGGCCTTGAAGTAGGTAAAGAGTCTACATTGCATGGTTCGTTTGTAGAAGCAGTGCAAAAATATAATGTTTCGATTGAACACGCTTTAATGGCGATTACATCAAACCCTGCACAGATACTGGGTATCAATAAAGGTGTCATTAAACAAAATGCAGATGCCGATTTTGTGCTACTTAATAAAACAACGCTTGCGCCAACAGAATGCTGGTCAAAGGGTGTTCATATGGTAAGCAAAGGTAACGCCCTTGTGAAAGGCGCCTTTGAGTAAGGCCGCATCGGCGGCCTAAACAGTATCCGAAATGCGAGTAACGAGTAGTTGCTCGACTTTCACTCCTTCAACATCGACAACTTCAAACTTATAGCCACCAAAATTAATAAACTCAGCGCGTTTAGGCAGGCGTTTCATGGTGTAGATCAAAAACCCTGCGACTGTTTCGTAATGAGATTGCTCAGGGAACTCTTCAATTTCAAGTACCTTAGCAAGCTCAACCACAGGTGTTAAACCATCGACCAGCCAAGATGAATTATCACGTTGAATAATTAACTCTTCGCCTTGATGACTAATTAAATCCCCCATAAAGCCTTTCATTAAATCTTTGACAGTGACAATACCTACCATGAGTGCATACTCGTTAACCACAACGGCAAATGGTTCAGCCGCTTTTTTGAATGTGTTTAAAGCTTCAGACAAACTCAATGTTTCTGGAAGATAAAAAATATCTTGGCTTATCAATTCATTATCAATTTCGGCGCTTTGCCCTTTAAGTACTTTGCGCAAAATATCTTTTGATTCAACTGAACCTATTAGTTTATCTAAATTACCATCACAGACTAAAAAGTGGTTATGTGGATGTTCGATAATTTTGGTCGCCACTTCTTGAGCATCAGCTTTAACATCAAAATAGACAATTTGATCACGAGGGGTCATTACACTCGATAAAAAACGCGCTTCTAAATCGAATACATTGCCAATTAACTCATATTCTTGTTGCTGTAAGCTACCGTACTCTGCCCCTGCATCCATCATCGCCACAATGTCTTCTGTCGTAACAATGTCTTCTCGTTCAGCGGGTACTTTAAACGCGCGCAAAATCAGGTTGGTAATTCCATTAAAGAAAACGACAAAGGGTGTTAGCGCAAAAGTTACCCAGCGCATTATAGAAACCACATTAACTGCAACGGCTTCCGGCATAATCATCGCTAACCGTTTAGGTAATAAGTCAGCAAATAGAATAAACAAAGAGGTAATACTCAAAAACGAAATCAAAAAGCTGATTTGACTTAGTAAAGGTCCTTGGTAAATCATACCTAAGATTTGTTCGATATAAGGCGATAATGCTTGCTCACCAACAATACCACCCAAAATGGCAATTGCATTTAGGGCAATTTGTATCATGGCAAAGAAAGCACCAGGTTGCTCTTGCAACGCCAGCACCGCTTGGGCTTTAGAACTCCCCTCGTCCACCATTACTCGTAATTTAATCTTGCGTGATGCTGCTATTGCAATTTCGCTCATAGCAAACAACGCACTGATCAGAATTAAAATAATAATAATGAGTAAGTCACTCATTGTAACTCCTAACATTTAAACGCATTCAGGGTGTTGAATGCAAACAACTTTTTGCTCGTTTTGCTAGCTAGAGTTTGGCGAGAATGGACAAAAAGCAGCTGATTATAGCCGCTTTATTACAATCAACAAGTGCTATTTTTAATCGTAATCAGCAAAGGCTTTACTTAACTTCTCAAGCCATGCAGTGTTCATATTTTTATTACAAGCAAAATATAAGTCAGGATTAACAACAGGAATACTAAACACTGGTTTTAGTGAGTTGAGTGTAGAGTCTTTTTGTAATTCAAAATCAAATTGTTGATCACTTAAAACGACTAAATCTATGCTCGTTCGACGACTTTTTAACACATCATAAATATTGTCAAAACTATCAAGTAATATCAGCTGATTTGTTTCATCAAAGCCATGTTCTTTTAAGAAAATATGAGAGTAATTATCTTTTAGCACCGCAATACGGTATTGCTTAGCTTGTTGTAAATTACTAATTGAAATTTGCTGAAAATTAAACGAATAAAATGAAGCAGAGAAACGTCCAAGTTTTGACAACCAGATAAAATCACGCTCCCTAGCAGGTAATCTAGCTATTGAGAATATACATGTATTTTCATCTCTAAGAGCCGCGTTGTAAGAAACAGACCAAGGGTTCACAGAAATTTCATAGTTGATGTTACTTTGCTTGAGCGATGTTAGTACTTTATCAACTACAGTCCCCACTAACTCACCATTCTCATCTTGATACTGTAACTGCGGTAAATTTTCAGTGACCACTGTAATTGCAGAGAATACAGGTAGAGACACTAGTAAATAAAGTAAGATAAAGAGCTTATGCATAGTCGCTATACCGGAAATTATAATTATTTTTTATACAAATATAGCGCGAGGTGATGAAATTTGAAATGTAAAATAGAAATAAACAATTAGCGGAAACTAAGTTTCCGCTAATATTGCAAAATGAATTACTTATTCATTGCACCAATCAAAAATGCAGAGATTTTAGCACCTTCTCTGAGTGTCGTTTCAGAACTTGTTTGGCCGATTAGTGAGCTGTCGGTGAATGGCGCGATTTCCATCATATCAGCACCTGTAATTGGGAACTCGTCAGCCAATGCAACAAGAATGTCTAATGCATGCTGAGGTGTTAAGCCACCGGCTTCTGGTGTTCCTGTCGCTGAAGCAAAGCTTTCATCAAGCGCATCAATATCAAAGCTCACATAAAGCTCATCAACATTATCTGCTTTGAGCTGTGCAATCACTTCATCAGCAACTGCTTTAGCGCCACGTTCGATAATTTCGTGGGCCCAATGTTGTTTAACACCAAACGTGTCTTCCCAATGTTGCTTAGGCTTACCACTAGAGCGGATACCAAATTGAATTAGGTTACGTGGCGCTGGTAAGTACTCAAGAATATGTGTACACCAAGAACCAAAGCATAAATCAATACCAAGACGCTCTACTAATAAATCTGTATGAGCATCAAAGTGAATGATTGCAGTGCGTTTGCCAGCATCACGTTTTGCTTTTAAGTAAGCTTTAGTTAGCGGGTAGCTAATTGAGTGGTCGCCACCGATACCAAAAATACCCTTATCAGGGTAGTTCGCATAAAAGCCGTCACAGACATCTTCTGTGATAGACAAAGGTGATACATGGTATTCACTGTTTTCATCAGCATATAACGCTTTTTGGCAGTTTGTGATGGTCGCATCGTTAAGGTATTTATCATGCAGTAAATGTGGAATCACACGCACATCACCTAAATCAAAAGCGCGTGCTTGCGGTTGTTGATCAATCAAGGTAGAGCGTAAAAAAAGAGGTCCCCAGTTAGCACCACGTAATATACCACCGCCGCAGTCAGAGCTAATACCTAAAATAACGGCTTTGTGCTCAGACTCTGCCAATGTTTCAAGTGACTCTTTCCAAAGCACATCAACATTATCTGTTTGACCGTATAATTTAGTACGCAGCGCATCTTTACGCTCTTTTGCTGTATTTACTGTAAATACACCATCGCCAGGAGGACAAAGACACTGACTTAGTTTTTCGTGGAATGCTTTTTGTGTGTTACTCATCTCTACTCCGCTGATCATTGTCTGCATATTCATGCGTAAACAAAAAACTTACGCAATCAGTTTTGTGTATAGTTAAGATTTTTAAGACTCAACAATCACTTGCTCAACCGAATCTATAACTCACTGATATTGAAAGATTATATTTTTAATGCAGAAAAATTTAAACTGCTCTAGTCAAATAAGAGCGCTGTATTTTGGCAGGTATAACATGCGCGAAAAGAAAGTCAAATTTTGCGGCAACCGAGTCGATTGCCGCTATAGATTTATATTCAAACGAAGTGAATACTCATTATTCGTAGCCTCTTGGCTTCTTGGTTTTGATAACAGCAATGTATGCATGCCAACTGGCGTAGCTTAATAAAGGCATAATCACAATAAACCCAGCAGTGCCTGTAATAAAACCAACAAACACTAAACAGAGTATTATCCCAGCCCAAACAACCATGGCAGCAAAATTGGTTTTAACCGCGTTCATCGAAGAAATTACCGCAGTCATGATATCAACTCGGCGCTCCATCATAATTTGCGGGGTAAACGCAGAGATAGCAAATACAGTGACAAGTAAAATACCACCAACAATACTACCGAGCGTTAAAAACGCCGATAATTGCTCAAAACTTGGATTGACAACATTCGGATATAGGGCGTGGATGAGCGCAGCTAAACGCATCCAAACAATCATAATCACCATTAGTAACACCGCAAAGCCCCATTCACCTGCTGGGTTTCTAAACATCGATTTAAGGCTATGCATTAGAGTAGGTTTATGGCCTTTTTCAAGCTCCCACGCCACATCATAAAGGCCAGCAGCAAAGGCAGGGCCTATTAATGCAAAGCCAACCACAGCAGGCAAAATAACTAAGTGCGTATCAAACTGATATACAAAATACATAATTGTCGCTGGTATCAAGGTAAATACTAATCCGTAGACAAGGCTCAGTATTGGCGCATTAGCGATGTCCTTAAATGCAAGTGCTAACCAATGAAACGGTGCAGATGCAGATATTTGAGAGCTCTCTAAACAACGAGCAAATTCGTGATTTTTGTTCATAGAAGATGATGCTGGCATAATGTATCCTCATTAAAGGTGACATCTTTAGGTTTAGGTTAACTGTGCAATTCTTGCAACATTGTTAAGTTAATCGGACATCTGTCCTGTACTTTAAACACATATGATTAAAGTATTACGCTTTAGACAAAAATAAGGTTTAATAATGGAAAAGGTATTTCACTTAGGGATCACACGTGACGACTTAAAAGGGGCAACTCTTGCTATCGTACCTGGCGATCCTGACCGCTCAGCACGCATTTCTACGCTTCTTGATAACCCTGAATGCTTAGCGAAGACTCGTGAATTTCATGTTTACCGTGGTGAGCTAAACGGCCACAGTGTTGTCGTTTGTTCAACCGGTATTGGCGGCCCATCTACTTCAATTGCTGTTGAAGAGCTTGCTCAGCTAGGTATTGATACCTTTTTGCGAATTGGCACGACCGGTGCTATTCAGCCGCACATCAATGAAGGCGACATTTTAATTAGCCAAGCATCTGTTCGATTAGATGGCGCAAGCCAGCATTTTGCACCACTAAGCTACCCTGCTGTGTCTGACTTTTTTGCTACACAAGCAATGGTCAATGCATGTGATAAATTAGGAATTAATTTCCACATTGGTATTACTGCATCAAGTGACACATTCTACCCAGGTCAAGAGCGTTACGATACTTATTCAGGTTATGTTCCGCGCTCATTCCAAGGCAGCTGTGAAGAGTGGCAAAAACTAGGTGTGATGAACTACGAGATGGAATCAGCAACACTATTTACTATGTGTGCTGCCCTTGGCTTACGCGCAGCATGTGTTGCAGGTGTTTTAGTAAATCGTACTAAACAAGAGATTCCGAATGTTGACCACGGCGAGATTGAGAAAAAATCAGTCGCCGTCGTCATTGAAGCTGCAAAACTATTGCTTAATTAAGCGTTACTTAATTTCGCAATATAGTGCTCAAATGCTGGTGGGTTTGCAAAGCTTGCCAGCACAGATTTAGCCACCTCATATTGATTTTCTGCCCCTTGTGTTTCTAACAAGGTTATCGACTTAACTGTTTTATCATCAAAGCTTAAACCCGCAAGATAAAACTGACTCAATGCACTTTGTAATGGCGAAAGGCTTGGACTATAGGCAGCATTTTCGGCATAGCTTCCGTAAAAATCCCCTTCGGTAAATGTACTTAATTTAACAGCACTAAAATTACCTGTGTATGGCACATATGCATTGAGTGCTAATTGAATAAGTTTTGCGTCATCAATGGTAAGGTCGGCAAATTGTTTATCACTTTGCTTATGCGAAAATAAACACGCATCATTACCTAAATCTTTCGGGCCAAATGAATAAGGTAATAACTCATGAAGGTTAAAGTCACGCTCTGGCAATAAAATCTCAAGTGAGTCTGCAGTACTCAATTCATTCATAAATTGACGGCAATAGCCACAAGGAGCGTCACTGATTGCAATTCTTTGTACTGCTTGCGCGCCATTAAGCCATGCATTATTAATCGCTGATTGCTCAGCATGAACGACTAAACTCAAGGCTTGATGAGAAAACTCAACATTAGCGCCAAAATAGAAATTTGTTTCGTCTTGCTCATTTAACCCAACTGCAATAGCGCCCACGTAGAATTTAGAAATAGGCGCCACAGAAAATAAACTTGCGACGGGTACACAGGCTTTTAGTAACTCAAGTTGGCTAACTTGAAACTGCTGACAAAGAGAAGAAATATCTGTTTGAGATAAGATGCCACGTTGCTGTTTAAGCTGGGCAAAAAGAGAATTTTTTTGTTGATCATTGAAGCTAAACGGCTCTGAATTTTGAGCTAGTTTGCTTGCATCTATCCTAGTTGCTGTCATAACAAATTATAATTATTAATTGGCTAAACAGTTTAAAAGGTTACGTAATGAATTGCTAGGTTTTGGCGGTAAACATCAAGGTAAATCGCACAATAAAAGCTAAAAATTAGCGGTATTTGTAAGCCCAGATATACACAACAAAATAGCGATGACTAGCTCGACCTATTATTGACGAACCAGCCAATTTTTTGCTTTGTTAAAACATTCAAAATTCTCAGCTTGTAAGTTATAGCGCTTTGCTTTTTGCATAAATAAGTCGTGCATAAAACCATCAAAACTTACGACAATTGCTACAACAGCTTCTTTCAAAGAGTTTGCCACTGCCGGCATAATTGTGAATAAATCAGCAGGTGCGAAATTGTGTGTCAACTCAGACACGTCAACGAGTATTTTATCTGACCCATATAATACTGAGTATTGTTGGGCGATTTGGTAAAAGTTAATCACATCCTGTGCGCTTGCCGTCCCTCTTAACGTCATCATAACTAACGACGTAGATGCATCATAGGTAATGCAAGTAGACACGTTTGACATAAAAATACTCTTAAACTGCGTGAGTGGTTAGGGGTTAACTCTAGCTCTCAGGGTTGAAAGCCAGCATATTTTATTTATAACCCTAACCTAGTCAATAGCTAGCAATTAAATAGGTATGACCAGTATAAAATATAAGAATTTATAACTAGAAAAATACATTTTTGGCGTTACCTTAAATTAACCTTTAATGCTTTTTTTAAACATGCACGAGAATTCTGCCTTTAATTTAAGCCTTTTCAGATGCCCTTAAAATGAGTGAAAACTTACAATGAACATCATCTTAAAGCAGTAGAGTAAACACGTATTGTCAGATGATACATGTTTGCTTGGATAGGAATAAATCATGAGATTCATGGTTCCAATTATCGCAGGCATGTTTTTGTCAGTTCCTTTGCAAGCAACCGCAATTACAGCAACAGAATTTGAAAAACTACGCAACCAAGTCAGAAACACTTACGCAAACTCAAGACAGCTAGGTTTAGAAGAAGTAAATAAAATACTAGCAAATTCTGAGTTGAATCTTGAACAGAAGATCATTATGACTAACTATAAAGCGTGGGTTTTATCTGGTAATAATAAACTAGATGAAGCGATGATTACGCTTGTAGAGTTCGAGAGTATGGTTGCCAAATCGAAAGATAAGAGCCTGATGTATGGCTACTATAATATTTCGGGTAATATCTATTCCCATTTAGGGTTATATCAAGAAGCACTTAATCATTACAAACAAGCGCTCCCTTTTGCAAAGATGAGGAATAATAACCTTGTAATGCAAACTGAAAACAACATCGCTGTTATCTACTTAAAATTACACCTATATAACAATGCAGCAGAAATATTTAAAAAATTTAGAGAGTACAGCAAAACAAATAACCATACCTTTAATGAGTCGTTTACGAGTAATCTTCTTGCTAAGGCTTTGCTTGGTTTAAAAAAATATGACCAAGCATTAGAACTACTTAGTAACATATATAACTTTCAGAAAAGCAACGACTTTCTTTCACACCAAATAGTTAATCTAACCACTCAGGGAAAAATTTATAACTCTCAAGCACAATATAAAAAAGCAAAAATAATATTGAAAAAAGCACTCAATTTACTAAATGAGAATAATCTTCAAAGCGATAAGCTTGCTGTAGTATTAGAACTTGCTAAAACATACAAAGCCCAAAATAAACCTGCATTGGCTCTAGCACAAATTCAGTCAATTGATTTAAAAAATAAAAAAATCTCTGACTATCAATTATTGCTAGCTACACAAGAGCTATCAGCCTCTTTGCATTTACAACAAAAAAACTACCATGCAGCAATTGATGCATACAAACAGCTCTATGAAACTCAAGAAAAAATTCTAAGAAGACAAACCAGTACTAATCTTGCCAAAGCGTTAGCAGAATTAGATATAACGACTAAAGAAGCAGAAATAGAACTTTTAACTAAATCAAATCAAGTTCAGGCTTCAAAAAATAAAGCAAATAAAGTGATTTTTATGGCGATTGCTTTTGCCTTATGCTCAATTTTAATCGTATTAACGTTGATGACAGTGAGGACGAAGCAACAAAAGAATGCCCTATCTAAAACATTAACAAAACTTCATAACACACAAGCACAACTTATTGAAATCGAAAAAATAGCATCGTTAACCGCATTAGTATCTGGTATGGCGCATCAATTAAATACGCCCATTGGCACCATTGTAACCGCTAGCTCTTTAATTGATGATCAACTTACACTTATTTGCCAAAAGTTTAAATCTCAAGAGCTATCTAGCAAGCACCTTCATAGCTTTTTAAACGATACAAACGATGCAAAAGATTTAATACAGGCTAGCATCGCTCGACTTGCCAGTATTGTCGAAGAATTTAAGGCACTCAATGTGTCTATTGATTTAGATAAACCGCTAGTCCAGTTTAACCTAAAAGAAGAAATATCACGCAGAGTTCTGCCTTTCTCAAGTTATTTAGGAAAGTGTATTAAATTCGATATTCAGGGCGATACTGTTGTAATAACTTCTTACCCTGCAATTATTGGAGACATATTAAAAACCTTAATCATTAATTCCTGCGAACATGGTTTTACAATAAAGCTACACGGTTTAATTGAGATCGAGATTAAAGCTTTTCCTAAGCATGTCGAAATTATTTATCAAGACAACGGGGTCGGTATTAAGGAAACTATCTTGCATGATATCTTTACTCCTTTCTATACCACTAATATGGGCGATAAACACCTAGGACTTGGGTTAAATGTTGTTTTTAATGCAGTTAAATTTAATTTGAAAGGAGAAATATGCGCCGAGCCTTATGAACACGGCGCACGATTTGTTATTAGCCTACCAATCGATGCTCGATTGGTTGATGATACTAGCTATTAACCGGTATTACGCATACCAGCAGCGATACCTGTCATAGTGATCATCAAGGCATTATCAATATCGCCTTCAGAGCCCTCGTCAGCTTCGCGTGAACGACGCAGTAACTCAACTTGTAATAAGTTAAGTGGATCTGTGTACGGGTTACGAAGCGCTATTGACTCTTTGATCCAAGGTTGGTCTGCAAGCAGGCTCTTTTGTGGGCTAAGCGATTGCACAAGCTCAATAGCCTCACTCAACTCCTGACGAAGTTTTACGCCTAATGGCTTATATTGCTCAGTTACTAATGCATCATCGTAATGCGCACTTAACCATGAATCGGCTTTACTAAATACCATTTCTAGCATCTCTAAACGAGCACGGAAGAATGGCCATTTTAAGCTCATTTCGTGAAGTGTCTCGATGCCATACTTCTCTAATGCAGCTTTAAGGCCTGTTAATGCACCTAACCAAGCTGGCAGCATTAGACGGTTTTGGCTCCATGCAAAGATCCATGGAATAGCACGAAGACTTTCTACCCCACCGTTCGGGTTGCGCTTCGCAGGGCGAGAACCAAGTGGTAATTTAGATAGCTCTTGCTCTGGCGTTGCCATTCTAAAGTAAGGTACAAAGTTTTCATCATGGCGCACAACTTGGCGGTAATGCTCACACGAATCAGCACTGATCAGTTCCATAACATCTCGCCATTCGCTCTTCGGTTCTGGTGGTGGAAGCAAGTTACTCTCTAGAACTGCACCAGCATAAATATTTAAGCTTTGCAGGGCAACAGCAGGCAAACCAAACTTAAAGCGGATCATTTCACCTTGCTCTGTTACACGTAGGCCACCTTTTAATGAACCTGGAGGCTGTGAGCGAAGTGCTTGTGCAGCTGGCGCGCCACCACGACCAACAGTACCACCACGGCCGTGGAATAAAATAAGCTCAATACCGCGATTTTCGGCTAATTGAACAAGTTTATCCATAGCTTCATATTGTGCCCAACCAGCAGCCATCATGCCTGCATCTTTTGCTGAGTCTGAGTAGCCGATCATGACATTTTGCTGGTTTTGAATATGACCACGGTACCAAGTGTTATCAAGTAAACATTCGATAACCTCTTTACCATTATTTAAGTCGTCTAACGTTTCAAATAATGGCGCAACCGGTAAGTTAAACATACAACCACTTTCTTTAAGCAGTAACTGTACTGCCAGTACATCAGATGCAGTTCGTGCCATCGAAATAATATACAAGCCAAATGTTTGAGCATCTTGCGCTGCGATTACATCAAATGTATCTAGCACCTCTTGTACTTCTGGGCTTGGTTGCCAATGTTTTGGAATTAGCGGGCGGCGAGAGTTTAACTCAGCAAGTAAAAACGCTTGTTTGTCTTCCTCTTGCCATTGATGGTAATCACCTAAACCTAAATAACGTGTTAACTCAGAGAAAACATCACCATGACGCGATGAATCCTGACGGACATCGAGTTTAGCAAGACGCAGACCAAAGCTGTTAATACGGCGCAGAACATCAAGCAGCAAGCCATCGGCAACCACTTTCATGTTGGTCTTAATAAGCGAGCGATAGCACACTTCGATTGGGTGTTTAATTTGCGCGATATCGGTAATTAAATCTTCAGAATCAGTGCGCTTATTCTTAATTTTAGCGCCCAAATGGGTCACAGTTTCGGCAATTTGATTCTTTAATTTTTTAAGCACCGCACGATAAGGTTCAAAGTCTTGACCTGCAAGCTCAATAAGCTCATCGCTTGCATCCGACATTGATAGCTCATTGCTTAGCGTTTCGATATCACGCGAATACAAATCGAGTGCCATCCAGCGGCCATGATCAAGTACTTGCTGTGTGACTTCAGCAGTTACAAACGGGTTACCATCACGGTCGCCGCCCATCCAAGAAGTAAATTCAATTGGGCTGAAATCAATCGGCAGCTCTAGATCAAGCTCTGCTTTTACGTCTTCGCCAAACTCGCGTAAGAAACGCGGAACAGCATGCCATAAGCTATTTTCAATAACCGCAAAACCCCATTTAGCTTCGTCAATTGGCGTTGGGCGTGAGCGACGAATGTCGTCGGTATGCCACGCTTGGCTAATAAGTTGGGCAATGCGGTTTAATAAATCTGCACGTTCACTTGGTAAGTTGTCTTTACGCTCTAAAGAGGCAAGGCAATCACTTAATTCAACATGTTTATTGATCATTGTACGGCGTGTCACCTCAGTTGGGTGAGCCGTCAGTACTAAATTGATGTGGAGTTTTGAGAGTGTTTGTGCCAAGTGATTCGGATCAACTTGACCTTGCTTTGAAGCTGTTGCTAACGCTTTTAATGTTTGAGTGAGAGGGTTTAGTTGGCAAAAGCCAACATCATTAAAGCGCGATACGGTATGAAATTGTTCAGCAACATTAGCAAGATTCAAAAAATGATTAAATGAGCGTGCAACCGGTAATAGTTCTTCATCTGTGAGAGCGTGTAGTACTTCGATAAGCGCCTGTCTGTCGGCTTCGTTACCACTACGTGACGATTTAGATAAAGCGCGAATCTCTTCTACCTTATCTAAAATGGCTTGTCCTTGTGCATCTTTAATGGTTTGACCCAGCATTTGTCCAAGCATACTAACATTACCGCGAAGTGCAGCGTATTGTTCACTCATTCTCATACTCCTTTCTTTAACTAAGTTGAAAGTACTTACTGCACAGTATTTAGCCAAGCACGAGCGCAGCTAAATACTGATCCCTTTTATTAATATCATTGTCAGCGTTAATTTAATAGATCGAATTTTCTAACATACTCGTAAAAAAGAATAACCAATCTATAAACATAAAAGTGTAATAAATACGCAGCTTAGTCAGCTACAAAGCGTTAAAGCTAGCTCAATTGGTAAAATGGACTTACCAATTTAAAAGGTAAAATCCCCGTAAATTAAGGCATCCTTAATGTTTGCATGGTCAAATCTTTACCCGCCTTTTTTTATATGTTTGTAGGGTTAGCTCAAGACAAACAGAGCTACTATCATTTTATTAGTTGGTGATAGTTTGAGCGAAATTTTTTTCAAATATTTTTATAACAGGTCAAAAATGCAACTCTATATTTTGTGTGGTGCACGCAGTGAAATTGCAAATGCCTATTTCACTACTCTTCATAAACAAATCAACACGGGTCATATCGTCACCATCAGTCGAGATGAATTTAAGGCAAGTTTCAATGAGTCATCAAGCAATGAGATAAGTCACCAGCATTTTATTACTGATTATTCAGAGCAAAGCTTAAGTGGCATTGCTAAAGAACTTGCCGATGGCCACTATGATTTAGCCCAGTTGATGATATTTAACGGCCTATTACATGATCCAGATAATGCGCCTGAACGTAAACTTGAACAAATATCTGAGCAGCACTTTATAAATAGCATGATGACGAATGCTCTACTACCAATTCGCTGTGTGACTTTATTCTCATCGCTTTTAAAGCCACAAGTTTCAACTGTGGTGTGTGCCCTTAGTGCACGTGTTGGTAGCATCAGTGATAACAAGTTAGGCGGTTGGTATAGCTATCGGGCATCGAAGGCGGCATTAAATATGTTATTTAAATCTGCAGCGATTGAACTTAGCAGACGCAATAAAAAGTGCTACTGCGTGTTATTTCACCCAGGTACCACTGATACGCCGTTATCAAAACCCTTTCAGGCAAATGTACCCAAAGGAAAGTTATTTACCCCTAAGTTTGTAGCCGAGCAGCTGTATTCATTGATAAGTGATGCTGACTATTTACAACAATCACAAAACCCTGCCTACTTTGACTGGCAAGGAAAACCCATAGACTGGTAACAGGAAATTTATGCATTTTACAAAACAAGTCATTGCTGATTTAGAAAACCGCTACCGCGCTCATTTAATTAATAGTTTGTCGGGGTTTAAAAGTGCCAACTTAGTTGGCACACAAGATAGTAACGGCCAAACTAACTTAGCGATTGTCAGTTCAGTATTTCATCTTGGGGCACATCCCCCTTTAGTGGGTATGATCATAAGGCCTCATTCAGTGCCTCGCCATACCTTAGAGAACTTATTAGCCACTAAGCAGTACACGATTAACCACGTGAACAAAGACATTTATAACAAAGCACATCAAACATCAGCACGCTACGATAAAGGTGAGTCTGAATTTGATGCAACAGGGCTCAGTACTGAATACCTAAATGACTTTACAGCGCCTTTTGTAAAAGAAAGTAAGCTTAAATATGCGCTTGAGCTGAAAGAACACCACTACCTTGCCATCAATGGCACTGAGCTGATCATAGGTGAAATAACCGATATCTATTTAGATGAGGCGTGTTTGCAAGAAGATGGCTTTATCGATATTGAAGCCATTGGTACAGTCGCGGTGAGCGGGCTTGATAGTTACCATGTAACTGAACGTTTAGCCCGCTTAGCGTATGCTAAAAAGTAACCTTTAATTTAAGCACTAGATTATAAATGGCTTAGGCGCATGGGTTAACACCTCAAAACCAGATTCGGTGATAACTATGTCATCTTCAAGGCGTACACCACCATAGCCTGGTATATAAATGCCGGGCTCAATGGTGATCACATTACCCACTTCAAGGTTGTAGTCTGTCAATGTGTTGATAAATGGCACTTCATGTAAAAACAGCCCTAAACCATGGCCAAGCCCTTTACCGGCGTATTCGCCAAAGCCCGCCTCAGTAATCACCTTGTTTGATATAGCATTTAAATCTAAACAGTTAATACCCGGTTTAACCATTTCAAGTGCCGCATTTTGTGCATCGAGTACGGTATTATAAATACGGGTTTGTTTTTCTGATGCTTCGCCAATAATGTAACTACGGGTCATATCAGAGCGATAGCCATTTACAACTGCACCAAAATCAAGGGTTACAAAGTCACCTTTCTTTAAAACCTGATCTGACGGGTTACCATGCGGCAAGGCTGAGCGCTCTGCAAACAGCATAATGGTGGCAAACGACATACCTTCTGAACCTAGCTTTTGCATTCTAAATTCAAGCTCTAAGGCAAGGTCACGCTCAGTTACACCCGGTTTAAAATAAGGTAGCGTTTGTGCTAATGCTTCATCAGCGATGGCCGCAGCAGCTTTGATTTGCGCAACTTCCCAGTTGTCTTTAACGCGTCTAAGTTTTTCAATTAAGCCGTTTACCGCTGTTAGAGTGTGACCGGTTAGTTCATCTGCCACACCTTGCCAAATTGCTACCGTGACATAGCTTGCATCAAATGCGACATGGCTGTTCGGGTTAAGGTGCCTATTTATACAATGGCCAAGGGTTTCGTTGTCTCTGTCTCGACAAACAACTTCAAACCCAGTTGTTTCTGCAATTGCACGTTGGTGGTATCGGTAATCAGTGATCAACACACACGCATCTTGAGTAATTAATGCATAAGCAGCATTACCGCTAAAACCACTTAAGTAACGAATATTTTCATGACCAAGTACTAACATGGCGCTGTAACCTTGTTGCTCTAGCAAGGCTTTAAATTCAGCTTGTCTTTTTAAGTAATTAACTTGCATTGTCGCTCCTTATTTTTTGCGCATGCTAACAGTTATGTCCATAAATACGAATATTATGCGATTAGTCGCAGTGAGTTTGCATCAACTGTTTACTCAAGCCACAATGCAGAAAAAACCAAGGAGTACACAATGACAACATATGGTATTGGCACACAAACGCCAGAGCAGGCGCTTGACTCTTTGTCAGATATGACAACAGATTTAACCCCTATTCAAAATGACGAATTTGATGCGCGTATCGCAAAAGCACAAGCGTATATGCAAGCAAACAACATTGATGCAATTTATTTAAATGCAGGCACTAACCTAGCCTATTTTACAGGGATGCGTTGGTACGCAAGTGAGCGTTTAGTTGGCGCTATTTTACCTGCAAAAGGTGATGTGCAATACATAGCGCCGTTTTTTGAAATCGGCAGCTTAAACGATTTTATGGTGATTGATGGCCCAATTCGTGGTTGGCAAGAACACGAAAACCCTTATCAACTATGTGTAGATGTTCTTACAGAAATGGGCATTAGCAAAACAGGCACCCTTGGTATTGATGAAAGCGCACAGTTTTTCATCTACGACGGCATTAATAAAGCTAACGGCAATTACAACATTGTTAACGCACAGTGCGTGACAGCGCACTGCCGTATGCATAAATCAGCCAATGAACTTGCCTTAATGCAACGTGCTATGGACATGACTTTAGAAGTACACAAAGCAACGGCAAGTATGCTTTATGAAGGTATCACCACAACTGAGGTTGAAGCCTTTATTAAAAAAGCGCACCAAAAAGTCGGCGCACCGGGTAACTATTTTTGTATTGTGTTATTTGGTGTTGCGTCGTCTTTTCCGCATGGTGTTAAAAATCCGCAAACCCTTAAAAAAGGTGACGTGGTACTGATTGATACTGGCTGTAAAGTGCATGATTACCTCTCTGACATTACCCGTACTTATGTATTTGGTGAAGCAACCGAACGTCAACGTATGTTTTGGCAACACGAGAAAAATGCCCAACTTGCTGCTTTTGCTGCCGCAAAAAATGGTGTGGCATGTGGCAAAGTAGACGATGCTGCAAGACAGTACCTTGCCGAAAATGGCATGGGACCAGAGTATCAAACACCAGGCTGCCCACACAGAACCGGCCATGGCATTGGTTTAGATATTCATGAATGGCCATACCTCGTGGGTGGTAACCCTACCCCACTCGCAACAGGTATGTGTTTTAGTAATGAACCTATGATTGTCGTACCTGATGAGTTTGGTATTCGCTTAGAAGATCACTTTTATATGACAGACGAAGGTCCGCGTTGGTTTACCGAGCCTGCTCATAGCATCGATGACCCATTTGGGTTAGCTAAATAAAATTCAAATAAACTTTATAAGGCCAGTTTTCTGGCCTTTTTTGTATCTTAATTATTACAATCATTAACAGTGTGGACATTTTAGAGACAACCTATCCGCTTTTATCATGTTATGATTTCAAGAATTTAACCTAACATAATTACGGAGAATAAATGGGTTTACGTTTTAAAGTTCCACATACCCTGATACTGCTGCTGGGCATGATGGTTGTTGCGCTTATTGCTACCTGGTTAGTACCACAAGGTTTTTTCACTACTACATTAAGTGAATCAGGCCGAGAAATGGTTGTTGCGGGCACCTATCAAACGGTTGCTGAGCGCCATTACTTAACTCCATGGGATTTATTACAAGCCATACCTCGCGCTTTTGCTGCTGCTCAAGATGTTATTTTCTTTGTGTTAATTGTGGGCGGCGTATTAGCTGTTGCACGTGCCACAGGCACTGTTGATGCGCTCATTGGTAGGCTTTTAGAGCGACACGGTAAAAAACCGCAACGATTAATCTTTATGGTGGTGTTTTGCTTTGCCTTAGCATCAAGCAGTATTGGTACCGCCGGCGAATATATTCCTTTTGTTATTATTCTCGTCGCGCTTTGTAAAGCAATGCGCCTAGATGCAATGACCGCCGTAGGGATGATAGTCGCAGGTTATGGCATTGGTTATGGGGTATCGGCATTTAACCCATTTACGGTATTAATCGCACAGCAAATTGCAGGCATTCCTGTTTACTCTGGTCTGTGGTTACGTTTAGCTATATTTATTCCATTTGTACTCATTGGTTTTCATCATGTTTGGCAATACACCAAAAAGGTAGCGAACGATCCGTCTAAATCAATGATGATTGGCGTGCCTTGCCCACTGGAAAATCAAACAGCAACAAGTTACCCAGCACTTGCCCTGCGCCATAAACTAGTTTTAGGCAGCTTTATTATTACCCTAGCAATTGCAGTATGGGGCATCGCAACTAAGGGCTGGTACTTATACGAGCTAGGTGGTGTTTTTATTGCTTGGGGTGTGGTTGTATCCATTTTAGGCAAACTATCTGCTGATGAAGCAGCAAACAAATTTATAGAAGGCGTATCTGATCTTGTTACCACCGCAGTGTTAATTGGTGTTGCACGGGGTATCGCCCTTATTTTAGAAGACGGCCAAATCCTGCATAGCCTTGTACATGGCATGTCGTTACCGCTTTCTTATGTATCTGCTGAAATATCTGCAATTGGCATGCTGGTTATTCAAACCCTACTCAATACGTTTATTCCTTCTGGATCAGGCCAAGCTTATGTCACCATGCCATTAATGGCGCCACTAGGTGATTTAGTCGGTGTACCAAGACAAGTTGCTGTGCTTGCTTACCAATTTGGTGATGGCTTTTCAAATATGATCATACCTACCAATGCCGTACTTATGGGCATTTTAGGGATGGCAGGTGTGCCCTACGGACATTGGTTTAGATTCTGTTTACCACTACTAATTAAACTAATGGTCGCAGCATCGGTTGTATTAGTATTAGCTGTAATGTTTGGCTATGGCTTAGATGTGCAGCCCACACTTAATTAATTTAGTTGAGTGAGCTAATTGGCTCCTAAGTTAATGATGCCCGCTAACACCTGTGTGTTAGCGTGGCTCTGTGCATTACATGCCACGAAATATTGTCGGATAAAAAAAGCTAATTATAAAAACTTCTGTACGAAAGCTTTTAACTCGTCTTTCTCAGCTTCACTAGCAAATGAATTTGCCGTAATGATCAAGATTGTGGATTAACAATATACGTTATGAGTTCTTTAAATAGTTTGTGATGTACGTAGTGAAGTTTTTTGAGCAGAAAGTAAGGGTTTTACAGATTTAGCCTCTTCTTGATAACGGTTTCTCGTATCCCATAAATCTACGGAGTGCTGGATATTAAGCCAAAACTCTGGGGTATTCCCTAACGCAGCAGCTAGCTTAATTGCAAGTGGCGCCGTTAAGCTACCGCCATTAATCAAGTTACTAACTGTATTTCTATGCACACCCATTGCTTCAGCTAAAATTTTTGATGTAATGCCCATAGGCTCCAAAAACTCTAGCTTCAGCATTTCACCTACACTCACTGGACGACGCTTTGTAATACGCATAACCCTTACCTCAATACTTATGAGGGTCTAAATAGGTGTTTTCTGCTACACCATCAACCCACTTAAAAATCAATCGATACTGTTTGTTCACTCGTATTGAGCCCCAATCTTTCAAGTTACTTTTAAGTTACTTTCAAGATATTCAAACCGGTTACCTGGTGGTACTCTTAAGTCAGATTCAGCCTTTGCTGCATCTAATATTTCTAGCTTACGATATAAAGCATTCTTGATAACCTTAGGGATTAATCGATGCCGCTTTTCCTCTTCATAGAATGCTTAGAGCCACTCATCCTTAAAATTTACAGCCATATCCTTGCACTGTCCCCTTGTGCATCAGTACAGAAATTGTAGCGCACAGTCATAATGTGCACAATATATACGTTTAAAAATCATCCTAGGCACTTTTTTCGTGTATAAACTTATTTGTAGAAAACCATTTTTCAATATAAATAAGTTGGTACTGAAGGACGGCTCTGTGCCAAAAGCAAAAAATAAGCCTTACCTTGATTCTGCCCCAAAATAATTTAGGTTAAATGCTCTAACTGCTGCTTTGAGCAATCAAGAAACGGTCCAAGCCCTACACATTGAATGATAAGTTAACGCATCTTTAATAATAGCTAGAAAATTTTGCTTAATGGGCTTACAACACCGTTTGCTCCTTGTTGTAAAACATGGGTGTAAATCTGTGTGGTTTTGACATCAGAGTGGCCCAATTGTGCTTGAACGGTGCGAATATCGGCGCCACTTTGCAATAGGTGCGTTGCAAATGAATGGCGCAAGGTATGAGGCGTAATAACCTTTGTAATCAAAATCAATGTCCTTTACTCGCAATTGCACCGCTTCCATCACACGCAAACCACTTCCATACATTAACCCCGTGATTAAGTAATATCGCTTGGAAAGATGACTCATCAATTGCTTTACTTCATCAGGCGTCATCACTACAGGCAGCTTGGGTTGTCGATTACTTCGTGCAAAATTCAAGTTTAAAGAAAGCTCATTTTTGACAATATGTTTATATAAAAAAGCGAGCGCATTTAAAGCTGCACTTTGTGTTCTAGGTGACATATTACGTTTTAATACAATATGGTCTAAAAACGCTTTGACTTCTGCATCTCCCATTGAGCTTGGGTGACGTTTGTTGTGAAAGTGAATAAATTTTGCGATCCAACCTAAATAAGCATTAATTGTTCTTAATGAATACTGACGAGTGAGCATATAGTCTGCAATGTAGTTTAAATAAGGAGAGCGAGTTTTCATTTTCATTCCTTTGAAATGAGGCTGTATATATATATACAGTTTTAGCTCAGTCGCTCGTATAGGCAAGAAAACGACCCAATCGCTCGTTTTTATCCTGAGGTAAAAGCGAGAACTCTTAAATTTTATTAACACTGGTAATTAGTTAACAAGTTTGTTAGAAATAATCTAATAAGAAAAACGAGCTACGCTGTGGTAGAAAAACGCGCGATTAGCTCGCTATAAACATGTTGAACTAAGCCGCTACGCGGAGATCCTATTCTTATAATTTGAGCCACACTTACCTTGGGGTTATCCCATAACTTGGAGGTAAGTCATGAATACACTCATTGAACAAGTCAAAACTGAAATAGCC
>NZ_JAKGBA010000004.1:0-249409 GCF_021532495.1 Pseudoalteromonas sp. Cn5-37 | reverse complement strand
CATGGCGTAAAGTATGTGGATTACAGTGCTTTAAGCCACACGCTTGTGCATGTTTTCTCAATGGCTTCCTGAAGGTTGATGCTGACATAGGTTTATCCATTAATAACCGTGAATAGAACATCCAACCTGTTGGGTGATACATTTTCCAATAACAACGTAATTGAGCCAGCACGCTATCTGATACAACCACATAGCGTGATTTATCCCCTTTACCTTGTTCAATTAAAATAGTTTTACGCTGTCCATCGATATCTTGCACTTTAATGCGTAGCAGTTCATTAATACGTAAGCCACACCCATAGCACACCATAATCAATGTTTTTAAGCGCATATCGGTGCAACTTTCTATAAGCCGTCGCATGTCATCGCGCGATAAATACGTGGGTGCGCGAAGTTTTACTTTTGGCAGTACAATATCTAAGTTAAGTGGCCGATGTAAAATATTCTTAAACAAGAACCAAATACTGTTTATCTGTATTTTTTGGCTTGCTCTAGAAAGTTTACGAATCGCAGGATCGTTAAAAAAGGCGTTAAGTTCCTCATCAGTAATCGAATCGAGCGGTTTATTAAAATAATGACTGAGTTTTAGTAAATGTTCACAGTAGCTTTTACATGTACTTTGCGAATAACCACGATAGGCTATTTCAGTTTTGACTTGTTCAATGAGTGTATTCATGACTTACCTCCAAGTTATGGGATAACCCCAAGGTAAGTGTGGCTCAAATTATAAGAATAGGATCTCCGCGTAGCGGCTTAGTTCAACAATTTAATAGTGCGCAAATAGCGCATATTTCTACTACACAACTACTCACTTTTATCATTACTACATTTTTATCAAATTAGCTAACCTTCTGCTATAACAAAATATTTTTATATTGGCAAAGTGGTTTGACGACAAATATGCGCTAATTGCTCATTTTTCTGAATATAGGTGAAGTTGTAAATTCTGAATATAGAAAATGTATTAAAGAAAATAATCAATGTCCGCTCAAAGCAGGCCTATAGAGTAATTACGTTGACTCATCTAGGGCAATAACGAGTTACAATACACTACTTTCAGCATACAAAAAACTGTCAGATTCAATTGATTACTCAACAAACCTGACAGTACTTAATAATAAACTCAGCTTAAAGCGTCATCACTATTCGGCCTGTGATATCGCCTTTTAGCATGTCGTCAAATATATCGTTGATATCTTCGAGGCGTTTTTCTTCAATAATGGCTTTAACTTTACCTTTAGCAGCAAAGTCTAGGCATTCTTGTAAGTCTTTACGGGTACCAACAATTGAGCCTACAACAGACACCCCATTTAATACTGTATCGAAAATTGGCAATGGCATATCTTCAGGTGGTAAACCTACAAGTACACATTTACCGCCACGGCGCACGCTTTTATAAGCTTGCTCAAAACCGGGTTTTGAAACAGCAGTACACACAACACCATGTGCCCCGCCCACTTGTTCAAAAATGTTTTCTGAAGGCACTTGCTTCATAAAGTCTATGGTGATGTCTGCGCCAAGCTCTTTGGCTAGTGCCAACTTGCTCTCGCCGGTATCAACGGCAATTACATTAAAGCCCATTGCTTTTGCGTATTGCACCGCTAAGTGCCCGAGGCCTCCAACACCAACAATTGCAACCCAGTCGCCCGCTTTGGCATCAGTCACTTTAAGCGCTTTATAGGTTGTAACCCCCGCACAAAATAGTGGTGCGGCTTCTGCAAAGCCTAATCCTTCAGGAATTTTAACCACGTAATCACCATGGGCTACACAGTACTCGGCATAACCACCATCGACTGAATAACCTGTGTTGTGCTGCTCAAGGCATAAAGTTTCTTTACCTTCTAAACAAAACTCACAATGACCACAGGCGCTGTATAACCAAGGAACACCAACACGATCTCCCATTGATAAGTGTTTAATGTTTGCGCCTACTTTTTCGATAGTACCTACCCCTTCATGGCCCGGTACTAATGGCATTTTAGGTTTGCCGGCCAATCTCCATGACAAGCATGTAAATCTGTGTGACACACTCCACACGCGGCAATTTTAACTAGCACATCGTTAATTCCCACCTCAGGGCATGGGATATCTTCGATTGTTAATTTACCTTTGTACTCTTTATTTACTGCAGCTTTCATAACGTTCCTCCATGGTATTATTGGATTTCAGCCTATACGATAAACTTATTAACTGTCACTATTATTGATCCACATCAAATAGCTAATCACTGCGGCATTTAATTAAACTACACTTTAAATTCAATAACTTAAATTCAAATAATGGCGTATCTACACTTTAGTAGTAGCAGATTGCATAGTGGCTATTTCTTTTAGTTATACCCCGAGCGTGCTAGCATTTAATTTCTGAAATTTTTGAATACTAAAAATTATGAGCCTATCTGAAAAAAACTTAGCTTTTGTTATGCACTGCGGTGAAATGGGTAGCCGTTGGGGCTTTAACCGCACCATTGGTCAAATGTGTGGATTATTAACCATTACTAAAGAGCCAATGACCGCCAATGAAATTGCCGATACCTTAAGTATCTCGCGCGGAAACGTAAGTATGGGTATTAAAGAGCTACAGTCTTGGCGCTTAATTAAAGTGCATCATATTCCCGGTGACCGTAAAGAATACTACGGCCCTGCTGGCAGCATTTGGGATATGGCCAACCGCGTATTCGAAGAGCGTAAAAAGCGCGAGATAGACCCTACCCTTAGCCTTCTTCGCGATAACATTTTAGAAGAAGCCCACAATGATGATGAACGCTTTGCTCAGCAGCAAATGCAAGAAATTCATGACCTGCTCGAAACTGTAACTAAATGGTCTGCAGAGCTACAACGCTTAAGCCCTGAACAACTTCAAAGCCTAATGAAACTAGGCTCTGGCATTGGTAAAGTGCTTGATTTTAAAGATAAGATTTTGAAAAAACCAGGGAAAGGGGATTAAGTTAGCGAGTTGCTAGGGGAAAGTTTGTAGGAGGCGTTTCAACGCCGAATATTTGAGGTTCACGGCTGAAGCCGTTCCTACGGGACTCACCGTAGGCGTGAAACTTGTTTCGCGCGCTCTCTTGTAGGCCGTGCTTTAGCGCGTTTTGAATGGATAGTCATAACTACTCTTGCCTTTGCTATACTAATAATTAAGCGTTTATTTACGTTCTGACTTAAATGGATTTTAAGCTATGTATAAAGAGACAGAAATAAATTACTCGTTAATTATTATTTTATTAGTAATTAGTGCCTTTTTAATTTTCTCGCCTGAACTGGCTGACCTCAAAATAATTATATTATCGATAAACCTGCTTGTTACTTTGCTGTTCTTTTCGCTCACAATCGTAATAGATGAGCAAAAGCTACGTTGGTATTTTGGGTTTGGGATTATTAGCAAAGATGTTGAATTATCTCAGATTGTAGAAACCTCAGCTTACAAAACAAAGTGGTATCAAGGAATTGGCATTCGTATGCTAAGTGATGGCTGGTTATACAATGCGTCAGTTGGTCAAGCTATTAAAATAACTTTAGCTGACAGAAAAAACATATACCTTGGCTGTAAAAACGTTGATGCACTGCAACAAGCACTCAAGGTAAAGGTTTAAAAATTGTATCGAAGGGAAAGTTACAAGAGTAAAGTTAGCAAGTATAGATTAATAATTTTGTATTTTTCCTCTTAAGCGCAGCGTCTCTTGGCCTCTTTGTGAGTAATTCACTTAGAGATCTTTTGCAGTAGTAATATTTAACATAAAAAGCGCGAGATAAACTCGCGCTTTATGCAAATCCCCTAGTACCTAGTTACCTAGGCTCTAGTATCTAATTACTTAATCGCTGGGTAACCGATGCGATCTGATAAGTAACCAACACTGGTTGCAAAGTAATACGAGCGATTCCAGTGCATAAGTGCTTTGTAGTTATCGTAGGCTAGATACATACGGCCGTTTACGTCATCTGGCATTACCATTGCGGCGGTAACATCAACGTTTGGTAGGTCATTACCATCCATTTTACGTACACCGATTGCTTGCCAATCAGCAAGGCTGCGCTCTGAATCTTTCCAATACTCTAACCATTGACTGCGTGTTTTAGTGCCACGCTTAAGAATATTTGCGTTATCAAAGCCTTCAGGTAGTTTAACTTGGCGGCCCCAGGTTAAATCATCGTTCCAACCTGCTTGCTTAAGGTAGTTAGCAATTGAAGCAAAGGCGTCTTCTTCTGTGGTCCAAATGTCTTTGCGGCCATCACCGTTGTAATCAACAGCGTAAGCGTTAAATGAAGTTGGCATAAACTGCGTTTGCCCCATTGCACCAGCCCAAGAGCCTTTGAACTTATCTAGGGTAATGTGACCCTCTTTTAAGATATCAAGTGCTGCCCAAAGTTGGTTTTTGTACATGGTTTCGCGGCGACCATCAAAAGCAAGTGTAACTAATGATGCAATGACACTGTGACCACCTTGGATTTTACCAAAGTTACTTTCAAGGCCCCAGAGTGCCACAATAAAACGTGCTTGTACGCCGTATTCTTTGGCTACTTTTTCAAGAACCTCTTGATTTTCTTTGTATAGCTTACGCGCGCGGTCAATTTTCCATTGCGGCACACGTTTTGGTAAATAAGTTTCGAGGGTTTCTTTTACTTCTGGCTGGTTTTTATCAGCTGAGATCACTTTCTTTTTGAATTTAGCTGTTGCAAGTGCTTGATCAACTAAGGCTTCATCATAGCCTTTTTCAAGTGCTTCTTTTTTTAATGCTGCAACGTAAACGTCAAAATCAGCTTGTGTCTTTTGTTCTGCCAATACTGAAGTACTTAGTGAAGCACTGAGTAAAATGACGGCAAGTTTTTTAATCACTCTCAACTCCCTTGTCTTTTTTAAATTGGGTTAACAGATTTTCTTCCGGCGGAGGTAATTGCAAGTAGAACCCTTGGTCAATTAACGCTTGCTTAACCGCGTCTAAGTCTGCCACACCTAACTTTTCACGGCTTGCTAGATTAATCATCATCACGTACTTAGGTTGACCAAACGTTTCTAGTAATGGTTCAGGTACGCGTGAGAAATCATCTCTTTTTTCTACAAAAAGGTATGTATCCGCTTTTTTAATACTTTTATACACCGCAGTTAGCATTATGGCCCTATAATATCTTGCTTAACGAAGGCGCACACTATAACATGAGTGATATAATAAGTTAGAAAAAATAGATTAGATTTTTAATGTATATGCCTTGTTCAGCCTGTGTTTATACTTAAATAATGCTAATCCAGACAATTCAATTGAGCGTGTATGTCGGAACAAATTTTTGAATTAAAAGGGAACCTTTTTACGTTATCTGTTTTACATTTATTTTCAGCAGATACAGCCCTTTTAAGTAAGCAGTTAGATGAGAAAATCGCCCAAGCACCTAAGTTCTTTGCCGGTGCGCCTATCGTAATCAACTTAAGCGACGTACAAGATGAAGCGCTTGATTTCTCTTTCTTAAAATCAATGTTAAGCGGCCTTTCGTTAAACCCTGTTGGGGTTTGTAATGGCTCTCAAGAGCAAAACGAAAGCGCAAAAGCTGCGGGCCTGTCGGTGTTAAATTATTCACAAGACGTTAAGGGTGCAACCGCTAAACAACAAACAAATACATCTATCGTTGAAAAAACCGTTCACCTGCCTGCGCAAGTTATTCATGGCACTGTACGTTCGGGCCAGCAAGTGTATGCAAAAGACCGCGACCTAATCGTAATTGGTGCTGTAAGTCATGGCGCCGAAGTGATTAGCGATGGCAACGTGCACATTTATGGCACCCTTCGCGGCCGTGCAATTGCAGGGGCTAAAGGTTACAACGAAGCAAATATATTTTGCCAAAAATTAGAAGCAGAACTTGTTTCGATTAATGGTAGTTATTGGATCAGCGACTCTCTACAAGGTGAACACTGGGGCAGCGCAGTACAAATCCAACAAAAAAATGATTCATTAGAAATTTCAGCTTTGGTTAAAGGATAAATCTCATGGCAAAAGTGATTGTCGTTACTTCTGGTAAAGGTGGTGTTGGTAAAACCACATCGAGTGCTGCGATTGGCACAGGTTTAGCGCTTAAAGGCTTTAAAACCGTTATTATCGACTTTGATATTGGTCTACGTAATCTTGACCTTATCATGGGTTGTGAACGCCGTGTTGTTTATGATTTCGTAAACGTAATCAATGGCGAAGCTAACCTAAATCAAGCACTTATTAAAGATAAGCGCGTTGATAAGCTACATATTTTACCTGCCTCACAAACCCGTGATAAAGACGCCCTAACCCGTGACGGTGTTGAGCGCGTACTAAACGAGCTGAAAAAAGATTTTGATTACATTGTGTGTGATTCTCCAGCGGGTATAGAAGCTGGTGCAATGATGGCAATGTACTTCGCTGATGAAGCGATTGTAACAACGAACCCAGAAGTATCATCAGTACGTGACTCTGACCGTATTCTTGGCATTTTACACAGCAAATCAAAACGTGCTGAAGAAGGCCTTGAAAGCGTAAAAGAACATCTACTATTAACTCGCTATAATCCTGAGCGTGTTGAAAAAGGCGAAATGCTTTCTGTAGAAGACGTACAAGAAATCTTAGCGATTAAACTACTGGGCGTTATTCCTGAATCACAAGCTGTACTTAGTGCATCGAACTCTGGTCAACCGGTTATCCTTGATGGTGAATCGGATGCAGGCCAAGCATACACAGATGCAATCAATCGTTTATTAGGCGAAACTGTTGATTTTCGTTTCTTAGACGTAGAGAAAAAAGGCTTATTTAAACGGATTTTTGGAGGTTAATGTGTCTTTACTTGACTACTTCCGCTCAGAAAAGAAAAGCAGTGCGTCATTAGCAAAAGAGCGATTGCAGATCATTGTCGCGCACGAACGTTCACAGCGTGGTACACCAGATTATTTACCACAGCTAAAACAAGATATCCTTGATGTTATTCGTAAATATGTGAATGTAAACACTGATGCAGTTCAGGTGCAGTTTGACCAAAACGAAGATGACTTAGCAGTACTTGAGCTAAACGTCACCTTACCTGACGAAGAAAAGAAATAGTCAAAATTGGGCGCTTAGTTTTTTAACAGCGCCCTTTTTAATTTCTGCCACTGCATATGAAACTCATAGTCGACTTCGCCTAGAGTTTTAAACCCTGCCCGTTGATATAATCCATACGCTGGATTCGCTTTTAGCACCGTTAAATTTATCTCTGCTGTTTGCGCTTTAAGTGCATCTAACACCTTAGTGCCTAATCCTTTGCCCTGCTCTTTAGGTGCAATTTGTAGCTGTAATAAACTGATTGCTTGGTTACTCACGATGAACTTGGCAGCGCCTACACATTGCCCATCATTTAACACTAAATGACTGTGCTCAAAATGCTCTGCCACTCTTGCTTGATGTTGCTCAAGTGATAAAAATAACCCTTGATTCTCTAAGTGCTCAACCATGGTATTTAATCTTAAGTCGAGTAAATAGGCTTTGTCTTGCTCTGTAACCGCTACAAATTCAATCATTATTGTCTTAAAAAAGAAAAAGGTACTTTAATAAAAGTACCTTTTTAGGTTGCAACAAACAACATGCCTATGGTTAAAAGTTATAATTTGCGCCTAAGTAAAAACGGCGGCCCGAATATTGGTTATAAGTAAAGCGATTGCTTTGTTTCCAGTATCCTTCTTCTATTTCTTCAGTTAGGTTCACCACTGAGGCGGTAAACGAAAGATCCTCTGTTAGGTTATACGATGCATTCACATCTAGCTGACCATAGTCTTTGGTATACAAGTTGTAGCCTTGGTGAATACCGTTGGCACGGTCATCTTTCCAGTTATATGACGCACGAACACTAAAGTCGTCATTCTCAAAATACACAGACACATTATATTGGTGCTTAGCGGTGCCTGGTATTTCAGCCTCTGTTTTTTGCCCGTCTGTCGAGACTTCGCTGGTACTGGTATCTGTGTAGGTATAGTTAGATAAAATACCAAAACCATTATCAAACGAGTGCTGGAAGAATAGCTCTAGACCTTCTGATTTTGCATCCCCCCCACCTACTTTGGTGTTCATTTCGACCTCAATTGGGCCGTTACAACAATCGTGTTCACGCTCTACAATTTCTACGGTCGAGATTGGTAAGTTAGAAATATCTTTAGAGAATAAAGTAGCACCTAGTGCAGAACCATCGCCGTAATACCATTCAATACCTAAATCGAATTGATCAGATAACATAGGTTCAAGGCCTGTGTTTACCGAGGTACCATTACCACGGCCTGTCCATGAGTCAGGCGAGTTAATATTAACAGGAGGACCGTAAGACTCCGCTTGGCTTAAGTCTGAATAGCTCACTCTTGCCATGGTGCGTGCTGCGGCAAAGCGCACCACAAGATCTTCGGTTGCATCCCATGCAAGGTTAAAGCTTGGTAGTACTTCACTGCCATCGCTACTACGCTCGTTTGGATCCGTGTCGTCATCGTCTTGACCTATAACATCATCGTAGGTCAAGGTGCTTAGTTCAGTATTAACATAGCGCACACCAACATTACCGCGGAAATCTTGCCACTCAAAATCCGCTTGGGTGTAAACAGACCAAATTTTTTCTTCTAGGGCATAGGTACCCGAAAGTGTTGGCACCACTGTCTGACTAAAGTTCTCTTTTAAGTAATCATCCAGCGCTCCAAAGTCAAGCGCTAAGAAGTTAAATGCGCCAGTATCACCTGCACTGTTATCAACCACATGGTCGCTTACCAATGTTGGCGCATCTGGGTGAAAATCTGGATTATGGAACCACTCAGTCCCTGGCAAGTAACCGCGGTAACCGCCGTTATCAGCGATGCCGTCATCCCAACGAAAGTCGTTACGAATGCCTTTAATCTCGTGGTCGCGGTATTTACCACCCACATAAACACGAGAGAAAAAACTGCCATCAAGGTCAAATTTTACATCTGTTTGAAAGTAATCTTCTGAGTCTTCATTTTCAGATGAGTATGAGTCAAACCAATCGTAATATTGATATGCTTCTTTATCAGAGGCTAAATCAGTCGACACTTCGTAGCTTGGTTTTCCGTTTTCAATTGACCATAACCAGCTGTTTACTGAGCCTAAACGCGCATCAATATTGGCGTAGGTTTCTTTTGAGGTGCCGCCTTCAGCTTCGGTATGACCCAGCTTTAATGTAATGCTGTAAGTATCGCCATAATAAGTGCCTTCAAAATCATAGGTATTTGATTTTGACTCGCCAAAACGCTCACGGCCTGTTAACTGCGGCGACAATAAACCACGACGAACAGCCACACCACCATTTACATCGGCATCACCCCAGTTATTATCATTGAGTAAACCATTATCGCCATTACCGTAAGCAACCACGGTATCGCCATCAAGTACAATGCCGTAATACGGGTTGTGGTTATCGTTCCACTCGGCAAAAGTAATGCTTTGCCCTGTTTGGTCGTAGCCTAACTTGGCACCAAAATAGTTAAAGTTTAAATCAAGTCTGTCACTCGGTGCCCACTGCACAGCCACTTGATAACCATCGCGTGTGCGGTCTTGGTTTGAGTTATTAACACTCATCGCACGAGGTGCCCATACATTGTTGTACACTTCGCCAGTTGCTTGGTCTACCAGCGCTGGACGCTCTGCGCCTTCAACGGTATCTGAGTGAAAACGCCAGTGTGATGCGTTGTTAGTGATGGTTGTTACGGTGCGATCTTGACGAGTAAAACCGGCCAGTACACCAAAGTTTTCGTCTTCATTTTTCCATGAATACAGCACGTTTACTTGTGGTTTGGTGTCTTCAGACACATCATCGTAAGTCACCTCGGCACTTAACGCCCCTGAGTTTGCTTCCATCTCAAGCGGTTTACGGGTGTGTAAAATAACCGTACCACCAATACCGCCTTCATCGATGCGTGCTTCAGCACTTTTGTACACTTCTACACTTTTGATCATGCTTGAAGGCAATAACGTGTAATTAAAACTACGGGTAGGAGTACCAGAACCTGATGAAGCAATATAGTTACCGTTTAATTGGGTGAGAGTCCAATCCGGTGACGTACCACGAATACTCACGCGGCTACCTTCGCCACCGTCGCGGTCAATCAAAACGCCCGATACACGTTGCAAAGAATCAGCGACATTTTTATCAGGAAACTTACCAATATCCTCTGCGGTGATTGCATCAACGGTAGCCGTTGAAAGTCGTTTTATTGCTAAGTTTTCTGCAGTTGAAGAACGGATACCACGTACTTCAATCACTTCTACATCATCATTTGCTTGCTCTGCTGCATAGCTTGTATTAATTGCAGCCAGTAGCGAAATTAAAATTGCATTACGCTTAAAATGCCTTCCTTGCCCTTTTGTTTTTATTACAGTTTGCTTGCCCATGCCTATCTCCAGTTGTGTGTTCTGTTTTGTTTAAGAGCCTTTAGCCCCTGCAAAAACGATTTATTGTTGTCGGTTTTTAAACTGATTATCGGTAGTTAACAGCTTGTTAAACTCAAACTCAGAATAGGGTGAGCGGTCAAAAAGTGATAATAAAAATTCGGTGAGAGATATGACAAAATCGGCGTTTGGAATATTTTATATTCATTTTTATAATTTCTGCTTTATAGTTAGGCCTGTCGTTGCAGAGCTAGTTCACTCATCAACACAGACTTAGTTAAAATAGTAACCAATTGATAGTAAACACCAAATTATTTTTCATTACAATTTTAAGTTTACGTTAAATTAATTAACTAATGAGTAGGTGTAATAGATATGGTAAAAACACGTCCATGAACAATGGTAAATTTCTTGAAGTATGCCTAAACGAAGGGTGCTTAAAGCAGCTTGTTAACAACATTTCAATGGCCAGTAACTTAGGCGCAAAACGCTTTGAGCTATGCAGTAATTTACACCTAGGTGGCTTAACACCAAGTGTTAATGCGATTGACTGTGCTGTTAAAAACCTGACTAATAGTGCAGAGTTAGTGGTGATGATACGCCCCAAAGCAGGCAACTTTTTCGTTAGTGCTGAGTGTCACCAAGTTATGCAAAAACAAATAACAATGGCAGCGAACGCGGGAGCGCATGGCGTGGTATTTGGTGCAGTTAAAAACGGCGAACTTGATTTAAAAGTGACCCGCTCTTTAGTTGCCACAGCCAAACAGCATGGCCTGATGGTGACCTTTCACCGTGCATTCGATACCCTTACAAACCCGTTAAGCGCACTTGAGAAACTGATTAGCTTAGAGGTTGACCGCATCTTAACAGCAGGCACGCCATGGCAAAGCGGTCAAAGTGCTGTAGATGGTCTAAATCAGCTCAACACATACTTAGTGCACAGCGCTAATCAGATAGAAATTGTTATGGGTGGTGGCGTTACTTTAGAAAACGCGGCAACACTTTGGCAATTAATAAAAAACCATTCAGCAAAAGCGGCTGTGCATGTACACTCATGCGTTCACAACGAAAATGGTGCAATTAATGCTGAGGCTATCAATAAGCTACTTTCAAAGGATTAAACATGGCAACGTATTTTTTAGGTATTGATGGCGGTGGCAGTAAGTGTAAAGTTCGTTTAGAAAACGAAAACGGCTCATTGCTGAGTGAAGCCATAAGTGGTTCAGCAAATGTGGCCACCAGCTGCCAACAAAGTCAAAAGTCAATACTCCAAGCGACTGAACATGCATTTCATGAAGCTGGGCTAGCCTTAAGCGAGCTGAAAAACACCTATGTGCATGCCGGACTTGCCGGTGCTAATATCGACTCTGCCTATCAAGCTATGACCAAGTGGCAGCACCCTTTTGCCAAGTTTACCCTGTCAACAGATATGCTGATTGCCTGTAAAGGCGCGCATCAACACCATGATGGCGCAGTGATTATTCTGGGCACAGGCTTTTGTGCGGGGTACCAACAGCAAAACCAATTTAGCGAATTAGGTGGCTACGGATTATTACTAAGCGATGGTGCCAGTGGTGGTTGGTTAGGTTTACAACTTTGCCGTAAAGCATTTGCAGTACTTGATGGTGTTGCGCAAAGTTCTGCCGCAATAGATACCCTACTCACCCAGCTTAACTGCAACTCAAGCCAAGCGTTAAGTCAGTGTTTAATATCAGCCCGCCCTGCAGAGCTTGCCAAATTTGCGCCACTCGTTTTTAGCCATTCTGACGATGCTTTTTGTCAGCAATTAATCAATGAAGCGTGCGCATACATTACCCGCTATATCACTTACTTTGAAAAGCAAGGTATTAAAAAAGTCAGCTTGATGGGCGGTATTGCGAGTGCCATCACGCCTTACTTACCTGATGCCAGTAAAGCGCATTTAACCCCCGCCCTTGCCAGTGCAGAGCAAGGGGCTATTTTAATGGCAAGAGCTGCAATTTAATCACCTAATTGCGAGCGCATTTGTGAGGGAATTTCACCAAACAAACGCCGAAATTGTTTGCTGAAGTAACTCGGCTCCGAAAACCCACACTGGTAGGCCACTTGTGAAATGGGCAGTTGCGTTTCAATTAGCAGCTTACGGGCATTTTCAAGACGCACTTCGTTAATAAATTGATTGGGTGTTTTTGCTAAATGCTTTTTAAAGCGGCGCTCTAAAGCACTTACCGACAAGTGTGCAAGCTCTGCTAATTCATCAATGCTGATCTGACGATGATAATGCTCGCGAATAAATTTTACCGGCTCTTCAATTGCCCTTACATGAGAAAGTGCTTTTGAGGTTTTTTGTAGATGTCGGGTCACTCCGTAAGTACCAATTACATTGCCATCATGATCTTTTAAAGCATGCTTTGATGTAGAAAACCAACCAAGCTCACCTTGTTGGGTTTGGTTAAGCTCTAAACGGTCAGTCACTATATAGCCTTCCATCACTCGTTTATCGTCATTGACGTATTGAAACGCGAGGTGCTTTGGCGAAAAATCAAAGTCTGTTTTTAGCAATATTTGCTCCAGTGTTTTATAACCCTGATGCTCAATAAAATGCTGATTACAATGCAAGATTCTACTATCTGTGTCTTTGACCCAAAAGAGGATATCTGGCAGTAAATCAAATGCAGCAATTAGCTGATTTACGCCAGCTTTTTTTATTATTTCTTGAATATCCATCGCTTAATTTTGTCTCAATAAAGAACAGCCCTATATATTTTAAACGCCGATTTTGTTGCATTGTCAACCGAATTTTTATTAGCGCTTATTGGCAAAGCTTTCCTATTATCAATAACATGACATTAACAGTAGCAGACGCTATTAAAATTTAGGAGCGCTTAAGATGAGCAAAGCTAAGATCCGCATGGCAATGGTAGGCGGTGGCGATGGTGCCTTCATTGGCGCTATTCATCGAATTGCAGCGCGATTAGACGGAATGATAGAGCTTGTTGCAGGCGCATTCAGTTCAGACGCAAACAAATGTAAAGCAACTGGCGAACTACTTGGGCTTTATGGCAGCCGTTGCTACGACAGTTACCAGACGCTTTTTGCCGAAGAAGCAAAATTACCTGCTGATGAGCGTATTGATTTTGTGGCCATTGTTACGCCAAACCACTTACATTTTCCGATCGCGAAAATGGCGCTTGAACATGGTTTTCATGTGCTCTCAGATAAACCTGCAACGCTTACTCTCGCAGAAGCAGAGCAATTACAAAGCATTATTGCAAAACAGCAGGTTTTATATGGCTTAACCCACACTTACACCGGTTACCCTATGGTCAAAGAAGCCAAGCATCGCGTAAAAGCAGGCGAGCTCGGCAGCATACGTAAAGTCATTGTTGAGTACACTCAAGGCTGGTTAGCGCACAGCGAAGACGAAGGTTCAAAGCAAGCAAGCTGGCGTTTAGACACCAGTAAGTCTGGCATTAGTTGTTGTATGGGCGACATTGGCGTGCATGCAGCTAACTTAGCCGAGTATGTTTCTGATCTCGAAATCACCGAGCTTTGCGCCGATTTAAATCATGTGGTTGAAGGCCGAGCCCTTGATGATGATGGCACTGTGCTTCTTAGATTCAATAATGGTTGTAAAGGCGTTTTACTGGCAAGCCAAATTGCTATTGGCGATGAGAACAACTTACGCCTGCGTGTTTATGGCGATAAAGCCAGTCTTGAATGGTCGCAACTTGAGCCAAATAGCTTATGGCTACGAGGCCACAATCAAGCCGCCACATTACTTAGAGCGGGCGTAGGTGAATTACACCCTGACACGCAAAATGCCCTGCGCGCCCCTGCCGGTCACCCAGAAGGCTACCTTGAAGCATTTGCCAATATTTACCGCAATTTTGCAGCGCAGATCCACGCATTTAAGCAAGGCGATAACGCAACGAATTCAGCATTTGATGTACCAGGCATCAATGAGGCTGTGCGTGGTATGGCGTTTATTGAGCATGTTGTTGCTTCATCGAAGCAAGATACTAAATGGCACAAATTACAGATTGGATAAAAAAGAATGAATAAAATCAAAGGGCCAGCAATATTTTTGGCGCAGTTTATTTCAGATCAAGCCCCCTTCAATAGCTTTCAAGGTTTATGTGAGTGGGCAAGCGGTTTAGGTTACAAAGCGATTCAAGTGCCAACCTCAAACCCTGAAATTTTCGATTTAGAAAAAGCAGCTCAAAGCCAGCATTACTGCGATGAAGTCACTGGTATTGCCACAGAGTATGGACTTACAATTTCAGAGTTATCAACACATTTGCAAGGCCAGTTAATTGCTGTGCACCCTGCCTACGATGAAATGTTCGATAATTTTGCCGCAGAGCATGTAAAAGGTAACCCTGCAGCGCGAACAAAGTGGGCAACAGAGCAACTGATGATGGCTGCTAAAGCAAGTAAAAATCTTGGCTTAACAACCCATGCGACATTCTCGGGGTCTTTTTTATGGCATACCTTTTACCCGTGGCCACAGCGTCCACAAGGACTTGTTGAACAAGGCTTTAGTGAACTTGCTAAGCGCTGGCTACCCATTTTAGATTGCTTTGACGAGTATGGCGTGGACGTGTGTTATGAATTGCATCCGGGTGAAGACCTACATGATGGTGTTACATTTGAGCGCTTTTTAGCAGCAACCAATAATCACCCACGCGTTAATATTCTTTATGATCCGAGCCATTTTGTATTGCAACAGCTCGACTATTTAGCGTTTATCGATATTTATCATTCGCGCATTAAGGCGTTTCATGTCAAAGATGCCGAATTTATCGCAAATGGCCGTTCAGGTGTTTATGGCGGATTTCAAAACTGGCAAGACCGCCCGGGGCGTTTTCGTTCTTTAGGTGATGGCCAAGTAGATTTTAAGCAAATCTTTAGCAAGTTAACTCAATATGGTTTTGATGGTTGGGCTGTACTTGAATGGGAATGTTGCTTAAAGCACCCAGAAGATGGGGCAAGAGAAGGCGCTGAGTTTATTAAAGCACACATAATAAACCCAACAGATAAAGCCTTTGACGATTTTGCCAGTGGCGCAACAAACACTGAGCGTAATAATCGAATTTTAGGTTTATAAAACCGACAACAATAGAACACACAGGACACACAATATGGACAACAATAATTATAACCGCATTGTCTTTCGGCTTTGCTGTATAGCACTGATTGTGACCTCTATGACCTTTGCCATTCGTGCTGGTATTTTGGGTCAACTTGGCAGTGAGTTTGGCTTAACCGACACCGAATTAGGTTGGGTTAATGCCATGGCATTTTTAGGCTTTCCGGTTGCGACTATGGTCGGCGGTATTATTTATAATGCCATTGGCGCTAAGAAATTAGTGGCGTTAGCCTTTATCTGTCATTTACTTGGCCTTGTTTTGACCATAACAGCTGATGGTTTTTGGGGCTTACTGGTTTCTACCTTTTTAATTGGTTTTGCCAACGGCGCTGTTGAAGCTGGCTGTAACCCGCTGATTGCAGAAATGTACCCTAAAAACACCACCACTATGCTAAACCGTTTTCATGTTTGGTTCCCAGGTGGCATTGTGATTGGCGCACTTGCGTCGAACTTTATGTCGGGAGCGGGTTTAAACTGGCAATGGCAAGTAGCGTTAATTTTAGTTCCTACGGTTATCTATGGCGCTATGCTGATCAAAGCACAATTCCCACGCTTTGATACACGCTCTCACTCTACCAGCAGCAATATTCGCCACTTATTTACGCCGTTATACATCTTTTTAATTGCTTGTATGACGTTTACCGCAACCACTGAATTTGGCACACAACAATGGATTGAGCGTATTTTAGGTTCATCGGGTGCCTCTCCTATGGTGGTATTAGCCTTAATCACTGGCCTAATGGCGGTTGGTCGCTTCTTTGCAGGCCCTATTGTGCATAAGCTCAACCCTACCGGTGTATTACTTGGCTCTGCCATTTGTGCAAGCTTAGGTATCTTTATGATGAGCCAAGCCGAGGGCAGCATGATTTATTTAGCAGCGATATTATTTGCTCTTGGGGTTACCTACTTTTGGCCGACCATGCTTGGCTGCGTTGCTGAATACATTCCAAAGTCAGGGGCGCTGGGTATGTCGTTAATGGGCGGTGCAGGCATGTTTGCTATGAGCATCTGGAACCCTGTAATTGGTAGCTGGATAGATACGGCACGCTCATCGGCAGAAGCAAGTGGCGCAAGCGCTGAACAAATTGAAATTTTAGCCGGACAGGCTGTATTACAAAACCTACTGATCTTCCCAATTATTTTAATCGTCGCATTCATTGGGTTGCATTTGGTAATTAATAACAACAAACGCACCGAAAAATGTGCGTCTTAAGCAAGTAAATCGTCGAGGAACACACAATGTTTAAATCTCTTAAAGCACTGACTTTAATGCTCACCGTTAGTAGCTGTGCACTCGCTAATGCGGCTGACAATCAGCTAACACAACAAGAAAAGCAAGCTGGCTGGCAGTTGTTGTTTGACGGCAAAGATATGTCGCAATGGCGTAATTTTAAAAGCGAATCTTTAAATCCTGCATGGGTCGTTGAAGATGGCGCTATGACATTAACCAAAGGTGGTGGCGACCTGCTTACTAAAAAGCAGTACCAAAACTTTGAATTACAGATTGATTGGAAAATCTCTACCAAAGGCAATAGCGGTATTTTTGTATTAGCAGATGAAACCGGACAGATGATTTACTCTCATGCACCTGAAATTCAAATTATCGATAACGAAGAACACCCAGATACTGAAATTGACTCGCACTTAGCAGGGTCAATTTACGATTTATTTGCAGCGCCAGTTGCGGCGCACAAACCAGCAAATAGCTGGAACCATGTACGCATTAAAATGCAAGACAACCACTTACAAGTTTGGCAAAACGGTATTAACACCACCAGCATTGTGATTGGCAGTACAACATGGAACACCCTTGTAAAAGGCAGTAAGTTTGCAACCTGGAAAAACTTTGCAACGGCTGAACAAGGTCATATCGGGCTTCAAGACCATGGTGACAAAGTGTGGTTTAAAAATATAAAAATCAAGGAGCTATAAGATGTCTGATTTTAAACATAAGGTATTAGTTGTTGGCTCGGGTGCTGGCGGTGCAATGGCCGCTTATACGCTAACCAAACTTGGCCACAAAGTATTATTACTTGAAGCGGGCCGTAATTATGACCCGAAAACAGAAAGCCCGATGTTTCGTCGTAACAGTGAGGCTCCACTTATGGGGGCTGGTAACAAAGACAAAAACTTTGGCTTTTACGATGCAACCGTTGATGGCGGCTGGCAAGTGCCTGATGAGCCATACACCAGCGCCAAAGGAAGCGACTTCTATTGGTGGCGCGCACGTATGTTAGGTGGTCGAACTAACCACTGGGGCCGCTATTCATTACGCTTTAGTGAGCACGATTTTAAAGGCAAAAGCCGTGATGGTCATGGTGCCGACTGGCCATTTGAATACGCTGACTTAGCACCTTGGTACGATAAAACTGAAGAACTTGTGGGTGTATGTGGCACCAATACTGGCCATGAAGATATGCCTGATTCGTCACCGGGTATTTTACAGCCGCCACCAAAGCCGCGTGTTCCTGAGCTTTTAATTGCCGCTTCGGCAAAGAAAATGGGCATTCAAGCAGTGCCTATGCATCGCGCGGTATTAACTCGACCTAAAGATGATCGCATGGCGTGTTTTTATGCAACACCATGTGGCTCTGGTTGTTCAATTGGTGCTGCTTTTCAAACTACGACATCGCTATTACCTATGGCAAAAGCCACTGGTAACTTAAAAGTTATTACTGATGCCATGGTTAAATCAGTCAAAGTTGATGAGCAAGGTAAAGTCACTGGCGTCACCTATGTTGATAAACACACTGTAACCGAACACGCTGTTGATGCCGATGTGGTTATCTTAGCCGCCAGCGCCTGTGAATCAGCGCGTATTTTATTAAATTCAAAGAATAAAAAGCACCCTAAAGGCCTTGCCAATTCAAGTGGCCAAGTAGGTCGAAACTTAATGGATTCGACGGGTGCATGGTTAGGTGCGCAAATTCCGGCACTTAAAGGTCGCCCACGTTATAACGAAGATGGACATACCGCTAATCACTTATTTATTCCTTGGTGGGGTCATCAAGCACAAGCTAACAATGAATTAGACTTCCCACGTGGTTATCACTTTGAAATTGGCAGTGGCTTTGGCCAGCCGGGTTCGGGTGTGTCAGGTGATAAACAAGGCTATGGCCCAGCTCTTAAACAGCAAGTTCGTGATGCATATGGCTCTTACGTTGGTTTTGCTCTGCGTGGCGAGATGTTACCGAACAAAGATACCTACATGGAAATTGACGAAAACGTTAAAGACAAATGGGGTATTCCGGTATCAAAGTTCCACTTTAAGTGGTCTGACAGAGAATTAAAGCAAATCGAGCATGGTTTAAAAACCGCGAAGCAAATCCTCGAAAACATGGGTGCGACTGTTGGCGAACTCCCGCCTGCTGAAAAAGCAATTTCAAAAGGTGGCGAAATCATTCACGAAGTGGGCACCACACGAATGGGCAGCTCAAAGAAAGACTCAGTCACCAATCAATGGGGCCAAACATGGGATTGTAATAACCTATTTGTAATGGATGCGGGGGTATTTGCTTCAAACCCTCATAAAAACTGTACGCTCACCATCATGACACTGGCAATGCGTAATTCAACTTGGCTTGCTCAACAAATTGATAACGGGGTACTTTAATTATGCATCATCGTAACGAACACGACTCATATAACTATGTTTCTAACATGAGCCGCCGTGAGTCTTTAAAATGGCTTGGTCTATTAGCTGCGGGCTCGGCGGTTAGTTTAACTGCAGGTTGCACAAAAGCACTTGAAGATGACGTTGCTGTCTCTGCAAAAGAGCATTGGCCTGATTTAGATATCAAGCCTGTAACCGCTAAAGGCTATGGTCAAGATCCTAATTTGGTTATGCCACCAGAATCACCTTGGCCACTGACCTTAACAGCAGACGAACTCACGTTAGTAGCGGTTTTAGCTGATTACATTGTGCCGCGCGAAGGTGCTATTCCTTCAGCCAGTGAGCTACAAGTACCAGCTGTTATTAATGAGTGGGTGAGCGCGCCTTATGAAGGTCAACAACGCGATAGAATTAAAATTTTAAATTCATTAGCGTGGCTAAACGATGAAGCACAGCTTCGTTTTAAAAAGCAATTTGTTGCACTTAACGAAAAGCAACATCGCGCGATTTTAGATGATATTGCGTTTTTAAACGAGCAAACACCTCTACAATTTCAGCGTATTGGTAAAGCTTTTTTACGCTTTAAAGAGTTAGTGCTTGCTGCCTTTTTCTGTACACCTGAAGGCTGTAAAGACATAGGTTACCTTGGTAATGTGCCTATTGCAGGCGATTACCCTGGCCCTTCTGATGAAGCAAAAGCCCATTTAGATCAGGTTTTAGCTGAGCTTGGTTTAAGCGAGTACGCCTATATCGATTAACTTTCCCCCTTGTGTTATTTGTAACACTGTGCAGGGGGGCAGCCCCCTGCTTTTTTAGGATTGAAGTATGTTTAAAACCCGCATTTTATTGCTCATTATTAGCCTTGTATTTAGTGGTCAATTATTCGCAAAACTGCCCGTGAGTGTGCAGCTATGGTCAGTCAAAGACACCTTAAAAAATGACTTTCATGGTACGCTTAAGTCTCTTGCCGAAATGGGGTTTGACGGCGTTGAGTTTGCCGGAGACTTTGGCCCATACTCACATAACCCAGCAGCCTTAAAAGCAAAGCTCAGTGAATTAGGCTTAGTTGCCAGTAGCGCCCATATCGGCTTTGATGCACTCAGTGAAAACACAATTGATAGCACCCTGCTGTTTTACAAGACCCTTGGCGTTACTACACTTTATGTACCTTGGGATGAAAGAGCATGGCACCCTGAGGGAGTTAAATCTCTGGTTAAAGAGCTTACTAAAGTCAGTGATTATGCGACCCGCTTTGATATGAAGATCGGTTTTCACAATCATAATAAAGAGTTTAATGCATTTAATAACGCAACGTTTTGGGATTACATTGCCACTAATACCCCCAAGACCATGCCATTGCAGTTAGATATTGGCTGGGTCAATTACGCTGCTAAAGATCCAATCTACTTTATTAAAAAGTACCCTAACCGCACGCTTGCTACGCACATTAAAGTACGTACGATTGAGGGGAGCAACTTGAGCCCTATTATCGGCGAAAACGACATTGATTGGCCTGCCATCATCGATACTTTAGAGTCGCACGGCAACACCAAATGGTTAGTGCTTGAGCAAGAAGAATACCCAAGCGGATTAACCCCACTACAAAGCGTTGCTAAATCAAAACAAAACTTAGATAAGATTTTACTTGGTTTGTAGGGTTATTTTAGGAATGAGCTCGCTTTAAACACGTGAGCTCATGGCTTGGGTTTAATTTAAATAGTCGTTCACTCACAGCTCTATATTAGGGTTCATCTTGCCAGGAGATATTGCCTTCAGGACGTTTTGCAAAGCTTTCCGGTTTCCTGATTGGTTTATCTATACTTTTATAGAATATCAAGATCCCAGCTCCACCTATGACGGGGAGTAACCAAACCAGCACTGTTTGTGCTAATTTTTGAAAAGTTTCAAAATCATTTCTTTTAGAAATTACTAAACTAATTAATATATTGAACACTATTAGCAACCCCAAGCCAGCTAGTGCATAGTTTTCCATATCTTAATCCTATTGATGCCAAAATCACACTGTGGAAACGACCGAACGACGGCTTAAATTGTTTGTTATACGCTTTAAAACGAACAGCTAATCGTCCTTTCTTCGGTGTTTAAAGATAAATCGCCCAAATTGAAAACACAAAACTAAAAATACAATGAGAAAAATAAGTCCATTTACCCACTCAGGCAAAAACTCCACAATCTTCGGAGCAATGAGTTTTAGAATACCGAAAACTGCTACGATGAGAAGAATGAATGCAGTCCCTTTCACAAAAGCACTCCTAAATTTCCGTTCAATGCATCTGTTTATATTTAAAAAATATCAACGTCAAAGTTAATTGCGGGAATATCCTTAAATGTACCACCCATCTCGCATAGGGACAAAAAGGATGGCTATATTAACAAGCGAGAAAGATTCACATTCTTTAATCCCAGCATGTTCCTTCCAGATCTACAGCGGTTTGTTATGTGGCTTACCTCTTTGATATAGTTTTAAAAAATTACTAAAAGTATTGCTATCACAAGTTTTTTAAAATCTTTTATGTAAAGATAAATACATTAATATACTCTCGTCGATCATTTTCACAAAAATATGTACAAAGAATAGTTTGGCCGTTTTCAATAACTCATTATCCTTAATGGAGATATATGACGTGACTTATTCTACCACCCTCTTTTAGATATATCTTATACCTTTCATTGTTTAATATCTTATTTTCAACAAGATAAATAAATCACACCATTAGGAATTAATAATAAAACATTAAAAACAGCTTTTACTTTCATTTTTTCGGCAGATTGTTTTATCTAAGTTGCGAAGTATTATATTAAAAAAGCCTCTCAAGGACTGAGAATGAAAGTATTGAATTTAAGAAAGACTTCTGAAAAAAGCATATGGCTGATGTTAGCTACCCTTGAGGCTGTTTTTGTATACCTTTTAAAAACCCTTTCACAGAAGCACTTTTTATATGAGCCGCTTCTTATACTATTCATGTTAATTTCGTTAGTTCTAACATTATTAATACTTAGTAGTAAAAATGAACTCACAATCTGTCGCCACGGAGTATTTTATAGCTCGCCTTTTGGCAACGCGCATATAGAAGCAACTAAAACGAAGTTGATTAAACAATATTCTAAGTTTGGGTTTAATTGTGTAATTATTATAGGTGAAAAGTTTTTTATTTTTGCCCCTTTTTATAGTTTAACGTCTAGACAACTACAAAGATTAAAACGGTATGATTATAACTTGCTGCATTGGTTACAGGTAACTCATAAACGCAGCAAGTTTCAGGGCCTATAATGATAAGTAAATAGCAATAAAGGGCTTTTATTAGTTTTGCCACTCTTTAAGTACGTCTTTCACATACTCATAGCGCCATGAGTTGAATAGATCTGGCTTTGATGCTGCTTTACGCTCATCGGCATCGAGCTTCCAATTCCAGCTGATCAGCTGGTTAATCTGTTTTTTAGAGGCCAATACATCTTCAGGAATGCCCTGCTCTTTTGCAGCTTTAGTAATTTTTTGTTTAATATCTTTTGCGGCTTTTTTATATGCCGGAAAATCAATTAATCGTTTTAATTGTGCTGGTTGTTCACTAACAGGAACGGCTTTACCACGCTCAATACATTTTAAAATTTCAACGCCCGAACGGTTAACTTCCATTGGCTCAACACCTGGCACTCTGCGTAACGCATTTAAACTTGCAGGCTTGCGCTTAGCAATTTCAACCATGTTGTGCTCTTTAACCACAAAGTTAAGCGCGAGGTTTTTGCGCTCAGCCTTTTCACGGCGCCATGCAGCAAGCTCGCGTAATACCGCTAAGTCGTGCGGTCGTAATTGCCATGCATTTTTAATGTCTTTGTAGAGCTGCTCTGCGGGCGTTTGGTAAGCACGTTTTTGCGCGACTAACTCGCTTTCGCTGATAACAATGTCAAAAAAGCCAGCTTCATCAATTTGTTTTTTAATAATTTCAAAACAAGGCAATAAGTGATACGTATCGGCAGCGGCATAATCTAGCTGCTTTTCAGTGAGCGGGCGCTGTAACCAATTAGTACGCGATTCACTTTTATCAATTTCGATATCAAGTAACTCTTTAACCATGTGCGCAAAGCCCATGCAGTTACCATGGCCTAGTATTTGTAGTGCAAACTGGGTATCAAACAGTGGTGTTGGTACAAAGCCAGCGTATTTTTGAAACACTTCAATATCTTCTGACGGTGAATGTAGTACCTTTAACACCTCAGGGTTTTTAAGTACTTGCCAAAAATCAAAAAGCGACAGCTCAGCCAGAGGGTCGATTAACGCTAAGTGCTCACCATCGTATACTTGAATAAGTGCAACTTCAGGGTAAAGCGTACGACGACGCATAAACTCGGTATCAATTGCCAGAACCGGTTTACCTGTAATTTTTTCTACAAAATCATTTAATTGATTTTGCGTTTCGATCAGTTGATATTGCACTTATACCCCTTTCTTTACCATAAAAAAGCCGGCTAATGCCGGCTTTAATTATTTTTCTTCGTCCTTTAAGGCTCTTCTTAGAATCTTACCAACGTTTGTTTTTGGTAGTTCATCTCTAAACTCAACGAGTTTAGGCACCTTATAGTTCGTTAAATTATCACGACAGTGCTTTATTATATCTTTTTCAGTTAAAGATTGATCTTTTTTCACAACAAAAACTTTAACTTGTTCGCCACTGACCTCGTGAGGAATACCGATAGCTGCTACTTCAAGCACGCCATCGTGCATAGCGACTACTTCTTCGATCTCATTTGGGAACACGTTGAAACCAGATACGATAATCATGTCTTTCTTACGATCAACAATGTAGAAGAAGCCTTCATCATCGTAAGTAGCAATGTCACCTGTTGCAAACCAGCCATCTTTTAAGCATTCTGCTGTTGCATCTGGGCGGTTATAATAACCTTGCATAACTTGTGGGCCTTTAACCCAAAGCTCGCCCGGCTCACCTTTCGCAGCTTCTTCACCATTTTCAAGCATAAGCTTAATATCAGTGCTAGGAGCAGGTAAACCGATTGAACCGTTATAACCTTCAAGGTCGTAAGGGCTAACAGTTACAAGTGGCGCACATTCAGTTAAGCCATAACCTTCCATTAATTTGGTCTTCGTTACAGCTTGCCATTTTTCAGCAACTGGACGCTGTACCGCCATACCACCACCAAGTGACATTTTTAAGCTTGAGAAATCAAGTTCAGCAAAACCTGGGGTATTTAGTAAACCGTTAAATAGCGTATTTACACCCGTTACCGCCGTAAATTTGTGCTGTGCTAGCTCTTTAACAAAGCCCGGCATATCACGAGGGTTTGTGATAAGTACGTTTAAACCACCGTATTTCATAAATGTTAGGCAGTTCGCTGTCAGTGCAAAGATGTGATAAAGCGGCAGTGCTGTGATAACCACTTCTTTTCCGCGCTCTAATACTTTGTCTAGACAACCTGATACTTGCTCAAGGTTACCAACCATGTTGCCATGCGATAGCATTGCGCCTTTAGATACACCCGTTGTACCGCCTGTGTATTGCAAAAATGCTAAGTCGTTTAAATCAACTTCAGGTTTTTTGTAACCCGCTTCATCACCAGCAAGCGCATCTGCAAATTTGATCACATTTGGCAATGAGTAGCTAGGCACCATTTTCTTAACGTGCTTCACCACAAAATTAACGATGTGCTTTTTAAGGCCGCCAACCATGTCACCCACTTGAGTAACCACGATGTGCTTGACGTTAGTTTTTGGTAATGCTTTCTCTAGAGTATCGGCAAAGTTTGCAAGAATAAAAATTGCTGAAGACTCTGAGTCATTTAACTGATGCTCTAATTCACGCACGGTATAAAGTGGGTTTACATTCACCACTACACAGCCTGCACGAAGAATACTTAAGATAGTCACAGGCGTTTGTAGTAAGTTCGGCATCATAACCGCTACTTTATCGCCTTTTTTAAGACCAAGATCATTTTGAATGTACGACGCAACACGTTTTGTAGCACTGTCTAACTCACGATAGGTCAACTCTTTACCCATGTTGGTAAAAGCTGGAAGGTCACTAAAGTCAGCAAAACTTTTTTCAAACAAGTCGAGTAGCGAGTGATAATGCTCAGGGTCGATTGTTTCAGGCATACCTTCTGGGTAGCGTTTAAGCCAGATTTTTTCCACTCTTAGCTCCTGTTTATAATTATATTTTTTAATAACCTTAAGCTAACTAAGGCCGTTTCTCAATGGAGTAAATACTCTAATGGTGCAGATAATCCCACATTTGGTGCAATTATACAATTAACTTGCTTTATACTGCCCAATAAATGCATGAACGTGTTCTAAGGTTAATGCAGGAAATTGCATATGGCAATGGTGACCACCAGGTATCTTATGAATTTTTAACTCTTTGTAATATTTACCATATGCTTCTAAGTTTTGCTTTACAAAAGGAAACCCCTCATCGCCTAAAATAAGCTGACATGGCGCGTTAATTTGTTTAATGGTTGCAATACATTGTGCTTCATCAAAGCGAAATCCTGAGTGATTTTTAAGCTTTGGATCGGTTGTTAAGTACCACTTGCCTGCTTTTTCGTAGCTATTTCGTGTCATTAATAACTCAGCTTGTGGGTATTCAAGGTCACCACTTGCAAGCCTTGCACTAATAATGTGCGCTTTTGAGTCAAATGCGCGAGGGTCTTTGCTGTTTACCCGCGCTCTGTTTAATATTGCTTTACGAAGTTGGCCGCTCACTTCATTGCTGTTGGTTGTAACGCAGCCAATTCCCTCAATAAAGTTTACCGATGCTACCTTTTCAGGGAAGCAGCTCGCAAAAACGCCAGCCACCATGGCGCCCATAGAATGGCCAACTAAATGCACTTTCGTTACATCAAGCGACTCAATAAACTTATAGACGTCATCAATGTAGTCAATAAAGTAATAATGGGCGTCACTACTTCGCCAATCAGATAAACCATGGCCAGGAAAATCAAGGCAATACCAACGCTGGTTTAACTGCGCATTTTGTAACATAGGTATGTAACTATGTGCGTTATCAAGCCAACCATGTAAGGCAATCACAACCTCTTCACCATGCCCAAAGGTTAGGCCATGCATTGCCTGTGTGCCAGTTTGAAAAGAAAAAGGTTGCACAATTACTCCTATTTATTAAGCGTTTCAACTTAAAGGCGTTTATTTATCGTCTGGCTAGTATACAATAATCTTCGCAGTATAAATAAGGGCACAATAATAAGGTTACATCAATGAAATTAAAATTAAGTCTTTTAGCATTATTATGCTCAGCAGGCTCAGTAATGGCTGAATCAGCACCAAAAAACATCATTTATATGATTGGTGATGGTATGGGCCCAGCGTACACAACTGCATATCGTTACTTTAAAGATGATCCAAAAACTAAAGTTGTTGACCCAACTGTTTTCGATACAATTTTACGTGGGATGGCTCATACCTACCCTGACGATCATACCTATGTAACAGATAGCGCTGCAGGTGCAACAGCACTAAGCAGTGGTCATAAAAGTTATAATGGCGCAATTGCCGTTGATACTGATAAAAAACCTGTAAAAACTATGCTTGAAGTTGCCAAAGAGCGCGGTATGACAACAGCACTCGTAGCTACTTCGCAAATCAACCACGCTACACCAGCAAGCTTTGCTTCACATAACGAATCACGCCGTAACTACGACGAGATTGCTAACGACTATATCGATAACAAAATCGCGGGTAAATTACCGGTTGATTTAATGTTAGGTGGCGGCACGAAATATTACGTTCGTGAAGACCGTAATCTAGTGGAAGAGTTTAAAGCCGCTGGCTATCAATACAGCGATGACTTTGCTGCAATGAATGACTTAAAGCAAGTTCCTGCTCTTGGTTTATTTGCTGAAGTTGGTTTACCGTTTGCGCTTGACGAAAATCCAACGCGCCTTACGCAAATGACAACTAAAGCACTTGATTTACTTGATGGTCAAAACGACAAAGGTTTCTTTGTGATGATCGAAGGTAGCCAAATTGACTGGTGTGGTCATGCAAACGACATTGCATGTGCAATGGGCGAAATGGATGACTTTGCTAAATCGATTGAACAAGCAAAGGCGTATGTAGATAAAAACCCAGATACCCTACTTGTTATCACTGCCGATCACTCAACAGGTGGCTTAACACTGGGTGCGCATGGTCAATATAAGTGGGAAACTGACGTTGTTAAAGGTGTTAAAGCAACTGCTGGCACTATCACAAAAGATCTACTTGAAAGCGATGACTTAAAAGCAGTATGGCAAAAGTATTCTGATATCGAATTCACTGATGCAAACAGCATTAAGCTAAGCGAAGCTAAGAAAATGGGTGATAAAGCACTACTACTTGCAGTAAAAGATATTATCAATCATGCCAGCTTCACAGGTTGGACCACTGGCGGCCACACCGCTATTGATGTACAAGTATTTGCCTACGGTAAACGTGCTGAAGATTTCTACGGTTCGCAAAACAATACTGCGATTGCCGACAAGCTGATAGATTTTATTAAGCAGTAATTTTATTGCTTAGAAATACTATCCAATGATAAAAAAAGCCTAAACATATTGTTTAGGCTTTTTTGTGAATTCAGTTTTAGCTTTTATTAATCATACCAATTAGCTATGCATATACATCAACGCCAATAAGGCTTTGCACTTCGGCGCGGCGCTCTAAGTTAGCAAATTCCGTATAGGTTGAAATCGCGCGACTGGTTTTTGGGTTGCTTGGTTTGTCATAAATTGTTTGCTGATAGCTTTGCGACTCAGCTTTAAATTCATCGGCAATAGCAACAGCTTGAGGACTTGATTTAACATACTCTGTTGACGATTTTTGCTCAGCCGTTTGGTCTGATATCGCTTTAGGCTTATCAGTAATGGTATTTTTACGGCTATATTGACCGGGAATGTCACCGGTATAAAAGCCTGAGCCAATAGGTAAAGTCAAACTCGTAATTCCACATCAAACATGACTAAATTATGTGCCATAACTGACGGGCACGCAAGTCCCGTTATTCTTTCAGTTACTCTCGGCCTGGTAGCTTTTTCCAAGTCACTGTATCACGAACATATTTAGGCTGCGCATTGGCTGCAGTCACTGTATCACCGTGAGCATAAGCAGTTGCAATCGAGGCCAGCATGTACTTTGCATCAGGCAGTAAAATGGCTTCATTTAAACTTACATTTGCAAGTTCTGTAACTAGAGCAGGATAAGTCTGCCAACCTGTACCCACCGCTGTTGCAGCCATTTCAGGTAGCGTTAGCAACTCAGGTTTAATGACTTGCTCTTCATCAACAAGCGTCATCAGGCCATTATTATCAGCTTTATAATGAGCGTAATAAATCTCACCCATACGTGCGTCAATAGCAGAAAACACATCGTTAGCTTGGTCTTGCTCAAACGCTTGTTGTGCCATCATCTGCAATGTTGATACGCCAACCAAAGGTAAGCGTGCGGCATAAGCTAAACCTTGTGCAATCGCAACACTGATACGCACGCCCGTAAAGCTACCCGGTCCTTGACCAAAACCAATCACATCTAAGTCGGTTAGTTTACATTGCGCCTTTACGAGTAACTCATCAATTAAAGGCAAAATCTTTTGGCTGTGCTGCTGTGGGCACTCTTCAAAATGATGAAATGTTTGCCCTCGATAATGTAGCACCAGCGATAACGCTTCAGTTGATGCATCTAAGGCAAGAATATTGTGTTTAATCATCTAAGTTACTCTAATTGATCTGTTCTAAAAACGCGTTTGCCATTGCTAAATCGCGCGTGCGGCGCATAGGTGGCAAACTTTTTAAAAATACTTGGCCGTAATGGCGTGTTACTAGGCGGTTATCACAAATAACCAACACACCTTTATCTTTACTATCGCGAATAAGTCGCCCTACCCCTTGCTTTAATGCAATGACCGCTTGGGGTAATTGAATATGCGCAAATGGGTCTTTGCCTTGTAACTGGCAATCTTGCATTTTTGCTTGCAGCAATGGGTCATCTGGTGCGGCAAACGGCAATTTATCAATGATAACACAACTTAATGTACTGCCTCTAACATCTACGCCTTCCCAAAATGAAGCTGTGCCAAGTAAAACGGCATTACCGTGACGGGTAAACTTCTCAAGGATAATGCGTTTAGACATTTGCCCTTGCATATAAACCGGATAATCCATCTGCGTGGTTAAACCTTCCGCCACTAAGTGCATCATACGATAGCTAGTAAACAGCACAAAGCAGCGACCTTTTGCTGATTTAATCAACTCAAGGGTCAGCTTGATAATTGCATGGGGCATATTATTCGCATGAGACTCAGGTAAGTAGCGCGGCAAACAAAGTAATGCTTGTTGTTGATAATCAAACGGACTTTCAACAATCATGCTTTGCGTTGGCTTTAAGCCAAGACTAGCGTTAAAGTGCGCTAAGTCGTTATCGACCGATAAAGTCGCCGATGTAAACACAAAACCTGCTCCTGTGTCTTTCATCATCTGTGCAAATTTAGCCGATACATTAAGCGGTGTAATGTTTACCGTTAGGTATCGGCGAGTGGTTTCGTACCAATAACTATAACCCGTTTGTGCGGTATCAAATACCCGCTCTAACTGACCTTTAAAGGCTAGTGTGCGCTCAAACGGATGCTCTATTTTTTCGCTACGGTCTAAGCATAACTTTAATACTTGGTATAAAAAGTCGAGGTCGCTAATGACCCGGTGCAGTGCTGCACAAATCTCTTTATCAGCCAGCTTTTCACGCCAATCACCACGGCTACCATCAAGCCCAAACTGCAAGCGTAAATCTGCCACGCTAGTTTCTAACTTGTTGAGGGTTTTGCCTAATTGCAGCATATCAGGGATATCGGCACGGTAAATTGCTCGTAAGTCATTAATTAAATCCACCAGCTTTTTAGTGCTAACACTTTCACCAAAATAGTCACTGGCAATTTCACTGAGCTGATGCGCCTCATCAAAAATATAGGCGTCGGCAGTGGGCATTAATTCAGCAAACCCCGTATCTTTCACGGCCATATCAGCAAAAAACAAATGATGGTTGATCACCACCACGTCAGCTTCCATGGCATTTAAGCGGGCTTTACGAATATAACAATCTTGAAAATCGGGGCACTCTTTACCCAAACAGTTATCAGCGGTTGAGCTAACATAAGGCAGTACCTTGGCATCTTCTTCTATGCCAATACAATCTGCCAAATCGCCCGAACGGGTTTCACTTGCAAACTTTGCCACCATCGCAAGTTGATGCATTACATCTGGATCATCTGTTGGCACATGCGCAACGTGCTGACTTAAACGGTACGTACACAAATAATTCGCGCGGCCTTTTAAAAGGGCGACTTTTTTAGTGGCGCTCAGTGCTTTGACTAAATTGGGTAAATCACGGTGAAACAACTGCTCTTGTAGTGCTTTTGAACCCGTTGAGATAATGGTTTTGCCTTTTGATTTTAACGCAGGCGCTAAGTAAGCATAGGTTTTACCCGTGCCTGTGCCCGCCTCAACCACTAATTGGTGACGTTTTTTTAAGGCATCGTCAACTGCAACAGCCATGTCAATTTGTGGCTGCCGAGGAGTATATCCATCAAGAGAAAGTGCAAGGGGGCCAGTGGCACTGAAAAGTTGTTTGATAAACTTCGCCAATAGATTAAAAGTGATGGGCAGATTTTACGTAACTGACTTGCCAAGGGCAAGACTAAATGAGGAAGCGTTGCTTCCTCATGGTTAAAAGTATGATTGCGTTTAAATCATTGTCCTTGAATCGTTAATGTCACGCCCGATGCAGCTCTGTAACCCTGTAAATCTATGTACCAAGTACCACCTTGTGGGTTATCAAATTGACAACTTTCTTCGTTACCATTTTTGTAGGGCCGACATAGATAATTTGAACTTGTTGACGCTGAGCCATAGTTAACATACAAATCTGCATCGCCACTACCGCCAGATATAGTCACCGTTAAATTACTAAGGCCTGCCGGTATTTGTTGAGTAAAGCGCTGCCAACTACCGGTAGCGACACTCACGTTTGTCTCAGTTCGGTCAACGTTTTCGCCGCCACCTGAGGTGCTATAACTTCCCGTGAGTGACACATTCGAAATCTCATTCCACGCTTCAACCATGACATGATACGTGCCAGTTTGAACTGACGACATCACACAACTTTCATTACTTGTTGAGGTTGTGCTTTTACAATCAAAGTCTTGTAATGTTGGTTTACTGCCAAATTTAACGTATAAATCGGCATCGCCCGAGCCGCCCTCAGTTACAAACTCAAGGTTACTGCTCATTGCGGGTACATCAAGTGTAAAGAATAACTGCTCTTTTGCTGCGCCCGACAAACCTGTTTTAGCTACGCCATTTTCAAGCTGATTAGTCGGCTCAGTTACTACATCACCGGCATTTTTTGCCATTTCAGCAACATAACTCACAGCTAGTTTTGCAAACTTACTCGCGTGAGCCGCATCAAATTGGGCATCATTTGATGTGTGGATCAAAGGGTTAATGTCACTCATCGTTGATTCAAATGGCATTGAGGCGGCAAACCCTTGTTGATACCAAGAGGCATGATCTGAGCAGCCATAACCACATTGATCAAAGCCATAGCTCACTGTGGGCTGGTAAGCATCGAGCAACTGCGATAAATACTGATTTTGCGAAGAGTTTGTGTAATCTGTCATCATCACAATATCAGTGCTGCTGCCGTTATTGCCAGTCATATCAAACTGCACCATGCCTACAACATTCTTACCCTGTGTTTTATAACTTTGAGCAATATCTTTTGAGCCCCTTAGACCTACTTCTTCAGCAGCAAACCCCATAATTTGTATGGTCCGCTGAGGTTGGTAGTTATTTTCCACTATTGCTTTTAAGGTTTGTGTGAGCACTGCAATACCCGAGGCATTATCATCTGCACCAGGAGCTCGGCCATTACTTGGATTAGACTGATTGATTGAGTCTAAATGGCCACCAATAACGACAATTTCATCTGCTTTTTCTGCACCAGGAATGGTCACAATAACTGATGATTGCGAAAAACTATGGTTAAAATACTCAACACTGATATCACTGCGGCTACTAGCTATTTGCTGCCAATGGCTCTTTAACCAATCAGCAGCATCAACACCACTTTGCACGGCATAATATCGGTTATGAAAGTTCATCATGCTATTAACCGTATCGCTCAGTTCACTACTATCAATCGATGATATTAGCGCGTTAACTGTCGCGGCATTATCAATACTGTAGTTTACTAGGCTCGCATTCATCGCAGTCTGCGAAACCGCATTTAATTGCTGAGTATAGAGCTCTGCATCTGCTAATGAGTCATGGGCTACAAAACCACCGCAGCGATGATAGTTATCGTGCATAAACTCACTTAAACCAGCGATATCCTGCTTGTTAACGCGCATAAAATTAACTTGATTCAAAGCTGATTTTTGCATCGCAAAATTGCTGTTTAGTTTACGTTTACTCACGGTATCTTGTTGAAAGTGCTCAGCAGCAAGGGCATCAATAGTGACCCAAATTGTTTCGTCTTGCGCTGCATAACTTAGTTGGCTCAGTGACAGTGTGGCAAAGCCTACTAAGCACTGTGTTAGGCGGGTTGTCATAATCAATCCTTTTATGATGTGTATTTTAATGAAAATAAAAAAGGGAGCCGAAGCTCCCTAAAAGGGTGGCTAGTTAGCCGAAATGGTGAGAGTTACACCACTTGCAGCGCTGTAGCCGCGAAGGTCGATATACCAAGTACCCGCTTGAGGGTTTGTAAATGTACAGGTTTCGCTATTGCCGTTTTTATATGGACGGCAGTCATAGCTAGATGTTGTCGATTGCGAACCAAAATTCACATACAAGTCAGCATCACCAGAGCCACCAGAAATAGTCACATCCAGTGACGAATAACCCGCATCTAGATCTTGTGTAAAACGAGTCCAGCCATTTCTTGCTACACTCAAGTTAGACTCAGTGCGGTTAATCGGCGTTACACCACCACCGCTGCCCGAATCATAGCTACCTGTGAGTGATACACCTGAAATTTGATTCCACGCTTCAACCATTACGTAGTAAGTACCTGCTTGTACGTTACTAATAGCGCAGCTTTCTGTACTGCTAGATGAAGTGCTTTTACAATCAAAGTTGCTCAGTGTTGGTTTTGCGCCATACATAACGTAAAGGTCTGCATCACCACTTCCACCAGTTGTATTGAATTGCAAGTTCGTTGCGTCTGCTGGCACTTCAAGGGTAAAGAACATTTGATCTTTAGCAGCACCACTGATCCCTGTACGTGGCACACCATTGGTTAGTTCTTCATCACCGCCCGGAGGTGGCTCAGTTGTTCCACAGCTACTACCCGCACTTAAGCTTGAAGTCACACCCACCGCCGCAAGCGCTGCTTGAACATCTGCTGGTTCGTAATTTAAATCACACGCTGCATCCATCACGCCGTTACCTGCTAAATCCCAGTTTGTGCTGGCTGTCCAGTAAAGTTGGTTAGCGCGTGCCATCACGACGAACGCCTTTTGCGTATCCCAACCTGGTGTTGTTGCAAGGTTATAAAATGCCTTGTTGAATACACCTGAGCTGTAGTGCACATCCATACCAGAGTAGTAATTGTTTTGATGGTCAATCGAGCTGCCATCTTGGGTGGGGTTATTCATGTAACGTAATGCACCGTTACCTTTAAAGATTTCCTGACCCACTAACCAGTCATTTGAGCCTTTCATGTAAAACTCAGCTGCTTCACCTGCCATATCAGAGAAAGCTTCGTTCAAACCACCTGATTTACCTGAATAAATAAGCCCTGAATTTTGTTCGGTAAAACCATGGCTCACTTCATGGGCCGATACATCAAGGCTAACCAGCGGATAAAACGTATTTTGACCATCACCAAATGTCATGGCACTGCCATCCCAAAATGCATTTTCGTAGTTATTACCATAATGAACACGCATTTTTAGCTGGAAGGTTAAAGGCGCGGTACCTAACCAGTCGCTATACATATTGAAAATAACGTTACCAAAATAATGTGCATCATTTAAAGGCGAGTACGCACCGTTTATTTCTTTAAAGGTATTTTCTGGGCATGTAAACGAATACGCTGACGAACCACTTGTACCACCATTTAAATTAATGGTTCTTACGTTAGCGTTATTCATCGTACAAGTACTGCCTGACTGAGTAACATCTAGGCTGTCAAAATCAGTACCGTAAATGTATTTACCGGTTTTTAAGTTACCGCCTGGGCCCGTTGCACTGGCATGTTGTAAGTTATCGAAGCTAAATAAAACTTCACCGCTGTTTGCATCAATAATTTGATACGGACGAGATGGGTTATCACCATACGTCACATAAGATACTTCATACACTAGGTGTGCAACGCTGTCTTCATCTAGCCAAATAGCTAAGCGTGATTGTTCATTATGCTTTTTTAACCCAACTGATTTAATTGCTGCGGGTGAGTTAGCAAGGCCCTTCGCCATTGCTTTTTTCTTGTTAAGTGCCGGAGACACTGAATCGATGTCGGCGGCAATGTCATACACCGCTGCACCATGTGCGCGTTTTAATTGGCCATTACCATCAAATGTAAGGCTAACCGTATCGCCGATGACAGGTAGACCTTGATACATCTGCTGATAACGGCGCGTGGTGTTGCCGTTACTGGTTTTGATTTCTTTTAATACAACTAAATCATTCCCTGCACCTAAACCAACTAACTGATTTGGATTTGCACTCAATACAGATGATGCATTGGTTTGCAAAGCTTGGTTAATCCCTGTTTGTTCGTTTAGGTATTTCTTGTTCGCAGCTACTGCACTTGTTGCTTGAGTCAAAGCAAAAGCAGCAAGAGTTGCTAGTGTGATTTTAGATAAATTCACGTTTACGCTCCGTTAGATTGTTATGTATTTAATATTTTCCTAGTAACCGGACTGCACTGTTCCCGATTAGTGACCAGCCTAGATTGATTGGAACGAAATTGAAAATGAAACAAAAAATTTACAAATAAAGTATTAACTCTAAACTAAAACCCTATAATTAACAGTAGGATAAGAAAATTAAAGTTTATTAATTGTTAACAGATAAAGTGAAAGTGTAAAATTATTGATACAAAATAATAACATTTAATATACATTTGTACCTTTTATTTGCATTTAATATTGCTCATTTCATTATTTGTGGTTCAAAGCTGAAGGCTTAAATATCCACAAAAAGCCTGGGTACATAATTTGCAGCAATACCAAGTACATAGGATTTAAGGACTAAGCATGAATACTGAGTTGATACAAAATGAATGGCTAAATGAGCCTTGGCTGGTTGTCATTGGAGGCACTGCACTAGCCGCTATCGCTTTGTTCTTATTGAGGTTTGTAATTATCTATTGTTTAAAAAAATGGACTCAACGCACTGACTTTGTGTTCGACTCTTTATTGGTTGACTCACTCTCTACACCATTGACCTTGTGCACAATGATGGTGCTTGTGATCATTTTTGGTCAGTTATTGAACACCACCGGCTTTATGGCTGAGCACCCCTTACCTATTGCGGCCACCGCTAAAGCCATTTGTATTTTTGCCTTAGTGTTATTTTTAGATCATTTCTTATTTGGTACCGTTGATTATTACAGTGCCCGCTCGGTGGTGGTTTCGAATAGTCATAGCATCATTAAAGGCTTGATCCGCTGTGCAATTGTGTGTGTTGGCTTATTGGTGTTATTAGGCACGTTAGGCATATCAATCACCCCAGTTATTGCCTCATTAGGCATTACCTCTCTTGCCGTCGCTTTGGCTTTGCAACCGACACTCGAAAACTTTTTTTCTGGCGTGCAGTTGGTGATTGATAAACCAATTCGGGTCGGCGACTTTATAGAGCTTGAAAGTGGCGACCAAGGGTTTGTTGAGAAAATTGGTTGGCGCTCAACCTGGGTGAAAATGTTGCCGAACAACATGATAGTCATCCCCAATAGTCAGCTGTCTAAATCACGCATCATTAACTACTTTTATCCCGAAAAAGAGCTCAGCGTCCCCGTTGAGGTGGGTGTTCATTATGGCTCCGACCTTGAAAAAGTTGAGCAAGTAACTTTGGATGTAGCAAGACAGATCTTAAAAAGCCATAAATGGGGCATCGATGATTACGAGACCTTTGTGGTCTTTCATAATTTTGACCAATCAAGCATCAATTTTACGGTGATGTTAAGAGCAAAAGAGTACTTTAACCGCTTTTGGGTAAAATCTGCGTTTATCAAAGCATTACATCAACGTTACGCAAAAGAAGGAATTGTGATCCCTTACCCAATCAGAGCTATAAATACCAGCCAAGAATCGGCTCACTTTAAACAGGCTGATTGACCTAACTGAAGTTATCATAATTGCACATTCATCAGGTTTTTTTTGTCTCTTTTGAGACATTATTAACAGCGATTATACATATGCAATCAGCACCTTGAATTTTTACTCTAAAATGTCATAAAAATCGCATAAACACTGTGACATACCTATTTTAGAGGCGTACTATATGCGGCCAGAAAGTGACTGCTTTCTGCGTCTTGTTATAAAAATATTTAAGGTCAAACAATGAATGCTTGGTACCTCATTTGTTTTCTTTCAGCATTAGCTATTTTTATTGCTTTTGCTAACCAATTCATCCTCAAAATGCAAACTACAATTGCTATAACAACAGGTTCTGTTGTTATTTCTCTTCTTCTTATACTTGCCGTTAAAATGCTTGGTGATACCACCGCCCTCGAAATGACTCTAGTTGTCTCCAGTATCAACTTTAATCAGTTGCTATTAAAAGGGATGCTCGGCTTTTTGCTGTTCGCGGGTGCGCTAGAAATCAACTTAGCAGCCCTTCGAAAGCAACGGTGGGAAATTACCGCATTAGTGTTATTTTCAACCATAACCTCAACGGTCATTGTTGGTTACTTGAGCTATTATTTGTTTGCTTTTGTTGGCTGGCCCGTGCCGTTTATTTACTGTTTATTGTTTGGTGCTTTAATCAGCCCAACCGACCCGATTGCAGTGTTAGCCATTATTAAACAAATGCGAGCCCCAGAAGGTATTTCTGTGCAAGTTGAAGGTGAGTCTTTGTTTAATGATGGTATTGGTTTGGTGATTTTCACAACGATATTTTCAGTGGCCTTTTATGGCACCGAAGCCACCTTTACTGACGTTGCAGAATTGTTTTTAGTTGATGCAATTGGCGGTATCGTGTTTGGTCTGGTGATTGCGTTAGTCGGGCATTTTTTAATTATTAATAGCCGCGATGTGAACATTCGTTTGCTACTAACCCTGACCATTCCAACAGCCGGCTTTGCAGCAGCAAATATTTGGGAAATCTCAGGTGCCCTTGCTATGGTCACCAGTGGTATCTTACTTGGCAATATTACTCGTTCAAAAGCAACAGAGCGTACCGGGCCTGAAGATACTCGCTACGTGAAAGACTTTTGGCATGCCACAGATAGCTTTTTAAATGCCTTGCTGTTTTTGATCATCGGAATGCTAATTGTCACCATGCCTATTACTCTTGAAGAAATTGGCTTAGGTTTACTCATGGTGCCTGTGGTGTTGCTGGCTCGTTTTTTAAGTGTAGGCACGCCATTTGTATTCTTTAAAAAGTACCGCCAGTACGATAAGCACTCAGTGAAAATACTCACTTGGGGTGGCTTACGGGGTGGTTTAGCGCTTGCAATGGCAGCTGCCATCCCACGCGATCAGGTAATGATCGCAGGCTCTGATTTACATGACTTGATTGTTATTGTCACTTATGTGGTGGTGATCTTTTCGATTATCGTACAAGGTTTGACAATTTCGCCGTTGATCCAAAGCAGTATTCAATCAGCAGAAGCGAAAAATTAAGCACTGATTTTTACTTTAAAGGCTCGATTATCGAGCCTTTTTTTGTGCTTTATCGGAATACATTCGTGCGTCTGCAACAGCAAGTAATTTAATCAGCGAGCAAGGCTGCTGATCTGAAAAATCGGCTATACCATAAGAAAAGCCAAGCTCAACTTGATTATTAAAACTATTAGGTAAGTGACTGAATGACAAAAATAAACGCTGCATAATAGCCTCGCAATCACTGGTATTTAAATCTGTAAACAAAATTACAAACTCATCACCGCTCAACCGCGCATATAAATCCGCTTTGCGACAGCAGCTTTCCAGCAACCTTGCAAAATCTTTTAGCAACCGATCGCCTGCAGCATGACCGAACTGGTCGTTAATTGCTTTAAAGTTATCTAAATCTATAAATACCAATTTTGCTTTTAAATGCTGGCGAATGCATAAATCAAGGTAATGTTCAGCTGTGCTAATAAAACCCCGACGATTGGGTAATAAGGTAAGCTCATCTGTGGTTGCTAATTGCATAACCGCAAACTCACGCTCGACAATTGCTGCAAAGTCTTTTAAAACTTTAGTATCTTTATTGTTAAAACTGCGAGGTTGGTGATCAATAAGGCACAAAGTGCCAATTCTATTTCCTGATTTAAGTGTGATTGGGCAACCTGCATAAAAACGAATATTTGGGTCACCCATTACCAGCGGGTTATCTGCAAAACGTTTATCGTTTAAGGCATTTTCAACCACTAGGGGGTCTTTATATAAAATTGCATGGGCGCAAAAAGAAATGTCTCTTGCAGTCTCTGTCACATCTAACCCCACACATGACTTAAACCACTGTCTATGCTCGTCAATTAAGCTAATGACACAAATTGGCACAGAGAAAAACTGTTGGGCAAGGCGAGTGATTCGGTCAAAGGCGGGGTCGCTCTGAGAGTCTAATACATCCAAAGAGCGAAGCTCTTCAAGCCTTGCTTGCTCATTTAACGGCACTGCTGGTCGTTCCATTAGATTGCCTTTTGATCAAAATCACATGTATTTCTTAACCCTAGCAGAAAAAAATGGTCTATTGCATACAAACAATTTCTTAAATTTCTGCTATGCCCATGTATCTAGGTGTTTATTACCCTCTTCATCTTCTTCTATGGCATTTTTACCGCTTTTATCATCTTTTTTAGCAGCTTTTTTTCGTCGCTCTATTTCTCGTTTTTGGCGTTTTTCAAGTTCAATTCGCTGCACGTTCGCATCTTTTACGCCCGCAATGTGAAATGCGCCTTTACTTTCTAACTGTAGCCGTGTAATTCGACCTAAAAAGGGGATCATGATATCCATTTGTACCTCCTATCTATCCATTTATTATCGGCGGTTATAGCATATACTTTAATTTCGCAAAAAAATGCTTGCCAAATATTAGCAAAGCATGTTTATCTATATACGTAACTTATTTAAACAGATTTACGCACTGGTTTATACAAACGAGTGCAATACAGGAAAAATTATGCGCTTCAATCTGACAACTATCCATCATCACCATCATTCACCGGAATAGCCTGTCAGGTTTTTCGCTGAGAGGTTATTCCTAAAAGGAACCTCTGGCGAGCAATCAACCCAATTATTTATTTTCGCCCTGAGGTTCCCTCGGGGTTTTTAGTTTTTGAATTAAAGGAAAATGAATAATGAGCAATACCAACCGTTTACGAATCGCCATCCAAAAAGGCGGCCGCTTATCAAAAGACTGCCAAGAGTTGCTAAAGCAACTTGGTGTGAAATTAAATCTTCGTGAACAACGTTTAATCGCACACTCCACCAATATGCCAATTGATGTACTGCGTGTACGCGATGACGATATTCCGGGCCTAGTAATGGACGGTGTGTGTGACTTAGGTATCGTTGGTGAAAACGTACTTGTTGAAGTACAAGCCGAACGCGAACGTCAAGGTGTGGAATTCGAAGTAAACAAACTTTCTAAGCTTGATTTTGGTTACTGTCGCCTTGCACTTGCATGGCCGCAAGAACTTGGTCCACAAGATAAAAGCTGGTTCGAAGGTAAACGCATTGCCACTACCTACCCAGAAATCTTAAGCCAATACCTAAAACGCGAAGGTATTAACGCAAGCACAGTTATGTTAACGGGCTCTGTTGAAGTTGCGCCGCGTGCTGGTTTAGCTGATGCAATTTGTGACTTAGTATCTACAGGTGCAACGTTAGAAGCAAACGGCTTAATGCAAGGCGATACCATCTTAGAATCAAACGCATGTTTAATTCAAAACAAGAATCTAACTGATCAAAGCAAACTTGATTTAATCAATACGCTAATGCCGCGTTTACGTGGTGTACGCCAAGCAAAAGAAAGTAAATACATCATGCTACACGCACCAAAAGCAAAGCTTGATGAAGTATGCGACTTACTACCTGGCACAGGTCAACCAACTTTACTATCGCTTGCTGGTAGCGACGATTATGTTGCGCTACATATGGTTAGCAGCGAAACCCTTTTCTGGGAAACAATGGAACAGTTAAAAGCACTAGGTGCTAACTCAATTCTTGTTATGCCAATTGAAAAAATGATGGAGTAATTATCCATGTTTCGCTGGAATGAGGAAAATCAACAAGCACAGCAGGCGGTACTTACCCGCCCTGCTGTTACCGCAAGTAAAGAGGTTGAAGCAATTTGCATCGACATCTTAAATGCAGTTAAAACACAAGGTGACGCAGCGTTATTAAAGATGGCAACAGAGTTTGATAAGCGCGAAACACCTCGCTTATTAGTGCCAGTTGAAGAAATAAACCAAGCTGAGCAGCTATTATCAAACGAGTTAAAAGCTGCCATCGAAACGGCCTATGCCAATGTAAAACGTTTTCACCAAGCACAATTACCTAAAGACATTAAGTTAACAACGCAACCTGGCGTATTGTGTGAACTTAAATATCAAGCCATTGAAGCGGTAGGTATTTACGTGCCAGGTGGTAGTGCGCCACTGCCATCGTCAGTAATTATGCAAGGGGTGCTTGCACAGTTGAGTGGTGTACAAACCGTTGTGCTTACTACACCTGTGAAAGCCGATGAAACTATCAACCCTGCCATTTTATATGCGGCAAAACTATGTGGTATTAAAACCATTGTAGAAAGTGGCGGCGCGGGTGCGATTGCAGCGATGGCTTACGGTACAGAATCAGTGCCTAAAGTGAACAAGATTTTTGGCCCGGGAAATAGCTTTGTCACCATGGCAAAACAACTTGTTGCGCAAACTATTCCGGGTATGGCGATTGATATGCCAGCGGGCCCTTCTGAAGTGCTAGTGATTGCTGATGAGCGTGCAAACCCAGACTTTATTGCGGCAGATTTATTATCGCAAGCGGAGCACGGTGCAGATTCACAGGTTATTTTACTGTGTAACAGCGAACGCATTATTGAAAAAACACAGCAAGCATTAACAGAGCAGCTAGCAAAATTAAGTCGTAAAGACACTGCCGAGCAAGCCCTTGCTAACTCAAGCTTGATATTAGTCGACTCGGTTGATCAAGCCTTTGCAGTGTCTGCGCAATATGGTCCTGAGCACCTTATTCTACAGCTTGCTGATGCGCAGCCTTATTTAAGCTTAGTGAAAAATGCCGGTTCAGTATTTGTGGGTGATTACACTCCGGAGTCTGCCGGAGACTATGCATCGGGTACGAACCACGTACTACCAACGTATGGTTACAGTGCGACCTATTCGAGCTTAAACTTACTGGACTTCTTTAGAACTTACACAGTGCAAACCATCAGTAAAAATGGCTTACGTGAATTATCTAAAGCAATTTTACCTTTAGCTGCAGCAGAGGGGCTTGATGCTCACGCTAATGCTGTTTCAATTCGTCTTGAGGCTATGAATAATGAGCGATAATTCAAAAATAACAACGCTGTTGCCAGACAACATTGCAGCGCTAACAGCCTATAGTTCAGCGAAAAGTGAAAAGCTGACAGGCACAACGTGGTTAAATGCCAATGAAAGCCCGTATTCACGTACGCCAAATATCAATTTAACGGATTTAAATCGCTACCCTGATCCGCAGCCTCAGCAAGTGATCAATCGTTACGCTTGCTATGCTAATTTGGAGCCAGAGCAAGTATTGATGACTCGTGGAGCTGACGAAGGTATTGAGCTATTAGTACGTACTTTTTGTAGCCCTGCTAAAGATAGCATTGCACTCTTTTTGCCAACTTACGGCATGTACAAAGTCACTGCTGATACCCACAACATTGCGATTAACGGCTTAACTCAAGAGCTGTTATTAAAAGGCACGGTTGATGAGATTGTCACTGCGGTTGCTGATTCAAAGCTGGTGTTTATTTGTAATCCAAATAACCCTACCGGCAGCATGACAAGCTTAGACAAAATCAGAAAAATCACCCAACAACTTGCGGGTAAAGCGATTGTCGTGGTGGATGAAGCTTATATAGAATTTTGCCCAGAACAAACAGCGGCAAGCCTGATCAACGAGTTTAGTAACCTTGTGGTACTAAGGACTTTATCAAAAGCATTTGCACTTGCGGGTTTAAGAACAGGGTTCACCTTAGCCAACAGCAAGCTACTTGCGCCTATTCGTAAAGTGATTGCGCCTTACCCTGTATCAACGGTGGTGGCGAGCATTGCCGCAGATGCATTAAGTAGCGACAACATCGCTTCAATGCGCCGTCAGGTGACAATTCTAAATAGCTTAAAAAACAAACTAAAAAGTTGGCTCGAGCAATCACCTGCCGTTATCAAAGTACTGAGCGGTGAAGGTAACTTTGTCACTTTAAAATTAAAAGACAAACAATCATTTAATATCGCACTTGAGCAAGGACTCGTGATGCGTGCCTTCACTTTATATGGCGAAGATGATTGGTTACGAATTTCTATCGGTAACGAGCAAGAACTAGAACAAGTAAAAGTTTGGTTAGATGGCTTATCACTGACCAGTAAAACAGTAGAACAGGAATTATCATGAGCAACCCGTATTTATTTATTGACCGCGATGGCACGATTATCGAAGAGCCTATCACCGACAAACAGGTTGATAGCCTCGAAAAATTAGTGTTTTTGCCGAATGTGATCCCTGCTCTATTACAACTTCAAGCGGCAGGTTACCGCCTTGTTATGGTTTCAAACCAAGATGGTTTAGGCACTGATAGCTTCCCGACGGCTGATTTTGATATTGCTCAAGACAAGATGATGGATATCTTAAATAGCCAAGGGATTAAATTTGATGAAGTTCTGATCTGCCCTCACTTTGATGAACAAAATTGTGACTGCCGTAAACCAAAAACAGGCTTACTTACTGAGCTTATGCGCTCAGGTAAAGTCGATTTAGCGCGTTCATTTGTGATTGGCGACCGTCAAACTGACATCGGACTTGCCAATAACTTATGCTGCGAAGGCATTTTGTATGACGGCAGCTGGGATGCCATTGTCACTAAGCTGACAACCGCAAACCGTGAAGGCCGTGTCACTCGTAATACCAAAGAAACGCAAATTGATGTGCAAGTTAATTTAGACCAAACAAAAAATGGCGAAATTAGCACTGGCCTTGGCTTTTTCGACCACATGCTTGACCAAATTCGTACACACGCCAATATCGGACTTAATATTCAGGCCACTGGCGACTTACACATTGATGAGCATCACCTAGTTGAAGATATCGGCATTGCACTTGGCCTTGCCCTTAAACAAGCGCTAGGTACAAAAACGCAAATTGGTCGCTATGGTTTTGCACTCCCTATGGATGAATGCAAAGCAGAAGCGCAAATTGATTTATCGGGTCGCGCCTCGTTTGTATTAAATGCCGATTTTAGCCGTGAAAAAGTGGGCGACTTAGACGTGCAAATGGTTGAACACTTCTTTAAAAGCTTAAGTGATAATGCCGCCATGAGCCTTATTTTGTCGGTTAGCGATGGTAATTGTCATCACCAAGTTGAAGGCTTATTTAAAGCGTTTGCAAGAGCACTTCGCGCTGCGATTGCAAAAGATGCCTCGCAACAAACTGCCAGCTCTAAGGGGTGTTTATGATTGCCATAATTAATACCGGTTGTGCCAACATTAACTCAGTTCGTTTTGCCTTTGAGCGCTTAGGGAAAACGCCTGAGGTGATCACCTCACCTGAGCAACTAAAAGACTTTGAACGTGCGATTTTACCCGGCGTAGGCCATGCCTCTGTTGCCATGAAACGCTTAAAAGACGGTGGTTGGCAGCAAGCAATTGATGAATATCAGCGCCCGCTAATGGGCATTTGTTTAGGCATGCAATTACTTTGCGACAGTACAGAAGAAGGTAATGTTGATTGCCTTGGCAAAATTCCGGGTGTTGTTAAGCACTTAGATGTGGGCACATTAACTTCACCGCACATGGGCTGGAACGACCTAAGCGTATTAAAAGAGCATGCCCTCACCAAAGGGTTAACGGCGCAAGATCAAGTGTACTTTGTGCATAGTTTTGCTCACACAGTGAACGATGCCACCCTAGTTAGCGGTGAATACGGACAAGCTTTTTCTGCAATTGTTGCTAAAGATAACTACGCAGGCATGCAGTTTCACCCAGAGCGAAGCGCCAAAGTAGGCACCCGACTTTTACAAAACTTTTTAGATTGGCAGCTGTAAGCGCAGCAAAAAATAAGAGAAATAAACGTGATTATTCCAGCACTCGATGTATTACAAAACCAAATTGTGCGCTTATACCAAGGTAAGTATGATACAGCACAATTTTACCCTTACGAACTTAGCGCTCGCCTACAAGAGTATGCAAACAGCGGCGCAGGCAAACTGCACTTAGTTGATTTAGAAGGCGCGCGCGATCCAAATAAAAAACAGTGGCAGCATATTCAAGCTGCAACCAAAGCGCTTAATGTGCCTTATCAAGTGGGCGGTGGTATTCGCTCAGAGCAAGATGTTGCTGACTGGCTTGAAGCCGGTGCTAATCAAGTCGTGATTGGCTCAATGGCCGTTGAAAAGCGCGAACAAGTAAAGGCGTGGATTGAAAAATTTGGCAGCTCTCACTTTGTTATCGCACTAGATGTAAATAAAACTGACAACGGCTGGGCACCCGCAACACATGGTTGGTTAAGTGAATCTGAGTTTGGTTTGTTCGAACTTGTTGATTTTTACGTGGCACTGGGTGTAGTTGATTTTCTGTGTACTGACATCAGTAAAGACGGCACCATGACTGGTCCTTCGTTTGCACTTTATGAAGATTTAACCAACCACAACAGCGAGATTAAAGTTCAAGCTTCAGGCGGTGTAAGCTCACTTGATGATATTGCAAAGCTGAAAAAACTGGGCGTTGGCGGTGTTATCTTAGGTAAATCATTGCTTGATGGTGCCTTTAATGTTGAGGAGGCGCTAGCATGTTATCAAAACGCATAATCCCTTGTTTAGATGTAAAAGACGGCCAAGTCGTTAAAGGCGTTAAATTTAAAGGCCATGAAGTGGTTGGTGATATTTTAACGCTTGCCAAAGCTTACAGCGATGCCGGTGCGGATGAACTGGTGTTTTATGAAATCAGTGCCAGCGTCGAAAAACGCCTACTTGATGTCAATTGGGTAGAAAACATTGCGCGCCACATTGATATTCCATTTTGTGTGGCTGGCGGCATTAAATCTGTTGCAGATGCAGCACGTGTTTTAGAACGTGGCGCAGATAAAATCAGTATTAACAGCCCTGCAATTGCTCGCCCTGAGCTTATCAAAGAATTACACGATGAGTTTGGTAAACAATGCGTGGTTGTGGGTATTGATAGCTTTTATGATGAAACCACTGGCGAGTATTTAGTGTATCAGCTGACTGGCGACCCAAATGCATCAAGCCGTACTCGCTATAAAACCGAAGAATGGGTTAAGCGAGTGCAAGACCTAGGCGCTGGTGAAATTGTACTCAATTGCATGAACCAAGACGGCGTGCGTAAAGGCTACGACAATGTTCAGCTATCAAAAATGCGTGCACTGTGCGATATTCCACTAATTGCATCGGGCGGCGCAGGTACGATGCAAGACTTTGTTGATGTGTTTCAGCAAAGCCAAGTTGATGGCGCGCTCGCAGCCAGCGTATTTCACAAGAACGTCATTGATATTGGCGAACTAAAACAATTTTTAACTGATAATAATGTAGCGGCAAGACTATGCAATTAACCAAAGACACTCTTTCTCAAGTCGATTTTGCCAAAAGCGAATTGATCCCAGCTATTGTGCAAGACGCACGCTCTGGGGTGATTTTAATGCAAGGCTTTATGAATCAAGATGCATTAGCTGCCACTTTCGACAAACAAAAAGTAACCTTTTACTCGCGTTCTAAAGAGCGTTTATGGACCAAAGGCGAAACATCAGAAAACTACCTTGAAGTCGTCTCTGTACACACCGACTGCGATTACGACTCACTATTAGTACTGGCAAACCCACTTGGGCCAACATGCCACCTTGGTACACAAAGCTGCTTCGGCGATGATGCTAAACCTAGCTTATCGTTTTTAGCTGAGCTTGAACAAGTGATTGTCTCGCGTAAAGACGATGATCCAAGCAAAAGCTACACTGCGTCTTTGTTTGCAAAAGACTTAAGTCGTAGTTGCCAAAAAGTGGGTGAAGAAGGCGTTGAAGTTGCCCTTGCAGCCATGAAACATGATAACGATGAATTAACCAATGAATCGGCAGACTTACTGTATCACTTAACCGTGTTATTACAGCGCCAAGGCCTATCATTGGCTGATGTGGTGAGCTGTTTACAAGGTCGCCATAAGTAATTGAAGTTCAGTTAGATGCACCTTTTTAGGTGCATCTTTTCAATTTATAAACTATTACATTCAGACTGTATACTTCTAAACTCTAAACGCCAAAAAGCTTTTCGATCGTAAAAAGTTTTTAAACCCTTTAAACCTTTTTTATCAGCACCTGCGACTAAGCTAATAACACAACAGATATGAAAGGGAAGAACCATGTTAAGTACAGTAAAAACACTCTCACTCATTGCCGCAGGCTTATTATCAGCACAAACATTTGCTTGGGGTGATATGCCTCTACAAGCAACTAAAAACCTAACGCTAGATGCAGCCTCATTAAGCGCTTTAAAAGTAGAAGCCGGCTCTGGTTTTTTACATATAACCGGTAGTGACAGTGATGAAGTAACCGTTAAAGCCGAGATTTATCAAGAAAAGCCTCATGATGAATACTGCTTAAACCTTGAAGCCAAAGGCAATAACGCAGCACTTAGTGCAGGCCAGTGCGATTACCACACCAATAAGCAAACCCGCATTGATTTAACTGTTGCGATCCCTCGTTCATTTAATGTTGATGTACACGATGGCTCTGGCGAAATTATTATTAGCAAAGTCGCTGATACTGTGATCAACGATGGTTCAGGTTCAATTACCGCAAATGACATTACAGGCACATTAGAAATCAATGATGGTTCGGGTAGCATAGAGGCACGTAATATCAGCCGTGATATTAAAATTCATGACGGCTCAGGTAATATTGATGTTGCCAACGCACAGGGCAATATTGAAATACACGATGGTTCTGGTGGCATCGACTTAAATGATATTTCTGGTGATGTTGTCGTTTCAGATGGCTCAGGCAGCATTCGCGTTGATACTGCAGCAAACTTTGAGTTACTAAGTGATGGTTCTGGCTCAGTAAAAGTGACCAACATTGCTGGTAAAACTAAAATGTAAGCCTGCGCTTTTACCATATACGCAACTAAAATGCCCTCCTTTACGAGGGCATTTTGCTTTGTAATCACCAATCTTTATTAGCATTTTTACAAGGGCTTAGGTATCCTTTAGGAAACGTTTAAGGAACTGCTATTTAAAAGGATAGCCTGATATGAAAAAGCCACTCGCCGCCTTACTAACTGGCCTTGTTTTAACAGGTTGTACAGGACTAACAACTGAACAACAAACAGCCATTGATAACTTAACCCCTTGCGAGAAAATTAACGCCCTATTAGGTGCTTACGATAACCGCTTTGAAGGCTTAAAACGTAGCCGTGTAAATACAAAATACATGGAAACATGGACAGCAAAATACAACCTTATTGCCGATAACTGTCAAATCACGGCGCTTGATAAAGACAATGTTACCTACCGCTGTGTAGGCAACTACGAGCAACAGCAACAAGCTGTTGCCGATCACACCCGTGCGGTTAATTTTACCCAAGCTTGTTTAGCAAGTAATAACTGGCATCAAACACAAAAAGAGTCAGCTGAATCGTTACGCACCACGTTTGTGCTTGACGAAAACAACCCTGTTATCTCAATTCATTCGGGTAAAACCCTATCACGCAAACAGCCTTGGTCTACCACTCTTGAAATTGGTAAGCCAATTGAAGGCAAGTAATACACTCATGAAGGCTATATTAGCCTTCACATCACTATGACAAAATCAAAAAAACCAACCAGCCAATTTAAAACAGATTGCATCGGTCAATGTCATCGCCTAAATGGCTATTGCACTGGCTGTGGTCGCAGTAATGATGAAATTTTTGATTGGATCATTTTATCCGAGCAAGAAAAGCAAGCGATTTTAAATACTCCTCGCCCTGACATAAAAGCGAAATAGTTCTGACACCCAAGCGTCATTAAAGCTTGTTAGCCTGACTCAAACTGACCATCAGGTAACGATAATGACCGCTATTTTTGTAATTAACTTAGCAAGCTCTACTGAACGATTAAACCGTGTTAGCCATGAGCTAAATGTACAAAATTTGGCATTTGAACGCCTTGATGCAATTGATGGTAGAGAGCTGTATGATACAGAGATAGCCAAGCACTATAGTGCTGATTTAAACCTAAAAAAATACCACAAGCCATTGAGTAAAGGTGAAATTGGATGTTACCTGAGTCACAGAAAAGCATGGCAAACCATTGTCGATAGGCAATTAGATTACGCCATTATTTTAGAAGATGACTTTGTTCTCGACCGCTCTATTCACAGTGCAATTGAAAACATTAGTACATTAAAACAGCCTTGGCAGCTAATAAAATTGGCCGCTTATAAAGACCGAAGTCGGGAAATTGCCTTTACTAAACCCCTTGCCGATGAGCAACATTTAGTTATTCATAAAAAGCTTATGTCTGGCTGCTGTGCAACTGCTGTTAGTTTTGAAGGTGCAAAAGCGTTGTTAAAAGCCACAGCCACATTTGGCCGCCCCGTTGACTGCGATTTACAGCATGTGTGGGAAACCGGTGTTTATGGATACTCTTTGCTGCCCTACCCGGTATCACAACCCGATAATTCACAAAGCGATATTCGTGATAGATCAAGCAAAGTTAAAAAGTCGTTTTGGCGACGTAAAAAGCAGCAACTTCGCAGTGCACTATTAAACGCACAATACACTAAGCAATTTGTAAAAGCGCAGCAAGTACCAAGCAAAAAGAAAGGAGCCGCAGCTCCTCTCTTACCAATCAAAAATCATTAACGATTTATTTAGCTTGGCTGTTATTTAGCTTGATTTGGGTGGTCAACACCCATCCATGCTTTAAACAATGCCATTTGCGCTGGTGTTGCATCTTTTAATGCTTTGACCTTTTTCTCTTTATCAAAATCTTCGCTAAGTGTTAGCGTTGTGCTTTGCAGTGCATCGCGTCGAATGAAATCAACAGTCACTGTGTCGCCTGCTTTGAACGTTTCGAGGCTGGCTGTTAAATCTTTACCCACATGCTTTTTGTTAAACGCGACGATTTTATCATCCGTTGTTAAGCCCGCTTGCCATGCAGCGCCACCACGGCGAACATGAGTTAGGGTGAGTAACTCACCGCTGTTTTTAGCAAACGAATCAATACTCGGTACTGATTTTGCGCCTTCTGGGCGAATTAAACCTAAGCCTACTTTTGCAAGTAACAAATCAAAGTCGATAGCAGCTGGCTCGTCCACATTCGCTTGCCACCAAGCACTGTAATCACGACCAGTAAGCTCTTTTAAAATCGCTTTAACATCATCTGGCGTAAAACCATCTGGTAAACGGTGCTTGTTATAAAGCGCACGGTGTACATCGCGGTAACTAATTTTGCCATCGCTTTTTTCTAGCAAATCAATATCGAGTGCCATTGAAATCAACGCACCTTCTAAATAGATATTAGTGCTGTAGTTGCGAGCGTGGTCGCCGCCTTGATTAATCCACTTATCAAAACTGGTTTCAGTTGCGCTTTGTACTTCACGACCCGGTGTTTGTAGGTGGCGATTAACGGTTTTTGTTAACGTACCGAAGAACTCATCGGTTGTTTCAATACCAGCGCGCACCATTAAGTGATCTTCAAAGTAGCTGGTTGAGCCCTCTGCAATCCATAATGTTTTCGCGTAGTTAATATTGGTGTAGTCGTACGGTGCGATACCTTTAGGGCGGTATGCTTTTACGTTCCAAGTATGAATAAATTCGTGTGCTGCGGTGCTGATAAACGCAAGGTAATCTTTACGAGAACCAAAACGGTCACGTGGACGCTGGATAATTGTTGAGTTTAAATGCTCTGTTGCACCGCCTGCTCCTGACGTAGCATGCACCATAAATACATAACGCTCATACGGGTAGCTATCCCAAATTACATTACCGGTTGTCACTAGCTTTTTAAGGTCAGTTAGCATTTGATCTACGTCGTAGTTGCCTTCACCCCAAATAACTAACTCATATTCACGGCCATCAACGGTGAACTTGTGTAGCTCGTTGATACCCGTTTCGATTGGTGAATCAACTAAAATATCGTAATCAGCGGCTTTAAAACTGTGTTTAGAGCCCGCATTTTCCATACCCGATACTGAACGCCATGCTTTTGGTACATCTAGTTCAACTTTAACTGGATCTTGACGGAATGATTCACTGAACATGAAAAAGCCTGATGCATCAATGAAGGCATGGCTGTCATCAATATGACGAGCACGTTTACCTAGCTCGTTAGCGTAAACTTGGTAATCAACATTGACTTGAGTAGGTTCGTTTAGGTGAACACGCCACGTGCTGTGGTCAATTTTTTCCCACTTTAATGCTTTACCATCATCATCTTTTGCTTCGAAAAAGCGCACGCCATTGGCAAGATTTAAAATTTCGTAGCGACCAGTACGCCAAGCAGGAAGTTTAATATCTAAATGTGCTTGTGCAGTTTGCGGAAACTCAACACTTACATTACCTAGGTGGTGTTCAGGCTGAGTAATAGACAGTGAGTAGTTTACATCTGCAAACGCACTGCTAGAACAGGCCGCCAAAATAGACATGGCCAAAAACTTTTTCATAACAACTCTTTTTATTACTATCAAAATTACGAAATAGACTAACAATTGCGATAAAGAATGTGAATTAAAAACCGATAAACAGCCATTGCAACAAGTTTGATAGACAAAATGGCTAAGTTTTTGACTTGGAACCTACATTTCGTACTATTTTGTTGTAAACTTAGCTTATAGACAGTTGATTAATAACGGCGGTATTACTCGGTGCAGCAACAGCATGATCTTCTTAATAAAAAGTTAAAACAAGCAATCGATGCCCGGACGGTTGTTGAGGATGCACGCAAACACCAAGTTGAGGTTCTTTCTCAGTTTGCTGCAAAGTTATCTCTAAGTTGTAAGGGCTTAGATATTGAGTTAGATAATCGCCTCGCTAAGTTTAGAAGTGCTCTGAAAAAAGGGGTTGACTTTAACCTTCTTTCACCTTTTATTGATGATGTTCTAGGGCTATTAAAACACCAAGAAGCAAAGCAAATTGCTTTACAACGCGAACTTAACAACAGTGTTACTGATGCAGGAAAGCAGCTACAAAAAGTAAAAGGTTTACCGGATGATGCCCGTCGTTCTTTACGCCATTTGCTTGATCATGAGTTAAATAACATCCAATCTAACCATGACTTTATCCCTTTATTATCTAAGCTGGTAATAATTTATCATCAAGCTTTACAGGCAAAGCTTTCGACAAAAAGTGAAACTGAATCACAAATTAAACCCGAGCTTGCAGCCGAACTACTTAACCTAGCAAATGATCTCGTTTTAGAGGATGAAAGCGCTGAACAAATCAAAGCAGTAAAGAATAACATTACACATAACGACTGTATTGATGATTTACTTGATTCTGCTCTAAAAATTATCACGATTATTACTCGTAATATGAGTAAAGAGCGTCAATCAGCACAGAGTTTTTTGATCTCTTTAAATCAAACAATTGAAGATTTACATCATTCAATTGTTTCAACCAGTAAACATTCTGAGTCACTTAGCGCTGAGTACGAGTCGCTAAATAAGCAAATAGAAGCAAAAATTAAAAACCTTAATACTCAGACGCAACAAGCAACGTCAATATCGTCCCTCAAAGAGCTAGTCGAAGAAGAGTTAAAATCATTAAGTGATGATTTAATTGCAAAAGAAAAATTAGAACAGAGTGAAAGAGAGCATTTATTAAATAGCTTTAACGACATTAATAAAAGAATAAGTCATTTAGAAAGCAAACTCTCAACTTACAAAAAACGGTTAAATGAACAACGCTATAAAAGCTTACTTGATGGTTTAACAAAGCTACCAAACAGAGCCGCGTTCGATGAACGTTTTAATCATGAATTTCATTTATTTAACATCCAAGAGTCTGATGTGACATTTGTGGTGCTTGATGTCGATCACTTTAAATCTATTAATGATAGGTATGGCCACAGTGCTGGCGATAAAACATTGCAAGTTATTGCTAAAGCACTACAAAAATCAATTCGTAAATCAGACTTTATTGCCCGTTACGGTGGTGAGGAATTTGTGTTATTAATGACAGGCATGTCTATTGAAAATGCAGTTAGCTCTCTTGAAAAACTGCGCAAAAATATTCAGGCAATACCGTTTAAATTTAAAGATAAGCAAGTAGAAATCACTATTTCTCTTGGTGCTACCCAACTTAAAAAAGGTGATACCCCGCTGATTGCTTTTGATCGTGCCGACGATGCTCTGTACAAAGCAAAAAATGAAGGACGAAATAAAGTTTGCATTAGCAAATAAAGCCCTTATCTCAATGGTGAGGTCTTTGACACACAATGATAAAGGCTCATAGATGAGCCAGGAGAGTGCTTATGTTAAAACAACTGAATCCTACAGGTGTACTGGATTTACTATCGCAACTAGAAGTTGATCTACTCGAACAGTCATCCACCAGCGAGCGCTATAAATTATTTAGGAACTGTGTGCTCGCGGTTCTCAATGTGGGCAGCCACACCGATTCAAGCTCTGAAATTTACAATAAATACGAAGACTTTGATATTCGCTTATTAAGCCGCGAGCGTGGTATTAAAATTGAACTTGAAAACCCACCCGAATCCGCTTTTGTTGATGGCGAAATTATCACTGGTATACATGAACATATCTTCTCGGTTATTCGCGATATTCTGTTTATTTGTCAAAAATACGAAAAAGACTTAACAGAGCAAAAAACCATTACTCATATGGTCTTCGACATGCTGCGAAATGCAGGCGCACTGAGAGTGAATAGTGATCCGAGCATGATAGTTTGCTGGGGCGGCCACTCAATTAACGAAGTTGAATACAAATATACTAAACAGGTTGGCTACGAACTCGGCCTTCGTGGCTTAAACATTTGTACTGGTTGTGGCCCAGGTGCAATGAAAGGCCCAATGAAAGGTGCCACCATCGGCCATGCTAAACAGCGTATTACAGATAATCGTTACTTAGGTTTAACCGAGCCAAGTATTATTGCCGCTGAGCCACCTAACCCGATTGTAAATGAATTGGTGATTTTACCCGATATCGAAAAGCGCTTAGAGGCATTTATTCGTACCGCACATGGCATTATCATTTTCCCAGGTGGTGCAGGCACTGCAGAAGAGTTGTTATACCTTTTAGGTATTTTGTTGCATCCTGATAACGAAAAACAATGTTTACCAGTGATCCTTACAGGGCCTAAAGAAAGTGAAAACTACTTTATTGAGCTGTGTAAATTCGTTGAGAAAACACTCGGTAAAGCGGCGCTTGAGAAATTTGAAGTAATTATTGATGACCCTGAACGTGTGGGTAAAACACTCAAAGCGAAAATGGCTGATGTGCGTGAATACAGAAAGAGTCAAGGTGACGCTTACTACTTTAACTGGACGCTAAAAATCGACCATGATTTCCAACAGCCGTTTGCACCAACTCATGCTAATATGTCGAGCTTAGATTTACATTTAGATCAACCAACTCAGCAACTCGCAGCTAACTTACGCCGAGCATTCTCAGGCATTGTTGCAGGTAATGTTAAAGACGAAGGTCTACAAGCCATCAAACAACATGGGCGCTTTGTACTCAGTGGTGAGCCATCGTTAATGGCTGATATGGATAAGCTGCTGGCAGCATTTGTTGATCAAGGTCGTATGAAGTTGCCTGGCAGTAAGTACATCCCTTGCTATGAGATCAAAGCTTAACAGGAGACTATGTGACAACCCAATTACTTTTAATAGATGCGCTAAATCTTATTAGGCGCATCTATGCTGTTGATAGTAATCAGAGTCATCACAGTGAAGAACATATGATAAAAGCAAGCTGTGCCCGAGTGGCACATGCTTGCAAAAAATTACGACAGCAATGTAATGCAACTCATGCCATTGCCGTGTTTGATGGCGAAAGAAGCTGGCGCTATCACTACTTTGAGGCATACAAAAGTACTCGCTCACCGATGCCTGATACCCTCAAGCAAAACTTATCGCGCTTTAAACAAGCAATTGAAGACACTGGCATTGTGGTGTTTTCTCCTGAAAATGACGAAGCCGACGATATCATTGCCACCCTTGCTCACAAAGCAGCTACAAATAATGTAGCTTCGACTATCGTGTCTACTGATAAAGGCTTTTTACCGTTTTTATCTGAACAAATAGCTATCTATGACTACTTTAAAAAGCAATACATTGAAGTTGAAGATATTAAACAGCGCTTTAATGTACCAAAACATCGACTTGCTGATTTTTGGGCTTTGGCAGGCGATAAAACCAATGATATTCCTGGTGTTAAAGGGATCGGTAATAAGTCGGCACAGCAATTAATTAATGGTTATGAGTCGATAGAAGCGGCCATAAACGACGATGAGCTAAACCCTACTCTTAAACGCAAGCTAAGCTCAGAAATGGAGATGTTTGTGATATCAAAAAACCTCGTGATGCTGCGTACTGATATTAACTTAGGCTTTAGTTTAAAGCAGTTAAGGCTCAATTGGTCGCAATCTCGTAGCACAGTTGGCCAACTGAGCGTATACTGAAAATTCGCGTTAATTTTATAGAGTTACACATGTTTAAAAAGGTTTTCCAATATCTGGTACTTGGGTTAGGTGTTTATGCACTGATTGCAACCCTCGTGATCACTTTTTATAAAGATGATCCGCAAGCCATGATCTGGCAAGACCGTGAAGCCTTCAATAAGCGATATATTGCAAAGCTGTCTGTTGATAAACCTGAAAATCTAAATGCGGTGCTTGATTATTTAGGCAGCCCCGATCTAACCTATGCAAAACGCACCGAAGACAATGTCTGGCAAATAATTTTTTACCGCACTCAGCACGTTAAATCCGATGGAATAACGACAATAGACGAGTGCACGGGCCTACTTTTTAAGAATGGTCAGTTGGTGTTATGGGGGCCAAGTGCCTATGAAAGCTATCAACAAGAAACCTAAACGCTTATGATGGAAAATGTAACCCCTCGGGAGCTAGCGCGCTTATTTGATAGTACGCACCAATTACTTAAACTTTACCATCAAAAGCAAAAATGGTCTCAAATCTTCCCTTTATTAAGTAACCTTGCTGAGCGGTACTACCTATTATACCAAGCCTACCCAAAAGGGATGCAAGCGCAATTAAGCTTGTATGTAGCGAACCACGGCTACACCACAAATTTAGTTGTAAACCAATGTGTTGTAGCCTGTATTTTATGCCGTAGTCTTAATTACAACCAAGCTATTAGTGAGCAAATTATTAGTTGCTGCTTAGCTAATTACCTGTGCGTGCAATCGCAAAGTAATAAATTAGCAGCAAGTAAAACACTCACCCCGCAAGATAAAAAACTATGGCAATGCCGTCATCAATTAGCGGCAAAGCTTCTAAAAGAGTCAGGCTCGCATACGCTACCTATTCAGCACTTATTAGCGCGTTTAAATAAGTATAAACAAGCACTACTCAGTGCACCAAAAATTATGATTTACGATGGTGCAACAACCTTAGTTGCTTTGGCTAACATTATTGCGATGAATACGACTTATCGCGAGTCAGGTGGGCACATAAGCGTATACAAAGCGTTAGCTGATATATATTTGCGTACACCGAACGAATTTGCACAAAATGCCATAAAAGCTCTGATTGCGCATATTGGCCCTTACATTCCGGCCAGTGAAGTAAAATATGCCGAACAAGTACTTATCTATTTAGCGACAGATGAACATGGTCGTCATATTTTAGTCGATGTGAGTCGTCCTGAAAAAATTCGTTGGCATCGCATCAAGGCAAGCTTAACGACTTGCGCTAAGCAAAGGCCTTGTAAAGATACTCGCTTGCTCTACACAGTATGGTTTAGTGAGAAGATAAGTTTTGCTGAGCCACAACCAATAAATGAGCAACGTAGGCAACAATATTTAACGTTAATTAGTGCATTAAAAGTATCAAAAGAATATAGCTATCAAGGTTTAAATAAGCTTTTAAGCCCCTACCCTGAATTAATAACACAGCTCACTGTTGCCGCTAAACCCTATAATAAAGAGCAGCAAAGAGCTAAAGACTTGCGCCATTGTTTATCTATGGTCGGATACGATAACGCCCCTGCGATTATTCAAAAAGTATTGTTTCAACGCTTAGTCGCAACCACCTCTCACCCACTTTTTCAGCATATATCTAAGCGGCTTGAAAACATGGTACGTATTATCCAAGCGTTATTTAAACACACCGATTCAATTCAATTTGAGCAGGTTGCTTTGCCATTGTATGCCTATGTTCTTTATCTTTGTGAACATCAAGCAACCAGTATTTCCCGTAAAACGGTATTTGAGCAAGCTGAAAAACAAGTGATTAGCCCTCCTCTTGGCTGTTTGTTTGGGGTTAGTCAATTAAACCAAGAACCACTAACGGCGTATTTAAATCAACTGATTGGCGATAACAGTTGGACACAACATTTACTTGGTAGTGAGCAACATGATAAACAAACACTTGATATCAATGAAAAGCATTGGGTCGCGATTAAGCTATTTACTTATTATGTTTTTCAGCCAAAAGCACTTTTTAGTAGTTGGCAGGAACAAATTATTTTCGATAGTTTATCGGCCGCTGGATGGCAATCAAAAGCAGATTTTTATGCATATCTCAAAAACTGTGAATTTGCAGACAATTTTTAGATTGTGTTGTTAAAAAGTGCGAAAACGTTAAATAAATATGAACTTTAGTCTATTTATAGTCAGTATTCACAGGATAAACTGGCAAAAAGCTGAATAAATTGCTATAAAAGCCGCTTAAATTTTCAAACACATCCACGTAAACCCTCTAACAAGTAAATCGCATGCTATTTCGCGATAAGTTTACGTGTTTATCTACTCATAAATAGGAAAAGTAAATGGCTAAACAAACCATCACAGTGATCAAAGGCGACGGCATTGGTCCTAGCATTATTGATTCAGCACTTGAGATCCTTAAAGCTGCAGGTTGCGATTTTGATTATGAATTCGTTGATGCTGGCCTTGCTGCCCTAGAAAAAACTGGTGAGTTACTTCCGCAAGAAACAATCGACACAATCGCGCGTAACAAGATCACTTTAAAAGGTCCATTAACAACACCAGTTGGTGAAGGTTTCACTTCGATCAACGTAACTTTACGTAAAAAGTTTGGCCTTTACGCTAACGTTCGTCCTGTTAAGTCATTTGCAGGTACAAAAGCTCGTTACGATGACATCGACATCATCACTATTCGTGAAAACACGCAAGGTATGTACTCAGGTCTTGGCCAAGTTGTTTCTGAAGATGGTAACGAAGCTGAAGCAATGTCAAAAATCACCCGTGAAGGTGCAGAAAAAATCGTTACTTTTGCATACGAACTAGCGGTACGTGAAGGCCGTAAAAAAGTAACAGCTGTACACAAAGCGAATATCCTTAAATCTACATCTGGTTTATTCTTAAAAGTGGCACGTGAAGTAGCTGAGCGTTACCCACAAATCGAATCAACCGAAATGATTGTTGATGCAACTTGTATGAAACTAGTTATGACTCCTGATGAGTTTGATGTAATCGTTACTACAAACTTATTCGGTGACATCCTATCTGACCTATGTGCTGGTCTTGTTGGTGGTTTAGGTATGGCTCCTGGCGCAAACATCAGTGAAGATGCAGCAATCTTCGAAGCTGTACACGGTAGTGCACCAGACATCGCAGGTAAAAACCTTGCAAACCCAACATCAGTGATCTTAGCATCTATCCAAATGTTAGAGCACTTAGGTATGGGCGACACTGCAGAGCGAATCCGTAGCGCAGTTGCTGATGTTATCAAGTCAGGCGACCGTACAACTCGCGACCTAGGCGGCAGCCACGGTACTACAGACTTCACTCAAGCTGTAATTGAGCGTCTATAATAGAACACTTGTTTAAGGCTAATAAACTTAGCCCTTAACCACCTAGCAAAAGCCAGTCTACGACTGGCTTTTTTATTACCCCACTTAACCAGACACCCACTTTATCTAACAAGATTTAAACACATAAAACTAGACACCCACATTTATTCTTTCAAAATACTAACCAGACATCCAATGTAATATTTCGCACTTTTCAAAATTATGACTAAACTTACACTGTTCAACTCATGGAGGAGAAGAGCATGGCAACCCCTCGTAGAAACTTAATTAGCGTTTCAAACACGCCTTATTATCACTGCATTTCACGCTGCGTTCGTCGCGCTTTTTTGTGCGGGCAAGACCCACTAACTGGTCGTTCATATGAACACAGGCGCGATTGGGTTGAAAAGAAACTACTTCAACTTGGTCGTATATTTTGTATTGATGTTTGTGCTTACGCAGTTATGAGTAACCATACTCATCTAGTACTTCATATTGATATAGCAAAAGCAAATCGTTTGAATAATAAAGCAATTCTGATTAGATGGCACAAGTTATTTAAAAGTACATTCCTTTGCCAACGATTCTTAAATGGCGAATTGCTAACAAAAGCAGAGCTTTCTGCGATTAATGCCAGAGTAAATTTATATCGAGAGAGGCTCAGCAGTATTAGTTGGTTTATGCGCGTTCTTAATGAGAGTATTGCACGACAAGCAAATCAAGAAGATGAGTGCAAAGGACGCTTTTGGGAAGGTCGCTTTAAATCACAAGCTTTACTTGATGAAGCAGCTCTTGCAGCTTGCCTTGCTTATGTAGATTTAAACCCTGTAAGAGCGAAAGCGGCTGATTTACCTGAGCAATCTGACTACACCAGTATAAAAACACGCATTGAGTCAGCTCAAAACAATAAGCAACCAAAATCACTTATGCGTTTTGCAGGTAAACCACATAAGCATATGCCTAAAGGTCTGCCGTATGAGCTCAAAACATACCTGCAACTCGTTGATTGGACTGGCCGCTCAATACGAGAAGATAAGCCAGGGAGAATCCCCGAAGATGCGTTACCAATTCTTGAACGATTAAATATTTGTATTGATAACTGGCTTACACTCACCACCTCTTTTTCACGCTCATTTAAGAATACGGCGGGTAAAGAACAAGCTATCACAGCTTATACAAATCATATGAAACGAAAACGAAGAAGTTCTATAGCTAATAGCTTAGCCTTATTTACTTAGGTACGCATTCGACACTAAAAATCAGTCTTACAAATCCAATCCTTTTAATTCTAGAGGCATAACGACTTTTGCAACTAGCGCTGACCAGTGTGTAAAATTAAAGATTAACTCAGCACATAAGGCTGAAATTTAATAAATGACAATGAAAAATCACTATTCTTTCTAGCAATTCAGCTTGTTCTCAATAATTCACATCTTACTTAAGCTACATCTGTTTAAAAATAAGTTGGGTGTCTCATTAAACTGATTAAATATAAGTTGGGTGTCTAATTATAAAAAAGAAACCTATTCTGATAGTAGCTAAGTTATTCGTGGGAGAAATGGAAATGAACTAACTATTGGTATAGTTACCAATTTTCCACACCAACAATTCAATGCATAGTTACACCCCAAAATAATGACAACTAAGCATCTAGATGCAGCAAAAATATCAAAAAACTCAAATATAGAAAAATTAATGCAAAAAGCCACATTTTCGGTTGACATCAGTTTCCAAAACACTTAAAAATACTACTAACATTTTTTAAACAGCAGCCATCTAGTCGGCTGTGCATTTTTTAGAAGAAAATTAAAAAATAATGAATATTCGCCGTCACCTTTTAGTCGTCAACGTTCTCGTACTGGTCTTAGTTACAAGCCCAGCGGGAGGCTATTAAAAGGTGAAAGCACGCTTTTTAAAAAACCCCCGCCATATGCGGGGGTTTTTTTATGCATTTATGCTTGCACACACAGAGGAATGAGGATGAGTACAACTGAATACAATGGATCCGAACTAGTTGTTCGGGCACTTAAAGAATTGAATGTTAAGTATATTTTTGGCTACCCTGGTGGATCTGTTCTTGATTTATATGACGCGTTATTTCAACAAGAAGATATTGAACATATCTTAGTACGTCACGAACAAGCCGCTACTCATATGGCTGATGGTTATGCCCGTGCTACCGGTGAAGTCGGTGTGGTGCTAGCAACTTCTGGCCCTGGCGCTACAAACTGTGTAACAGGTATCGCGACAGCGTACATGGATTCTATCCCAATGGTGGTGTTATCTGGCCAAGTTCCTACTGGTTTAATTGGTGATGATGCATTCCAAGAAACTGATATTGTTGGTTGTTCTCGCCCTATCGTAAAGCACAGCTATAACTGTCGAAGCGCAAAAGATATTCCAACAATCTTAGCTAAAGCATTCTACTTAGCCAGCACAGGCCGCCCTGGTCCGGTTGTGGTTGAATTACCTAAAGATATGCTTAACCCTGAGTTAAAGTTCCCATTCGAATTTCCAAAAACAACTGAGCTTCGAACTTATAACCCGAACACTAAAGGCCACTCAAAACAAATTCGTAAAGCAGTGAACGCAATTTTAGAAGCTAAAAAACTGGTTATTTACTCAGGTGGCGGCATTATTCTATCAAATACCTCTGAGCAACTAACTCACTTGGTTGAATCATTAAACGCGCCAATCACTAACACCTTAATGGGTCTAGGTGGTATCAGCGGTACTCACCCTAACTTTATTGGTATGTTAGGTATGCATGGTAGCCTTGAGGCAAATAAAGCCATGGCAAATGCTGATGTTATTTTAGCTTTAGGTGCTCGATTCGATGATCGGGTAACGAATAACGTTAAAAAGTTCTGCCCTAATGCCACTATCGTTCATGTTGATGTTGACCCAACCTCAATTTCTAAAACAATTAAAGCGCACATCCCGGTTGTTGGCTGCTTGAAAACAGTGCTTGAGCAGTTACAAACGGCGATTGATAAGAGCCCTATTTCAATTGATCGTTCTGCACAAGAAGACTGGTGGCGTCAAATCATTAGCTGGCGTGAACAAAAATGCCTAAGCTACAGCACGGATGGCGATAAAATCAAACCACAAGCGGTTATCGAGGCAATTTACAAAGCAACCAATGGTGATGCTTACATTAGCTCTGATGTAGGTCAGCATCAAATGTTTGCAGCTCAGTATTATCCGTTTAAACACCCTCGCCAATGGATTAACTCTGGTGGCTTAGGCACCATGGGCTTTGGTTTACCTGCGGCAATGGGCGTTAAGCTTGCCTTCCCTGATAAAGAGTCTATCTGTGTGACGGGTGATGGTTCAATTCAGATGAACATTCAAGAGCTATCAACTTGCTTACAATACAATTTAGCTGTGAAAGTTGTGTCGTTGAATAACCGTTCACTGGGCATGGTACGTCAGTGGCAAGATATGATGTATTCAGGTCGTCACTCATCTTCTTACATGGAATCACTTCCCGATTTCGTGAAATTAGTAGAAAGCTATGGCCACGTAGGTATTCGCGTTGATCATATTGATGAGCTCCAGCCTGCTATTGAAAAAGCAATGTCTATTAACGACAGACTGGTATTTTTAGACATCTGTGTAGATGAAAAAGAACATGTTTACCCTATGCAAATCAAGCTAGGGGCAGTCGATGATATGTGGTTACGTAAAGGAGTAAAAGCATAATGCGCCGTATTTTATCAATCTTATTAGAAAACGAACCTGGCTCGTTATCGCGCATTGTAGGCTTATTTTCACAGCGCGCTTACAACATCGATAGCCTGACTGTTGGCACGACTGACGATCATTCTCTTTCGCGTATTACCATTACAACCATGGGTGATGATCGCATCGTTGAGCAAATCACTAAACAAGTGAACAAGCTTGTAGATGTTCTTAAGATTATTGACTTAACCGAAATGGCGCACATCGAGCGTGAGCTATTATTAGTGAAAGTTTTTGCCCAAGATGAAACCACTCGAGCAGCAGTAACGCGTGTTGCTGATGTATTCCAAGGTGCTATTTTAGATATGGGGCGCCACAGCTACACACTACAACTCGTAGCGAGCACAGAAAAAATTGAATCTTTCCTTGATACCCTGCGTCACGAATCAGACATTATTGAAGTTGTACGTTCAGGTGCGGTTGGTATTGGTCGTGGTGATAAAGCGTTAAAGGCATAAGCCTTTTTCGCTAGCGCGACAAAACGCAAGATACAAAAAAAGGGCTATAAGCCCTTTTTTCAATAATTAGTAAGTTATCCTATTAAGGATTAACTTGGTCTTTAAGACCTTTACCCGCTTTAAAGCTTGGGATAGTTGCTGCTGCGATTTGGATTTCTGCACCAGTTTGTGGGTTACGGCCAGTACGCGCTGCACGCTCTTTTACTGAGAAAGTACCAAAACCAACTAATGCTACTGAGTTACCTTCTTTAAGAGAGTTAGTAACTGCGCCAGTGAATGCATCTAGTGCACGAGTTGCTGCCGCTTTTGAGATTTCTGCATCAGTAGCAATTTTTTCAACTAATTGAGCTTTATTCATTGTTAGATTCCTATTCGTTATTATTTTGCCTTCGCAAAACCTATCTTTATGCATTTTTGAGAAGTTAGCAACAGCAAATTGCTATTTTTACGTAATTTATTCAAAAATGACTACTATTTAACTATCAATCACAAGGTTAGTGACATCAGTATTAATAAAGACTTAATTTAACTTCCATCACAAAATTTTATGATAGCCAAACCATCATTCAATTTTCTCGATAACCAAGGTAACTTCCCCGACCTCAAAGCCAAACTTATCAATAGCGGTACGGTTTATCAAGCGTGATTGTGTTACCAAGTACATCCAATCATCGAAATTTACCACTAAAGTACTACCATCATATGGAAGCTCGACAGAATATGTCCAATGGAACACGCTTCCATTGCTCTCACCCTTTGCTTCGCCAATCACATCTGATGCTGTTCCTGTGATACTGCCATCATCATTAATGGTGATGTACCAAACACGGGTTTGCGTTTCGCCATCATCATAAACAAATTGCTCGTCAATCACTCCCTGATTGCCGTTCCAAGATGCTTGCATGTCAACTACCAGCTTACGAGTTAACTCGCCCTTGTGGTCTTGCACAACGCCGTAGGCTTTGAGCTCACCACTAAAAAACTGCTTAAAGTCAAACTTAGGCTCTGTTCCGTGATAATAATCAACATCTGGCGCAGAGCAGCTGGTAATTAACAGTACCATAGCAAAAATAAAGAGTGCTTTGAGCTTAATCATGTTTCCCTCCAATAAGCTGTTTACGAAGTGATGGTTCAGACGTGTCGGCGCTTAACCAAATTGCTAAGAAGTTGTCAGCGAATCTATTATCATCGATCTGACCTAGCTTTTTATCATTAAAGTAGAAAGTACCAATTCCTTGCTCGTTGGTTTGAAACGACAACGAATCGTTTTTTTTGATATCAGGCCAAAGGGCTAATAATTGTTTATCGTAAGCACCAACCATGTCATTGAGCTTTAAATGTTGCCATTGCTCGTTGGTTGCTTTGACGATGTCTTTCGCATCGAAATCCCGCAAATAAGTCAGTGTAAGTTTGCTGGGGTGTTGGCCAAACTGATACGAACCCGATGGGGTCTCTAATTTAGCGTTATAAACATCCCAAAACAGATACTCCATTTTCGCTTGGCCCACCGTTTTAAAGCCATTTGCATATACGCCCGCAGAGAACAATAACGCAGCAAATAAACTTAAATTAAGTGGCTGTTTCATCGAATAATCCTTAAAGTTGTGTTGTAAAACACTACGAAAAACCACCTAAAACTGATCATTTAGCCGCTAAAAATCGCTTATTAATAGCGATAATAGCCATAAACATACTTGCCCAACCCAAACCATAAACGAGCCAAAACTGCCAAAGAACGAGCTCAGTATTAAGCACTTCAAAGCGCATTCCAGCATAGTAACTAGCAGGAGCAAATAGCGCGCAAACACCCCAAGCAATATACCAAGGCAGCTTTTGTAGAAAGTGCATCGAAGTATTAATGGTTAAAAGTAGTGCAGCCCAAAGTACAGCAAGCCATAGAGGAAAAGGGCTTACTTTAAAGGCAAGTAAATTTAAGCTGCTGGCAAGCCATTCATAGCCCAGTGCGAGAGGCAAACCACATAAGAGTAGCCAACTATCTTGCTGGCGTTGCTTTGATAGATAAATCATCAAAGCGACAACAGCTAAAGCGGGTATCAGAGAGTTGTGCTCAAGGAGTAAGGCCATAAACCAGACTCCTTGAAACAAAGCAAAATTAATAATCGAGCGCGATATCATTGCCAGAATGGCCAAAACGAGGTTTACGGGCAACTAAATGAACGGTACTGATAGCACGGGTTCTAAACGCACCTTCACAGTAAGCTAAATAAAATAACCATAAGCGATAGAATCGCTGGTCAAATTTCACTTTATCTATTTCAGGCCAGCTAGCCACAAAACGCTCACGCCAATCAGCCAAAGTTCTTGCATAGTGAACACCAATATCTTTTACACTGTGCACAACCATGTCTGTTTGCTGCTTTATTTGCTTGTTCATTTCGTCTAAACAAGGTAAACAGCCACCTGGGAAGATGTACTGCTGAATAAAATCGGAATTTTTAAGGTAATGACTGTAACGCTGATCAGCTATGGTGATTGCTTGAATAAGCATTGCACCACTGTCTTTTAATAAAGACTGACATTTGGCAAAAAAGCCTGGCAAATACTCATGCCCAACAGCTTCAATCATTTCAATTGATACAAGCTTATCGTACTTGCCCTCTAAGAGGCGGTAATCCTGCTTTAATAACGTTATTTTATGCTCAAGGTTAAGCTCTTTAACCTTTTGTTCAACATAGGCATGTTGCTCATCAGAAATGGTGGTCGTTGTTACATGGCAATCAAAATGTGTTGCTGCATAAATCGCAAATGCGCCCCACCCTGTGCCAATCTCAATCACCGAATCACCAGGTTGTAAATCAACCTGCTCACAAATCAATGCGAGTTTGTGCGCTTGGGCCTGTTCAAGGCTAGCTTGTTTTGACGGGTAAACAGCACATGAATACAACATTTCGTCACTTAAAAATGCACTGTATAAATCGTTGCCTAAATCATAGTGCGCCGCAATGTTCTTTTTCGAACCACTGGCAGAGTTTTTATTTTTAATGTGATTAACTCGGTGCGCAATGCCACTTAAGAAGGCGAATTTTTTCTCGAATGCATCTAGCTGATCTTGGTTTAAAGCGAATATTTCAATAAGTTTAGTGAGGTTGTCACAATCCCAATAGCCAAGAATATACGCTTCTCCGGCACCCACACTGCCAGATAACGCAAATGACTTATACATAGCAGCATCATTTACCGTGACCGTTGCGTGTAAATCACTTGTAATGTCACCGAATTGCTCTGTTTGGTTACCCTCTTTTAGGGTAATGCAACCGATGTTGATACTATTGAATGCACCTATTACCAGTTTTTTATAAAGCTTTGTCATCCAGCCGGTCGTTTGGGCTTGTGTTAAATTTGATACTTTTTCCATCACATCACCTAGTTGAATTCTCTTGTTTGCCCGAGTGGCCAATAAATGGCACACGTTTGCAAAACAACTTCAAAGCATGAAGGTAAATACCTTTAAAAATACTTAACGTCATAGCCGGAAACTGTTTAAGCACGGCACTAACCTGCTCTTTCGTGAGAGGCTGCTTTTGCAAACGCAGGGTTGCATCAAACAAAAGAGTGTCGTCTTTTTTATTTTCAATATGAATCATGGTGTTATCAGAATTCATTCTAATATGCCAATGATAGTTCATATCTAAGTTCATGAAAGGTGATACGGAGAAAACCTTTTTAAAGTTCACTTTTTTTTCAAGGGGTACGACATAATAATGACGTTCATTCCAGGGCGTGTTGCTGACTTCAGCAAGCATGTGAGTGAACTCGCCATGACTAGTTTGGAAGAAGAAAAAGTTAACCGGGCTAAAATAAATTCCTAAACAGCGCACCTGTCCGAGCATAAAAACATGGGTAAATTCATCGTCAATGCCAAGCTCTTTAATTTTGTTAAGTGCACGCTGCTTGAGTGGCAACTGCATATCGGTTTGATAATTAAAATAGTCGCTCTGATTAAATTTAAGCGCCTTGAAACCACTTAAGCCAAGCCAAGGATGAACTCCATTAAGCTCATCAGGCTTAGCTAAATCGACCCACATCATATAAAGCGGGTATTTAAAGTGATGCTCTTTGACGGCAAAGCGCCTGTGGCGAACATCACCTACATAAATGGCGCTATTCAAACTCGACTCCGAGTTGCTTTGCCACATTTACAGCACTTCTTACACCATCTTCGTGGAAGCCGTTGTACCAGTACGCTCCGCAAAAATAGCTGTTATTTTTACCGTCAATAAGAGACTTTTGCTGCTGAGCGGCAATCGACTGCTTATTAAATACCGGGTGATGATAGGTAAACTCGCGTAAAATTTTATCTTTTTTAATGCCATCAAGATGGTTAAGCGTGACACAAAATTGCGTATTGCTTTGAATCCCTTGCAAAATATTCATCTGATAAGTTACAACAGCAGCTTTGTCTGTGTTGTTATTTAACAGATAATTCCAACTCGCCCATGCTGCTTTGCGTTTTGGTAGCAGTGTAGTATCAGTGTGTAGTACCACTGAATTAGCCGTATAAGGTATCGCTGAGAGAACACTTTTTTCGTCTTCGCTTGGGTCTAATAACAGCTTTAAAGCTTGATCTGAGTGGCAAGCAAACACAACTTTATCGAATGATTCACTGTGGCCATCATCAAAATGAACATGCACATTGTCATCTTTTCGAGATACCGAGCTGATATTACTATTTAAACGAATTTTATCAGCAAAACCTTGGATCATAGGTTTAATGTATTCGCGAGAGCCACCCGGAATAACATACCACTGCGGACGATTAGTGATGTCCAACAAACCATGGTTATAAAAGAACTTAACAAAAAACTCTACGCCAACTTGCGCCATCTCTTTAATGCTTGTTGACCAAATAGCAGCGCCCATCGGCAAGATATAATGAAAACGGAAGAACTCGTTAAAATCATGCTCGTCTAAAAACTCACCTAGAGTTTGATTTGCTTTGTAATTTTTTTCAGCATGTAATGATTTACACACATCATTAAAGCGCACAATGTCTTTTAAAAGTTTCCAGAATTTAGGGCGAAAGATATTGCGTTTTTGTGCGAACAAGCTCCAAAAAGTATGACCGTTATATTCAAAGCCTGCTTGTTCGTTATGCACACTAAAGCTCATTTGGGTTTTCTGACGCTCAACGCCCAAGCGCTTAAGTAGTTTTTCAAAATATGGGTAAGTTCGGTCGTTAAAGACAATAAAGCCTGTATCAACAGCGTACTCAACGCCATCAACTTTTACGTCTATGGTTGCAGTATGGCCACCTATGTAGTCGTTTTTCTCAAATACGGTTACATCGTAGTGTTTATGCAATAGGTGCGCACAGCTTAAACCCGCTATGCCAGATCCAATAACAGCCACTTTTTTCAACGTGATAATCCTTTTGCAAGCTTCAGCCAAAGTGGCGTAGGAAGCATTCTTAAAAATTTTAAAATGAAGGTAAAACGGTGCGGAAAGTGCACTTCTTTGCGCCTTTTCGCGACCCCTTTATAAATATAATTTGCCGCTTTTTCTGCACTCACCGCCATTGGCATAGGGAAGTCATTTTTGTCTGTAAGCGGCGTTTTAACAAAACCTGGGTGAACTAAAGTGACATCGATATCTTTTAAATCAACCGCTAAGCTATTAGCTAAATAACTTACACCCGCTTTAGACGCACCGTATGCTTGGCTGCGCGGTAAGGGTAAATAAGTCACACTCGAGCTTACGATCACCAGCTGACCACCGGGCTTTATTTTTGGTAATAGCGCCTCAAGGCAATAGCCCATACTGAGCAGATTGGTCGTGATCACCCGTTCAAACAAGCTACTGTCAAAATTGCGAGCATCATCAATGTATTCACAATTGCCGGCATTGAGAATAACCCGATCAAATTCTTTATAAGCCACTGTGCTCGAACGAATGTCTTGAAGGTCTGTTGCATCAAATTGGCAAGACTCAATATTTTGATGTTGGCTCAATTTAGCAAGCTTTTCTGAATTTCTACCGCATGCAATGACCTGCTCATCGTTGTCTGCATAAAGCGTTGCTAATGACTCGCCAATACCTGAGGTAGCACCTGTAATTAATGTCGTCATTATGCACTCGCTCTTTTGTCGATGTATTTCACAGCTGAGCCGAGTATTGGAATATGCCTATAAAGCATAGCGCCTACGTCAAAATAATCGCGATGATTGATTATCTTATCGCCAGCAAATTTTAAACGGCTATGACCCGCAACCGAGATTGCTTGGCCTTTATTAAGCTTTGGATGGCGATAATGCATGGTCCAATAAATAAACGCGATGTCGTCTTTACCCTCTGTATTTTCAGTAACATAGCTGTCTTCGATAGCAAATTCACAAGAAAGCACATTGGCATAGAGATTTTTAAAATAATCTCGCAGCGAGCCCAGACCATTTACCGCATGCAAGGGATCTGCAAACTGGATATCTGGGTGATAAATTTCATCCAGTAACTGTAAATTGTCTTTATTGAGTGATTGATAAACATCAATAAACCTATCAAGGATCGCCTTGTCCATGTCACACCTTAAATGCGTTTAGCGCTCGCTCTCGCGCGGCTTTATGATCAACAATTGCTGGCCAATAACTGCTCGACTTACCCTGTTTCGCTAAATAATCATGCGGAAAATGGATTTGTTTGGCAGGTATTTTTTCCAGCTCTGGTAAATATTTACGGATAAATTCACCATCTGGATCAAATCGCTCGCTTTGGGTGATAGGATTAAAAATTCGAAAATATGGCTGAGCATCACACCCCGTACTTGCAGCCCATTGCCAGCCACCGTTGTTAGATGCAAGGTCGCCGTCTATAAGGTGCTGCATAAAAAAGCGTTCGCCTTTACGCCAATCAATTAATAAATGCTTGGTTAAAAAGCTCGCGACCACCATGCGTAAACGGTTATGCATCCAGCCAGTTTGCAGTAGCTGCCTCATTGCAGCATCAACTAACGGGTAGCCTGTTTTACCTTCGCACCATGCTTTAAAGTCGCTGTCATCATCACGCCACTTCACGGCGTTGTATTTCTCATTAAAGTTATCGTATTTATTTAGGTTTGGATAAATCGCGATAAGATGGCGGTAAAACTCACGCCAAATCAATTCGTTAACCCAACAAAATAAATTGCTCTTACTGCTGCGTAGTACATCAGGATGGCGCTGCTGGATCAGTGCCAATAATTGATGAACGCTGATAATGCCAAGTGCTAAGTAAGGGCTTAAACCTGAGGTGCCTTTAATGCTTGGGATATCACGCTGGTCTTGATATGTTGCGAGTTTTTCTTCAATAAAGCGCGCGCAAACGTGGCTGAGTGTTTCATCATCAACAGGCCATTTTTCTGAGCTGCCGTCTGGGGCCAATAACTCATTTGGCTGCCACTCAGTGGGCTCAAACATCTGCGGTGGTTCAGCAAAATAAAAGTGGGTGTCTTGATAAACTTTTAGCCATGCATTTTTAAATGGCGTAAATACTTTGAACATCTCACCGCTTTGATTTTTGATGCTTCCCGGTGGCGCAATCACATCGCCGTCGTATGCGTAAAAAGCAATCCCATTGCTGTCAGCGTGCTGTAAAAAGGCTTTATCTCGGTTTACCTCGTTAAGCTCATATTCGTTGTTAGCGTATACATTTTTTACTTGATGCTGCTCGCAAAATGACGCTAATTTTTCAACACAGCCTGCGTAATCAGCTGCATCAATAATATGTAATTCAATACCTTTGCTAGCTAAAAGCTGCCCCAAAAAGCTAAGCCTCCGCTTTAATAAATCTAGCTGAATAGCAGCTACATCATGCTTTTGCCATTGCTTTTCAGTAATAAAAAACACTGCATTTCGGCAGCCATTTTCGATTGCCTGATACAAGGCATCGTTATTAAAAAGGCGCAGATCGCGCCTAAACCAAAATAATGTGTTCATTAAATTCCGTAGCGTAGTTTTAATTCGTTCGGATAAGGGTCAAGGTACACTTGCTTAGCAAGGTACTCATTTGGATGCACTTTTAAATGATGCTTAATTAACGTAAGTGGTACGTAAAGTGGAACTAACCCTTGGCGATATTCATCAATGGCATCACGTAGTTCTTGTTTTTCAACTTTAGAAAGTGATTTTTTAAAATAACCTTGCAAGTGCATTAATGTATTAGCGTTATTTTTACGTGAAGCTGGTTTTTTAAGGGCTGTCATTAACCCTAAAATGTATTCATCAGCCAAAGTTTGGATATCTTCGCCGTCAAAAGTGCCAAGTAGGTTTCCTAGACTACGGTAAGCTTCGTAGTTATGCGCCATCAATAAGTACTTATATTGGGCATGAAACTGAGTCAATCTATGTACTGTGAGTGGTTGCTCGCTTAATGTTTGCCAGTGCTTGTAGGTATAAACACGCATTACAAAGTTTTCGCGTAAGTGCATATCGTTTAAACGACCGTTTTCTTCGCATGGTAACAATGGGTTATGTACCATTATTTGCTCTGCAAAAAAGCCGATACCTTCAGAGGTATTGCCAGTACCCGCTTCGTTATAAATTTTAATACGTTCCATTCCGCAACTAGGGCTTTTGGCGCAAAATACAAAGCCGCTTAACTCTGCAGTTTGTTCTGTGGCAACTCGTTTGCCGTATTCTGTTAATTTAGGCCCAACATCGCCAGTGCCATCTGGACGACACACTTTAATGGTATCGCCAACACGCACTTGACGAATAGTTGGTCTGGGGATTGGTAGCCCTACCGCTACTTCAGGGCAAAACTTTTTATATTCGACATGCTTGCCAAGCTCATCCATACAGAAATTTGATTTTTTATGGCCTGTATCAAAGCGCACTTTATCGCCTGCTAAGCAGGCACTTAAACCAATTTTTATTGTTGATTGCTGCATATAAACCCTACTAATAAATAAGATTACCAATTGGATTCAGGAGTTTGCTAATACCTTTGTTGAAGTGCAGCGCACTGCTAACTACGGTAAAACATAAACAACCTTGTTCAGTTTTTGGCGTGTGATTATGACGACCATCAAGCATCATAAAATCACCCGGTACATAGTGTCCGTCTTCATCACTGAACTCACCATCTAACAATAACGTTAGCTCAAAACCCGTATGTGTGTGCTCAGGAATTTCACCACCCGCATCAATATGAAGCAGACTTGCTCGTAACGCGCCATCATCTAAATCAATACGAGAACGGGCAAGTTTACCTATTTGCATAAACTTACTATGACCAATACGGGTAAGCGCTCTAGGTAATGTGTAAGTTTTGTTTTTAACATCTACCGACACCTGTGCTTGCTCGTAAACTTCATCAATAGTTTCATCAACTGTGATCGCATCAAACATACTAGAATCAAACATGTCATCCATATCAATAGCGGATTCTGCAAATACATTGTCTGCATTTTTGGCTTCAAGCGCAGCGAGCTCTTTTTGACACACCGGACACATTTCAACATGAATAGCGACTGCAACACTCAAAGTGGCAGGTAAATTACCTTCGCTGAACTTGGCAAGTAATTCGTTGCTAGGATGGTGCTTAATCATGGTGATCTCCCATTTCATTGCGTAACTTCTGCAAGGCTAAGCGAAGACGAGATTTCACTGTGCCTACGGGAATATTTAAATGCTCAGCAAGTTGTTCTTGCGACATATCTTGAAAGTACACCCCGCGCACAACTTCACGTTGCGCAAGCGGTAATTTATCAAGATATTGCTTAATCTGTTTATCTTCTAAATGGTCACTAAATTCGTGCTGGCCGGGCTCGGTTTCATCTATCAATGGCCAAATATCTTCACTAATGCACTCTTCTTTGCTGCTCTTCATTTTTCTTAGCATATCGAAAGAGGCATTACGCATAACTGTATATACCCAAGTTGTCGCCGCCCCTTTTTCTTTGTGATAAAGATGCGCTTTACGCCAAACTGAGGTTAGTGTTTCTTGAACTAATTCCATCGCTTGCGCTTCAGAGCCAAATTGTTTGATCCCAAAACGTTTTATTTTTGGCGAAAAATATTGGAACAGCACTGCAAACGCACGTTTATCACGGTGCGCAGCAACAGCAAATAAGGCATCAGCAAGCTCTTTGCTTGGTGTATCTGGCATGGCAGAGTATTGACCTGTGTTAGGTTTACAACCTGTTTGAAGTTGTTGACTTACCATCTTTGTGTCATCCAATTATTGTCGTAAAAACTTATACGCCAAAAAGTTGATGTGAGATCACATTAATCAGTAAATTCGTTGTTAATTAGAGTATGGAGGAAACTTAGCAAGTTTTCAAAATTAGATTTAAAGGCAAGTTGTTGTTTTTTAACTAATGAAATAGGTAAAATTTCAAGCCAGCGGGCAACAACCCAAGCAAGGTTGTCAAATTGTGGGGTTTTATATAGACCTGCTAAATCAGGCTGATTTGCAAACACAGCACGAAGCGTGTCGCTTAGTAAGGTGTTTTCGTCATTGATTGGTGTGTTTACATACCATGAAGGCGACGTAATTAGTTCGATGTCGGCATGGCGTAGTTGCTGCTTATCTTGATATGCGTTGTACATAGACACTGCATGTTCAGCATAAACATCAATTAATAATTGGCCACTATCATCTTGATTGAAGTCGGTTATTTGCACTAAACAACCTATTTCTGGCAAGTTAAGATCTGTGTCGTGTTGGTAAGTGCAAAGCACAAAACCTGTATTATCTTGTACAGCTTCTTTGACCATCGTTAAGTAACGCTGCTCAAAAATTCTTAGCTTGGTGAACCCTTCAGGTAAAATAAAAACCGGTAAAGGAAAAATCGCACGCTTCATAAAGTCTACTATTCTAAAACCACATGCCTTTAATTACGTGCGTTTTTAATCCGCCGATCAATATTTCATGAAATCTTAATATCTACTTTGTACTCTAGAAGTTGAACCATTGCGCAACGTTACGAAATAATTCGATTGATGCATACGCACTTAGTAAACTCAAAACCGGTGCAACCATAAGTAAAAATAAGCTGATTTCACTACTCATTGTCTTGTTTCCTTACTGCTTGTTTGTTGCTTTAGGAGCTTGAGCAATTTTTACTTCGTCTTCTTTCGAAGCAATTGCATCTTCACTCATGTAAGTATCTAGTAACTTTTGAGCATCAAACTCAATGCTGTTCATTACGCTTTCTTTCAACTCAATGCTTGCTTGTTGAACATAGCTTTTAACAGATTGTGTAATTGTGTTGCTGATATCTAATTCAAAGTCAGTAGCGCTTGCTTGAGTTGACCCTAATACAAGTAACGCAGCAGTAGTTAATTTAAGTGAGTTATTCATAGTGGTATTCCTTGTCTCTTTAAGTAATTAGTCGTAATTACTTAATCAAAGGTTGTGCCACCCTGAAAATATTTTTTAATTTATTGATTTTTAACGATTTAAAAATAAATTAATTTTTTAAGCGCATTCAGGGTTGGTTAATAAAACCAACGAATTTAAATATTTTGACCAACATTTAGTGAAAAAATAAGCATTGCCAACTTCAGCGCACACTTGTACACTGAAACTGTTTTATTCACTCATTTTTAGTAGATAGATATGACAGAACAACTCCCTTATTCACGTCAAGAAGAACAACTAAACGTGCTCACTCACGGCATGGGAGTCCTGTTTGCGGTATATGTGCTGTGGGATTTAATTTCACAATCTAAAGTTGTGTCAGCTACGGTGAGTGCCATCGTGTATGGCTCAAGCCTACTGGTATTATTTTTAGCCTCGACCTTATATCACGCTAGCACCAGAGAGCATATACGAGCCATTTATAAAAAATGTGACCACTGTGCGATTTACTTGCTTATTGCCGGAACCTACACGCCTTATTTAGTTATTTCGTTATCTGGGGCTTGGGCAATTGCTGCTTTAGTGTTTATTTGGTCTTTAGCGCTTGGTGGTGTTGCATATAAATTACTGGTCAAAAACACGAATAAAAAAGTCTCTCTCGCTACCTATTTATTAATGGGCTGGTTTGCATTAGCACTTGTTTATCCACTTTATTTGAACCTTGATTTAAGCGCTTTATGGTGGCTGCTAGCTGGCGGGATTGCGTACAGTTTAGGCACAGTGTTTTACAGCGCTAAAACCCGCCATTACAGCCATGCAATTTGGCACGTATTCGTGTTAGTTGGCTGTGTTTGTCATTACCTATCAATTAGCTTGTATGTTTATTAGTCCCACTGGTGCAGGCGCATATTAATTTTAGCCTTATTAAAGGTAACGCCTTCACTGAGTAGTTTTTGTCGTTGCTCCAGATGCTTACTGCTGCCTTCAGGAAACGATATTTTACCCTGGCTATTAACTACCCGATGCCAAGGAATGTTTGAGCCTTCGGGCATTACTTTTAATAACCTGCCCACTAACCTTGAGTTATTAGGGTATCCTGCAAGCTTTGCTACTTGCCCATAACTGGCAACTTTTCCCTCAGGAATGGCACAAATAATGGTATAAATTAAATCTTCTTTAGTTGCCTGCTGCACGACTCGACTCCAAATAGTGTTTACTGACCTCGCTAAAATCTTGCCAAATGGCTCTTGCAACAGGCCCATGATGAACCGAGTGCTGTCTAAAAACTCGAATTTCTGCGCCAAACTGGTGTTCACGATCGACAATTTTAATTTGCTGCAATAAACCAGCGTCGATTTCGGCTTGGCAATGTTGCAAACTGATCATTGCCCAGCCCGCACCAGAGAGCAAAAACGACTTAACACTGGTTATATCGTCAATTTTCATTAATGCAGAGCCTAAGGTATAAGAAAGCCTATCACTGTCAAAACTCAAGTCGCTTTCAAACATGGCTAAACACGGGTAGTTTTGAATATCTGCAAAGCTGATTGAACTTGGCACCACATCAGGCGCGCTAACAATACCTATATCAAATTTACCAATCGGTAAACTTTCAAGGTCTCCTGTTGCATGAAACAAATCAAACCAAGGGCCAATTCCTAAATCAGCCTGATGACTATTAACCTGCTCAAGAGATACAAAGCGCTTCCCTGAAGAAATACTAAACTCAGTACTAGCAAAGCGTTTGAAGGTTTGGCTGATCACTTGGTTATAGCTGTTTTGATGACAAAGTTGCTCGTAGCATATTTTGTAATTGGCCTCATTACCTAATGCAAGCTCTTTAGCGAGTGAGCTTAACTCACTGTTTGCATTAAGCAATTGTCGGGCTTCTCGATAAAAGATACGGCCTTTTTCAGTTAAGTGTAACCGATACTGACTACGGTCTAGCAGCTCAAAACCTAGCTCTGACTCCAGCTTCTTAATCGCTAGCGTGAGCGCAGGTTGAGTCTTATGCAATTTAAGTGCGGCTTGGCTCAAACTAGAGCTTTGCACAATAGCATCTAGAATGATTAATTGATTTAAATTCATTAATGGCAAACTATATAAATAAAACTTATGCTGTTTCTAAAATTTAATAATTTTTATTTTATATCTTTGCAGCGTATCCTGCAGCAAATTTATGCTTTCTTATCTATGGAGAAGACAATGAGATTGGCACCCGCCGTGTTAATGAGCAGTATGTTTCTGTTACTTGCGGCATGTTCAGAGCAAGCACAACAAGGTGAAGCAGAGTCGGTAGTTCGCCCTGTAAAACTGTTTAATATTGGTAATAATTCGGAGCAGAGCATTCGCAGCTTTCCTGCTGAAGTGGTTGCTAACCAAGGATCTTACCTTGCCTTTCGAGTAAATGGTGAGTTACTTGAGTTCCCTGCTCTTGCGGGCCAACACGTTGAGAAAGACCAGCTTTTAGCCAAACTCGATCCTGAAGATTTTCAACTGCAATATGATGAGCGCAAAGCACGTTATGAACTTGCAGCGTCTCAACTTGAACGTGTGCAAAAGCTATTTAACCGCTCAATTGCCAGCCAATCTGAGTTAGACCAAGCCCTTGCTAATAAACAGGTTGCTGAGTCAGCGCTTAAAATTGCCAAAACCAACCTAGATAATAGCGAATTACGCGCGCCGTTCGCCGGTACTGTGGCAAAAGTGTTTGTAAAAAACTTTGAAAACATTCAAGCAAAACAAAACATCCTTCGCCTTGAAACCCGCGACCTAATGGATGTGGTTATTCAAGTGCCTGAAAAACTCATTGCACGCATTGATAAAGACGTTCACTACCAACCTGATGTTGTATTTGATGGTTACCCAAACAAGTCATATCAATTAACAGTTAAAGAGTTTGATACCCAAGCCGACCCGATTACTTTAACGTATAAAGTTGTGTTTTCTTTACCTGTGCCAGAAGATTTTAATCTACTTGCCGGTATGACTGGCCGCGTTGATATAGATTTAAGCAAAATCACCAGCTCACAATCACCTTATACATTGCTGCCAGTTGAGGCGGTATTCTCAGAGCCTACCAAGTCTGAAAACAACAACAGCTATGTGTGGCTTTATGACGAAAACACCGGTTTAGTGCACAAACAAGCTGTTGAAGTTGGCCAATTACATCGTGATGGTATCGAAGTACTCTCAGGTATTAAAGAAGGCCAAATCGTTGTGGCTGCTGGTGTGCACTTTTTAGAAGAAGGCATGAAAGTGCGTCCATGGCAAAAAGAGCGAGGCTTATAATGAGCTTTGCAGCACTTGCTATTGAAAGAAAAGTCATTAGCTGGATGTTTGCGCTGTTTTTACTGATTGGTGGAACGGTCGCTTACTTTGGCTTAGGACAATTAGAAGACCCTGAATTCACCCTAAAAAAAGCCATGGTGATCACCCTTTATCCTGGCGCGTCACCACAGCAGGTTGAAGAAGAAGTCACCTTCCCTATTGAAAATGCAATTCAACAGCTACCGTATGTTGATTACGTAACCAGTATTTCATCACCGGGTAAATCGCAAATTACCGTCGAGATGAAAAGCAATTATCGTAAACAAGACTTACGTCAAATATGGGACGAGTTGCGTCGGAAAATCAATGATCAGGCATCGTCTATGCCCTCTGGTGTTTATCCAAGCAAGATTATGGACGACTTTGGTGATGTATACGGGGTGATGTATGCAGTCACTGGCGATGGTTATTCTTACGATGAGCTTAAAGATTACGTTGATTATTTAAAACGTGAACTTGTTTTGGTTGATGGCGTTAGTAAAGTAACAGTGGGTGGCGAGCAACAAGCACAAGTCATGGTTGAGATTTCAACCCGCAAGCTTGCCCAGTTAGGTATTTCGCCTAATCGTATTTATCAACTTTTACAAACTCAAAATAGCGTGTCGAACGCTGGTAAAGTGCGTGTTGGCGATGAATCAATTCGCTTACACCCAACCGGTGAATTTAAAGACGTAAAAGAGCTCGAAAATTTACTTATTTCTAAGCCTGGTGAAAATGAGCTTATTTACTTAGGTGACGTTGCCACCGTTTTTCGTGAGTACGCAGAAGTCCCTAACAATATTATTCGCTATAACCAGCAGCAAGCACTACTGGTAGGTGTGTCGTTTAGCACTGGCGTTAACGTTGTTGATGTAGGTGCAAATATTGATGCCCATTTAGCGTCACTAGAGTATCAACGACCACATGGTATGGAAATTAACAGCGTTTATAACCAACCAGAAGAGGTTGAGAAGTCAGTTAGTGGCTTTATTATCAGCCTACTTGAAGCTGTTGCCATCGTTATTATTGTACTTTTAATATTTATGGGCTTTAAAAGTGGCGTACTGATTGGTGTAATACTGCTACTGACCGTATTAGGTACCTTCATTTTCATGAAGTTGTTTGCCATTGATTTACAGCGGATTTCGCTTGGCGCCTTGATTATAGCTTTAGGGATGCTGGTAGATAATGCCATTGTAGTAACCGAAGGCATATTAATAAACCTCAAACGCGGTCAAACAAAACTGCAAGCGGCGACTAACATCGTTAATCAAACCAAGTGGCCATTACTGGGGGCTACGGTTATTGCAATTACTGCCTTTGCGCCGATTGGCTTGAGTTCAGATGCCAGTGGTGAGTTTGCTGGCAGCTTGTTCTGGGTGTTGTTTATTTCCTTGTTACTAAGCTGGATCACCGCCATTACCTTAACGCCTTTTTTCGCTGATTTAATGTTTAAACAAGCCACTGAAAAACAGCCGCATCACGATGAAGACCCTTATCAAGGTGTTATTTTTAATGTTTATAAAGGCGTGTTACATACAGCAATGCGGTACCGTAAAACTACGCTACTGCTGATGGTGATCATGCTTGTTAGCTCAGTTTATGGCTTTAAATTTATCAAGCAGTCGTTCTTCCCAGCATCGAATACTCCTATGTTTTATGTTGATTATTGGCATACACAAGGCGCTGATATTCATACCACTATGGATGGTGTTGCAAAGCTCGAAAAATTCTTACAAGCCGACCCACTGGTTGAAGAAATAACCACAACGGTTGGTCAAGGTGCACCGCGTTTCATGCTGACTTACGCACCTGAGAAATCATACCCAGCCTATGGGCAATTGATTATTCGAGTAAAAGACCGCGAAGCTGTTACAACCATGATTAAAAAAGTACGCGATTACCAACATGAACATGTACTTGATGCTCAGCTTAAAGTTAAACGTATGGAAATTGGCCCATCAACAGATGCAAAAATTGAAGCGCGCTTTTCTGGTGCTGATCCTGTGGTACTTCGCCAATTAGCAAAAGAAGCGAAAGACATTCTGCATCAAGATGCGGGGGCATTTAATATTCGTGACGATTGGCGTGCTCGCTCGAAGTTAATTCGTCCACAATTTAACGAGCAAAAAGCCCGTCGTTTAGGGATTGCTAAATCAGACCTTGATCAGCTGCTGTTAACTAGCTTATCGGGTAAACAAGTGGGCGTATATAAAGACGGCACGCAAATGCTGCCTATTATTGCTCGCTCACCTGCTGAAGAGCGCTTAAACGTTGAAAGCTTGCGCGACTTACAAATTTACAGCCCAGTGTTAGGAGTGTTTGTTCCGGTGACACAAGTGGTTGATGATTTTGTTGTTGAGTGGGAAGACAGCTTGATCATGCGACGTGACCGTAAGCGTACCATCACTGTAATGGCCGACCACGATGTTATTGGCGATGAAACTCCAGCGAAGCTGTTTGCACGTGTTCGCAAAGACATAGAAGCTATTGAACTACCTCGTGGCTATGAATTGCAATGGGGCGGCGAATATGAGTCATCAACAGATGCGCAAAAAGCGATTTTTGGCTCATTACCTCTTGGTTACTTAGCCATGTTCGCTATAACTGTATTGCTGTTCAATTCAGTTAAAAAGCCTCTAGTGATTTGGGCAACAGTGCCACTTGCCATTGTGGGTGTATCAGCTGGTTTATTACTAATGAATGCAGCATTTAGCTTCATGGCATTGCTTGGCTTACTGAGCTTAAGCGGTATGCTCATCAAAAACGGCATTGTATTAGTTGATCAAATTAACCTTGAACTTGATAGCGGCAAAGCCCCTTACAAAGCAGTATTTGACTCAGGTGTAAGCCGTGTTCGCCCTGTAGCGATGGCAGCAATTACCACCATTTTAGGCATGATCCCACTGCTATTTGACGTATTCTTCCAGTCAATGGCGGTAACCATTATGTTTGGTCTTGGTTTTGCGACAGTGCTAACACTGATTGTTGTGCCTGTGCTCTATACCATGCTGTTTAAGATCAAAGTACCTAAACAGCGTCACGCCAATTAATACAGATTGACTCTCAACCAAAAGCCCTACCAGCAAACTGTTAGGGCTTTTTCTTTATTACCTATTATTTTAAAAGGTAATAAAATCCGCCACAGCCAGCAAATAAAAATAAGCAACACCAAAAATAAAAGCGCACTGGTTCTTGGTGCTTATGGGTGGTGCTAATGCTCCCTGTATAGCTTCGGCTACCTATACGAATGTTATTCGTAAGTAACCCCAACACCCCATATCCAACAAACAATAGAGATGTAATAAAGATAAATACATTCTGAAAGCTAGCCATTGATAACCCAGTTTATTAGTCGTGAAACATTGGTCAGCTATCAATCATTAACTTATTTATTATTCTCGGTAAAGTCGGGTGCCGAGAGCTCGCCAGTGTCTAGTATAAATTTTTGTTATTTAAGGTGGGTTAAGGTGGGTGTCTAGTTAACGTTATTTAAGATGGGTGTCTAGTTACTTTTAAAGTGGATTTCCATTTAAAGTGGGTGTCCATTTTTGGGGAAGCGCACTAGCTTTCGTGAAATTTATTTAACGTGGCTGTCCATTTTGATGATCTGGTTATGGCTCTAAATAAAGTGGGTGTCTATTTAATGATTTTTTGATGATCTTGTTATGGTTATTAATAAAGTGGGTGTCTATTTAATGCTTAACCTATCAGCTTGTGTGCTAACCTATTTCTGCTGATTTAGTACTTGAAGAATTAAGCTGTTTAGAAGTGGTTTTTACTTATTGATTGCAATACTCAGTGGTACTTTAAGTGCCAATGAAAAAGCATACTATCAGCATGAGTCTAATGTGGCTTTTCACGTTGCCGTTGAAAGTTTATCCGATGCTGTTTTAGCAATTGAAGGACAAAATGGATTGATATTTAACTCAAGATGGATTTTTGGGGAAATAGGCACACCAGTCGCAGATATTTGTGAAGGGCAACAATCAGCCGATTTTGAGTTCGGGTGTGATTCTGTTTCAAACCGCGCTGTTGAATCTCATTACGACTTTCCACAACACAGTCAAATTGCTCTGTATTTTAGACCTAACTTGATTGTGAATGGACTCAAATTGATTGAAGCAAGTGTTAAAAACAATAAAGTAGCGCTATTACATTACTATTTGAAGATGACCATACAAAAGAGCTATTCTTTGTAATAAAACATCAACTTATCGATATTATCGCGAAAAAACTCACTAAAAAAGAATTTAAACAGAAAAGAGACCGTCTTGAAGCTGATGCCATTGCCCCTAATAAAGGCTAGGGTTGAAATCAGTATCATTTAGAACCCTGAAGGGAACCAGTAAAGACTAGTCAGGGCTCTAATGTGCTGAAGCTTACTTTTTCAGACTTAATGTGCCGGTGCGTTTAGTACTGCTTCGCTTCGTTTGATTTGGTTTTGATGAGTGAGAATTGCCAGCCTTTGCTCTTGATTGACCTTGCTTGGCATCACTGCGTGCTTTTTTCACGTATTTAGAAAAGTCGCGCTTTTTTTCTTCTTCATTGCGTGGCTTTTGCTTAGCACGAGCTTGCGTTGGCTGTTTGTTTTCATCAATTGAACGCTCTTCCGTTTTACCTGAATCTGCAATTGAGTTATTGATCTCAGCCATTTCTTGTTCGGTTAAGTGACGCCACTGCCCTACTTTTAAACCCTTTAGGGTCACGTTCATAATTCGTGTGCGCTTTAAAGTCACCACTTCATAGCCTAAATATTCACACATACGACGTATTTGGCGGTTTAAGCCTTGTGTTAGCACGATGGTAAATTGCTGCGGGCCGGTTTGTTTAACCTTACACTTTTTAGTAACGGTATCGAGGATAGGAATGCCATTTGCCATCTTATTCACGAACTGGCGATTAAGTGGTTTATCAACCGTTACTACGTATTCTTTTTCATGATTATTACCAGCGCGAAGAATTTTATTAACGATGTCGCCTTCGTTAGTTAAGAAAATTAAGCCTTCTGAAGGTCTATCTAAGCGTCCAATTGGGAAAATACGCTCGGGGTAATTAACTGCTTTAACAATATTGCTTTGGATTTTTCGCTCAGTCGTACAAGTAATACCAACAGGTTTGTTATAGGCAATATAAACCAGCTTAGGCTTTGCTTTTAAAGGTTTGCCATCAATAAGTACATCATCGGCGTCACTGACTTTTACGCCCATTTCAGGCAAGCTGCCGTTAACAGTAACACGACCTTCTTCAATATATTTATCTGCCTCACGGCGTGAACAAAAACCTGTTTCACTGATAAATTTATTTAATCGCTTTAACTCTGTCATGGCACACTTCTGTCTGGATTTTAAAGCCGCTAGTTTATACCAGAAGCCTTTACCAAGCTAGGTAGAATCTAGGCTCTTTGACTACACTTTTAGTGTTGCGCTGCGTTTTTGGGCTTTTCGCTCAATAAACTATGTAGCGTATCAAAATCGAAGGCGTACTCAGTGCTTTTACTGTTTTGCAGTAAGAAGGCTTCAAAAGGGATAACCGACCAATCTTTGATATTTCTCAGCCAGCGATAACTTTGAATATTGTGCTTTGTGATCACCCCAAGCTGAAACTTAATCGCATCGTGATTTTGCCAATAAGGGTTGCCATTATGATGATCGACCACGCTAATTAGTGCCCACGCTCCCATCATAAAATGCCCGCCAACACTGGCCGTGAGTTTTTGTTGTTCAATTAAGTCTAAATTATCATCAAGCCAGTCTATGCCACCTATGAAATAGGCTTTATCTGTTTTACCTTTCACAGCTTCTAGGGCGCCTTGCGCCATTAAATCAGATGCACACCAAATCACATTGCTATCAGGGTGTCGTTGCAATAATCGGCTTACTTTATTCGCAGCCTCCTGCTTACTCCAATTTGCATAGACAACTTGCTCAAGCTCAACATCTTGTTTACGTAAATAATGAACGAGGCCATCACTGCGGGTGTCAGATTCAGTACCATAATGGCCATTAATAGCAACAAAATGAGGCGTTTGCTTTGTATTTATTGCCTCATCAAGTAAGGCTTTGCCAAGTTGCTCACCGGCTTTGAAGTTATCGTGAAATACTTCACCTAACCAATACTTAAAGCGCTGACGGGGTTTACCGACTTCGTCTCGCTCTACGCCAACAATCGTTTCTTCAAGGGTGATAAATTTAATTTTGTGCTGCTCAAGCAAGGTCATTGACTGCTCTGCACCACCTGGGTAATTAATTAAAATTGCGTAGTCGGGTTTAGCGTTATATTGCAGGTATTGTTTCAGCTCAGCTAATTGAATGTGGCGATTTCCACCGCCATAAATTGTTGTAAGGGCGACATTATTTTGCTTGGCAGCAACCTGCATCACATTAGTCACTCTTTGCCAAAATAAATCACTTTTAACTGAGGGGTTAACTAACAGCACAGAGAATTGCTCGCCAGCATAAAGTGGTGAACAGCAAAGCATTGTAAAAACCAACAAGCAAACTCGCATTACCACTCCGCTTTGTTTTTCTTTGATTGTAGTATACGAGGAATTATCTAGACAATTTTCGCCAAATTAATTCACACGGACCATGTGTAAAGTACTGACTATACACTTTACAAAAAAACAATTGAAAAACAAGCACAAAAGCAATCACCAACCAATAATCTAAGCGATCAAAATTAAGTGCTGCGGTTGGGTATGCGACTTTAAAAAACAGGATAAAAATCACTGTTTGCATTAGATATAGCGTTAATGACATGCGTCCAGCTTGCTGTAGTAGTAACCAGTTACTTGGGGAATTTTTAACTATTTTCACAATGATGTGGCAATAACAAATGGCCATAGCTAAAGCAGCAAGCCAATTAATCGGTTCAGCAATCGCGTACATGAATACACTTTGGTCAGGCTCTATCATCAACCTCAGAGCCGTAAAACTGATCGCTGCAGCAGTAATCAACTTAAGCTGAGAGTGTGTTAAACCCTGAACAAATACCCCTTGTTTATATAAATAAACGCCCACCAGCATTAACCCAGCAGCCATCCACACAGTGATAAGCGGTACAGCAATAAGCATTATGATAAATATCAAAAAGTTACTGACGAATCCTGCGAAGTAAGAAGAATACGCTGCATCATACGCCATTAAAAAGCTCTCAGAGCTTCTCGTTACAGGGTTAAAATCTGGCTCTACAAAGGCAAGTAAGAATGAAATAAAGGCGCCGAGAAGTAAAAACAACATACCCATACGCAAGTTTTTTTCTTCATCTTGCTGACTAAATTTAAGCGTTAACCAGCCTGCACAAGCATAAATAAACAAAATATCACCAGCCCATAATAAAAAACCATGGGCAAGGCCTATAAATGCCAAAACTTTTAGCCGTTTATGTTGTTTTTCAACATTTTGCCAAAGCTGCCATTGAATAACTAAAGATGCTCCGAATAACAAGCAAAAAAGGCTTCTAAAACGCCCATCAATAAACACGGTATTAATAGTGAAAATTAGCGAGTCTGAAAAGGGTGGCGTAGCACTTGGGGTATAGTCATACTCAAACACAGCAAAGGTGTAGATGTTCATAAACATCAAGCCGAGTACCGCAATACCCCGTAACACATCCATATTTATATTGCGCATAAATCCCTTATAGGTTTTGCCTGCAGCTATCACTCCAATTTACTGCATTTTCGTATATCTTGGGAAGATCTGCGCTTTCAATACTTAGATAGGCAACAGCCTGTTCAAGCGCCCACCAGCTACCAGTTTCGTACGCTTTAACCGTTTCAAGTATGTAATAGAGGATATTTTTTTCTTGCATGAGAGCAGCATGAATTTCGTCAGGAAATGGCAATCTATCCAATAACTTTTCCATAGGTTGATCTAATATGGCATCAAGTAATGAAAATAGCCCTGTTAAAAATGCCTCACCAGTTTGCTGTTTAGCAACACGCTGAGCGATTAATTCACAAAAACGGGCTCTTACAACACAAAGCCGAGTCAACTCGGCTGGTTTTGACTGGGCACTGTGAGCAGTAATAATTAGGCTAACAAACTTTTTAAGTCGTTCATGACCTAAATAAACAAGCACTTGTTTTAATGAGCCAATTTTACTCTTTATAGGAAAAACACCGCTATTTATTAAACGTAACAGTTTATAAGCAAGTGCAGTATCTAAAGAAAACAAACCAGCGATTTCACTGATATCTGGATCTGGGCGCATGACTTGTGCATAAATCGATAATACCAGCGCATAATTGTAATCAATATCACGATGCTGAATCATCTTCGGTTTAGCAAAAAAATAACCCTGAAAAAAATCAAAGCCCATTTTATGCGCTTTTTCGTAATCATCAGCTGTTTCGAGTTTTTCAGCTAATAGCTTTATCTTTTGATACTTTTTTAGTTTATGAACAATCGGGGCCAATTCTTCAAAAGGGGTTTGCTGAACATCAAACTTTATTAAACGAATAAGTTTTAAAAAACGGTCCCATTCGGGTTGGTAAACAAAATCATCCAACGCTAATTTATAGTTGTTATGAAATAACTCACGGCAATATTCGTAATTTTCGTCCGTTGGCTCAATGGTTTCAAGTAACTCAATCACGACATCATTTGTTGGCAAAAATGCGCAAAGGTCCAGCTTCAAAGACTCTGGACCAATATTAATCAATGCTTTTTTACCCGACGTTATATGACGAGTACCTAAATTGAGCTGGTTTTCCATAATTAGACGAGCCGTTGCCGTGCTCTCTGACACATCAGGAAAACTATTTTGTAAACTATCTCTAAATAGTAGCTCATAGGCGACAACTTGTTGACGACGATTAAAGACCGCTTGCCTAGCAACAAATACAGCCACTTTACCTACTTTTCTTATTTTATATCACACTAAGTAATTAATAGCTGAAATTGGTAAAAAAGTCACCTAATTACCATGAATCACTTACTTTTTATTGATATAAGCCAGATAAATAGCCTTCTGCAACGGATTGCCACGTAAAACGGGCATTTCGAGCCTGTTCACATATTGAGCACCATTTTTCTGGTTGCGATTTTTTAAGCTCAAGCGCATCACTAAAACTAGTAACAAGTTCGTAGCTTTGTGATGCCAAACTCTCGCCTTGGAAACTAAAACCACTCACATGATGTTCTACTGTATCACGTAAACCACCTACACCATGTACTAAGCACGGCTGTCCTGCTCGCATTGCTAACATCTGGCTAATACCGCACGGCTCAAATGAACTTGGCATTAAAAATAAATCGCCTAAGTGGTACATGTATTCACCAACATAATGCGCATAACCTTTTAAAAATAGCAGGTTATCTTGACGTGCCATAACTGATGTCATGATGTGCTCAAGTTCAGTATCCCCTGAGCCTAAAATAACCATGTAGCCGTTATGTTGTTTTAAACGCTGACATAACTCATCTAACACAAGCCCTTTATCATAAGGCTGACGAAGTAACAGTGCTTTTTGGTCCGTTAAACGACCCACACTGGTTACTAATGGCCCTGAAAACGGCCGTGTTTTAAATTGAAGTAATCGTTGATGCGCTATGTAATAGCTTGAATCTAATACTGGGCTTTTTGCCATCCATTGAAATAACGCATTTTCGGCATGTTGATAAAGACTCGCTAAGCTGATGTTTTCAAGCTTCATTCCTGGGTACTCGCAACCATTAAGAATGCCCACTACACGCCCTTGTTCATAGGCAGCCTGCAAGTCAGCTTCAAGTCCCTCACCACCAAAAAAGCCTTTTTCAGCATCACTTGGACGCAGTACTTCTTGGCAATAAGTTGGCGAAACAAGGTGTACTTTATCAACCAGGTTAATAGCAGTACGCATTGGGTTAAAGCAATCAAAATAGCGCGGATCGCATAACCTTTCGCCGTTATAACCTAAACTTGGGAACCAGGCTTCTAGGCTTGAGCTATCACCTTTGAAAGGACGTATCCCTTGCAATGCAAGGTTATGTACTGTGTAAGCTAAAAATAAGTGCGCTAGTTTTCTATAGCGGCTATCTGATTTAAGTAATAGAGCAACACAAGCACTGTGCCAATCATGTAAGTGAACAACATCCGGCGTGCGAATAAGCCCTTGTAATAAGGCTTCGCAAACAGCAGCGTTAAAAAGAGCAAACTTACTTGCATCGGTTGCAAACGGACGGCCCGGTTCATCATTACAATAAACAGCGCCGTTATGGCGGCTAAATTCCCAATGAGAAATAAGCAGTTGCGTTATACCTTCTTCACTTTTAGCAAGCTTCCACACATCCAGTTTTTGCATTTGACCTGCAAAAGGCACGTGCACTACACCTATGTGATGCCGCTCTAAATACTCAAAGCCATAATCTGGGATCACCACATCAACACTAAGGCCTTTTTCTACTAACGCTTTAGGGCAATCTCTAACAACATCCGCTACACCACCGACTTTTGCATTCGGTAATGCATCATTCTCTGCAGCTACCATCAATACATGCATGCTTTGCAGTACTCCATAAAACTTTTATACCAATTGGCAATAATACTTAATTAAGCAAACTGGTATTATTCAAATATAAATAAAGGAGGGACATGCCCTCCCTTTTTGTCTTAGCGCGATTGCTTAAGCAAGGCGTTTATTATCTTGCTCTTGTTGCTCTAACTTCTTTGCAAGCTCATTCAACATATCACGAGTGACCAGCACAATCCCTTTTTTCGAGACTCTAAAGCCATTTTCTTTGTCGACTTTGTTATCGTAACCGATTTCAAGTCCTTCGGGGATCTCACAATTACGGTCAATAATAGCACGCCTAATCTTACAATTTCGGTTGATCTTAACACCTGGTAATATTACGGATTCTTCGATTTCACAGAATGAATGAACATATACATTTGAGAAAAGTAGTGACTTCTTAACTTTAGAACCAGAAATAATACAGCCACCTGATACTGTTGAATCAACAGCCATACCACGTCTGTCATCATCATCAAAAATGAATTTAGCAGGTGGTAACTGCTCTTGGTAAGTCCAAATTGGCCATTTTGGATCATAAAGGTCAAGCTGTGGCTGTGGCATTACCAGCTCCATGTTGGCTTCCCAGAATGAGTCAAGTGTACCCACATCGCGCCAGTATGGCTGACCATCATGTACATCTCTAAACGGGTATGCAAATACGTTATGCTCTTCGATGATAGCAGGGATAATATCGTGACCGAAATCTCGGCCAGAACCTTCAGTTTCTGCGTCTTTTTTCAATTGTTCAAATAAGAACTCAGTATTGAAAATATAGTTACCCATTGATGCTAAACAGGTCCCTGGCTTACCAGGCACAGAAGTAGGCTCAGCAGGTTTTTCATCAAAACGACGAACACGATTGCTTTCATCAACTGTCATTACACCAAATGTATCTGCCGCTTCTTCGCAAGGTACCTCAATACAACATACCGTCATATCAGCACCTGTCTCAACGTGTTTAGCCAACAAACCACCGTAGTCCATACAATAAACGTGGTCACCCGAGAGGATCATCACATACTTAGGCAGCTCATGGCGGATAATATCCATATTTTGGAATACCGCATCAGCTGTACCACAATACCAGTCATCTCCATTTCGCTGAGAGGCAGGAAGTATTTCAACTGATTCTCCCAATTCTTTTTTGAAATGGCCCCATGCACGATTTACGTGACGAATTAACGAGTGCGACTTATATTGAGTAGCAATACCAACTCGACGAATACCTGAATTTATACAGTTCGACAGTGGAAAGTCGATGATTCGGTGTTTGCCACCAAAATAGACTGCTGGTTTAGCACGCCAGTCTGTTAATTCATGTAAACGTGAACCTCGCCCTCCTGCTAGGATGAGGGCATACGTTTCTCTTGTTAAACTACTTATATATCGGTTTGCATAACTTGGCATAACTCTCTCCGTCTTAAGCTAGCTGCTTTTCTTCTGTGTGTTTTGCTGTGCACTAGTATCCATTAATGGCTCCAAATGCCAGATGTCATCACTGTATTGACTAATGGTTCTATCGCTCGAAAACATGCCACTGGCTGCAGTGTTCAAAATACTCATTTTTGTCCAGTGAGCAGTATCTAAGTAGGCTTGTTCAACTTGCTCTTGCGCTTCTACAAAGCTGGCAAAATCATGAGCGACTAACCATGGATCGTGCGGGCTCTTAATCGCCGCAATAATGTCGTCAAATAAATTAGGCTCAAACAGGTTAAAATGACCGCTCTCAAGTAATTGCATTACTTTATAGAGGCTGTCAGTTTGGTGAATAATCTGCTCAGGATTATAGTGTGCTTTGATATCGTCAATTTGCTCTGCACGTGCACCAAATAAGAAGAAGTTATCAGCACCCACTGCATCACGAATTTCAATGTTAGCGCCATCTAACGTACCTATAGTCAAAGCACCGTTCATCATGAACTTCATGTTACCTGTGCCAGATGCTTCTTTACCTGCTGTAGAAATTTGCTCAGATAAATCAGTTGCTGGGCAAATAGTTTCCATGGCTGTTACGTTGTAGTTAGGTAAAAAAGCAACTCTTAAATACGGTTTAGCAAGCGGATCTTTATTGATCACTTCTGCTACGTTATTAATTAATTTAATAATTTTCTTCGCCATGTAGTAACCTGGTGCAGCTTTACCGCCCAGTAGCACGCAACGAGGAACAATGTTTGCTGTATCGCCTTGGCGAATACGATCGTAAAGGTGAATAACGTGCAGTACGTTTAATAGCTGACGCTTATATTCGTGAATACGTTTAACTTGCACGTCAAACATCATTTCAGCGTCAAACTGTACACCACAGCGGTTTTTTACTAATTCAACAAGGCGTTGCTTATTAGTGTGCTTTACAGCTTGCCATTGTTTATGGAATTTAGGGTCGTCATATAGACGGCGTAACTGGCTAATTTTGCTAAAGTCAGCAACCCATTCATCACCAATGTGTTGATTAAGCAGTTTAGCCAACTCTGGGTTACAATGTGCTAACCAACGACGCGGTGTTACACCATTGGTTTTATTATTGAATTTATCTGGCCATAGCTGATAAAACTCGTTAAATAAGCCAGCTTTAAGCAGCTCAGTGTGAAGTGCAGCCACACCATTAACCGAATAACTACCTACAATCGCTAAATATGCCATGCGAATTTGCGGCTCAGGGCCTTCTTCGATAAGCGATAGCGCACGCTGTTTTTCAACATCACCAGGCCAAGCTAACGCAACTTCGGCTAAGAAACGCGCATTGATTTCATAAATAATTTCTAAGATACGCGGTAGTAATCGGGCAAATAAAGATACTGACCACTTCTCTAATGCTTCAGGAAGTAAAGTGTGGTTTGTATAAGCCATGGTCTTAGTCGTGATAGACCACGCTTCTTGCCAATCTAGCTCATACTCATCAACCAAAATACGCATAAGCTCAGCAACAGCAATACTTGGGTGCGTATCGTTTAATTGAAAAACATGGTAATCAGCAAAGTCAGAGAAGTCTTCGCCATGTTTGCTAACCCAGGTATCAATGATGTCTTGTAGACTCGCCGATGATAAGAAGTATTGCTGACGTAAACGCAGCTCTTTACCGTTCTCGCTACTATCATTTGGGTAAAGTACCATTGTGATTTGTTCAGCTAAGTTTTTACGCGCTACAGCTTCTGAGTAACTACCCGCATTGAACTCGCTTAAATCAAATTCGTCAGTGGCTTCTGATTTCCATAAACGTAGGGTGTTTACAATATCGTTCTTGTAACCCGGAATCGGCACATCATAAGGAACAGCTAACACATCATGAGAATCTAGCCATTGACGGTGTTCACGACCCTGTTTATCAGTATAGCTTTCAACATGACCGAAGAATTTTACGCGTTTTGATTGCTCAGGTGCACTCAGCTCCCACGGGTGCCCTTCGCGTAACCAATTATCTGGTTGTTCAATTTGATGACCATTTTCAATAGCTTGATTAAACATGCCATATTCATAACGAATACCATAGCCAACCACTGGTAATGCAAGACTTGCACAGCTATCTAAAAAACATGCAGCTAAGCGCCCTAAGCCACCATTACCTAGACCTGCATCATGCTCAGCCTCCGCAACTTGCTCAAGTTCGGTGCAGTATTCTTGCAACGCCTTAGCTACTTGCTCATCTAAATCTAAGTTTAAAATCGCATTGCCAAGGGCGCGGCCCATTAAAAATTCAAGTGACAAGTAAGCTGTTTTACGGCGTTTTTGTTCATGAATTTGCTGTTTTGTTATTCGGCAACGAGCAACTAATCGGTCACGAATAGTTAATGCTAATGCATGGTATAAATACAGTTGTGATTTACCTACTTTGTCACGTCCAAGGGTGTAATAAAAATGGCGTGATAAATCATCGTCTAAGGTACTTTCATCAACTGTAGGCGCATCCTGCCAGCCCTTAACAACACATACTTGATCGGCATTTTTAGCCATGATTAAGATCCTCTGAATTGGCGGTAAAAACCCAGCTGCTCATTGCAGCAATCTCGTGTTCCTTGTCAACAAACTGAGTTGACATTGGATGAATGCTGGTCAGCGCTAACTGCCATTTTCCTTTATCTAAGTTAGGAAGTTGGCAAGTTACAGGCTCTGATCCTGCATTTAATATGATCAATAAAGCTTGATTTGTGTGCTTGTCAGTCAGGCTGTATATCAGCACCTGGCGATCGCCTTGATGCCAATCATCTTGTTGCATATTGGTGCCTGATTCAGTGAACCACGCGACGTCATAACGCGGGTCATTGTCGTGAACAAAAAAGCGGTGTTTAAAAATGCTGAACTGCTTACGAATGCGCAAAACATCGTCAATAAAACGTGTAAGAGGATGACTAAATTGTGAGTCTTTCCATGCAAGCCAACTTGTGCGATTGTTTTGACAATAGGCGTTGTTGTTACCACCTTGTGAGTGTGCCATTTCGCTTCCTAATGAAAGCATAGGCACGCCTTTAGAAAGCAACAAAGTTAACAGCATATTTTTTTGTTGCTGTAAGCGTAATTTGCTCACTTGTGGGTCATTGGTAAACCCTTCAACGCCACAATTGAATGAGTGATTGTCACTGTGTCCATCACGATTTTGCTCGCCATTGGCTTCGTTATGTTTATTCTCGTAACTAACTAAATCAGCAAGCGTAAAACCATCATGACTAGTGATAAAATTGATACTGTTAAGTGGCCCACGTAGGTTATGCTCAAACAAGTCAAACGAACCATGTAAACGTTTTGCAAGCTCACCAATTACGCCCTGTTCTTGTTTCCAAAAGCGTCTTATCGTATCGCGATATTTATCATTCCATTCACGCCACGGTGCCGGAAAAGCCCCTAATTGGTAACCTCCTGGGCCTATATCCCAAGGCTCTGCAATGAGTTTAACTTGGCTTAATACAGGGTCTTGATTAATCGCTTGGAAAAACGCATGCGCCTGATTAAAACCATTCGGGTTACGCGCTAAAATGGTTGCTAAGTCAAAACGAAAACCATCAACCCCCATCACTTCAACCCAATAACGCAAGCTATCAAGTACCAGCTGTAAAGAACGAGGCGAATCAATATTTACCGTGTTACCACAGCCGGTATCATTAATATAATGCTGAGGTTTGTCAGCAACAGTGCGGTAATAACCTAAATTGTCTAAACCACGTAGTGATAAAATAGGCCCATCTGTGCCCGCCTCTGCAGTGTGGTTATAAACCACGTCGAGTATTACTTCTATGTCCGCTTTGTGAAGCGCTGCCACCATTTCTTGAAACTCACTAATATCATCATTAACGAGATACTCTTTATGTGGAGTAAAGAAATTAAGTGTGTTGTAGCCCCAGTAATTTTGTAAACCTTTAGCGGTAAGAAACTGCTCGCTGATAAATGCATGAATAGGTAATAATTCTAGGCAAGTCACCCCAATAGTGCGTAAATGCTCAATAAAGCTAGGATGGCTTAAACCTATAAACTTACCTTGTAACGATTTTGGGATCTCAGGATGACGACAGGTTGCACCAACTACATGACATTCGTAAATAACCGTTTTACCCCAGCTGTGATTCGGCTTTTTACCTGTGTAAGGTGACAGCTCCCGGACTCGAGATTTTGGCATATCAATGGCATTATTAACCTGACTTAACTTTCCTACAGGCATTTGCCCATAGTGACGCTCACTCCACGTAAACTCGCCATATAAATCACGCGCATAAGGGTCTAACAGCAATTTGTGATTATTAAAAAATAGTCCTTTTTCGGGTGCGTACTCACCATCAGCGCGAAAACCATACAAGGCGCCACTTTTCAGAGGGCTCACTTTTAGTGTCCAGATACCGCCTTCGTTCATATGCATCGCTAGGGTGAGAATTTCTGAATGACCACTGCTATCAAATAAGCACAGAGACATATGTTGTGCTTGTGGTGCGTACACAGCAAAGTTTACGCCCTCACCAACAACAGATGCCCCTAAAGGCGAGCTCACCCCAACTTCGAGTTCAACACTATGACTCATCGCTCACCTTCTTAAGGTAAATTGTCGCAAGACCAGGCAAAGACACACTGATGCTTTGATTAAAGCCATGGCTTTCAATCGCTTGGCTTACGATGATTTGCTCTGCGTGACTAGTTGCATCAACGCCAGAACCAAAATAGTCCGCTTTATCTGTGTTCAAAATAACTTGATAAGTACCAGCTTTTGGCACACCTATCACGTAGTCGTGATACACCTGTGGCGTTAAATTACATATCACAACCACAAAATCTTCTGCTTTCTTTGCATAGCGAATAAAGCTAAACATACTTTGCTCAGCATTGTTGCTGTCTAGCCAAGCAAAACCTGCTGGGCTGGTATCTTGCTCGTATAAAGCTGGCGTACTAGTGTAAACAGCATTTAAATCTTTAATCGTTTGCTGCATGCCACTGTGGCTAATATGCTCAAGTAAATGCCAATCAAGCGATTGGTCATGATTCCACTCTTTACGCTGGGCGATTTCAGCACCCATAAACAATAATTTTTTACCTGGATGCGCCCACATAAAGGCATAATATGCACGTAAGTTTGCAAACTTTTGCCAGTCGTCCCCTGGCATTTTTTCAATTAATGAGCCTTTACCATGCACCACTTCATCATGGCTAAGCGGTAAAATATAGTTCTCGCTGTAGGCGTAAACCATCGAAAAGGTCATTTCGTGGTGGTGATGCGAACGGTAAAGGGAATCGCGCTGCATATAATGCAAACTGTCATTCATCCACCCCATATTCCACTTATAACCAAAACCTAAACCATCATGGTCAACTTGGCGCGTAACACCCGGCCACGCAGTTGACTCTTCAGCCACCATCATAATGCCCGGATTTTTTGCATAGCAGCGCATATTGACTTGTTTTAAGCACTCAATAGCGCCTAAGTTTTCTCTGCCGCCGTATTGATTTGCAACCCACTGCCCTTCTTCACGGCTGTAGTCTAAATAAAGCATTGAAGCAACCGCATCCACACGTAAGCCATCAATACCAAATTCATGTAGCCAGTACATTGCATTCGCAATCAGAAAGCTACGAACCTCTGCGCGGTCATAATTGTAGATATAGGTATTCCAATCAGGGTGAAAACCTTGTCTCACATCAGCGTGTTCGTAAAGATGGGTGCCATCAAAACGATGTAAACCATGAGGATCACTTGGGAAATGACCAGGTACCCAGTCAAGAATAAGGCCAATATCGGCTTCGTGACATTGCTCGACGAAGTAAACAAAATCTTCAAAGCTGCCATAGCGACTGGTCGGGGCAAATAATCCAACGGGTTGATAACCCCAAGAACCATCAAATGGGTACTCGCTGATTGGCATTAATTGTAGATGCGTAAAGCCAAGCTCTTTTGTGTAAGGAATAAGATTATCAGCAAGTTCACGCCATGTGAGATAGCGCTCGCCGTCATCTCGCCTTTGCCAAGAACCCGCATGCACTTCATAAATACTAACAGGCGCATCAACACTGTTTCGTTTTGCACGATTTGCTAACGCCCTTTCAGAAAGCTGAATACCCGTTTTTAGCTTTTGCAGTACTGACGCCGTACCCGGTGCTTGTTGCATCTTAAACGCAAATGGATCGGCTTTATCAAGCACTTCTCCTGTTAGAGTGGTGATAGCAAATTTATAGCATTGATGCTCTTTAAGCCCAGGAATAAATAACTCCCATACCCCACTGGCAGGATGAAAACGCATAAAATGATGATTACGCTGCCAATAATTAAATTCACCAATAACCGATACACTACTGGCATTCGGCGCCCACACTGTAAAGCGAACACCATCAACCCCTTGTTGAGTCACAAAATGTGCACCAAAATGTTGATAAGCATGCTCTAAACTGCCTTCATTAAACAGATACATTGCCTGTTCATCTAAGCTGCTTTCAAAGCTATACTCATCATATTGTTGATGAGTAAATTCATTGCTATAGCTAACATCCAGCTGGTAGTCAGGTTTCGTTTTTGATTTGATATTTGCGACAAATAAATGACTATCACCTTGTTGCTGAGCAACGATTTTTTCTGTGCCAAGCAGAATCGAAACACTGCTTGCGCCAGGCAAAAAGCAACGAATTTCATAGCTTGTAGGGCCACTTTTATGCGCCCCAAGAAAGCTGAAAGGATCTCTAAAACAACCACTGGCTAATGCATCGATTTGTTTTTGATAAATAACAGATTGTGCACTTTGCTCTTGACGAACACGACTTCGCATTATTGATTCCTTATCGAAATTAAATTGGCTAAGAATGACTGTTGCGCTTCGATAATCTGCGCAGCTGGACGCGACAATAAACGCCGCCAATTTGGGTACTCTTTATCAGTACCGGGGATATTTACAGGCAGTATTTGCTGGTCTAAGTCATCTATTTGAATAGTAAATAGCTTTGCTGGTGCTGCCGCTAATGAGGATGCCAACGCTTCATAAACCGTAAAGGCATCTGTTTCTAACGATAAATGCTGGTGTGACTCTCGTGCGATAAAATTAAGCATACGATGCTTTTCAATGTTTCTCGCATCGAATTGAGCCCGAGTTTGCTCATCATCAAGCAAACCATATTGTTGTTTAATCGTAATATCGTGGCCAATCCACCAGCCTTTGAATGGTGGTACATCATGGTTGGCTATCATTAAAAGGCTATGAGGCGCAAAATGCTCAGCCGCTAAAAACTCGCCTTGATAATCTTTTTCAAAGTAGAACAACCCATTTGAATAGATTGCACTTGCTTTTAATGCTTCACGCACTTCATTAGGTACCACACCTAAATCTTCACCAATTACGACGCATTGATTAAGATGAGATTCAATTTTAAGCACTGCTAATAACTGTTCAAACGGATAATAAACATAACAACCATCTTGCTGGGAATTATTCTCAAAACACCACCAAAGACGGCGAATTGCCATTACATGGTCAATTCTAAGACCACCCACATCTTCCATATTGGCGCGGATAAGTGAGCGATAAAAAGCAAAGTTGTCTTTACTTAACTTTTGTGGATTCAGTGCCGGCAAGCCCCAATTCTGACCATGTTCAGCCCAAGGATCAGGCGGAGCCCCAACATGTGCATTTTCGGCAAATAGCTCATTTTGGCTCTTGAACTCACTGCCATCACCTGCACAGCCAACGGCTAAGTCATTAATAAGGCCAATTGCCATACCGCTATCACGGGCAGCTTGCTGGCAGATATTTAATTGAAGGTGAGCTTGCCATTGTAAATAGCTAGCATAATCACGGTCGCCAACCAACATGGTCGACAGGCTGTGTTTATGGGTTTCACAAAAACGAGCGAACTGCTGTTTTCGCTCTTCTGAAGCAAACTCACAAAATTGTTGATATAAACAGCTAAACACTTGATATTTAAAATCACTAACCGATGTATAATCAATGTAAGTCGCATCGGTTTGCGGTTTATTTGCCAATAATTTATCAAGTGCATTATTATTTTTAGCGTCTTCGCATAATGACACAGCAATATACAGCGGGTTCAATAACGCTCGGCTATTTGGACTATAAGGACTCGCCCTCTCAGGACTGTGTTCAAACAGTAAATGCAGCGGATTAAGCAACACATAATCCATATTGTTAGTCGCGGCTGCTTTAATAAGTTTTGTTAAATCAGCGAAATCACCAATTCCTAACCCCTCTTCATTGCATAAGCTATAAAGCTGAATGGATAAGCCCAAACGCTTTTTATCATCAATAGAAAAGCTTTCTTTAGGTGTGATCCATAGCTGACTGTGAGCTTGCTGATCTGCCACTGTAATGAGTGCGTCATGGTAACCGATTGGCATTTCAGGAACTGGCAATGCAAGCTCAAGATAACGAATGCCGTTTAGGCCGTAATCACCTAGTACAGCTAAACCTTGCAAGTTTTCACAAGTAAAATGAATATCAAGCGAAGGCACGCTTAGAGTACATGAGCGTGTTAATAAACGCTCATCAACGCGTACTTTCAAAATTGGATGGTGTGCCTCAATAATGCTTGTATGAGGCAACAAGTTCAGCCAAGTACCTGCATCTAATGCAAAATTAAGTTGGTTTATTACATCAGAATCTTGGGTATTTATACCGCAACAACTAAGCGCCTGCTTGCGTGTACTTTCATCGAAAATAACATGCTCACCAGTGTATTTAGTATATTCATAGCCTATGCCATGCAGGTAATATAACTGAGATAGTGAGTGCATCAAAACACCTAAGCGCGCTGGGTATTAACAATGCTGTTATCAGTACCAAAACCGTTAGGAATATAACCATCAGCTTGGTGGTCGTTGTCCCATGTCTCGCCATTGATTAGATAACGGAAGTGAAACTCTTGATCAAGTGGTAAACGCTGCTTGCATTTGAAAACTTGCTCTTTTTTATTGAACTTCATTGGCACAGGCTGCCAATCTGTAAACTCCGCAACTAATTGCACATCTTCAGCATCAGGATGCTTAAATTCAAAAGTAACTTCGGTTTCGTCTTTAGTTTTAAAAAAGCGTTTGCTTAGCATAGTGGGCTCCAATTCAACCAATTGGTAAATTAATCCTTGCCACAGTACCGCATTCAACGACTCTATAAGCGGAGGCTGTGCGTTCCAGGTTTCATAAACTTGATTACCAAATCATCAAGTTCATTAAGTAAATCAAACCTATATTTACGCATTATGACAGTGCAACTGTTTATTTTTCGCACCAAGATAGTGCATAAATTAAACAAAAATTACAACAATCATATTGCTGTATTATTACGAGCAATAACTGAACCAAGTTGATGATAAAATACACTTTAATTTCAGTATGTTTTATCTACTCTCGTAATGACTTATAAAAAGTAGATAACAAATTGGGTTGGGTAAAGTGAATTAAATTGAAGTGAACAATTAGAGCAAAAACACTAAAAAGACACTATTTCATTTCGTAAAAAATATAAGCATATAATTTACAAAAGTAAATTACATTGTTTCTGTAAGGTAAATTATATAAATCTATATGAGACATATATAAATCGTTATTCCTTCCAGAAAAAACCTACAAAACAAAGCAAAACCAACCGTTAATTTTTACTACCCAATTAACTTATTTAAAAACTACCCAAGCAGAAAGACAAAAACAATAAGTACAAAATCGTAAATTTAAAATTTAAAACTAGTTATCAAACAAACATCAGACCCAGCTTTAAAATAAAAATAAAAAACCTTTTAAAAATTTAAAACCGGACGTTTTTCCAGTGAAGTAAATTTATTTTACATCGTAAACGCTAAGCGAATATTATTAGCTCACTACCACCCCACAAATAGAGCTTATACTCTAAACAATGTGAATTTTCACATTTTGTACCAATCTAAACACCATTATCAATAAAACGCTTTTGCTAACTTATCTGTAACAATATAATTACTGACATTATAAAGGTGAGCACAACTTATAAAAATGCACCAAAATGGTACTCTAGATGACAAATGCAATACGAACTTCATTCACGATTATTATTACTATAATTGCTTTCGCTTATGGGATGAGTATCTTATTAACAAAAAAAATTAATGATTTAAATTATATTGATAGCGGAATAGAGCTGTACTATTTAACTGGTGTAGAATCGCAGATAACAAAAACGGCTTGGTATAATATTTTATTAAGTGGGCAAAACATAATAAGAAAAGAGAATGAAACCTATATAGTAATAAATTCTGAGCAAGGGCTGACTGTCGCGGCACTTTCATCAGATATAATATTATCTACACTGTTAGCTCCAATAAATATAATTATACTATTATTATTGATAATGGCAGTAAGCTGGATAGTTAATATAAGAGTACAAACTCGAAATGAGAGTTACACTCTCAAATTGCTTAATACTCAAGCATCTGATTTACTTAAAAGTCTCAACTTAGCTACCAGCTCTACAGCTAAACAACCGCATATTGAGCAACTCCGCGTCAACTATGACGCTCTTCGCACGCATATCACTAACTACACTAAAGAGTCTGAAATAAGTATATTTCAAGATAAGCTCACTCACCTGCTTGACCGCCACGCATACATAGAGCATTTAGCCAAACAACTTAGAATAGCAGAGCGACAAAAATATCGTTGCGCATTACTTTTTATCGACTTAGATGGTTTTAAACAAGTAAATGATTCTTTTGGTCATAGTTTTGGGGATGAAATTCTAATGCAAGTCGCATCACGCTTAAGTAGCATAATGCGACACCATAAGTTATCTAACTTATCTCCGACGAGCCAACTAGATCAAAACTTAGCCCGACTAGGTGGTGATGAATTTTCGATATTTATTGACCTTAAAGAATGTAAAAATAGAGCCTTAGATGTAGCGCAAAATGTTTTACACGAAATAGAACGTGACTTCGTTTTAGGTAATAAACTAATAAAAATTAGTGCAAGTATAGGCATTGCGGTTTACCCAGATAGTGCAGCCACACCACAATCACTGTTACAGATGGCTGATGTTGCTATGTATAGAGCAAAAACCGATGGTCGAGGCATTTTTAAAGTCTATTCACCTGATATGGGCAAGAAGATTAGGCGATATCATTATTTACTTGACGAAATGCGTCTTGCAATTGCAAGCGAAAATTTTCATTTATCGTTTCAACCTATTGTTGATGTTGATGACTGCGCCATTGATTATTTTGAAGCGCTTGTTAGGTGGGAGCACCCAAAAGAAGGACTTATTTCTCCTGAGGAGTTTATTCCGATCGCAGAAGAGTCGAATATTATTCTAGAACTTGGAGACTGGATAATGCTCGAATCATGTAGGCAAATGTCGGCATGGTACAACGCTGGTATGAGAAAAGTTAAAATATCTGTAAATATCTCAGGAGTACAGTTAAAGCATTGCAATATCTATGATTGGGTTATGGATAAACTATCAAAAACAGGCCTCCCTGCCCACGCATTAATGCTTGAAATCACTGAATCTACTTTTATTGAAGCAAGCAATAAGATTATTCAAACACTCGAACAATTGCGTGCAGAAGGTATTACTATCGCAATTGATGACTTTGGGACTGGCTTTAGCTCGTTAAGTACGCTTGCAGATCTTCCAATTGATGTTATTAAATTAGATCGTCTATTCGTATCGCAAGCTAAAGATAACGCTAAATACCATAAAATAATGCACTCTGTGAGCGAGCTAGGTGCTAAGCTCGGTTTAAAAGTCGTGGCTGAAGGTGTTGAAGATGTAAAACAATTTGAATTGGTAAAATCTATGGGTATCAACAGTATTCAAGGTTATTTGATAAGTCACCCAGAGTCATCTTTAAATGTGGGGCACAAAGTTTTGCAAGATAACTTAAACTTTATATCAGCCACCGGCCGTGGTGTTTGGAATATACAAAAATAGCATAAACCGCTATAATCCCAGCTATTAATCTGTACTTTTACCCAGTTGATGTTAAAAAAAAGCCTATTAACCATTTTTTTAGTTTCCTTCGCGATCACTAGCCTACTCATTGGTTCATCTATTTACACTCTCTATAGTAAGAAAAGATTGTCTGTAGACCCCAAAGTCAAAGAAATCTCAGGGATTGAATTTGATAAATTTAATCGACTTTGGGCCATAAACGACAGTGGCGATCAACCCAAGTTGTACCGCCTTAATCAAGATGGGTCTATTGCAAAAGAAATCTTGGTAACCAATGCTAAAAACATTGATTGGGAAGATATGACGCAAAATAAATTTGGTCATTTCTTTTTGGGTGATTTTGGCAATAACAAAAACGACCGAAAATGGTTAACCATTTATAAAATCGAAAATCCAATCGATATTAAAGGCGACACCACTGAAGCAGAGATTATCAAGTTTACATACCCCGAAATGGATGGTCGCCCCATCCAACCTGATCAGCGAAATTTTGATTTAGAAGCCTTTGTAGCCTTAGGGCGACATTTGTATCTATTTACCAAAAATCGAACTGAGCCATTTGATGGCATTACTAAAGTTTACAAAGTTGGCGATCATGCAGCTAATTTTGATGCTGAATTAATTGATTCGTTCAAAACTTGCACCACCATGGAAAAGCTGTGTTGGATCACTTCCGCGGCGCTTAGCCCAGATAGAACTAAGTTGGTTCTACTTGATTCCACCAGTATTTGGTTATTTGAGAACTTTCGGGGTGATAAGTTTTTTTCTGGGGATGTATCACGTATTGATTTAGGTATTGTTACGCAAAAAGAAGCCATCACTTTTTACGATGACAACACGATTGTTTTTACAGACGAAGAGTTTAAAGGCATTGGTGGTAATGCCTATGTTATAAAGCTTGATGAAGTCGAAAAGAAGGTCATCCGCAAAGCGCCTCAAGCTGATACAAATTAAGTTCTATAGGCAAAAACTAAATCAAAGGTTAAGGTTAACGCTTAAACTTCGTTTCTAAAATCACCGACGACGTTGTTCGCTCAACACCATCTAAGTTACCAATGTCATCTAACAAGTGGCTTAACTTTTCAAGGTTTTGAGCTTGCACAACGGCGATCAAATCAAATTCACCGCTAATTGCATAGAGCTGTGAAATAGCATCAATCTGCTTTAGTTCAAGGTTCGTTTTGGTGGTCAGTTTTTGTTTCACTTTAATCGAAACGTGGGCTGATACCATTTGGCTCAAATAAGCATCTCCATAGTCTACGCTGTAGCCTTTGATCACCCCTGTTTCTTCTAATTTTAACATTCGGCTTTGAACTGTTGAGCGCGATAAGTTAAGCGCCCTCGCTAGGTCTGAAATACTCGCACGCGCGTTGGTTCTTAAGATAGCTAATAGTTTTTCATCTTGTGAAGTTATCACTTTGACTACTCTTTTCGTTAATTTGCTTTTTATTTTAGTCATTTTTCACAAAATAGCACTGCAAATTTAAGTTCCTAACCCAGATAATAAGAAAAATAGATAAGAAAAATAATCTCATCGTGCTTAATTAGGCAGGAACGGCTTAACTGACCTATTTTTTGCAATTTAACTTTTTTCATACTAAGCCAGATTTAGGTGTAATAAATGCAAGTAACAAGAGAACTTTTTAACGACGTAATGGTACCAAACTACAACCCATCAGAGGTTATTCCTGTTCGCGGTGAAGGCTCACGTGTTTGGGATCAAAACGGTAAAGAATTTATCGATTTTGCAGGTGGTATTGCCGTTAATTGTTTAGGCCATTGTCACCCAGCGCTTGTCAATGCCCTAAAAGAGCAAGGCGAAAAAATTTGGCACTTATCAAACGTAATGACAAACGAACCTGCGCTTCGCCTAGCTAAAAAGTTAACTGATGCTACATTTGCAGATAAAGTATATTTTGCAAACTCAGGTGCAGAAGCTAACGAAGCGGCATTAAAATTAGCGCGTCGTTGGGCATTAGATGTACATGGCGAGCAAAAGAACCAAATCATCGCGTTTAACAAAGGTTTCCACGGTCGTACATTCTTCACTGTTACCGTAGGTGGTCAAGCGGCTTACTCAGACGGTTTTGGTCCTAAGCCTGCTGCTGTTGATCACTGTGATTATAACGATTTAGCTGCGTTTGAAGCACTTATCAGTGACAACACCTGTGCCGTAATGATGGAACCACTACAAGGTGAAGGCGGTATCATTTCGCCAACGAGCGATTTTATCAAAGGTGTTCGCGCATTATGTGATAAACACAATGCTTTACTTATTTTTGATGAAGTACAAACAGGTGTTGGCCGTACAGGTGATTTATATGCATACCAAGGCTTAGATGTAACACCAGATATCCTAACAACAGCAAAAGCGTTAGGCGGTGGTTTCCCAATTGGTGCGATGATCACAACAGCAAGCATTGCAGCGCATTTAAAAGTAGGTACACATGGTTCTACTTACGGCGGTAACCCACTTGCATGTGCGGTAGCTGAAGCTGCTTTTGATACTGTTAACACAGCAGAAGTACTAGCCGGTGTTAAAGAGCGCGAACAGCTGTTACGCGATGGCTTTGCTGCAATCAACGAAAAATACGACGTATTTAGTGAAGTACGTGGTAAAGGTCTATTATTAGGTGCAGTACTTAACAGCAAATTTGAAGGCCGTGCACGTGATTTCCTAGTAGCAAGCACTAAGCACGGTTTAATGAGCCTTGTTGCTGGTACAAACGTTGTGCGCTTTACGCCATCTTTAGTTATTCCATTAGAGGATATCAAAGAAGGGTTAGCTCGCTTTGAAAAAGCGGTTGCAGACGTTGTAAACGGTTAATCCTAGTTGGCGCATGCTTAAAGCATGCGCCATTGGAGTGCACTTAATGCAAGTATTACGTCCTATAACAGCAAATGATTTTGCTGCGTTAAAACAAATTGCTGTTGAATCTGGTCATGGTTTTACCTCGTTACCAGTTGACGACAATTTACTACAAGAAAAAATTGAACGCGCTGAACGCAGTTTTGCAAAAGATATTAATAAACCACAAGACGAAACCTATTTATTTGTATTAGAAGACAGTGAAACGGGTGACGTTATCGGCACAACGGCTATCGAAGCTGCTGTAGGAATGTCGGTTCCTTTATATCATTACCACCAAGGTAAAACTGTTCACCATTCACCTACTCTCAATGTATATAACACGGTTGATATTCTGAGTATGTGTAATGACTACACTGGTTGCTCTGAAATTTGTACCTTGTTCTTACGTGAGCAAAACCGCAAAGGTTTAACAGGTCGCTTTTTATCGCGTTCTCGCTTTTTATTTATGGCCCAGCATAGCGAGCGTTTTGCTGACACCATTATCGCAGAAATGCGTGGTGTAAGTGATGAAGATGGCCATTCACCTTTTTGGCAGTGGTTACAAGAACACTTTTTTAGCATTGAGTTCCCACAGGCTGACCATTTAGTCGGTTTAGGCGATAAAGTCTTCATCAGCGAGTTGATGCCGAAGTACCCTATTTATGCCAACTTACTGAGCAAAAAAGCACAAGCTGTGATTGGTAAGGTTCATGAAAAAACCAAGCCTGCGCTTAAACTTTTGGAAAAAGAAGGGTTTGAGCACCGTGGTTATGTCGACCTATTCGATGCAGGGCCAACGGTAGAAGCAAAGCTTGGCAATATTCGCAGTGTCCGTGAGTCACAAGTTTGCCCTATCAGCATTGGTGAGCTTGCGCATATCAATGAGCAAAGCTCAGATACATTAGCTATTTGCAACCAAGGCGTGAATGATTTTAGAGCCACATTCACCAAGCATGCTCATTATAACCACGCTAAGCACACATTAATCGTCAGCCAAGAAGTGGCAGATGCACTTAAATTAAAACAAGGGGATGCAGCACGGTTTTTCCGTTTGTAACCACTTAAGGAGTTTAAAATGAGTGTCACAACTCAACTTATCGATAACCAATGGCAAGCAGGCCTTGGTCATGATTTTAGTTCAATCAACCCAAGTAATGGCGAGGTTGTTTGGCAAGGTAAAACAGCCACAGCTGAACAAGTCGCTGATGCAATCAAAGCAGCTCGTAGTGCGCAGTTAGGCTGGGCTGATATGACTCTTGAAGAGCGTATCGTTATTCTTGAAAACTTTGCAGCAGAGCTTAAAGAGCATAGCGAAGAATTTGCAACGATCATTGCCCGCGAAACAGGTAAACCGCTTTGGGAAACACGTACTGAAGTAGGTGCAATGACGGGTAAAATCGCCATTTCAATCAGAGCCTATAACGAACGTACGGGTACCACAGAAAACCCAATGCCTGGCGCCAAAGCATTTATTCGTCATAAGCCACATGGTGTTGTTGCAGTGTTTGGTCCTTATAACTTCCCGGGTCACTTACCAAATGGTCATATTGTGCCAGCTATTTTAGCAGGTAATACCGTTGTATTTAAGCCATCAGAACTAACACCACATGTTGCTGAATTCACCTTAAAACTTTGGCTTAAAGCAGGCTTACCAGCCGGTGTCATCAACCTTGTTCAAGGTGAAGTAGACACAGGTATTGCACTTGCCTCTCATCAAGATATTGATGGCTTATTCTTTACGGGTAGCTCAAATACAGGTCACCTATTACATAAGCAATTTGCAGGTCACCCAGGTAAAATTTTAGCGCTGGAAATGGGGGGTAATAACCCACTGATCGTAAAAGATGTCGCAGATGTAAGTGCCGCTGTTCACGACATTATCCAGTCTGGTTTCATTACTTCTGGCCAACGTTGTACCTGTTCTCGTCGTTTATTTATCGAGAACTCGGCAAATGGTGATGCAATTTTAGAAAAATTAATTGCTGCAACAAAACAAATTAAAGTCGCCGACAGCTTTAGCGAAGATCAACCATTTATGGGTGCAATGATCAGCGAAAAAGCAGCACTAGGTATGGTTGCAGCTCAGCAGCAGTTACTTGATATGGGAGCAACCTCTCTTGTCGAACTTAAGCATCTTGAACCGGGTACTGGTTTTGTAAGCCCTGGTATTATTGATGTAACGGCTGTTAAAGATATGCCTGATGAAGAGCACTTTGGTCCTCTTATCAAAGTTTATCGCTACACAGATTTCGATAGCGCGATTAATGAAGCAAATAACACCTCATTTGGTTTATCTGCTGGTTTATTAAGTGATGATAGCGATGACTACCAGCATTTCTTAAAACGTATTCGTGCCGGTATTGTTAACTGGAACCGACCAATTACAGGCGCATCAAGCGCTGCCCCATTTGGTGGTATTGGTGCCAGTGGTAACCACAGAGCGAGCGCTTATTACGCTGCTGACTACTGTGCATACCCTGTTGCTTCTGTTGAAGCCGAAAAAGTTAACTTACCACAGACCCTTGCGCCGGGCTTAATTATTGAATAATTGTTTGGCGGCCTCGCCGCCTTAATCGAAGGAATTAAACATGCACACAGATGTAAACGCCCTATTTGAAGACCTATGGGACAACTATTTATCAGTTACGCCATCGGCGGTAAAAGTACATGAGTTACTTGGCTCAACACAAAAAGATGACGTGATTAACGATCACATTGCTTTACGTACTTTTAACCATGAAAAAATCGGCTTAGAAAAACTAGCAGCGCACTTTTTAGCAGTTGGCTACAAAGAATGCGGCGAGTACCACTTCGAAGCGAAAAAACTATACGCAAAGCACTTCGAACACTCAGATCCTAAGCAACCTAAAGTTTTCATTTCTGAATTACTTGTTGAGCAATGTTCAGAAGAGCTGCAAACGATTGTCAACGACATGGTTGCACAGATTGACGAAAACGCTGTTACAGCCGATAATTTCCTGTATTCAGGTACGCACTGGCAAGTAAGTTCAGACACTTACAAAAAACTGCTCGCAGAAAGTGAATATGCAGCATGGATGTCAGCATGGGGTTACCGTGCTAATCACTTTACGGTGAGCATCAATGAATTGGCTAAATTCGATGATATCGAAAGTGTAAACCAAGCACTTAAAGATGCGGGTTTTGCGCTAAATACATCTGGCGGCGAAATCAAAGGTTCACCAGAGGTATTACTCGAGCAATCTTCAACCCTTGCTGATGACAGCGAAGTTGAATTTAGCGATGGTGTTGTTGCCGTACCAAGTTGTTTTTATGAGTTTGCTTTGCGCTACGCAAAACCAGATGGTGAGCTATACACTGGCTTTGTTGCAGCATCAGCTGACAAAATATTTGAGAGCACCAATGCTCGATAACTAAAAAGAGTTTATGTATGAGGCTAATTGGGTTTATCGTAATTTTATTTACTCTAAACACTGCTACGGCAACAGAAAAGCCTAAGCTAACAATTCTGTCTCATGCATATTTTGCTAATGAATTTGACAAAAATAGTGTCAACCGTCACCTAAATGCTGTAATCAAACCAGCCCTTGCAGATGAATTCGATATAGATGTCGAAATAACAAATCATGCTCGGTTATTAAAACGCTTATCTGGTAACGAAGCTAGTTGCACTTACAATGCCATCAAAACCCAAAATCGATCGAAAGCTATGATATTTTCGACGATACCCACGTACATGCATGTACAGCGTCGTTTATACGCCCTTAAAAGTACCTTAAAGTCAGGTTCGGAGCCTGTTTCTGTTACAGAGCTACTAAAAAGCAAAGCTAGCTTTGGGATTGTTGGCTCAACTAGTTACCGCGAACTTGATAGCATTTTCGCTGATAAAAAATTCAATGTCGCAACGATTTACGGTGAAAATGCTTTTTTGCAATTAAGCCGCCTACTTTTCAGCAAACGTATTGATTACATCGTTGCATACAAACAAACACTTGATGTACACATTCCAGCTCATGAATTAAACCAACTCACATCAAGACGTATTGCTGAATACCCAGAATTTATAAATGGCTTTTTTACATGTAGTAAAAACACTGAAGGTTATCGAGCTATGTCGCTTATAAATGATTATATGCAAAAGGTAGAAATGGCTGCTTATATCAAAGAACTCCACCAGCAAATGAACGATCCTAGCGACGCAGAAGCAATGCTTAAAATTTACACAAACGAATATGGAATACTCTTTCAAAACGACTAAGCAGCCTCTAACTTTTGCATAAAAATAACTCAAAATATTATCAAAAAACACTTGCGCAAATAAAAACGCAGATCTATTATCTCGCCGCTTCTTGATGATAGCCAATCCGAGTACATTACAAACACTGTTTGTAGCAAGGCGATAGAGCAACTATCCAAGAGTGTATTTGATTGCACAGAACATACTGTGCGCTTAATAACACTCAACTGACTCGGACTTCCATTTTTTTCCGAGCAGTTGCTTAATTGCCGGAGAGTAAAATGGCTATTTCAACACTTACACAAGACTTAACAATCAAAGTACCTGCAGCGTCGGTTGCTGCAAACGAACCAGTAGCACAACCATCAAACCAATTTATTGAACAGCTCGTTGAGCAACATGGCGCGCCATTAATGGTGCTTGATTGTGAATCAGTTCGTCATCAATACCGTGCATTAAGCCGTTCTTTGCCTGGCGTTGTTTTACACTTTGCATTAAAGCCACTTCCTCATCCTGCGGTTGTTCGTACGCTTTTAGAAGAAGGCGCCAGCTTTGATTTAGCAACCAGCGGTGAAGTTGACTTAGTCGCCAGCCAAGGCGTACCAAGTGATCGTACTATTCACACGCACCCAATCAAACGTGATCGTGATATTCGTGATGCACTTGAATACGGTTGCGGCGTTTTTCAAGGTAGTTGTCGCCTGAGCTGTTAAGCTGCTTCTTTTTTATTCTCCGGATTTAACTCCACGCTTCCGATCTTATCCCAGTTTCTGGTCTCACCAGACCAACGACTTGGATTTCTCACTTTTGCCGTGGCATATAACTCAGTGCGCTTTGCCAGTATCCGTTGGTCTTCACCTGTGTGTCGCTGCTCTGGGGTAACGAATCTTATGCGGCTGTGGCGATGTTCTGTGTTATACCAGCGGACAAAATCACGCACCCATGCTCGCGCTTCTTCCAGTGACTTAAAGCCTTCACTTGGCCACCTATGGCAGTATTTGATGGTGCGGAACAGAGATTCTGAGTAGGGATTGTCATTACTGACACCGGGGCGGCTACGCGAGCCGATAACGCCCATTTCAATCATCTTTGCTTGCATGGTCAGGCTCTTCATCGGACTGCCATTATCAGAATGTAAGATTATCTCTTCATTCATGCATTTCTCAGACCATAGCGTGCGTTCTAATAGGTTAGCGGCATACTCACCAGACTCACAGTCATATACTTCCCATCCCACGACTTTACGGCTAAAGATATCCATTATCATGTACAGATAAAAGAACCGACCAATGACTGTAGAGGGGCAGTACGATATATCCCAGGTCCACACTTCACAGGGGCCCTTAGCGGTAAACCCATCAGGTTTTGCCAGTGTACCTTTGGGTTTTGCTTTGCCTCTGTGGGTAAGCTGATTATTGGCTTTCAGTATACGGTAAAAGCTCGATTCCGAACCCAGATAAACTCCCTCATCGGCCAACATGGGCACAATCTGACTGGGCGGCAGACTGGCAAACCGCTCTTCATTGCAGATATCCAAAATGGCTTGTTGTTCTACCTTAGTTAACTTATTAGCAGGCGTCGGCCTGACCGCCTCCTGGCGCATATCTGCACAAATCCCATCCGCGTCACGCCAGCGTTGTAACGTGCGCAGGGATAAGCCGATGATGTCACAGGCTTTGTGCTTTCTGGCCCCCGCGCTAACGGCTTCATCAATCAGTGAAACATAGTATTGCCTATCTGAGAACGTGGTTAATTGTCCTCGTCTTCCCCCCAGTAGGCATTTAACTTTTTTCTGAGCACCAGAAGCGCAGCAGTTTCGGCTAACGCTGCGTCTTTTCGCTTTAGCTCTCTCTCCAGCTCTTTAATGCGCTTCTTATCCGCTTTACGTTCCTGGGCCTGCTGTTTACGCTTATCCGTCTCGGATTGATTACCAGAGATACAGCTATGTTTCCATTGCTGAAGTTGCTCCGGGAAGAGACCCTTTTTCCGGCAATATTCACTTACCTCAACTTCCGACATGGCAGCAGTCTCTATCACGGCAGAAAACTTCTGCTCTGCTGTCCAATTCTCTGGCGTATTACTTTTCGTCAAACTGAAATCGGCCTCTGTATACTTATCCCGCCAACCATACAAAGTAGACAGGCTAACACCTTCTCTTTGTGCGAACTGGCGTAATGATAAACCGCTTTCAATCAACTTACTAACCACTGCCTTTTTATGTTCTTCTGGATAATGTCTCACTCATACCTAACTTCCGCCTCCTGTTTAATGCTATGAAAAACTGAGGCGACAACTATCCTGACACAGGGGGGTTGTAATGTGTTTGTGGTTGATAACATCAACGAATTAGAAAAGTTCATTGCATACAAAGACCAGGTTGAGTTACTTGTTCGCTTAAGTTTTCGTAATGCGGAAGCATTCGCAGATTTATCGAAAAAATTTGGTTGTAGCCCAGCAATGGCTATTGAAATCATTAGCTATGCGCAACAATTAGGTATTCGTATCAAAGGGTTGTCGTTCCATGTTGGCTCGCAAACAGCAAGTCCAGCTAAATACGTCACTGCCATTGCTGCATGTAATCAAGTGATTAACGACGTAGCTGCATTAGGATTACCTGCGCTTAGTACGCTTGATATCGGCGGTGGTTTCCCTGTGCCTTATCACAAAGACGTGCTGCCAATTGAGGAATTTTGTGCGCCGATTAATGATGCCTTAGCACAGTTACCAGAGACAGTTCGCGTAATTGCTGAACCAGGTCGCTTTATTGTAGCCAGTGCGGTTACCAGCGTTGCATCGGTAATGGGTCAAGCAATACGTGATGGCAAGCCTTGGTACTATTTAGATGATGGAATTTACGGCTCATTCAGTGGTTTATTGTTTGATGAAGCTTCATACCCTATCGACTCGTTCAAACAATCAAACGAACGTGTTGAGTCCGTGTTAGCAGGCCCGACTTGCGATAGCATCGACGTAGTAAGTGAATCAATCATGCTACCAAAATTAAACAATGGCGATTTAATCATCAGCCGTATGATGGGTGCTTACACATTAGCAACTGCAACAGATTTTAACTTCTTCAAACGTGCAGAAGTTATCGTACTGAATGATGTAGTGCAGGTTGACGCACTCACCGGTTAATCGTTTCCTCGACTAAAAGCATGTAAGGCAACATGCTTTAACTCTTAAAATGCAGCTGCTCATTCCAGCTGCATTTTTTTTGCTTAAAGAAACAGTGGTTTGTAGTCGTTTTCTAATTGTTCAAACGACAAGTTACCAATAAAACGGCCAAAGCTTAGCCACGTTGCTAGACCTCGTAAGTCTTTAAAGTGTGGTGGTATAAATTTAGGGTCTTCAATCACACCTAAATCATGTAATTGCGATATCAGCCTGAAATCATCAATTGAGATTTTACCGACTAATAATAAGTGCAATTGATCAATTCGGCCTAATTGAATGGCAACCCGAATAAGGTTATACACCAACACGAAACCTTTGATATAAGCGATGTCTTTGGTAAAAGGTAAGCCTGTTGCTGTGCTGCCTCTAAACACGCGTTGAGTAAGTGTATAGCTTTCGTCTTTACTCAACCCTTGCGCTACATAATCACGATAAATATCAACAAATTCTGCGCCATCAATGACTTTAGTAATACCTTGAATACGGTTCACTAATTTTGCTAAACGTCGCGGCGTTGACTTTAAGGTAATAATTTCGGTCAAGACAGCAAGACCTTCTTGGGTGACCGTAGAGCTCGGAGTGCCTTTACTTAAGCAAGTTAAATATGGCTGTGCAAGACCATTTTGCGTGGTCCCAACATGGATCCAGCCTTCATGCACCTCAAGAATATCTAGCTCTCTTTGAGAAAATTTAACATCTTGATTAAGTTTAATATTATTTGCACCTGCCGCAGCATCACTCACAATACCATCACTCAGAATAACCTCAACATCAATGCCTGGCATCGTTTGAGCTACTTGTGATGCTAAAATTTTTACTGCATCTTCTGCATCAATGTTTTTTGGATCATCAGGCAAGATATCAGCATCAAGCATACTTTTTAGCGGCTGCTCAAGCATGGTTGCAAGTTCAGAAAGTGAAGGCTCTCCAGCATGGAATAAATCTTTTGGATGACCAAACAACTCAACTGACAAATCATGAAATTCAGGAGTACCACGATATTCAATCATACTGAGTACGGTTTTATATTCAGTACACATCTTGCTCATATATTGCGCAATTGGGTTTAATTGCCCTAGCTGGCTGATGATATCGCGATTTAAATCAGAAAACGCACGACGTAACTCACTTGGTACAAAACCAAGGTCACGCTGTTGGTAATAGGCTTGATCAACTGTTGGGTTCTTTTGGCACTTATGCTTAAAAAACTCTTCTTTGATTTGTTTATCCCAATTAATCGCATCAAGGATACGAATGGGTGTTTGCAGTGCGATTAATCGGTCAGATAACTCGCGTGTTTTTGCTAATAATGCCTTATCTATCATGCTCTAGGCTCACTGTGTAATGAGCCTAGAGCATAGGCTAAATTTGCATAATTACAAAGCAAAATTACGCTGTTTTAATTAAAATTTAGCTTTTTTAGAGACTAATTTTCCGTCGTTGTAGAGAAGTAAACTGGGTACCGAATTAATGCCATTTTCGATAAATAAATCATTACCATAATCGATTGAAACTGGCATGGTTGCAGAGAATTTATCAACATATTCTTGTACAGCACTTTGATCGGTCCACAGTTGACTCACTTTAACCTCGACATCAACTCCTTGCTCTGCCAACTGATTAACATGTTGCTGTGCTAATTCACACTGTTTTGCCATTGCAGGACGCGTGTCAGCTAAATACCAGTCGCACCATGTTGCGGTGAATAGCACGGCTTTTTTGCCTTGTTTCGGAATAAGCAAAGGAGTGGCTTGGCCTTGCTTTTCGTTTAATAAGCGCGCTTCATCAACTTTGCCATTGTGTGATAACAAACGTAATGTGTTATCAAGCGGTTTATCAGCTTCGTGGCCTTGAAAAATCACCTTTTTATCACTATCAATCAATACATGAAAAGGGGTGCCCATAAATTCATAATGTTTAGCAACTTGCCCTGTGTGATCAGTAAAAATTGGCATAGTAAGTGAAAAACGCTCTTTAACCTTAGCAACAGCGTCTGCATCATCATTGAGATCAATATTAATAGCCACAAATTGAATTTTATCGCCATATTGCTCATATGCATGCTGAAAATGTGGCATTTGCTCCATACATGGCTTGCACCAAGTCGCCCAAAACTTTAAGTAAACGGGTTTCTTGCCTAAGTAACTGTTAAGCTTAACTATTTGCCCTGCTTCATTTTCTAACATCAGGGGGGCTGTATTTGCTGATATGCTTTTGCTTACAAGTAACAAGCCTGCTAGTAGTATCAGGGGTATAAACTTATATTTCATTGTGCGTCCCTCAAATAAAATCTATCTTAAGTTTAAGGTAAGAGAAAATATTGTAAATTTTCGACATCTGCTATCTAAATGTGATTTTAGTGATTTATCGCAAAGTAAGGTTTTAAAATTCACAACTCGTTTAATGCCTACATAAAATAACACTAAACTTTTTATAGGTTTGAAACGTATTACACAAAAAAAGGAGTCATTATGAAAAATGAACTAGACGGTAAATTGATCCTCTCAGTGTATGAAAAAATCATTCAACACGGTGAAGATCATGAAGATGGAAAGCTGTATGAGGGTATTTGCGCTTTTTCGGATATCGATGGTTATACGGTCTATCTAAAAGGCAGTGGCGTGTTACTACGCTTTGGCTTTCATAATACTTATCACCTTGACTATCAGCATGAAAAGAACAAAGAGGACTTTTTAAAGAAAGTGCTTTATATCGCAGAACAGGAACTGTAAAGAAGTAATGAAACGACGGGTAAAAGCTGAGTCAAAGCAACAGCAAGCGTTTATTAACCAAGTTATTAATGAGCTTAAATCTAACCCAGCTAAGTTAGATATCATTCGCGAAAACCTTAGTTACTATCGTGAACAACAGTTCCTCAAGCGTGGCTTTTTGCTTGCTATTGAGCGTTTTGATTGGGTATTTGAAGCAAGTAACGATGTAGAGCAAATCTGTGCGCAAATTCTAGCCGATGATTACATTGGCAAACGTTTGCGCCGCTATCCCTTGCTGTACAAGGGCATTTTGGAACGTACCTATTAGTTCTCCCACCGCTAAAACATGATCTGTCCGGTAAAAAATGCTAGGTTAGCGCCATTTTGAAATAACGAGAACTGGACATGTCAAAAACTATAAACTCTCACAACACCCATGAAGGTGGCAATAATGGGTTGTTTAACCGATTTTTAGCAACCGTTGAATTTTTGGGTAATATGCTCCCCCACCCTATCACTTTATTTGCAATGTTCTGCGTTGCTATTATCGTTTTTAGCGGCATTGCCGATTGGTATGGTTTAAGCGCTATCGACCCACGCCCTGAAGGCGCTGCGGGTCGTGACCCTGATGGTGTTATTGAAGTTGTCAGCCTACTTAGTGCCGAAGGCCTGCAGCGTATCGTTACTGGCCTTGTTACAAACTTCACCAGCTTTGCACCACTTGGTACGGTATTAGTCGCTTTATTAGGTGTAAGTGTTGCAGAACACTCAGGTTTACTCTCTGCAGCTATGCGCGGCATGGTAATGGGCGCATCTAAGCGTTTAGTTACTTTCATGGTGGTGTTTGCTGCGATTTTATCAAATACGGCGTCTGAACTTGGTTACGTCGTACTTATTCCATTAGCAGCCATGATATTCCACAGCCTTGGTCGTCACCCTCTTGCCGGTCTTGCTGCGGCATTTGCCGGTGTTTCAGGTGGTTACAGTGCCAATTTATTGCTCGGCACCATCGACCCCCTACTTGCTGGTATCACCACGCCTGCAGCACAAATGATTGATCCAAATTACCAAGTTGGCGCTGAAGCAAACTGGTATTTCATGATGATTTCGGTATTTTTAATTGCCATTTTAGGCACATTCGTTACCGAGAAAATCGTTGAGCCACGTCTTGGTAAGTACAACCCTGATGAAGCAAGCAACGATTTGCCTAAAAATGATATTGCCGGTTTAACCGATAAAGAAAAGTCAGGACTAAAATGGGCGGGTGTGTCACTGTTAGTGGTGTCACTATTACTTGCTTGGACAATTGTTCCTGAAGACGGCATTTTACGTAATCCAGAAACAGGCCTTGTGGCACATTCACCATTTTTAAAAGGCATTGTGGTATTTATCTTTGTGACTTTCGGTATTCCGGGTTTTGTTTACGGCCGCGTTGTTGGCACCATGAAAAACGATAAAGATGTCATCGATGCCATGAGTAAAAGTATGAGCTCGATGGGTATGTACATTGTGCTGGTTTTCTTTGCAGCACAGTTCGTTGCCTTCTTTAAATGGACCAACCTAGGCACAATTTTAGCCATTAACGGTGCTGCTCTTTTACAAGCATTAAACCTAACTGGCCCTGAAGTATTCGTGCTATTCATTTTAATGTGTGCATTAGTAAACTTAAGCTTAGGTTCTTCATCTGCACAATGGGCTGTAACGGCCCCCATCTTCGTACCAATGTTAATGCTAATCGGCTATGCGCCAGAGACTATTCAAGCGGCGTACCGAATTGGTGACTCGGTTACTAACCTTATCACCCCGATGATGAGTTACTTTGGCTTGATACTGGCTGTTGCGACTAAGTATAAGAAAGACATGGGTATTGGTACATTGGTTGCGACTATGCTTCCTTACAGCATGATCTTCTTTGTTGGTTGGGTTGCGTTATTCTATTTATGGGTATTTGTTCTGGGCTTCCCAGTTGGCCCTGAATCACCGATTTACTATCAGCCTTAAAGCGCTTCTTAAAGGTGTAAAAAAGCCAAGCTTTGAAGCTTGGCTTTTTAATGTTTATCGATATGTTCGATAATAACTGCGTCTTATAATTGTCAATGCGAATAATAACAAGATTAAGCTCATTGGCAGCGTACCACCGCCACTGGTTTTATGTTCTACACTCACCTGCTTATACGCTTTAACAACCACATTAAATTGTCCTTGTGTTGTTCCGCCATCACCATCTGAGATAACAAAGGTGACTGTGTCAGTACCTTCAAAACCTGCATTTGGAGTATAGGTAATCGTCCCATCATCGTTAATGACCACACTGCCATTCTCTGCTGTGGCTGAAATTATAGAGAAGTCATTATTATCTTCATCTGTCACATTTGCCAAAATATCAATCGTGACTGGACTTTGATCATCGGTGCTAACATCAATGATGGCATCTATCATCGGCGCTTCATTGGCTACGACGTCAACTATCACTGTCGCAAAATCAGCCCCTCCCTGACTATCTGAAATGCTATAACTAATCGTTGCAATTCCTAGGTGCTCTGCTTGCGGGACAAAATAAAGTAAATTATTAACAATACTTACTTCACCAATGTCTACTGCTGCGGATGTCAGAATTAACGAATCATCATTCGCATCTGTGTCATTCGAGAGTACATCAAGGTATGTACTAATGTTGCGTTTAACCCTAACCATATCATCTTCAGCAACCGGTTGAGTATTTGTACTCATTGTACTGGCAATACCACTTGGATCTTCGATGATACGATTTACTTTTCCGTCGGCGTCATTTGGGCCACCGTCTTCAATAGTAAGTTGAACACACCAATGTCCTTCAGTTAATCCTTGGGTATACTGAGCATCATGTGGTGGTGGACAGAAACCTTCTGCACCAGGTGCTGATGCAATGCTATTGCGACTATCTACGACAAACTCAGTCCATCCGGTATGCATTAGCTTACGATATACAGCATTGCTCGGAATGGGTGCAAACTGAGCTATAACAATGCCGACTGACTGACCCGCTACGGGGATTTGGCTAACGTTAAAGTCAAAGACTCCGCTAGCATAATCAAATCCAGCATCTGCTGTGGCACCTGAACCATAATTCCCGTAATGCATTACTTCTTGCTCTGACACTCCGGTATTGGTGCCATGTGCTACAAACGCTACATGACCTAGGCTAAGTTGCAAACCTGGCTCGGTTTCCATTAAGAAAAATTCACTTTCGTTCAGTTTTTCTTGTACAACGTTGAGCGCTAACGAATCAGCATCTAAATAATCAGGTATGCCATCATTATCAGCATCCCCGTAACCTTCTTCATTATCAGGAATACCATCAAAGTCAGTATCTTCAGAAGATAATTGAGGCATTGAGTCAACAATAGTCAGTTCTAATAGTGAAGATCCCGCTTGTTGTCCGTCAAACACGCCGACTTCAAATTGATACGTCCCTAGCTCAAGAAGTTGTGGATCAAAAGTAAAACTCTCTTCAACACTGTCAGTATCGACAATGGCACTATCAGACGTTAACCAACCATATATGTGTGTATCGGTTAGGTTTGCATCCGTTACTAGTGTCGTTAACGTTACATCACCACCTTGTCTATTTATGATTCGCGTCACTATCCCTTGCTGATTTGCAAAGACCTCAATGCTTGGCGCAACATTCCCTTCTTCGATGGTAAGAGTATGCTCACCTAACGGACCGACAACAGCATTCTCAGGCGTTGAAAACTGAAGAACCAGTGTTTCAGACCTCTCATCAATGTCATCAGATGACACGTTAACAATCAGACTCGCTTCACGTTGCCCTTTTTCAAATCTAAATTCACCTTCAACTAGGTCATGGTCTGCACCCTCTAGCGCATCTCCAGATACTGTATATGGCACAACCACTGGGTAGTTAACGGCATCACCATTGAGAATTGCTTTAATAGAAACGGCCGTCCCCTCAGTTGCAGTTTGATTTTTACTAAAGTTAACCTGAGGAATAACATTGATTAACTGCGTTGCAGAAACTTGATCATCGCCTTCCCCGGCGCTCCAAATAACAGTGTGAGTCCCCGGTGCAAAGAAACCTTTTGAGCTTGCGGTGACACGAACTGGGTTACCCAGTGCATCCTTCGCAATAGCAGTGCCCATATTCACTTTGGTGAAAAGACCTTTAGATGCAATTGTTTTGTCTTCTGGTGCTGTAATCGTAATTTCAGCTGCCGTAGACACAACAGATACCACCAATGTGACTTCAACCACTTCACCATTTGAATCTTTAATTTGATAAGTAATTACAACATCAGCATTCAAGCCAACTGGGGCTAAGTACTCTAGTTTGTTATCGACAATGCGGATCGTGCCAGCACTCACGGTTGCCTTAACAAGAGTAAGTTCATCACCGTCAACATCAATATCGTTTGCGAGCACATCAAGCACCACATACTCATTTAAATCCGCATTGACGGTAAAGTTATCTGGCATAGACACTGGCGCATCATTGATTGCGTTAACGACAATAGTCACTGTCGCAATATTAGAGTTCAGCATGCCATCCGATACGGTGTAACTGAAACTATCAGTACCATTGAAGTCAGCGTTTGGTTGATACACCAGATGGTTTGCATCCATTAACAATGTACCATTACTCACAGGTGTCACAAGATTAAGCGTAACCTCATCACCGTTTTCGTCGAAATAGTTTAGCGAAAAGGTAATGCTTTCATCTTCATCCATGCTGAACTGTTCGTCATGGGTAACCGGTGCAACATTCGCGATAATGACAACACTGGTTGCATCTGAGGTAAAGGTTTCTGTATTACCATGGCCATCAACATAGGTTACGACAACTGTGATTGTCGCGCCAATATCAGCTTCGGTTAGCATGTACTCTGCAAGCGTTGCACCAGTAATGATTTCGCCGTTACGCATCCATTGGTAGGTAAACTCACCTACGCCATCTGGGTCTTCGATTGTCGACTCAACAGCTAAGGTTTCACCTTCTTTTGCTTCACCAGTAATACTGATCCCGCCCGTGGCTTCATCGTTAACATCGGCCACTGTGATAGCAAAGGTTTGAGTATCGGTTAATCCTCCTGCATCAGTGGCAACTAAGTTGATACTATGAGTACCTACATCATCATTACTCGGCGTACCGCTTAGCTCGCCTGTTGTAGGGTCAAAATCAAGCCAACTTGGCAGCTCTAGCGCACTTAATTTATAGCTATCTGCACTGTCTATATCTTTAACAGTAACAACATAACTATACGCTTCATCTTGTGTCGCCGACGTGACTGGGTGAGATTCAATAACAGGCGCATCATTGACTGCTAACACGGTGATGGTCACTGAAGCTGTGTTTGACTGTGCACCTTCATTATCAAGTACAGAGTAAGTAAATGAATCAAAGCCCACATAATTGCTAATAGGCGTATAAGTAACTGTACCATCTACATTATTGGTAATATGACCAAATGCAGGGTTTGTTACAATATTCACTGAATCCTCATCAAGATGACCATCAATGTCTGAATCATTCTGCGTCACATCAATAATCACGCTCTCATCTTCATTGGTCTGGATCACATCATTATTTGCCAATGGTGCATCGTTAACAGCTGTCACCGTAATGAACACCTCTGCATGATTTGACCAAAGGCCTAAATCGTCTTTAACACGATAAGTAAATGTGTCTGCTCCATAACTATTACTATCTGGTGTGTAACTGAACACGCCATTGTTCACTTGTACATTACCGTGTTCAGGCTGTGTAACAACTTCTAGACTCGTCTTATCAAGGGTGCCATCAACATCGCTATCGTTACCTAACACATTGATATTATGAGATGTGTCTTCAAGTAATACGGCGGTGTCATTTTGTGCAACTGGCGCATCATTCACACTATTTACCGTTAAAGTGACTGTCGCAATATTTGACATTAAAGACTGATCATCTTTGACACTATATTCAAAGCTATCAGTACCAAAGAAATCTGAATGTGGTGTAAAGCGGATTGTGCTTAACTCTTTATTGACAGTTAGCTCGCCATGCTTAGGGGCTTTCGTGATCGTCACATTCTCTGTAAGCAACTCACTATCAACATCAATATCGTTGTCAAGAATAGACAACTCAATTGATGTATCTTCTTCAAGTACACCTAAATCATTGGTCGCCACTGGTGCATCATTAACTTCACCGATAGTCACTAAAACACGTGCAATATTTGACACTGCACCTGCTTTATCTGCAATACGATACGTAAATGTATCGCTACCATTAAAGTTAGACGCAGGCGTGTAAACAATGCGCTCGTTTTGGACATTTGCTTGACCATTTTCAGGTGCAGAAACGACTACTAAGCTTGATAAGTCGAGTGAGTCTCCTTCGTCAATATCAGCATCGTTTAGTGCAACATCAATTTCAATGGCCATGTCTTCTTCGGTCATCGCGCTATCGCTATTTGCAAGAGGCGCGTCATTAACAGGATTAATAGTAATGGTCACCGTCGCCACATCTGAACGGCCATGCTCTATGTCATCGACTGTATAGCTAAATGTATCGGTCCCGTTAATATTCTCATTCGGCGTATAAGTGATCACACCATTCGCCGTATTCAAGCTAGTTTGACCTTGTGTTGGCGGTGTAACAATCATCACGCTTGCTGGGTTTAGCTTACTATCGACATCACTGTCATTGGCAAGAATATCAATCGCAACACTATTATCTTCATCAACACTGGCGATGTCATTTTGCACATCAGGTACGTCATTCACGTTCTCAACCGTAATAGTGAAAGTTTGCTCAACCGTTGCATTGGCACTGTCAGTGACGGTTAGCGTCACAGAGTGCACACCGACATCATCATTGCGAGGCGTACCAGTAAGCACACCTGTTGAACGGTTAAACACCATCCAGTCAGGGTAGTTTGTTGCTCCATACTTCAAGGTATCATCTTTATCGACATCGCTTGCATTCAAAGTATAGATATAACGATTATCCTCCGTTGCCACTGTAATTGGCGTTGAAGAAATCACCGGCTCGTCATTCACGTTTACAACCGAGATAGTGAATGATTGAGTATCAAGTGCATTAGCACCGTCTTTGACGCTCAAAATCACAGCATGCTCACCCACATCATCATTGCTTGGTGTTCCAGAAAGTACGCCCGTTGATGGGTTGATCGTCAACCAATTAGGGAGCTTCGTTGCCGCATACGTTAGGGTATCACCTTTGTCAGCATCCTTTGCTGTTAACGTGTAACTATAAAAACTGTCTTCGGTTGCCGATGTGATTGGCACAGAAGAAATTTCCGGCGCGTCATTCACATTTTCAACCGTGATAGAGAATGATTGCGAAACAGATGCGCCAGTACTGTCAGTAACAGTTAAAGTAATGGCATATGTACCAATGGTATGCTTATTTGGGGTACCATACAGTTCGCCCGTAGACCTTGTAAAGCCTAACCATCCAGGGATCTTCGTTGCTGTATAAGTCAACGTATCGCCTTTATCGATATCGCTCGCAACAAGGGTGTAGCTGTATGGCTGGTCTTGTGTTGCTGCTCTAATCGGCGTGGAAGAAATCACAGGCTTGTCATTCACGTTTTCAACCGAAATCGTGAATGATTGAATGTCACTTGCATTTGCCTGATCGGTCACTGATATAGTCACCGTATGATCACCTACATCATCATTAGTCGGTGTACCCGCTAGTAGGCCGGATGGGTTTAGCGATAACCAACTTGGTAATTGGGTCGCTCTGTATGTAAATGTATCGTCTTTATCAGCATCAGATACTGTTAGTTGATACGAATAAAGCGTATCTTCTGTTGCTTGATTCACCGCAATTGATGAAATGCTCGGCGCGTCATTTACACCAATCACCGTAATCGTGCCATTCACTGGCGTTATACTATTGCTGCCATCAGTTAAGTTAAATGTAATACCCAGTGAGCCAGAAAAATTAGCCGCTGGTTTAAATGATAAATTTGCAAGTGTAGTGGTGACATCCGCGAGGGATCCACTGACTGTTAGTGTCGCATTGTCATTATTATAATTAACGACGGCACTACCACTCGCCGCGCCTGCTAGTAAGCCAGATGTGTTATTAGCAAGTGTAATTGTCAGGGTAACATCATCACCTTCTTCATCGGTGATTTGATAATTATCGAATAGTAAGCTTGCGTCACTGTCTTCTGCTACAGAGAGCGTATAGCTCTCAAATGCTGCTCGGCTGGATTTCATCGCCGAAGCCTTAAGATCATTAATAAAATCAGTGAAAGAAATATATAAGCTGTCGTCACTCGCAATAGCGAGTGTAACATTAACTGCTCTATCTGATGTAGAGCCTGACTGAGTCATCGAATGCCAACCTGTGCCATTAAATCTCATCACTGTAGCTTTTCTGTTTTCTTCATAGTCTGTAAAAGCGACATAAAGGTTATTATTACTATCAAACTCAATATCGAGTTGACCAACTCTTCCTTTAGATATGCCTGCTTCGCCTAAGAAGACCCAATCTGTCCCATCGAATGTTCTTACTGAAGGAATACGTGCGTTGGAATTGTAAGCAAGGTAAGGGATATTATTATTAAAAGCTAAGTCAAGATTAATAACATCTTCAGAGAAGTTCACAGGCCCTACTTGTTCCCAATTATTATTGACTAACTTTTTAACATTGCCGCTATCAGACTTACCATGATCAACATATGCAAGGTAAGGTGTGTTACTGTCATCAAATGCAAGTGAGAGATACCTTGGATCACTAGGTGTAAAATCAGTGCCACCCAAAGTAAGCCAATTTGTACCATTCCATTTTTTTACAATAGCTTTATTAGAATAACCAAAATCCTGATAAGCAACATATAGGTTGTCTGCACTATCGATTGCAATTGCAGTATGCTTTGCTTGATCTAGACTAACAGGCCCCTCGCCTACAACTAGCCAACTGCCGTTGATAAACTTTTGTACAACAGTTTTACCTCCAAGTGATCTATCCTGATAGATGATATAAGGGGTATTGTGACTGTCTATCGCAATTTTATGATGGCCGACAGACCCCGCTGAGAAATTTCGAGGCCCTACATATTGCCAAGAATCACCCTCTAATTTCATTACAGTCACACCGGTTTTATCATCGAGATAATCCGCGAAAACCACATAAGGAACATCATTATTATCTAATTTAACTTCAATTTCTTCGGCATACGCTTTAGAAAAAGCCGCATTACCCACAAAATCCCATTTGAGCTTATTGGTCATCACTGGCGCATCATTCGTTAATGAAATCGAGATAGCAAAGTTTTGATTTGTAACTGGTTCAACCCCATCTTCCCCACCATCGGCTAGGTCAAATGTAAAGTTATCAGAGGTAGTCTCCGAGCCATTGTGTTTATAATAAAGGTTTGAATCATCCAGCGTTTGTTGAGTAAACGTGTCATTTACAGCAAGCTCTTCGCCTGAGTCTAAGCTGCCATTATTATTCGTATCAACAAACAAACTACCATTACTTGGCACAGATTTAAGCGTAAATATAAGTCCTGTACCAGAGTCATCGGCATCTGTAGCGGATAAGTCAAGCGCAGAAATTAGTTTTGTAGTACCTTCATCGATTGAAAGGCCTTTATTAGTGCTAATAGACGGCGCTTTATTAGGTGTAACTACGTTATAAGTTAAAGTTACCGGCGAGGCGCTCTCTGTGCCATCAGTCAACTCATTAGTGAATGTGAATTCACCTGTGTAGTTACTATCAAGAGTAAAGGTTAAGTTATCAATCGTTGCCTTTACATCACTAACACTTCCAGAGACTGTTAATACACCGCTGCTTGGCTCGTAGTTATAATCAGCCCCACCACTTGCATTACCTGAAAAGCTCCCTGCGTTGGTATCCGAAAATGTAATCGTTAACACCACATCGTCAGCGTCTTCGTCTGATATCATGAAATCAGCAAAAGGATCTCCTATTGAGTCTCCTTGAGTAACTATTCTAGATGAATCTGAGAATGTTGTTGTTGCATATTTCATTACACTGGCAAAAAAAGTTGAAGTACCCTCAAAATAAATAACATATGGTGTATTTTGGCTATCAAGGGCAAAATGGCTGTAGGTCGTAATTCCTGGAGCAAACCCTCTTCTCCCAACAAACTGCCAAGCATTATTTTCGAATGTTATAACGCTGCCCCCATATGGATCGGCTTCATGATCTATGAAAAATAAAAATGGTATGTCATTCTCACCAAATTCAAGCTTAGGGAAACCTGCACCACCTCCTGATACATCCTCAACAACTAAAGACCAACTTGTTCCATCAAATTTATAAATACCGAGCCCGTTAGCAGAGCTACTATTTTCAGTTCTAGTGCTTAAAAAAATATTGTCATTACTATCAATTGCTATTGACGGTTCAATTGCACTGGTATCTGAAATACCTGGTTCGCCGACATATACCCAAGATGAGCCATTAAACGACATCACTGAAGCTCCAGTACTAGAGTGAGAGTAATCTCTAAATGAAACGTAAGGCGTATTTGAGCTATCAAAAGCAATTTCAGTATAGGTTGCCTCTGATGGCGTAAACCCCTCTATACCAACACTTACCCAGTGATTACCATCATATTTTTTTACAACAGCTTTACTTCCAAAATTTGCATTGTTATAAACAATATGCAAAACGCCATTATTATCAAATGCTAAATTATTGTATAAAATATGCCCACTTGAAACAGGTGAGCCAACATCCACCCAAGATGTTCCATCAAAACTTAGTACTTTTAATCCTCCGTCATCAGTGAAGCAAATAAACGGGGTGTTATTATTATCAAAGATTATATCCGAGTAATGAACAATACTACTTGTAATATCTGTGTTACCGACATGTTCCCAATCCGTACCATTAAATTTTAATACCCTTAAAGGTGAATCTGAATTTCCCGAGAAAATTGCCCAGGGTACATCATTAGCATCCATGCTAATGTTTATACCCACAGGAGAGTATCCACCTCTTGTGAACCTAGAGTTACCAACAAATTCCCACCCATTACTTGAAAAACTAGGCGCTGTATTTTTCTTTGTAACTGTTAATGTATCATCCTTTTTGACGTTTCTATCTGACAAAGAAGGATTATCATCATCCAACACAGCGGTACCGCCCTCAACACTTTGAGTAATGACCACTCTGTCATACGGGATACTCGTTTCATCGCTTATTAATTGTCGTAGAGTACCAATACTGTCACTGGGCTCTACATCAAGCGTAAACGTTTTACTAGGAGCGATAATTGTAATTGGCATAGCCAATATCGACATGGGCGCAATAAGTGCGACTAAGTATAAATATTTAATAATTGTTGATAACATGGCATTTTAATCCTGTAGACACTTCAAGCTGTTTGCTAATTCACGATGAGTGGTTTAGTAAGTAGACTCAGCTATTCCTTGAGATAATTAAAAATGTACGCCCCCTGCATACATTTGGAGTTGATTAGTTAAACTGATACTTAGCGCCAATAGAAAACATTGACGTTGAGTAATCATCTAACCTAGCTTGGTCGTAACTTAAGAAAAGTAGAGTCTTTTCAAATATTGAATAGCTGATTTCACCGCCAAAAGTCACACTATTGCCGCTGCGTTTCGCTTTAAAAACATCTGATGTATTGATTTGGTATTGGTAATCTTGTTGCCAATCAAGGTACCCAAGTTTACCTGTTAGTGATAGGTCATTTGTTAGAGGCCATGATGCTAAAACAACTAGGTGTGGCCCCTTTGCAGATTCAGGGTAAGTTGCTTGCATTACATCATGAAAATTGTCTAAATCAGTCACCTCTCCTGTTAAACGAAAATTTCTATCGCCAAAATCTAAATAACCCAGTTGGACTGAAAATATAGAATCTAGCTGATATCCAAATCCTAGTTGATAACCTACGTCAGTATCTTTCACTGATAAGTTTTCATAATTGACACTCTGTGCAACAAGCTCATTTTTAACAGCGTCTGCCTTAAAATCAGTCGAAGCGTGGCCTATTTGGCCATACAAATACCAATTATTTTCTTTAGCTTGCCCATCTGTACTGAATAGTGCTCCACCAGAAAAAAGAATCAGTATAAAAGCCCATGAAAAACAACTAGAACTTTTAGTTAAAAAGTATTTATGGTTCAAAATAAAGCACTCTCTTAATCTAATTAAACGGGCACAGAATTGATTTAAATACAATAATATGTAGATTTAAAAGTCAGAATATCAACTCTGCATTTATGTTTTACATTAGATGAAAAGATGAGTGATCCGAATCAGAATCTTCCTAAATTTATGAGCTTGTGAAATTTCCGACAGACATTGTTATTAGTTATTTGGTGATTTTGAATAATTGACAAAAAATCAATTCTAAATAACTAGTCATAGTTTGAAATAAATGGGCTATTATTATTCATAAAATAATGATTCCCGCTTTATTAATGAAAAATAGCTATAGATTTAAATTTATTTTTTATACCCCTATTATTTTCTGTATCTGCTCAGCGGTTTTTGCAAACCCGACTAAGCAGCTCGAATCGGCCTTTGCCACGTCGTTGGTTTTAACCGATGGTGATAGTCTTACCTTGGGTTTTGGTGATTTTGATCCACAAACACTGTTTGACTCGCAACATGCCAACAAAGATGAAGACAGTATTGCGCTTAGAAAAGAACTCAAACTCTACAGTATTCCTTACACTTGGCAGCTTGATGAGCCTGTTTATCAACACAAACTAAGCCTGACCAGCAAAGTAAGCTATTTAAATCAATCAGATTTCATTTCGCTTTTTGATAATGTGACTGACGACTATATTTCAGAAACAGTGTATAACGGGATGATCGGTTTTAATGCCGAAAAAGCACTTGGCTCTAAATGGTCATATCAATTTGGTTTTAATACTCACTACTTACATTACAACAATGATTATGAGTACAACTCTCCCGAGTCTAGACGTAATTTTAAGCCTTTAGCTGAAAATCTTTACACCAACCTCAATAGTAATGCACTGGTGTTAAACCCTAATGCGACCATGATCTATCGCTTACCTAGGCATTGGGGCTATTACGAGTACAAACTTAACTTTAATTATTACTATGGCTGGGCACTCTCTCACCCTGATGGAATAAATAATGCGGCGCCTGAGACATGGCGCACACTCAATGGTATTAAAGCTAAATTTAACATGTTCAAAATCGGGTTTTTTGAGCAAGCTTTTTACATCAAAGGCCAACGTATCGATTTAGGCGGCGATAGTCGGGTAGCATTTGGGACCGATCACTTTTATGAATACGGTATTGGCTTTTTATGGGATAGCAGAAAATGGACGTCATGGTTCGATAACTTTGGTATTGGTATCAACATTCATAATGGCAGTAGCCTAGATGGCGCTGCTATTGTCTTGTACTTTAATGAAATTTAAGTCCAATATAAAAACACAAACTGAGCAAACAGACTATATTATTAGACATACTTAGAATTCAAGGAAGATTATATGAAACATCACCTCGCAATTGCATGTTCATTGCTTGCCTTAACGGCTTGCGATAAAACCTCTGAACAAACAGCTAAAACGCTTCCACTGCAAGTGAGTGCAGCAGATACCATTTATTATGGTGGTGATATTCTTACAATGACTGGCGATGAACCAGAGTATGCGCAAGCAATCGCAACGCAAGGCGACAAAATTATCTTTGTGGGTGATAAAACTAAAGCCCTTGAGCATAAGTTTGGTAAAACGAAGCTGATTGATTTACAAGGCAAGACCCTAATGCCTGGCTTTGTAGATGGCCACAGTCATGTGTACGCGGTAGGCTTACAAGCCATGGTAGCCAATGTATTACCTAGTCCAGATGGTGATGCTAACAGCGTTGAGCAAATCGTTAATATTCTCACAGCTGCACAGAACAACCCTGATTACACCACTTTTATTGAAAAAACCGGCGCTATCTTAGGATTTGGGTACGATGATGCTGAGCTTGATAGATACCCTACAAAAATGGACTTAGACCGAGTTAGCACTGAAAAGCCTGTGATCATCATTCATACCTCAGGGCACTTAAGTGTGGCAAACACTAAAGCGTTAGCCATGGCTGGCATCGATGAAAACACAGAAAATCCTGATGGCGGGATAATTCGTCGCATGACAAACTCACAAGAGCCCAATGGGGTGCTCGAAGAAAACGCGCACTTTGGATTACTGTTTAAACTTATGAAATCTGTTGATCCTGATTTACAAGATTTAATGCTGCAAGAAGGGCAAAAACTCTATACAAAATACGGCTACACAACGGCCCAAGAAGGACGTGCTACCCAAGAAGCTTATGACTCGATGGTAAGAGCATCAAAGGCAGATAAATTCGTGATTGATATAGTTGCCTATGCCGATATGGCCACCAGCAGCGGATTTATGGACTCAGCCTATAACAGTAACACCTACACAAATCATTTTCGCATTGGGGGTGTAAAGCTGAACTTTGATGGCTCACCACAAGGGAAAACCGCTTGGTTATCTCAGCCATACTTAAAAGCCCCCGAAGGCCAAGAGCAAGGTTATGCAGGCTACCCTACTTTTAATGATGAGCAAGCTTATCAGTATATTGAAACGGCCTTTGCCAATGACTGGCAGGTAATGACGCATGCAAATGGTGATGCCGCCATTGAGCAGTTTTTAAATGCCGTTGAAAGTGCCAATAACAAGCTCGGCAAAAAAGATCGCCGCCCTGTACTCATTCATGGTCAAACAATTCGACAAGATCAGGTAAATCGTCTTAAAGAATTAGGCATATTTCCATCGCTCTTCCCAATGCATACTTTTTATTGGGGCGACTGGCATGTAAATTCAGTGCTAGGTCACCCCCGTGCCGATTTTGTTTCACCCACTCAAGCTGTTCGCAAACAAGGATTAATGTTTAGCACCCATCATGATGCACCAGTCGCCCTACCTGATGCACTACGTGTATTAGATGCAACTGTTAACCGCACAACCCGTACAGATCAAGTATTAGGGCCAGAGCAACGTGTTTCTGTGTATACTGCACTACAAGCAATGACGACATGGCCTGCGTATCAACACTTTGAAGAAAACTCTAAAGGGCAATTAAAACAAGGGATGCAAGCAGACTTGATAATTCTTGATAAGAATCCGCTAAAGATAAAGCCTGTAGAGCTACATAACTTACAAGTGTTAGAAACCATTAGTCGTGGTGAAACCGTCTACAGCAAAAATTAAACACACTTTAAGGAGTAAAATGAATAAGTTCATACAATTAGCCTGTGCTGCGCTGCTGTCTTTTTCTGCATTTGCAGCACAAACCGTTACTACAAAACTGGATATTTTAAATCTTAAGGCGCAGTCTGAGAATGTGCTAACTTCTGGGCAGCCAAGTCAAACGGATTTTGCCAAGTTAAAACAACTTGGTGTTCAGAACGTCATAAACCTTCGTGGTGATAACGAAACGAATTGGTCTGAGCAAGAGTTAGTCACTGAGCTTGGTATGAACTATTACCATATTCCTGTGCAATCTAAAGCTGATATTACCATTGAAAATGCTACGAAACTTCAGGCCTTACTCAATAAACAGCAACAGCAAACTACCTTACTTCATTGTGCGAGCAGCAACCGTGTTGGCGCTCTCGTTGCGCTTTATAATGCAGTCACCTTGAAAAAGCCAATTGATGAAGCTGTTGAGATTGGTAAACAATGGGGCTTAAAAAGCCTTGAAGGGGTGGTAAGAAGCAAAGTTAACGAAGAGGTTGGTCAGCCATAAGCTGACCAACATATTAGTTTATATTGCTTTTTTCTGACTCTCTTGTTGTTTCTTGGCTTCAACTTGCTGGAACATTGAATCCACTAATTCGATAATTTTATCGTTTGCATCAATAAATTTATCCAAACCACCACCCGTTCGATAGCTTGCTTGCGCAATTGTTTTAGATTGGTCAACATTAGTGACCCAGATATTGGCATAGGCCATATAAAGAGCTAAATCCCAATGCCAGTTCGCAACATAAAATGCAATTGCATCACAACCGTTTGTGTTAGCAGTTGAGATGTCTGTTTGATACGCTTGGTGTTTCATAACATAGTTAGCCGGTATCACGCGTGTTTGCACGTTATGTTTTGCAAAACCTGTTTGCAATGATGTTACAACACCTTCTTTAACTGCTTGATGCTCTGCAATACACACTGTTTTTGGTTTTTCCGCTTCAAAACGACTTACATCTTGTTTCGCCGCACATCCAGCAAGGATAGTTACCGCAGCAGCAACAGCTGACATTTTTAAATATTTCATTATGATTTTCCTTTTTTATAATTACTTAGAGCTGCCATGCATAGCTTAGTTTAGTGAAGAAGGTACGCTCGTCACGCTCAAGACTTTTCAAAGAGTCGTCTTGATATCCTTTGTCTGAATAACCTAAGTAAAACAGCGTCTGAGAGTTAATTTTGTATGAATACACCAGCTGACTGCCATAATCGCGGTTAGTTTGACTGACATCAAATCGATAAGCTTCGTTGTTTCGATCGACATCTTCAAACTGCAAAACGAGTTTTAGCATTGAGCGCATATTAAATTTATAATAAACACGTAAATCAGTTAAATTTGCAGTATAAACACGATCATTTTGTTCGTTATCTAGATAGCTGTAACTGTGCTCTAGTTGAACCTGCCAATGATCGTTAATATCCCATGTCATCTCAGGTTCAATACGAACCATGGTACCTAAAGCTGCATTACTGTAATCAATTTTGCTGCCATATTGAGCATACAATAAGAATCGCACATCACGAATAGGTCTAAAACCACCGTAGATATAGCCTATATTTTGATTAAAGAACTCGCCGGCATAAAACTCATTACGATGAATAAAGCCAATTTCTGTTTGCGACTGCATCTTACCTTTAAAAGTAATAAAGCCATCGTATTCTTCTTCGAGTAAGTCGCCATTTTGTGCCCACGTTTTATCCCACTCAACATTGTAGCTGTACTCTGTGATTGCATCATCAGCATCACGATACCAAGTTTGCCCACCACCTAATTGTACTTGTTCGTAATCAACTTTAGCTTGGTAGCCTAAATCAGAGCGGTATTCTTTACCTATATTTTCGTAATTAGCGTAGACTTCGTAATCACGCTTAGTTCTAGTAAATTCAATAGCATAAGCTTGATCGGATTGATTCTTATCAACGCCATAATAATCAACTAAAAATTCTGAATTAGTGGTATCTGTGCTTGCAACTTGATACTGCAAACTATCTGATTGGTTAAACCAGTAGCTGCCATCTAAAGATAACACGGTATTATGGTAATCATCATTTTCACGGTGAGTGCTCATCACACCAATTGTGCCTTTTTGGCCAATATCAAATTGATAACGCCCCGCTACTGCTTGCGTTTTATCTGCCAGATTAGCAAAGCCCGATCCTTGATTTGTCGGAAGTAAAACACTGGTATTCTGATCATCAGCGTACATAAAGCCATAGCTGTGCGCGCCGGTTTTACCTGTTAATTTTAAACCTACATCAGGTTCAGCAATCATTCGCGTATATAAAAGCTCTAGTTGGCTGGTATTAAAATAAGACGCACCATCTAAAAAGAATGGACGCTTTTCAGCATAATAAATTGAGTAAGTAGTATTTACATCAAGTTCAAGTGAATCTGCCTCGACTTGCGAAAAGTCAGGGTTAATGGTGGCATTAATAACCGCATCTTGCGTCACACCCCAACGTAAGTCTAAGCCTGCTTCAGTATCAATATCGCCATTCTGCCAATCACCCGGCACTGTGTCTTTGCTATCATGACGAAGCGCAGTTAAAGTGGGTGTAAGCTGAATATTTTGGCTTTCTGTCATGTTGGCAAAACCTGTGAGTTTATCAAACTGACAAAAGCTACATTTTACATCTCGGTCAAAACCAACGTTGGACATTTGATAATACACATCACGCGGGTAATTTCGCCATACTGCAAAACTCCACGTTAATTCGGCCTGGTCTTTTGGAAAGCGAAGTGCAGTGAATGGAATACGCATTTCAACAACATAGCCGTCCTCTGTTATTTGCCCTGCGCTATCCCAAATAGCATCCCATGATGGGTCTTCCACCCAATCATCAATATCTGTCATGCGCATATCACCTTGCGCACCCAATGGATTTACATAAAACTCATAGCCAGTTCGTTCATCATTAAAAGTATCAATCATCAAGGCAACATTGTCGTCTTGCCAAAGTGTGTCGCGATCTCGAAGAGCGGCACGAATTTGCGAAGGATCATTATCTTTTGCAATAAAACCCACATACAAGTACTTGCCATCTTCGTACATGTAAGCATCGGTTTGCACGAGCGGTGTGCCTTTTTCGGTTGGTTCGTTCTGATATTTTAATGGCACTTTAGTGGCGTATTGCCAGTGTGGCTCATCCATCACACCATCAGCGCTAATAGACTCTTTAATATGGGCAAGGGAGAACTCAGCCTTATCAAATGCATTAGCAGAAAAAGGCACACTAGCAACACTGAGTAAAAAAGTAGGGGCGATTATTTTATTTATTATTCTTTTTATGTACTGCATAAACATCCATTTAGACACTAACGCGTTAGAAACGCTACTTGACTGATTTCAAAGCGATTGTAATTCATCAAGGTACATTTGTTAATCTAATTTTGCATTTAACTGTATAAAAATTAACAAAATACTCCATTTGTACGATTAGCAGAGCCAAAAAAGCCCCATTGCCAAACAGCAATGGGGCTTTTTATAGAAGCTCTTATCGTTTGTTATCGAAATTCATTACTTTTTAAGGCTTAATTTATTGCCTTTCAAAGATTTGCGAACATTTGCGATACGTGAACGATTCTTCGCACGCGCTTCCCCCGTTGCCTGACCTGAAGCCTTATTTGTACGGCTACGGCGTAAATGCGACGGCTTTTTACCTATTTTATCAATCAGTACTTCACGGCTGCTTACTTCATAACCTGGTAAAACAACACGCTTGATGCGCTGTCCAATTAGCTTTTCGATATCGAATAAAGTGTTTTCTTCCTCACGGCTCACAAACGAAATAGCTTGGCCCGGCTTACCAGCACGACCTGTACGGCCGATACGATGCACGTAGTCTTCTGCAAGCCAAGGTAAGTCGATGTTAATCACACGTGGTAACCCTTCAATATCAATACCACGGGCAGCCACTTCGGTTGCGACTAATACGCGAACTTTACCTTCTTTAAATTCGCGTAAAGCGCGGCGGCGGTTACCTTGGGTTTTATCACCATGACAAACAACAGCTGGAATACCGTCAAGGTTAAGCTCCTTTACAAGCTCATCGGCAGTTTCTTTCATGTTTACGAAAACAAGTACTTGCTGCCAGTTTTTCTTTCCTATCAATTCAGATAAAAGCTCTTGCTTACGGCGCTCTTCTACAGGATACACAACATGTTGCACTGTTTCTGCAGTACTGTTTGTTTGATCAACACGAATAATTTCGGGCTGCTTTAGTACTTTACTCGCAAATTGTTTAATTGCCGCCGGGAAAGTGGCAGAGAACAATAAGATTTGACGCGCTTCATCACAGCCATTAATAACCGTTTGCATATCGCTGATAAAGCCCATGTCTAGCATACGGTCAGCTTCATCAAGCACTAAATGCTTAACATTAGCTAAGCTGATGTTACCTAAACGAATATGATCAAGTAAGCGCCCTGGCGTTGCAACTACGATGTCAACACCTGCTTTCAAATCGTTAGCTTGACCCGCTAGATTAATACCACCAAACAAGCACACTGTTTTTAATTCGGTGTATTTTGCAAACGCTTTAAAGTTATTAGCAATTTGCTCTGCTAACTCGCGAGTAGGTGCAAGCACTAGTGCACTTGGTGCATTATTTTCGCTAACAGCTGATTCTGATAATTTTTGGATAAGTGGTAAAGCAAATGCAGCGGTTTTACCCGTGCCGGTTTGCGCACTAACAAGTACGTCTTTGCCTTTTCTTACTGCAGGAATTGCACTACGTTGAACGGGAGTAAGCGTTTCGAAATTAAGCTCTTCTAATGCCTGTAAAAGCTCAGAAGAAAAACTAAATGATTTAAAATTCATGCTGTATAACCTGCGGCCATCATATCAAGGGTCGCAAATTATACAGAAAAAAAATGACTTTAGTTAGTTATAACTTAACTAAAGTGCCTTTTAATGCCACACCAGCGATAAACGTACCCGCACCACATTGATATTCTGTTTGGCTAACAAACTCACGCTTCTTGTAATACGATTGAATATTTACAACTGCATTCATGCCTTCACGAACAGCACGCTCTTGTAATGCTTTTAAAGCACTGAGCATTACCCATTCACACGCCTCTCGGTCAGTTTTATTAAATGCATTGGTTTTCTTGTTGGTGATCACTTCACCATAAGTTTTTTTAATCGTGTTATGACTTTGATCAGCAAAATACAGCGGAATATCTAACAATGCTTGTTTCGCTTTGGTGGTTTCAAGTAATGCTTGTACAGGTAGCGTTTGTAAATCATCACGTGCAAAACTGTTTGCTGAAAACAAACAAGCTACTAAAACACATGCAAGGGTCAATAACTTCATTTAAAAATTCCTTCTATAAAATTTCCATGCAACACCAAAACCAACCGAAACATTATAATCTTGCTTCACGAGTGGGCTTGCATCTTGTTGACTGTTAGCAAGGTGGTGGTATTTAACAAAACCACCTAACCAATACTTTGCTGTGTCAAAATGTACCCCAATTGATACATCAGCACCAGAAAAACCTGAACGACTTGAGTATGCTTGGCGAGTTTCATTGCTATGTAAGTCACTCACTCCATAGTAGTAATCAAGGTATTTATCGCTAGCAAAGTTGATATTGCCACGAAACGCTAATGAAAATTGTGAATCCGCTTTTTCGATGATCGGCACTCGATAATACACACTTGGCCCATAACGCCAGCCAATATCATCAATACCAGAGAAATCTGTCGCAATGGCTTTGCGCGCAAACAGGCTTAAATACAAATGCTGTTTAGCGTTTAGTTCACCTATTAGGTAGTAATTAAGTGAAGGTCCTAATTCAAACACCCAATCTAGATCATCCATACCTTCTCGGGCTTTGTTGTCTTCACTGTCAACTGCAAGACCTACGCTTGCAGATAAATCTAAATGGAGATTTTCTTGCTGCCACAAAAAGCCGGTGAAGCTATTACGGTCTATGGCCATTTTATCGCTTTGATAACGAAAATAAGGCACAGGCAATAGGTATTGCTCACTTTCATCTGAACCTAAATAATGCGGGATATCTGCATAAAAAAGGCCTGCACCGAGCTCCATTTTTGCAGTGCCCTTTTCTACACTATCTTCTGCAGCATAAGCATTTAAAGCTAGAATAAATAAAATACTTATGATGCAGCGCTTGATCATGCTTGCCACTTTTTAAAAATTAACGAGGTATTGATACCACCAAACGCAAAGTTATTACTCATAATGTAATCTGTTTGCATTTCACGGCCATTGCCCTTGATATAATCTAGGTCAGCACACTCAGCATCGACATCTGTTAAATTAATAGTAGGTGCAAACCAACCATCATTCATCATATTAATACTCGCCCATGCTTCAATGGCGCCACACGCACCTAAGGTATGACCTAAATAGCTTTTTAATGAACTAATAGGTTTCTTGCCAAGGGCATTGAAAGTCGCTAGAGACTCCGCAATATCACCTCGATCTGTTGACGTACCATGGGCATTCACATAGCCAATTTGGTCGGCAGTAAGCTGTGCATCATGAAGGGCCATTTCGATAGCCACTTGCATTGTTTCTGCGGTAGGTTGCGTAACATGTTGACCATCTGAGTTACAACCAAAACCAACTAGCTCCGCATAAATGGTCGCTCCACGGGCAAGGGCATGCTCATACTCTTCTAAAATGAGTGTGCCTGCACCTTCACCAATAACCAGACCATCACGATTTTGATCAAATGGTCGTGGCGTGCTTTTCGCAGCATCATTTTTTGTGCTGGTCGCGTACAAGGTGTCAAATACCGCGGCTTCTGTGATGCATAACTCTTCTGCGCCACCAGCCACCATGGCTTTTTGACGGCCATACTTTATCGCTTCGTAAGCATAACCAATACCTTGCGAGCCCGATGTACAGGCAGAGCTGGTGGTGATCACGCGACCTTTTAAACCAAAAAAGACACCCACATTCACAGGCGCTGTATGCGCCATCATCTGGATGTAACTGGTGGCCGTTACGCCCGTCATTTCGCCGGTTTCCATCATTTTTGCAAAAGCCAATAATGGTGGTGTTGACCCCGTTGACGAGCCAAAAGCAATGCCTGTAGAGCCATCGGTTAGGCTTGGGTGCTCTAATAGCCCAGCTTCTTCTAAAGCAAGCTCTGTAGTACGGGTCGACATCATAGCAACACGCCCCATTGAGCGAACTTGTTTACGCTTATAATGACTTGGTTTAGTAAAATGAGTAACAGGTGCCGCTAGTCGAGTGTTTAGTTCTGGCGCCACATCCCAGTCAGTCATGTACTGAACGGCATTTTCACCTTTTTGCAAAGCGGTTTTAAATTCGTCCCAGGTATCACCTAATGCAGTGATGGCAGACATGCCTGTAACAACAACACGCTTCATTACACCATACCGCCATTCACAGAAATAACTTGGCGGGTGATATACGCAGCGTCATCTGAACATAAAAACGACACAGTACCCGCGACTTCACTAACAGACCCCATACGTTTTAATGGGATCATTTTTAGCATTTCATCAACCGGTAAATCGTCTGTCATTTCGGTTTCGATTAACCCAGGCGCCACGCAGTTAACGGTGATCTTACGTTTTGCAAGCTCAAGCGAAAGCGCTTTAGTTGCACCAATAATGCCCGCTTTAGCGGCACTGTAGTTAACTTGCCCGCGATTACCGGCAATCCCTGACACTGACGCCATAGTGACAATCCGGCCACCTTTACGACCTTGCACCATTGGCATCACCGTTGGATGAACCACATTGTAAAAACCGTCAAGGCCCGTGCGGATCACTTTATCCCAATCATCACCTTGCATCGCAGGGAACGCCATATCATTCGTGATACCAGCATTACAGATCACCCCATAATACGCTCCGTGCTCGGCAATATCAGCTTCAATTTGTTGTTTCGCACGCTCTCTATCGCAAACATCAAATTGCAATAGGCTTGCATGACGACCAAGCGCACTAATTTCTGCACAGGTTTGCTCTGCTTCAGCCACACCACTGCGACAATGAACAGCAATATCAAAGCCATCGTTAGCTAATCTAAGTGCGATTGCTTTGCCAATACCACGGCTTGAGCCGGTGACTAAAATACGTTTTGTCATTGATTTTCTCTTATAAACTGCATGGGGTCTTGTGGTTGAAACACATTGATTTTTGCTTCTGCTAAGCATGTTTCATCGCTGTGTATTTGACACTCAAATACACTTAACCCTGATTCTTCTTGATATAATTTTGTCACCGAGATTTTAAGCGTTTGCTCGTTTTTGAATACCGGTGCATAGGTTTTATATTTGCGCGTGCCAATTAAAAAACCAATTTGTACTTCATTTCCTTTATCTTTTGCCAGCGCACCCGCGTAAGCTGCGATAGTTTGCGCCATATATTCACAGCCAATATAACTGGCAACCCCATTTAAGCTCTCGTCATAAAACGGGCTTTGTGAACTAATATCCACTTCACAGCAACCTGACTCTTCGCTGTAATTAGATAGGCGATTGAGCAATATCATTGGTTCGCTATGAGGTACGACTTGCTCAATTTTATAGTGATTCATTTAGATGTCCTAGTACTACACTGACATTATTGCCTCCAAAGGCAAACGAATTTGATAAACAAGTGTTAATTTCTGCCGTTTCTGGTTGTGTTATTAAACCAATTTCAGCCAAAGAGTCGTCTTTCTTCACCTGATTACATACTAATTGATTGAATTCCGGATAGGCCAAATAGAGCCAACATAAGCCCGCTTCTAAGGCACCTGCAGCACCTAAGGTGTGGCCGGTCAAATGTTTAGAAGAGCTCACTTTAGTATTTTTGCCAAATACCTCATTGATTGCCAGAGATTCCATGGCATCATTTTGCGGTGTGGCTGTTCCATGGGCATTAATGTAGTCGATATCTGAAGGTGTTAAATTCGCGTCTTGCAATGCCATTGTCATAGCTGCGATTGCACCAGAACCGTCTGCAATCGGTGCTGAAATATGGTGAGCGTCAGAGCTTTCACCACCACCTAAAAAGGCAATACTTTGTTTTGTGTGCTGCTCTTTACTCATAATAAATAACGCTGCGGCTTCACCAATATTGATACCAGCTCTGTCGCCACTAAACGGCTTACAAATTTCATCGCTAATAGAAGATAACGAATCAAAGCCATTGATAGTAAGTTGGCACAAGCTATCTACCCCACCACAAATTACTACATCGGCTAAATCGACACTGAGTAAGGCGCGCGCACTAATAAGCGCCTTGGCACTTGAACTACACGCAGTTGAAATGCTGTAACTTGGCCCCTTCGCAGCGAGTTTTTTGGCAATATAATTGGCGGGTGCAACGAGTGCTTGGTCGTAATAATCAAATTCCTCTGGCCACTTTCCCTTCGCTGCATGGGCAATTCGGCCTCTTTCACCTTCTTGAATTGCAGCAGTACTGGTACCAATAACCACAGCAATACGGCTACTCGGAATGTTTATGCCTGTCAATGTGTCAGTAATTTGCGCCAGCGCTAAATCGATTAGCTGATAAAACCGCATTGATGCGGTTAATGGCAGTTCATTAACCAAACCCACAAACGTTGGGCGCTGCTCAAATGCAAGCGACGTCACCTCTGTGAGTGTTTGTTTAGGTTGCAAGCTGATACTTTGCATTGTTTGTTGATGACCAACCCCCAATGCACTAACAATACCTAAGTCGTTAAGCCAAAATGGCATAATCAATTAACCCTTTGAAATTTAATTTTGTAATCTCGCTGAAAGTTTACAAGTTCTGTTGCACCGTCTAAATAGCGAATTTCACTAATTAACTGTTCACCTTGATATAAGCGTCGCGTTGAGCCTTGTTCAACCAAGCTCAAACCATACAGTTGCGAGTTAAGCACAGTAACCGGCCAGTGTACTAGCATGATATCAGCAAGAATATAGCGAGGATCAACCGCGTTGATAGGGAGCATTTTTTCGCTTTTAATCGGCCCTTGTGGCGCTTTTTCTAACTGAAATATCGGCATACCTTGAGCCGTCATAACAGCCAAGTTAATACCCGTTTCACTGTTTAAACTCAGCTGCGCTAGTAATGTATGCTGCTCATCGCCATGGTGTACTTCAAGTACTTGCTGCCAATTATCGGCAACTAATGATGGCGGTGGATCAAGCAAATAAATCCCTGCATTTGGCGCTAAATCAACACCCTTTTTTACTGCAAATTCACTGGCACAACTTGCCACTAATATGCTCAAGGTTAAAAGCAAAGAGCGTGTTAATCGCGACATAATTCAACCAACGTATTTAAGCGTTTGTTGCTTTGTTTTACAAATGGGTTTCGTAAATCCCATGCATAACCAGCAAGAATAGCACTGATCATCTCGCGCACTTGTTGGTTTTTCTCACTGAAAAAAATCACGTCCTGAAATGAGCCATCATACCAAGCACTGACGTAGGTTCTAAAGCAATTAACCCCTTGTTGCAAAGGTTCACTGTAATCGTTTTTGAAATCAACTTGCTCACCACGTAAGTAGCTATCAACTAAAGGAGCAACCAATGAAGCTGATTTTAATGCAATCGTCACCCCAGATGAAAACACCGGATCTAAAAACTCACCAGCATTACCAAGTAGTGCAAAATGCTCACCATACAAGCTCGACACATTAGCCGAATAGCCTTTGATAGCGCGCGCTTCACCAATTGCTTCACGATTGGCTAATAACTCACTTAAATAGCTATCTTGTTCAATAAATTCATTTAAACCAGCGAGTGGTTGTTTATCATTAAGTTGCTCTGGTTTACCGACCACACCAATGCTTGCCGTACCATCACTAAATGGGATCAGCCAATACCAAATATCTTTATGCTCTGGATGAACATTAATTAAGATTTTTTCGCGGTCAAACAGGGGATCGCTAATATTATCTTTAAAATGGCTGAAAAAAGCCCAACGTACAGGGAAATTTGATGCTGACTCTAAATCAAGTAAGCGAGGTAATACCCTACCAAAACCACTGGCATCAAGCACAAAGCGCCCTTTAATTTGATAGCGCTGCTGGTTTTCATCCGTAACGTCAAGTAAAGCGCCATCCTCACAATCGGTGAACGCTAACACGCTATGTTGGTAACGTATTTCAGCCCCTTGCAGCATGGCACCATCGGCTAAGCATTTATCAAAGTCAGCGCGTTTTACCTGAAAAGTCGTGCCAGGGCCGTCGCTAAATTTCTCGGTAAAATCGATTGTTGTGTGGTCGCCACGACGCTGAAACGCCGCACCATTTTTAAACTGAAATCCACATGATTGTGCCTGTGTTTGCACCGGTTGTTCAAGGCCTGCTTCTGCTAAAAAGCTCATGCACTGGGGTAATAAACTTTCACCAATCGAAAAACGCGGAAAGGTTTGCTGCTCTAACACCACCACATGCCAACCTTTTTTCACCAGTAAACTGGCAGCCACGGCACCTGAAGGACCCGCACCAATAATAACAACATCAGCCTGTTGAACTTGATTATTCACCTATTATTTTTCCTTATTTTTAGGTAATGCAATACTGAGCGGCGCAAATATATAGATACATATTAGCCCCACTAATACCGTTAATCCGAAACTGAAAATGGCCGGCGTTTTCGAAACGGCCAACATGCCAAATACCCACATCGATGATGCCGCTGACAAACTAATTGCGAGTACATTGCTCGGGCTTAAATTATTGACTTGATAAAACACCAAGTAATCGATTGCCAACGCTAATATCAATAAACAGCCTAATAAATTAAAAATCGACAGCTGAGATTGCAGCGCACTGCAGAGTAGCAGTACAGCCACGGTTGTTAGTACAAGCACTAACGTTTGTTTACACGCCGTTTTAAAACCAAATTTGACGCTAAAGAGTAGTAACGCAAAGGTCATCGCAATGGCCAGTGTTACCAGTAACGAATTTGAGTAATGACTTAAACCTTCGCTTATCATCGCGACTTTATCGTAAACAATTAAATCTGGGTCAGCGTTGGCTAAATCCATCAGCTCGGATTTATTTACACCGGTTACCATAAACCAGCTTGCGGTTAGTGTATTGTTTGAGATCACTTGGTTAGCGATTAACGGCGCTAACGGTGAATTAAGTGCCGCGTTTAAATCAAGCATTGATGTTGAAAGCTCAACGGGCGTCTCTGTCATTTGGCTAACCACACTCATCGCTTGCTGGGCCAAATGCAGTTGCTCGTAGTTTTGCTGTTGTAATTGTTTACTAGGCACTAAGTCACTAAGCATTACAGCAGTGCCATTAAGGCCGAGAATAGTTGCTTTTAATGCTTCTTGTTGTACTAATAACTGCTGCGCATTATCGGCAAATAAAATCATGATTTGGCCATTATCTTTACCTAATAAAGACATATGCAGCGCTTCGTTTTGCATTAAATCAGCAGGACTTGCATTTAACAGCTTTACATCATCATTAATCACAGGGGGCTTTAGTAAAGCAAAAGCACTCAATAACACTAGCATCAGCATACTGAGTGCGACGCGATAATGCGTTAATCGTTTTAAATAACCACTTAACATGTTTGCTAATCGATGCGCAGCAGTGTTAATGGTTAAACCAGCTTGCCAATAAGGCAATAAAATACGGGTGCAAAGCCAAGCTGTAACTAGCCCTGCAACAACGAACACGCCCACTTGACTGAGTAACTGCACCGGTGAGAAAAACAAACTCGCGTAACCGAGTGTGGTGGTTAGTAACGACAACACCAGCGCCAGTTTGAGCCCTTTACTAAAACCTTGTGGCTGCTCGGTTAAATCAAGCATGCCATGAAATGCATAATCGATAGCAATACCAATCAGTGTCACGGCAAACACCATGGTTAATACATGCACTTGACTAAAAATACTGGTCAGCGCGATGGTGCCGCCAATAGCGGCGCTTATCACGGTTACAGAGGCCAGCCACAATGCATTGATCGAGCGAAACACCCACACCACCATCACAATAAGCGCCAGCAAGCTCACCGAACCAAACAAGGTCATTTCAAATTTGGCTTGCTGCGCATTTGCTGCGGTATGAAATAAAGCACCGGCATAGCGAATTTGTGTATCGGGATAGCGGCTTTCAAGCTCAGCGATATAGCCAACTATCTCATTGCTTAAAGCTATTGATTGATTTATTGAAAAGGCATTGTCAGCACTTTGCACGAATAACATTAAATACTCATCACCTTGATAGTTAATGTTAATTCGGCCATCTTGCAGCTCAAATTGCTGCATGTATGCCATAGCCTCAGATAAGAACCCCGCTGTGGCAAGTGTAGGGTCTTGGTTGATAGTACTTGAAACAAAAGGATCAGCGACTTTACTCAATTGGCTAAAGTAATACTGTTGAAAGCGATTAGCATCGCCAATCGCTTGCTTATATTCCTCGGAAACTAAATGCCCTGCGTACTGACCGTAAAATGCTGCCAACTGGGATATTTCTGGTAACTTAAAACGAGGCTCAATATGTTTGCTAGAAAGCCACTGATGTAAATCATCATAAGCTTTTACTGCATTCTCACCACGAAAAGAAAAGCTCAACTGCTGTTTATTAGCCGCAAAAAAGTGTTCTTCGACTTGCTGTAAACGCGGTTCTGACTTTGGCAACAGAGCCAAAATATCATTATTCAACGTAGGCTGTTTTAGAATAAAAACAACCACTAAGGCGCTAACTAATAGGCTCAGCCAAGCGAGCGTTAGGCCCCATGCTTTCACTGTTTTTGCTCTTTATGAGGATAAGCAAAGCGTAATACAGTAAAGTTGCCATTTGCTTCTTGAAGACGCACACGGCTCACTTGCTCTGCTGCTACACATAATTCGAACTGACTAAATAGCTGCTTTAGCAAGTCATCTTTAGGTAATAAAGTCTGACAACCGGGCTCTGCATGCTCTGCCATCGTAAATTGCTCAGCAAGTGCAACTTCATCATGCTTTAAAATCGCTTGCAGTAAATTTACGTATGGCTCCGCGCCTTTTTGTAGCTGCGGCTCACCTTGATCATTAAGGGTATATACTTGCCCTTGCTTGATTAATAGCGTGCTTTTAACCGGAGATTCAACCTGCCAAGTGAGGCCATCTTCAGCAAGTTCAAACGAACCTGTTGAAATAAAAGGTTTACTAAATCCTTTAAAATGCTTCTCTTGGCTAAATGTGCCTTGCTCTGTCACCGCGCTTGATGCAAACACAGGAAAAAAAACGAGCACACTCAGTAACAACACGCTTAATCGCATTAAATCACCTTTTGAAGTTTTTCATGTAGCACAGGCGGCGAAACAAACTGCATTTCTTTTTTCTCTATATCAACCGCAACTTGGATAGTCGTTGCTTTGGTTAACTTTTTACCTGTAGCGCAATCAGTGATTACGTAATCAATACGTAATCGTGTTTCATATTCTTTTAAGTAGGCATCAACGCGGATTTTTTGTGTGAACAATGCTGAGCCGACGTACTTAATATGCATGTCAATAATCGGCCACGCATAGCCAGACTCTTGCATTTGCACATAATCATAATCAAACAAACGCAGTAATTCGCAGCGCGCGACTTCTAAATAACGCGGGTAATTACCATGCCATACCACATTCATTGGATCGCAATCATGAAAAGGAATTTCAATCTCAACATGAGTACTCAGCAACGAGCCACGACTATGCATATAAACTCCAACGTTTTGTTTGGATAGCGTCTACCGTAAAGCGAAGAATAGCCTCTAGAGGACGGTCTTCATCAAGCAGCGGAAAAAACTCGCTAATGTCTTGATACATACTTTGTACATCACTGGTTAAACTGGCAAATTCAAGCTCACCGCTATTAATACGTAAACGCAAACCTTGAATACTCGCGAGCAAGGTACTAGCAACCACTTGCTCGGTAAGTTGCAATATACGCAAACAATCTCGCGCAGCGATGGTTCCCATGCTCACTTTATCTTGGTTGTGACACTCGGTTGAACGAGAAAACACACTTGCTGGCATGGTTAGTTTTAATGCTTCAGCCGTGTATGCACTGGCACCAATTTGGACCGCTTTAAAACCATGGTTAATGTAACGACGTTCATCATTACTCGCCGATAAATTAGAAGGCAAACCATTGTTATAGCGCGTATCAACTAAGGATGCGATTTGTCTGTCTGCTAAGTCGGCTAAATTAGCAACAGCGGTTTTCATGCTATCCATAACCATTGCAATATGACCGCCATAGAAGTGACCACCATGCAATACGTGCTCACCTTCACCATCGATAATTGGATTATCATTTGCCGAATTTAGTTCATTTTCAATCATTTGCCTAAACCACGGCAAACTATCTTGCAGCACACCAATAACATGTGGAGCACAGCGAATTGAATATCTATCTTGTAAGCGGTCAGCATTACGCGGGTGTTCTACATGGTTTAAGTCTCCACGGATCCATGCAGCTACTTGCTGCTGCCCTGGATGTGGCTTCACCGAAAACAAAATATCATCAAAGTGATGACTGTTACCTTTTAATGCAAGGCTTGCAAGGGCTGTTATACGGCTGGTCAATTTAGCTAGATAATCAGCTCTATCATAAGCAAGACATGCCAAAGCTGTCATGACGGCCGTGCCATTCATGACTGCCAGCCCTTCTTTCGGGCGCAGCTTTAATGGCTTTAAGCCAAGTTCTTGCATCACCTCTAGACTGTTTTTAATTTCGCCTTTGTAATACACATCGCGCTCGCCAACCATAGCACCGGCTACATAAGAAAGCGGCGTTAAATCACCACTGGCTCCCACTGAGCCTTCTTGCGGGATCACCGGTACGATATTGTGATTTAAAAAGTCACGTAATAAATTCAACATCTCCCAGCTAACGCCGGAATAACCTTGTGAAAGCGAACTTAAACGGCTCGCTAAAATAGCACGCCCTTGGACTTGATTAAACACATCACCAAGGCCACAACCATGAAATCGAGTAAGATGCAGTGGTAACTCATTAACTAAATCAAGCGGCACTTTTACGGTTACCGAGTCGCCATAACCTGTGGTAACACCATATATCACGCCATCATCTTCAAGCAACTTATCTAAAAACGCGACGGCGCTGTCTATTTTATTCGCAAATTGACGATCTGATGTTAACGCTACAGCACCTTGCTCTAATGCAATATGAACAATATCTTCGATTGATAAACGCTGTTGGCCAAATACGGTAGTCGAGTGCTCTGACACCTTAGTTCTCCTTGTTTTGACTACGAGACACTTGCTCGTCATTTTGCCAAAAATCATAAAAATTAAACCATTGATACGGATAGGCCGCAGCGTAAAAACTGAGCCTTTGCGCATAATCGCTAACAATTTGTTGTAATGTTTGTTGCCTCGTTTTACGCGGTAAAACGAGCTTGTCGGCGTATTTTTCAAAAATCACGCGGTAACATGTCTCGCCATTTGGCTTTTTATCTTTTAAACAAAACAGATGAAACACCGGGCAATCTAACAGCGCAGCTAAAATAAATGGCCCTTGTGAAAAAGGGGCTGGCTTACCTAAAAAGTCCGCTTCAATAACTCTTCCTGCGGTGGTGGTGCTGGTTCTATCACCGACAATCACCACAATTTCACCCTGCTCGACTTTTTCTTTGAGCATAATTGCCATATCTGGGCCAAGATCGGTTACTTGAATGAGGTTTACTGCAACATCCGGATTGATACTTTTCAGTAATTTATTAAATTCAACAGCATGATGCGTAAACACCAATACATTGATCGTTTTACTGTTTCGGTGTTGGCTAAGTGCTCTACACACCTCTAAATTGCCAAGGTGTGAGCCAATAAAAATAGCCCCTTGCTGTTGCTCATCGAGTTGTTTAAACAGCGCTTCGTTGGTGTAAAGAATATTATGTTGCTGAATTCGTCCAAGCCATGCATCTATTTTGTCAAAGGCGCTGTCAGCAAAGCAGCGAAAATGACGGAAGCTATCGCGCCAAGTAACCGCTTTGTTATTGCCATTCACTTTACGCGCTTGGGTTAAGAATGCATGTGACGCTTGGCGGGCAGTTTTGTCTGTTAAAAACAAATAAAACACCACCGGAAACAACACCAACCACAGGCCTTTACGACCAAATACGCGATAGCACACGAGCAATATTTGCATGCCAAAGCGATTGCCACGTTCTTGCATTTTTGACCAGTGCTTTACAGCCATTAGCCAGCCACCTTACGCCAAAGTAGCTTGGGAGAGCGTAGCAACATGCCAAAGAATAAACGCGTATGCAGCCACGAAATTCCCACGTTATCGTGTAAGGCACGAAAATGAGATACACCATTTTCAGGGTAAATAACCTGAGTTGGCAAAAACGTGACTTTAACACCTTGCCAATAAAGCCTGACTAAAATTTCAATATCAAAGTCCATGCGCTTGCCAAGCGCTTGCTTAGCCATTAATTGTTCAACGGCTGCTAAGGGATAAACCCGAAAACCACACATTGAATCAACAATATCAAAGCTGAGCGTTTCTACCCAAACCCAAAAATGGGTGATGTAACGACTCAAATAACGATGCTTTGGCACGGAGCTATCATAAATAGGACAACCACTGATCACCTTGTTAGGTGATGCATTACTTAGTTCAATCAACTTACTAATATCTGCTAACGAATGCTGGCCGTCAGCATCAACCTGAATGGCATGGCTAAACCCTTGCTGATAGGCAGCCAGCAAGCCAGTTTGAACTGCCCCACCCTTACCTTGATTTTGAGCATGGCTTATCAAGGTCAAAAAATCGTACTGTGCGTCAAGCTCTGCAAATACTTGCTTGGCATCAGCGTCACTGCCATCATCAACCATGATTATCGGCAGCTGTAGCTCTTTTAGCTCATCGAGTACAGCAGCAATAGCATGGGTGTGATTGTAATTAGGAATAACAATACAAAACTGGTTCATGGCTTAATCACAAAATACTATTCGACCGGATGCATGTTGGCCTTTGTCTGAGTGATAGCTAAACAGGCACTTGCCTTTTGCATTGCGCTCAAGGGTGAGATTTACCGTCATATCGGGGGTTGTTACCACCTGAAACTTTAACACTTCTAAATCTTGTACTAGTTTGCCAAAACCCAAATATTGCTGAGCATATTTTACTGCCCAATCCAGCTGTACTACGCCTGCTAAAATTGGAGCATCAGGAAAGTGGCCGCGAAAATAATCTAAATCAGCCGCAATGGTTAACGCTAAACTCACGCTAGTTTCTGTTTGTGATAAAACGGCCACCTCTGGGGTCACGTTATTCAGGCTTGGCAAAATACTGCTCCAATGTTTTTAAACTTAATTTAGCTTGGCTGTTAAAAGGAAGTGCATCGATATAGCGCCATTTGCGTGGTAAGCAAATACGTTCAAAGCGGTTTGAGAGGTACGCTTGTAAAGCGCGGTTAACTGCCAGTTTACCCTGCTGTTCAAGCTCTTTAGTAGCCTCATCACTGAGTACAACCACCGCACCAATTTGCACGCGCTTAGCTGGAATAACCACCACTTTTGCTTCTTTTACCCAGTCATGGCTTTGCAGATAACTCTCAAGCTCATCAAGATTTAAACGTTTTTCTTCAATTTTTATCGTTCTGTCTATACGGCCCAACAGTTTAAATTGACCATTTTTATGAACGAGTGCTCTATCATCTAAAGGAAAATTCGATTGCTCTAAAATCGCAGAGTCTAGCATCAAGCGTCCTTCATGATTCAGCCATAAAAAATTACCATTAAACGGCTGCCATGGTACATCAACCGCGGCTTGTGTAACTTGTCGATAAGCAATACCGCCAGTTTCGGTACTACCAAATACTTGGGTAGCAGGGCGAGCTAACTGGTTAAATAAAGTTTCGGCATGCTCATTATTGAGCGGTCCGCCAGAGGAAAATAACCATTTAATTTTGTCACGCTCAGGAATTAACACATTATCAGCACATAAGCGACCAAGTTGCGCAGGGCTTGAAACGAGCGCTGCATAACGAATATTTTTTAGCCTTTGCGCAATATGCTCAGGGTACTGAATTTGTTCACTATCAATTATATGGCCTTTCGCCAACGGCCAAAGTAAGCGAAACAATAAACCGTAAATATGCTGATGCGAAACAGTTGCTAAAAACGTAAATTGGCTGGGTAAGTCAAATGACATTGATAATACTGCAAGCTCTCGATTTAATACCCGCCACGGTTTTACTATTGGTTTAGATTGTCCTGATGAGCCTGACGTATAAAATATAACCGCTGTGTTTGTTGGCCATTGTAAACGGTTAGTTTGCAAAGGCGTGTGACCCAGACTGTGTTCAAGGTTGGTAAATAGCACATCATCATCGATATTGGTCGCATCGCCTGCAAAAAAAGCAGACTGAGCAAGCAATAAACTTAAGGTTTCGTGCTGACCATTAGGCGGAAGAATAACATTATGACCACTACAGGCTAAGGCAAATAAGCGCACTGCAAATTGGTAGGTATCGGGGTGGAATAACACCACATGACTGCCAGCTTTAAGCGCCGTAAGCTTACTTTGATAAGCGGCAATATCAGCAAAAAACTGTGTGTGTGTTATTGGCTGCCCTGCAATAACAAATGCAGCATCTGGGTGAAATTTCAGGTTACTCGATACCATTATTTTTAACCTTTTGTCTAACAAACCATTCCACAAGGCCCAAGAGAGCTATCAAAATATAAGCTACTAGTCCGTTGTACAGTGTCCATGTCTGTAACGAAGTAAATAGGCTAGTGTATAACGCAATACTGCCATTAATAATAAAAAAAGCGCACCATACTTTAGTAACTTGGCGCGTGTAATTAACCCCTTTCTCATCAAGCTCAGGCTCTTTAATTCGAGCAAAACTCTCAATGACTGTTGGGCCACTTTTCAGTGAATAAGCAAAGGTTATGGCCATTACTGTATTTATAATGACCGGGTACAGTTTTAGGCCCAGATCATTGTTAAAAAACTGCGTTGTAGCTAAAGCGATAATAGCTAATATTGAGGCCGGCTTTATCCATGGCATAGATGTGAGCAGCTTTTTGCTCAGCAAAAGCCTTAAACCTAACAATACCATCAGTACCAAGCTCACTTGCCTTATTGAGATATGCTGTAATCCAAAATACACAATAAATGGGTATAAAGATAAGCACACTAAAAGCAGTGTTGTGGTTATCGCTTTGAGCATAGTAATGTTTATGAAACGAGTTTTTCTACTTCATTTACAACATCTTGCACAGTACGCACTTGTTTAAATGCATCTGGCTCAATTTTCTTGCCAGTGATTTCGCGTAGTTTTACAACTAAATCAACAGCATCAATGCTATCAAGATCTAGGTCTTGATACAGGTGCGCATCTAGGCTGATATCATCAGCATCAATCTCAAATTCATCTACTAAAATGCCCTGTAAAACGTTGTAAATGTCAGCAGCGGTTTTCATGCTTATTCCTACTTCTAAGTCTGTATTATGATTGGTGTTGGTTAATAAATTCTGCCAGTGCATCTACTGATGCAAAATGGGCTTTTGTTTGTTCTGAGTTTGCGTCAATTTTAACGTTAAACTCTTTTTTAATGGCTAAGCCAAGCTCTAACGCATCGATGCTATCTAGGCCTAAACCATCAACAAACAAAGGTTGGTCATTTTCAATATCATCCACGGTAATATCTTCAAGATCTAAGCTGCTAATGATTAATTGTTTTATTTGGTTCTTTAGTTCAGTCATAGGTGCCTGAGTTCCTCTGAAAAGTAATGTTGCAAATCACGGGTTAATTGTCGTGCTTGCATAGCGGGTTGTTCATTATTAAATGTATCGTTAAACGTAAATCGGTCAGTGGCAAAGCGCATCTCAAAATGCGCTTTTGTTGCGGCAACGCAATACCATGGTGTGCCTTTGGTCAAAGTGCTGGGTTTCATACTAATCAGCACTGAGGTTATAGGGGCTTTACAACGCGCAGCAATATTTGCCGCACCACGCTTAAATTTTAACTGTTCACCTGGGGTTGTGCGGGTGCCTTCAGGAAAGATAATCAGGTTATTTCCAGCAGCGAGTGATGCTTCACAATCATTCAGTAACTCTTGCGGGTCTTCATTACTAATATAACCTGTGCCTTTAATTACACCGCGCATAAATGGATTTTTAAATAGGTGTGCTTTGACCACGCAGTCAGCATTTTTAATCACAGATATCAGCACTACAACATCAATTAATGAGGGGTGATTGGCAAGCACTAGCTGCCCCTTAAGATCATGAAATTTCTGTTTATCTTGCACAGAAAAATGGATAGCACCGGTGTAATGCATTAAAGCAACAAAGAATTTAAAACTATAGTGAACAGTTAAACGGGCTTTCTGCTTACGTTTAAATTCACAAGGTTCCAAAAATCGTTGAATAGGTAAAATCAACAAGGTAAGTAAAATACCGCCAAACCCAAAAACAGCAAAGCAAAAACCAGTTGCTAATACACGCCAAATTTTGTTCAGCTTTTTATATAAATTAGCCACCATGGTACTGTAGCATCCAAGCTGATTGTTGATGTGTCAGCAGCGATTGTGATCCTTTGCTTGCTAAAGCAGCTGCTAACTGTAGACTCAAGGGTAAGCACGAGTCACTTTGAGAGTGTTCAGATTCAGGAAGTTTTGTTAATTCAAAATACGGTTTGTCTACCTGAACTTTGGATAATATGAACGACACACTATGAGCGATTTGTTGCTCATCGCTAAATGGTAAGTATTCATCAGGTAATACACTTTCGGCATGGGCAACCAAAATTTGCTGCTCAACACCACTCTGGACACGTGCAAAACCATCAATCATGGCTGAAATAATGCTGTCTTGACCACCTGCTATGGCATTCATCGGGGCTTTGTTTTTTGCAATAATCGAGAACAAGCCTGTTGCAGCATTATGTACACTCAAACCAAATGCGGTCGGAGAAAGCGGTTCTTGTTCAACAAGTGAATGCAATAGCTGCGCTGTTTTAGGTAAGTCGCCATGACGAGATGAAAAATTAACGGCTAACTGCTGATGCTCACCTTGCGCTTGATGCATAGTATGAAGTGCCATTTTCATAAACGGGCTTAGACGGCGGCGCTGCATTGGTGCAACCCAGCTTAAATCAAGGTCAGGGTGATCAAGATGGCTTAATTCTGCAATTTGTTGCTCGGGCGCAACCCATACACACAAATTATTAACAACAAATTTCACAAATATTATTCTTTTAGCGCCAAACGATTGCTAATTTTACCCATAAGGCATAAAAAAGTAAAATAATGGTGCTTAATTGTAGTGAAATTAAGCACCCATTCATCTTTATCGTAAAATAACGTCTTTTTCGTCTAAAAGTTGTGCTTTTTCGCCTACTATATCTGCAATATCAAGTTCGTTAATGTAGTCTAAACCGATTTCTTGCTGCGCACATGTAAGTGGCACATAAGGAAGACGGAACACAGGGTTCACGGCGCCTGTCATCATCAGCGCCGTATTAATAGCGATTGGGTTAGGTTCGCAGAATAGCCAGCCCATAAGTGGCTGCAGTTTTGCATTAAGTGCATCATTTTGCTCATCCATTAACTGACGGAACAAGCCCGGAATAATGTTAGATGTAACCGAAATAACACCGTGAGCATTATGAATGTGCCGTGCATCATGTGCTTCATCGTCATTACCAGACCAACAAGCAATACCTTGCTGTTCATAATGAGCAATACGCTCATTGCCACCGCACTCTTTTACACCGATAAAGTTTTCGTGCTTAGCGAGTGGCTCAATGATATCTGGTGTTAAATCTTGGCCTGTACGACCTGCTACGTTGTAGATAAACGCAGGACCAATATCAAGTAAACGGTTAAAGTGCTCTTTCACACCCGCCAGTGACGTGCGCCCGTAATAAGGGTTGATTTGTAACGCGGCATCCATACCGGTGGCAAAACCATACTGGGTTGCTTTAATCGCTTCACGCGTGTTGTTGCTACCTGTATTACCAACAATTAATAAACGATCAGAGAATTTGCTAACACTGTGTGCTATTAGCATCAAGTGTTCTTCCCAATTCATTAATTGGCCTTCACCTGTGGTACCGCCGACGATGATGCCATCAACACCAGCTGCAATTTGCTCCTCAACAAGGTCGTCATAACATGCAAGATCAATGTCACCATTAGTTAAATACGGTGTTTTTATAGCGGTGATCAAACTTGCTTGTTTAATTGTTTCTAGGTTGCGCATAACTTTTTTAATGTTTGGAAAATTTGCGCTAGTTGTATCATAAACACAGGCATTTTCCGAGTAATGAGCTGCAATAAATAAAAATACTTGAGAAAAAATCAAAGTTAAGCCAAAATCAAACACTGTATAAATTAACAGTATTTATTGTGAGTATTTGATAATGCAACTTTCTAAATTTTTGGCAACCTACTTTTATACTACCGAAGAGCTGTGCCATACCCTCTCAATTGATGAGGAAACGCTATCGGCATGGCAACAAAGTAGTTTATTTCCAAAACCGAGTTACTGTTTACAGAGTCAATTAGAATGCAGTTCGTATTCGGGCATTTATCAATGCGAAGAATATCAAGACTATTACCCTCGTGGCGCCGCTAGTTGGGGGCAATTAATTATCAAACATGACATAACCTCATCCTGCCAAGCGTTTAATTATTTTGCTCAGCAATATTCGAATCAACTTAGTAAGCTTGCCGAGCAAGGCTTTGCTATCAATGAAGAATTATTTGGCAGTGAAATTGACGAGCACTTACAGCAAGTTTGGCAACAGTTTTTATGCAGTAAATACGGTGTGCTCACACAAAATGGCTTAGTTGAAGAAGCCGTACAGCTAGATGTGGCCAAGCTATTGATTGATGATATTACTGAAATGCGCAATAAAACAGGTTTAAACATGGATGAACGTCAAAGCTTGCATAAGGCACTCAAATTAATGAACCGCGCGATAAGTCATGGTACGGGCAACGAAGGTAAAAACACCTTACGCCATCGTTATATTGATGACGTAGTGGCAAAATACGACTTGTCTGTAAAATAGTTAATTTTAAATTACTGATTGTTGATAGAGCAACTAATGACCAGCTGCTCTAGGTATAATTTAAGATTGATCATTAAATTAATAAGAAAAGTCGCAGTACTCTTGGTTTAAAACTTAGCGCTAACACACACAAGCTAGCGCTAAATGTTATGGTTGCAAACCAATACACAAACCCAAGTGCGGTTCCCCAAATAAATAAAGCAAAAATGATTGCAGCAAGCATAAACCCCGCACCAAATGCAGCCACTAAATAACGAGTAATTCTATTTGGCCGCCTTTTAGAAAAAACGAGAGTATAGTTTTTTGTGATTGTAAAGCTTAAATAAACAATACCTAAAGTTACCAAAATAAACTCTAACAAAATTAACATACCTGCTCCTTTCTACCCACAGTAATAGCTGATATAAGAAGTAATACTGCTGTAACTAACATTGAGATATCAAACCCTAACATCAGCCAATCTTGATTGAAGAAACTAACCAAAAGATTATGATCGGTTGTTAATGCATTTATTAGCGGAATAAGCATGTAAGAGAATGCGGCGACATACAAAAGTTTTGGCCATAAACTCGCCCTTTTGTAAAACAGACTGAATAATAAACAGCTCGCTAAAGCGATAAACAAGCTATGCATTTCCCATTCAGCACGATCAACAAAGCCCACTGGGAGTAAGCGGTTGCTTATAAAATAGCATGCCACACCAACTGGCAACCCGACTATAAAACCTGCATTTAATCGCGACAGTAAAGGAAGGGTATACGTATCCTTAGATTGCTTTTTCTTTAACCAAATAATGGCACCTGAAGCGACCATTCCAGCTCCAAATAAGCCGGAAATAAAATACAACCAGCGTAAATAAGGCCCTGCAAATAACCCTTCATGCAAATGTTCAAGAATATCATATACTTTTGCAGCAGCGCCTGCTTTTCCTTGCTGAAGGGTCATTTCAACATACCTTTCACTTAAACTGTACGTAACTAGTGAGGCATATTCGATCCCCTTGCCTGCTTCAAACCAAACTTCATAAGTTGGTGACGCTGTATCTCTATTTGTTATTCCCAAATAGCTAATGTTTTTATTTCCAAAACGTGTTTTGGCGTCCGCTAAAACAGCGCTTAATGATAAAGATTGAGATGCAAAGTCGATACGTTGAGTATCAGTTAATTCTAGTTGTGCTAAATCATAAAATTCTCGATGCTTTGCTCTTCCTTCACCAAAGGTACTTTCAATAACAGGTGCCATAGATACACTCATTAACAAAACTAAGCCACTGTAAGTTATCATCAAATGAAAAGGCAAAGGTAAGACGCTAAAAACATTGTGAATATCAAGCCAAGAACGTAAACCTTTGTTACTTCTAAAAGTGAAAAACTCTAGAAATATTTTTTTATGAATAATTACACCCGTAACAAGTGCTATTAACATCAACATAGTACCGACACTAGTTAATATATAGCCTGCGACTAACGGCATGTAATGCAAATTATAATGCAAGCGATATAATGTTTCGCCTCCACTTGTATTTCGTACTTCTCGTATTTCACCATTTAGGGGATCAATATTCTTTTCGTGCCATTGCCTTGGAATATTTAAGTTAGGATCTGCCAGTTGTAACCATGAAATTTCAATATACGGATCGCGTGAACTTGGGTAGCTGATGTACCATTGTGATGCTTCTTTGGCATGTTGATGTAATTCTTTTTCAGCAATGTTCAATACAATTTCATCAGCGATATCTTGATTGGTAATTGCAAGTTCAGGTTTCATCCAGCGATCTATTTCATTTTCAAAATAACCCAAACTTCCGGTAACGAAAATAAAATAAAGTAACCACGCAAATGAGAAGCCTGCCCAAGTGTGCAACCAATTCATTGATTGCCTAAATCGTCCTTTCATGTGTTACCTCCACCTTGAAAAAACAAGTTTATGCTTAAAAAGGTTCCACAAGACAGCATAATGAAAAGAGCTGCTTTTAATGAGGTTTTTACAGAAAAAACAACAATTACAGCAATGGTATAGACGATAAAGCTCAGCATCATACCTGCCGCAATATCATCCACTCGACCATCGAGTACAACATCCGCAACAAACACGGCAAATAAATAAGATAGGTAGTAGCCTCCAACTAACGATAGAAGCACGCGAAAGATGACCTGTATAGCAAGTGTGTGATCAGATATTTTTTTCATTGACGGTATTTTAAAAATAAATGAAATGAGGTACTGCACTGTACTAGAAAAACACAGTGCAGCTATGTGAACTAAATAACTTCAATATGTAAATATCAAGAAATTAATTTAGAAACGATATGAAGCACTTAAACGTATATCGCGGCCTTGTTCTTTTATGCCCACCACGCTTTCGTATCCTGGGATGTGGCCGTAATCAGCGACACTACCATGACTACGATAAGATTCATCGAATAAGTTTTGAATAGATATATCTAATCGCAAACTTTCAAACGGCTCATAACTCACATAAGCATCAACCAGATCATAGCCAGGTTTATTGATCGTTTCTAACTCACTAACCCAACCAAGTTCCATCGAGCGATGAAAAACTTCAATATTATTTAAGCTTGCAACGTTCTGATAGTTAATGCCAAATTTTAAATCATCACTAATTTGATAATTAAAGTTAACATTAATTGAGTCACCAACCGCATTACCTAAACCGCCATACTCATACGCCGCAAGTTCAATACCATCCAACTCAACTACACTGTACCCTGAGTCCGTATTTGTATCGGGCCATACAAATTGAGTATTATTAAGCTCAACGTCGTTATGGTTAAAACTAATGATAATATCAAAGTTATCCGCTTGATAACCTGCTACAAGCTCAACACCTTGTGTTTCAAGATCGCCAATGTTTTCATAAAAAACACCTTCCCGACCTTTAAATTTATCGAATACCACATCATTGATAGTACTTTGATATACAGACGCTTCAAATAACCAAGTTCCATCATTATATTCTAAACCAACCTCGGCATTTTCAACCTCTTCCGGCTCCAGAGCTGGGTTAGGAGTTAATTCACCCACAGTAAATGCATCTGCGACTTGACGACCTCTGAGTGCTTGCGCATAACCCGCCGTCAGTTTAATGCTTTCATTAAACTGATAGGTGAAGCCTAGGTTACCACTAAAACCATCTTGCTTATCTGTAGAGTATTCACTTGATGAGGTAATAGGGTTGCCATTTGTGTCAGTTTCAACGACCCAAACACCATCAACTTTAATCCAGTTAGCCTCTTCACCTTTGTGGTCAAGTTCATAAGCATCATAGCGTACACCTAGGCTGAGTAATAAAGCATCTGTGAGCTGCCAATGATCTTGTAAATAAAGTCCTGTTACAGTGCCTTCTTCATCAAAAATCCCACCAAAGTCTTCATATGATTGAGAGTCAACTTCATCCACCTTTTGCTCTATACCATAAGTTATTGAGTGTGAGCCTAAGTCTGAGATGTTGCGAAAATCAAAACCTGTCGTTTTAATTGATGCATCCCATGTGTAAAGTTCTCGTTTAAATGATGATTCAGTTTGATATAACGTGGTCTCAAGATTAATTAAATCACTACGGTACCATGCATGATTGATAACAAATGTTTCACGCTCGCCCCAAGAATCAAACAAAGGATCTGTCTCTAAAGGTGCCCAGTTAGTTTGTTTTCCAAACTCACCTTCTTCTTTTCTTCTCTCATAACTAACTGTTAATGTTTGGTTTTCAGTTAGTTCAGCGTTGACCTTAACAAATCCTAAAGTTTGATCTGCCCCGGTTCCAGGAATTTCTTCTCCATCACCGTCTTCCATATCTTCACGACTAACATTTACATACGATGCCAGAACATTGACAGACTCAGTCACGCGGCCAAATAAAGAGATGCTTTCTTTGTGACCTTCATTCGAGAAGTAACTAGCTTTAAGTATACCGCCGAACTGCTCGCTTTCACTAAGCAGATCATCTGCTGATTTTGTTTTGAAACGAATTGCACCGCCAACTGCACCACTTCCCGCAGTTGCTTCACCAGCCCCAGCTTGTACTTCAACACTACGCAACAATTCAGGTTCAATAGCCACACGACCTATATGGTGAAATAATGTACTTGTCTGCGGGGCACCATCTACAGTGACATTTAACATTGAATCTTCAATGCCACGTACAAATATTTTTTGCGCGATTCCTAATGAACCACCAACGGTAACTGAAGGGGTGTGTCGAAAAATATCTTCTAAATCATTTGCCTGATAACTTTCAAGCTCTTCGGGTGTAATTGCAGAATTTGTTGTTGCACCCACTACGGTAATTTTTTCTATCTTCTTTTCGCCATCTACTTTTTCTAAGTCTTCTGCATTAGCGTAAAAGGTCGAAGCTGTAGACAAAATGATTGCGGTTAAAGTATTTAATTTAAATCGATGCTGGTTACTTATTTTGGTTTGCATGAGTGATTCTCTAGTTAACAATTAGAAGTTAATTAGAATTATTACTATTTAGAAAGGATAAAAGTAGCAATTTTACAATTGTTACATTTAGTAAATAGGAATCATTATCACTGCAGTCAGACCTAACTTTGCATTGTTCTGTAATTTGACAGATGCTCTGACACTCTCTAAATGACGTTTTGCTAAAGCAAGCCCTAAGCCAAAACTATCACCTTCAGCGATTCGCGCTTGGTCAACTCTAAAGAATGGTTCAAATACCTTTTCTAAATACTGTGATGGAATACCTGGGCCTTGATCGCATACACTTATTAAAAAATAGTTACTTTCATTTATTAATGTAACACTAACCGTTTTGCCAATTGGTGTGTAACGTAACGCATTGCGGATAATATTCTCTATCGCAGGAGCAAGTGCTCTGTGACAGGTGTTGTAAACCAATGCACTGTCTTCAGAAGTAAAAATAATATTATGTTCTGGGAATTCATATCGGGCATCATCTAGAAGTACATCTAGTAAATCAACTAAATCCACACTTTCTTGTTGAAGAATTGGCTTTTCATTATCAAGCCAAGCCAGTGTTAAGCTATCTTCAACTAGTTTACGAATGTGCTTTGACTCTCGATTTATTCGCTTTAAATATACCTCTGCATTCTCTAGTTCAAAATTAGAAACTGTAATGTCTAACCGAGTAAGCGGCGTTCGTAACTCATGAGATAAATCACCTATTAGCTGTCTTTGAGCATTGATCAATTCACCTATTCTGATAGCCATTTTATCAAAGGTTTTAGCCAAATCAGCCAGCTCATCATTACGACGACCTAAATGTTCAGCGACGCGTACTGAAAAATTTCCTCGACTAAATTCAGTTGTAGCTCTTTTAAGTTTTTGTAAAGGTGTAATGATGTGAAAATAAATTGTGAATGACAAAATAGCCAAAACCAGCATAGGTACAAGAATTTGTAAGGCAAACTTTGTTGTTGTCCAATGGCTCCCAGGACGCATACGTTCAGGCAGTTTTATTAAGAAACTCATCTCCCCATTCGAAAAGGGAAGCTCCATAACGGGGTTTTCAGCAAAATACAAATGTATTTTCCATTCGATACTTCTTCCAAAATGATAAGCCCCCACTATATGTTTATCTATTTCATCTCCCGCTATATGCAAAGCCTTAAATCCAGCGATTGCGACATAAGTATGCTCTTGCTCTTTAAGTTTCTTAAGCCAGGACTCTAATTCTTGTAATTCTCCAGCATCATAGAAAGACTCAGCTTTAGCCGCCCATGCTTTTAATTGAGCACGATCTTGCTCGGCAATAAAACTCATACTCTCTTCAGTTTTTAGGGTGAAAATATGGATCAGATAAAAAAAAGACACTAGTCCTGTGGCTAAGATTAAGCATAGCTTCCATAACAAACGCCTTTTCATTTGAAACAATAACCTTTGCCATGAACCGTTTGTAAACGTTCACCATTCCAATTTGCAAGGGTCAACTTTCTTCTTACACGACTTAGATGCATATCAAGGCTTCGATCATAAGCGCCGTACTTTTTATTCAAAACTGATTCATATAACGATGATTTGCAAATTACTTTGTTTTTGTTAGCAACAAGCTCCCAAAGTAACTTAAATTGAATGGGTGTAAACTCAATAGATTGTGAATTTACTTGAATCGATTGCGTTGCTGCATTTAAATACAAGCCATCGACTGTAATTTCAAACTGATTTGTAATCTGCGTATTACTTTGACTTCGCCTGAGCAGGCTTTCAATACGCAATAATAACTCTTTAGTGTTAAAAGGTTTAGCCACGTAATCGTCGGCACCATGACTTAAACCGACTATTCGTTCTTCTTCTGCACCTTTTGCTGACACCATGATTACCGGTACTTGAGATGATTTTCTCAGCAACTTAAGCAAGCTAACACCATCTAATTTTGGTAGCATTTTATCTAACAATACCAAATGATGCTGCTGCTTTAACGCAAGTTGTAAACCAACCTCACCATCAAAACATTGTTCAACACAATAACCTGATTTTGTTAATAAATCTTTTAAATAACTACTCAGTGTAGTGTCATCTTCTATCAGTAAAACGTTAATTTCAGCCACAAGGTAAAAACAAATAAGAATTAATTGTATTTACAATGATAAAGTCTGCCCCTATAAAAGGCAATAAAGGAAACGTTACTTACGATTAATCTAAATGCTCGTACTGACCTCGATACACTTCAAAAGTTTTTACGACAGTGTGTTGCTCTTTACTTAGATTATCAAACCAGGTATCGAAACGCTCATCATCATCTTGTTCACTTAACGCTAAATACTGGGCCAATAATTCAATAATATCGTTGTGAGTACACGACAAGGTGTCTACATGATTAGCTAAAACAGAATGGTCTTTATCGCGAAGCGTGTTCATTACATTTTGATCTAGTTCTTCACGGCTAGTTTTATCATTCACTTCCATATCCCTCTTAAAAATAAGCACGCATACCTAGTTATAACAGCCTTATCGACAATATCCAGCTTTTTAAATCTAACTGCTTATTGATTGTTCAGCTTGTACAAATTTAAGACAATGCGATATAAATAAGAATCATTTTTATCTTGATCTAAATAGTCAACCACCCTATAATCGCTACATTATCACATAACAAACAGGTGCATTATGAAGCCAAATATCCACCCTGATTACCAGCAAGTCGCTTTTCATGATACAGCGGCAGACAGCTACTTTATTATTGGTTCGACAATCAAAACTACACGTACGATCGAACTTAAAGGCAAAACTTATCCTTATGTACCAATTGACGTATCAAGCGATTCGCACCCGTTCTATACCGGTAAACAAAAAGCCGTTGCGAGCGATGGCCGTGTTGCAGCGTTTAATCGTCGTTTCAAAAACTTGGCGAGCAAATAGTTGCTTTAAGGAAAGAACATGAAAGTATTAAGTTCATTAAAAAGCGCTAAGAACCGCCCGGGCTGCCAAATCGTAAAACGTAAAGGTCGTGTCTATGTTATTAATAAAGACAACCCGCGTTTTAAAGCAGTTCAAGGTAAAAAGAAAAAGCGTTAAAAAAGGTGCCTCGGCACCTTTTTTTTAATTAAAGTAAATCTAACTCAATAGCTTAGTTGCCAAATAACAACTCCCAAAAGCCTGGCGGCTCATGTAGCTCATGGTATTTTTTACGTAACTCATCAATAGATTTAAGCGGCGCTTTTGCAGCTTCAAGGCCACGAGTCGTTGCAAGTTGCTTCGCTTGCTTTGCTTGATTTATGACTTTATCAAGCCCTTCTAGAGACGCTGTTTTATGCTGTTTAAAATCAGCTGTTTTAGCTGTCTCTAACAACACAATAAACTCATCAATAGCGGCATTAAAGGTAGCTAAATCAGTAGCCCGTACGGAGTTTTTATAAGCAAGCCCCATATTTTTCATATTGGCCTCAAGATCAATATCAGAGGCTACACTCACACTCGAAAAAACGATTAAAATACTAATAATAATGGCTTTCATACACCCTCAACCAAATGCTATTTATGGACCATTATAAAGCGAAACAAATAATAAACCCAATCTCAAACCTACCAATTCGCGCTATACTTCACCATACCAACCTTTTAACCTAATCAGATTATGCTAAGAACAGTATTTTTCATTATTTGCCTATTTTACTTACCAAGTGTTTTTGCCAAACAAAGTATTATTTTTATAAACCCTGGCTATGAAAATACGAATGTCACAGGCCCATTTTGGTTTGAAGTGTCTCAGTTGATGCGTGATGCTGCCAAAGACTTTGATCTCGATTTAACGATTCATTATGCCAATCGAAATCATATTGAAATGAAGTCATTAGTAGCTAAGGCGATTAAAGCAAAGCCTGATATGCTGATTTTAGTTGACGAAAAAAGCGTGCTCACCCAACAACTTTTAAGCTTAAATAGCACCTCTACACCTATTTATTTTCTACTTAACCGCCCATCAGAATTAGAACTAAAACGTTTGATTGATCATGGCATTAAAATCGCAGGTAGTGTGGAACCCGACAACAAACAAGCAGGGCAATTACTCGCAGATAAACTGATTGAAAAAGCTCAGTACGCGGCCAATTTTCTCGCTATAAATGGTGATTACACCACCCATGCAGCACTTGATAGAGAAGAAGGTTTAAATCAAAGTGTTCAAACGCATGAGAATGCTAATATCACCGCAAAAACGGTTGCCAACTGGTCAGCAACACAAGCGTATCGCCATAGTCTTGGCTACTTTAGCCATCAATCAAACATGAATATTGTCTGGGCTGCCAACGATGCTATGGCATTAGGAGCAATTACTGCGCTTGATGAGTTAAACAAACGCAAAGATGTATTAGTTGGAGCAATAAATTGGCCGCTCAGAGCCGTAGCAGAGAAGATAGACGTCACTATCGGCGGCCATGTTACGTTGGGGGCGTTTGCTTTGGTAAATATTTATGATTTATTGAATAAACACGAAACCGCACCTATGCATCATGAAGTGGCAATTTTCAGCCAACATAACGAACAAACACTCAAGCTTGTTGAACAAATTCACAGTGATAACTTAGCAATTAACTTTCGCGTTTTCAGTAAATCAAATGAAAATCCCCTTCCCTTCAGTGTTGAATCACTTCTGTTAGAAGCAACCAAAAGCGCACTGTAAAGGGCGTTTACATTACTTATTACTGAGCCATACAGCTTGGTATGGCATTAGCGACATTGTTTTTGTCTGCTCGGTAATTTGCTCACCGCTAATTAAATCTCGCCATTGCTCGGTACCAATCAAATTTAAGTCGGCAAGCGTAAGCGTTTGCGGCTCGTCACTAATGTTATAAACACAAAACATACTTTGCGAACGATTGATGCTTTGTCGCCAAAAACCAAAGAGCCCTTCGCTTAAATGTAACGTATATTGCGTCGCATTGGGGTGAAATGCACTTTGCGCCTTTCGAATAGCCATTAGGCTTTTCATCGCTTTAAACACAGTACGATGATGGGCATTTTCGTTACTTAACTTGGCCAGTAAATCTGACTCTTGCCAGCGGTGACGATTAATCGCTCGGTTATGTTGGCTATTTTCAAAGCGTTCATAATCATTGGTAGTACCGAGTAGGCTATGAATATACAAACCTGGAATACCCTCAAGCGCAAACATAATGGCATGCGCACATAAAAAGCGTGCAACCCCCCATTTATCTGGGCCTTTATGGGTGCCCTGCAGAGCATCAAATAAGGCAATATTTAACTCATAAGGGGTATTGGTGCCATCTGGGGCGGTACGTAATGAGACTTTACCGCCATATTTCGCAGTCGTATTTACCATTTCGGCAATTTCACTTTGCTCCAACAAGCCTTCAACGGGGCGCAAGCCAATACCATCGTGTGAAGCTATAAAGTTAAAGTATGCCGTCCCTTCTTGAGGAGGTGGCATACTCATCATCCAGTGCTTTAATGCGGTGCTGTCACCACTAAGTAAAGTGTGTAATAACAGCGGTGGCAATGAAAAGTTGTAAATACAGTGCGCTTCGTTGGCATTACCAAAGTACGATAGGTTTTCGCGGTTCGGGATATTAGTTTCTGTAATAATAATCACATTAGGCTCAAAGTGCTCAATAAGGGTGCGAAGCAGCCTAATCACTTCGTGAGTTTCAGGTAAGTTAATGCAGCGGGTATTGAGTTTTTTCCATAAAAAAGCCACCGCATCAAGGCGAAATATACGCACACCGTTATCTAAATAATGACGAATAATGCTGACAAATTCATTAAGCACATCTGGGTTAGCAAAATCAAAATCAACTTGGTCGTGACTAAAGGTACACCACACATGCTGCAAACCATCTTTAGTTTCTACCGCTTGTAAAAGTGGCGATGTTCGCGGGCGTACAACTTGTACAAGGTCGTCACTTGGGCTTGCCGTTTTAAAATACCCTTTTCCCGGCACTTTGCCCTGAATAAAGTTTTCAAACCAAACGCTGCGGCTAGAGCAATGGTTGATCACCAAATCTGCCATCAACCTAACATCCGCTGAAATATCGCGGATATGTTGCCAACTACCTAACGCTTCATTCACTTGCACATAGTTCATTACAGCGAAGCCTTCATCTGAGCTATATGGGTAAAACGGCAAGATGTGCAGTGCATTAAGTTCAGGTAAGCATTGGTTTTTTACAAAGCGATGTAACGTTTGCAAAGGCGGCTCTTCAGGCTTAGCAACGGCTTCATCAGTATTAGCATGACGTATGATTGAATCACCATAGGCGATTAAAATCATATCTTGCTCATCCCAACGGTTTTTATGCGGCGTTGGGTCCCGAACAGGATCATCACCTAACATGGTACTAATTAGTCTGTCTGCGAGTTGTTCAAGCGTTGTTGATAGCTCAACCTCGCTGTAGATGCAGGTTAAATGCTGAATAACCCTTTGTTGCAAAAGCTCTAAAGTCACGTGCCTTCCCCGTTAAATATATTCTTTGTTATCAAGCTCTACGGCTTCTTCTAAACGAGCAAACACCTCCGGCATTGCCGAAGCTACTCGGTTCCAACTCGGCACAAAGGGTGCTTCCATTGGGTTTTCTAAAAAGTGCTGACCCGCATTCATAATATTTTGAGCAAACATTTCAACGGCTTTTTCTTCATGATGAATATCAAGTGTTAAGCCATTCATTAACGCATCATTGTGATAGGTTTCAATAAAATCGAGTGCAATTCGGTAATAGGTTGCCTTTAATGAACGAATCGTTTCTGTCGTAAAGGTAACGCCTTGTGTAGCGAGCTTTCTGAATAAAGCTTTGGTGATATCAATCGACATTTTCGACAATCCCGCCGCTTGGTTTTCTAGCGATAGGTCTTGGTGTTTGTGATCATAGTTATCAGCAATATCGACCTGACATAAACGGTTATGCGAGTAATTGCGATACATCTCTGATAACACGCCAATTTCTAAGCCCCAGTCACTTGGAATACGAATATCGTTAAGTACATCGCGACGGAATGAAAACTCACCCGCTAACGGGTAACGAAAAGAATCCATATATTCTAAGTAATCGTTGCTGCCTAAAATGGTTTTAAATGAACGCAATAACGGCGTTACCAGCAATCGTGACACGCGACCATTAATTTTGCCCTCAGCGGTGCGTGGGTAAAAGCCTTTACAAAATTCATAGTTAAAACGAGGGTGAGCAACGGGGTAAATTAAGCGTGCTAAAAGCGCTCTGTCGTAAGTCAAAATATCACAGTCATGCAGTGCAATTGACTCTACTTTTGAGGTTGCCAACTTATAGCCCATGCAATACCAAACATTACGGCCCTTACCTAGCTCTCGTGGCGCAACACCCAATTTTTGTAGTTCTTTATCTAGCGCTTGTAAACGCGGGCCATCATTCCAAAGTACCTTATGAGGCTGATCAAGCTCCGCAAAAAACTGCAGAGCATGACGATATTGGCTTTCATCGGCGCGATCTAGACCAATGGTAATTTGCGATAAATAAGGCACATGTTTCAGCTCTGCAATTATATTTTGCAAAGCGGGCCCCTCTAGTTCACTGTAAAGCGAGGGTAAAATTAGGCCCATTGGGCGTTGTTTTGAAAAGCCCAACAACTCTTTTTCTAGTTCTTCTACTGGGCGGTCAGCAATATTGTGTAAGGTCGTGATAATGCCATTTTGATAAAAATCAGCCATGAGATTGCTCCTGTTTTGCTGCAAAACGCGCTTTGATGATAGTTAACGCAGAAACTTCTTGAACCCAACCTGCTGGGGCTGGTTTTTCGCTGAGCTGCCATGCTTTTTGTAATATTTGTGATTGCACTTGGCTGCCAGGGTTATTGATTAAAATAGCGGTGTCGGCCGCCTTTAGCATGGCTACATCGTTTTGACTGTCGCCAAGCGCTATCACAGTAAAAGGATTGCGATAGGCTTTTTTGAACTGATTTAACAGCCACTTTTGTGCAAGTCCTTTATTGTTACCTTTAATTAAATGGATAAAACGCCCGCCAACAAGCACTTCGTAGCCTGCTTGGCTCATTGCATCTATAAAACCTTGCTTTTCTTCATCACTGCCCGAAAAACAAACCGGATCTGAGTACTGTCTTTGTAGAGCCAATTCACTTTTATCGACGGGGAGCCCTGTTAATTTGGCTATTTCTTGCGCACTAAATTGGCTAAACAAACGTACACAATGGCTAAATTGACTGGCATATTGTTTAAGGTCGTCATGCAATTTATCGGTACTTTGCGTCATGGCAAAGCGCCAATAACCTTTATATTCATCACAGCCAATCGGCTTTACTTTAAAATAGTCTTTAGGGATATAAACAGCCGCACCATTTTCCACAATAAAGGGTTGGTGATGATCCAAACCTTTTTGAATATCAGTAACTTCAGCAAAGGTTTTGCTGGTATTAAAAACCACATTGACACCGGTATCATTCAACTTTGCCAAAAATGGTTTGATCACTTCACATTCGTAACTGTCGTGATCGAGCAATGTGCCGTCTAAATCAGTAAAAATAATTGGTTGAGCAATCTGGTCTGCGAGAAGTTCCATCTTGGTGATATCACGCTCAGTATCAAGTAATAGTAACGCATCCACGCTGTACGCAAGCGTGGCTAAGTTTTCCCGCGTAATACGTTCAAAATGAGAGATAAAACGCTTTAAACTCACTTCGTCATATGTGCCCTGCCCTTGGCCTTTTTTGGCAATTAACTTATGCTCTTGTTCTAAGCGCCACGCATACACATCTTCGAATGAAGGCGCTTTTAACATAATGGTGTAATCGGCCATTGCGAATACATGTTGATATTCATTCGCTAAGCAACTATTTACGCAGCGTCGCCAAATGCCGTCGGCATCTTCTAGTTGCTCTAATTCATTTACCGGAGTTTGCAGTTGATAAGGCTGTTGGGGCGTACTGGCTACACACCAGCCTTCAAAAAACACGATATCAATCGGCTTTTGGTTACTAGGCCACTGCTCTTTTGGTACCGGATCATCAGTTAGTTTATCAAATTGAGGTAATGGCACATCCACTTTACCTGCCAACAAAGCTGATAAGGTTTGTTCCATTAATTGCGTATTATGCGTACCCGGTACACCACGACTCGCAAACAAAGGATGAACATCTTTAGCAAGCTCATTGCGTGCAGTACGACTTAAATAAAAGTCATCGATTGATAATGACACGCTATTAAATTCGGTATTGCTATTAACCCAGGTCACTAAGAAGTCAGCGAGGGTCGTTTTACCTGAGCCTTGGCAGCCGTTAATCGCCACCAGCATAGGTTGGCCGGTCATTTTTGCGCTTAAGATATCGTGCGCGAGGGGTATAAAAAACTGCTCACTTAAGTATTGATACTTGAGTGGTAACTGATGCTTCGCTAAAAACGGGGTAATATCCACAACATTTGCCTCTTGCATAATCGCTCCTACCAGTATTACATAGAGATAAATGCAGTTAGTAGACCAGTTTTATAATTCCTTAAATTTTAGTTAGTTACAAAAAAAGCGCATATTTAATGCGCTTTTTTGGTGCAATATTAAAGCAGTTTTTAAGTTCTAATCAGCTTGTTGCACTGCTTTGGGGAGAACAGCATTTAAGATAATCCCCAAAATTGCGCATAAGCTCACACCTTGCAAACTAAACTCATCACCACCGATATGCATACCACCAATACCAAACACTAAAATCAGTGCGATGATAGTCAAGTTGCGAGGCGCGGTAAGGTCTTCACCTGATTTTACTAAGGTATTTAAACCAACAACGGCGATAGAGCCAAATAGTAAAATCATGATGCCGCCCATCACAGGTACCGGAATCGTTTGTAAACCCGCGCCCATTTTTGCCACAAACGCCAGCACAATAGCGATGATTGCGGTCCAAAGCATCACTCGAGGGTTGAAGTTACGTGTAAGCATTACCGCTCCCGTTACTTCAGAATACGTTGTATTAGGTGGACCACCAAAAACCGATGCTGCAGAGGTTGCTAAGCCATCACCTAGTAAAGTGCGGTGTAAACCCGGTTTCTTTAAATAGTCTTTACCTGTTACTTGGCTAATAGCCATCATGTCGCCAATATGTTCAATTGCTGGCGCAATGGCTACAGGCACCATAAACAAAATAGCTTGCCACTTAAACTCAGGGTAAGTAAATGCAGGCACTGCTAGCCAGTTTGCTTCAGTGACCGCATTAAATTCAACAATACCTATAAATAACGAAGCAAGGTAACCTGCTACCACACCAGCAAGAATAGGAATAAGTTTAAATACACCTTTGCCCCATACCGCAAAAATCAGCGTAACCAGTAATGATAAACCAGACACCCAAATTGCTTGATCATAAGGAACTAATTGTGCACTGCCATCCCCTGTTTTACCCATTGCCATATTCACAGCGACGGGGGCTAATGCTAAACCAATCACCATGATCACAGGGCCAACAACCACAGGCGGTAACACCTTATGCAGTGCATTCACGCCTTTAAATTTTACAATCAAGCTAAGCGCAACATAACAAAAGCCTGCCACCATCAAACCGCCCATAGTTGCGGGAATGCCCCACATTTGTACCGAGGCGATAATAGGTGCGATGAAAGCAAAAGACGATGCTAAAAAGATAGGAACTTGGCCTTTGGTAACCACATGAAACAACAAGGTTCCTAAACCTGCGGTAAATAAAGCCACATTAGGATCAAGGCCTGTCAGTAGCGGCACAAGTACCAAGGCGCCAAATGCGACAAACAGCATTTGCGCGCCAGTTAGAATGGTTTTTAACGAAAATGTTTGATGATTTTCCACGTGAGCGCCTTACACTGTGCCAAAAATCTTGTCACCGGCATCTCCTAAGCCTGGAATGATATATCCTTTTTCGTTTAAGTGACTATCTAAAGATGCTGTGAAAATTTCAACATCAGGGTGCGCTGCAAGGGTTTTTTCTACGCCCTCTGGCGCTGCTACTAATACAATCACTTTAATATCTTTACAGCCTGCTTTTTTAAGCATATCAATAGTTGCAATCATTGAACCACCGGTTGCCAGCATTGGGTCAATAACGAGGCTTAAGCGCTCATCAATTTTACCCACTAGTTTTTCAAAGTAAGGAACTGGCTCAAGTGTTTCTTCGTTACGCTGAAGACCAACAACACTTACTTTTGCCGCAGGTAATAACTGCATTACACCATCCATCATACCAAGGCCGGCACGAAGAATAGGCACAACAGTAATTTTTTTACCTTTGATATGCTCTACATCTAATGTTGAACCATCCCATCCAGTGATTTGTACGCTTTCTAATGGTAGGTTTTTTGTTGCTTCGTAAGTAAGCAAGGTACCTACTTCAGACGCTAGCTCACGGAAACTTTTAGTACTAATACCTTCTGCGCGCATAAGGCCAAGTTTGTGTTGAACTAACGGATGAGTAATTACATGGATAGACATAAGTAGAACCTAAATGAAATAAATTACGCCTATTTTAGCGTAAATTAATGAGCTCTACTGCAAAAAATGCACAACATTTGCATTAATTCTTTTAAATGACTTAATTTTATTCAATAAAAAGCAAACATACCTGTATAACTTCTTCAACCCGATAGTATTTTCTCCATAACCCAACTTGTATGAAGTGCGCTTTCACCGCTTGATGGGTGTGGTTGCTGAGCATGAAAATAGTTCGCCATGTTTTCAACATGATATTGTTGAATATGCGCGGGGTTATCAATTACGAACTGTTGTTTGCCCTGTGCATTGTTAAGCACAATCGGCTTTTCGTCAAAAACACTAAAGCTAAGCTCGCCTTCACTGCCATAAATCATCACATCATCAAAACGATTAGATGAAGCAAAGTTCCAGCTCCCAGTGCCGGTAACACCAGATTGATGCTGCCAGTGCGCGGTAATAGCATCGAACGCAGAATATAAGCCTTGTTGATTAGCACATAAACCATGCACCTTATTAAAATCACCTAAAAGGTAAGCAAGTAAATCAAGACCATGGCTGGCTAAATCGTCGAAGTAACCTCCTCGTGCCACGTTTTGATCTGTGCGCCAGTTGTATTCACCCGACAAATCAAGAGCGTTAGGAGCTTTACTTAAATGCCAACTTACATGACGAGGCTTACCAATGGCACCTTGCTCAAGTAATTGTTTAACGTGATTAAAGCGTGGTAATGAACGGCGATAATAAGACACAAATAGCGGCTGTTTAGCCTCTTTAAATGCTGTAACAATGTCAAGGCTATCTTGATAACTTGGCGCCAGTGGCTTTTCAATACAACACGGTTTACCTGCCGCAGCAACCTCAAGAGCATACGCTTTATGGCTATCTGGCGGCGTGGCAATATACACAGCATCAACACTGTTATCGTTAATGAGTTCGCTTGGCGATGCGAACACCTTTGCAACATTATGGCGTTTAGCATAATCATGGGCTTTTTCTAAGTCGCGACGTGTCACCCCAATAAGCGCAATACCTTCTGCTTGTTGATAAGCAGGGCCGCTTTTTACTTCGGTTACAGCACCACAGCCGATAATGGCAAATCGCATTGGCTTATTCATTGCTAATCCTTTATTTTTAAGTACGTTACAAATTGCTGCTGCATGTAGCCGTTTATTTTTGCATGATCAGGGCTCCAACCTGCTAAAAAGCGATAAAAATCGCACCATGCGTAACACCAAAGCGCTCGCCAACTGCTAACAACATGCGGTGGGTTTACATTTGGTTGATAACGTTTTAGTGCCTGTGTGAGGGTGTCAAAATAGCGATTTAAATAGTCATCTGCAACTGATTTTAATGCCGTATCATTTAAGCAACTGCCTAAAAAATACATGACATCAATCACCCCAACACCCCTGCCTACATATTGAAAATCATAGCCAAGAACATGCTGGTTTTGTGGCGCAATAGCAAAATTGGCAAGCTTAGCATCACCATGAATTAATGTTTGGTAAGGTGACTCATTCAACGCAGTATCAATAGCGTGTGCCTGCGCTTTTAAGCTTAAATCGCTCATACGCTTTAGCTCATCAGGCCGTGTTGCTAAATGCCAATAACTACCTCGCGGCCAAAGGCCATCGGCAGAGCTTGCTAAATGAAAAGCATGAAAGTGTGCAAGCCAGTTTATAATTGCTTCAATGTCGAGGTGTGTAGCACTTGCTTGCTGGTAGCCAAGTGCACTGAAATCACTAAATAACAGCGCTTGCTTACTGCCCTCTTGGATTGCCTCAATACAATGAATAGCCGCAGCTTCATGGGGCAATTGCTTAGCGTAATGCCGATACCAATTAAATTCGACTAAGTAAGATTGCCGCTTTCTGGCAAGCGCAAAGTCACTTTGTTTTATACGACTATGATTGATCTGACTTGGCACTTCAATCGCTTTAATTACCCTAGCAGCACCATTCATTTGGCAACGAATAATCTCACCGCAACCACTCCATACTGATGCCGCTTGCTGTAGCTCTGTAATGTTTGAAAAGTGAGAAGTAACAAATTGCCTAAGATCCATAACGCTCTGTAATTTATATAAACCGATGGCAATGGTAGGTGATATTGGCTATTGGTACAACGACCTATAAGCAATAAAAAACCCGTGCTAAGCACGGGTTTTCGAAGATAAAGTCCTAATACTGCTCAGGACTTGCATTGTTGAATTACTCGTTTACCACACTTTTAAGTGGGTTTACTGGCTTTGCATTGTCATCCAGTAAGTTCATGTCAAAGTCGAACTCATCAACACGAATCGCTTTTTCACGTTTCTTGTTGTAATCAATCAGTTTTGCATACTCTTCTTCGTTGATAACACTTGCAACAAGTGCATTATCAAGCGTTTCTGCAAAACGAACACCCGGCTTAATAGTTTTAGCACGCAGTGCTTTTTTAACTTTTGCAAGTAAATCAAGGCACGCCATTTTCGCTTTGTACGCTTGCTCATTGATGTAATGACCATCACCTTCAATTGGATTAACCAAGTGAGTGATTTGCGCTTTAAATGCCGTATCCATTTGCGCTTGAGTCGCAAGTTCACGGATTAAATCATCGCTGATTTTAGGCATTTTCATTGAGTAGTTCATCGTAATGAAACGCATAAACTTACGAGTACCACTTGCAGGGAAGTTATCTAAGAACTTATGCAATGCTTCTTCAGCGCTTTGTAGTGCAAAGCGAGTCGCATAGTGGAAGTAAGGCGCAGCTTGCTCACGTTCACTGCTTGCTACTTTTTGCTCGTAATATTTAATTGATGCCATCGCCGCATACAAGAAGCTCATTACGTCGCCTAAACGTGCAGATAACATTTCTGCTTGCTTAAGTTTGCCGCCCAGTACCAATAACGAGAAGTCAGCGTAAACTGCTAGTTTTGCAGATAATTTATGCGCTGCTTTTTCGTATTCACGTACTTCGGGTAGTGACGATTTAGCACCGGCAGTAAACGGTAATACACCTAAACGGAAAGCACGTAAGCTGTTAGCTACGCTGTAACCTACTGTTTTACGTAAGATGCTGTTGAATTCTTTATCTGCATTTTTGTCTTCGCTATGGATAGACTCAACCATAGATTGAAGGTAAGGGTGACAACGCATTACACCTTGGCCAAAAATCATTAGGTTACGAGTAAGAATGTTTGCACCTTCAACCGTGATTGCGATTGGTTGTGCAACATATCCACTTGCTAATGTATTTTGCGGGCCATTTTGAATTGCTTTACCTGCTTGAATATCCATTGCTGAATCAAGCACGTTACGACCAATTTCTGTCATGTGGTATTTCGCAATCGCAGTGACGACAGATGGTTTTAAGCCCATGCCTAAACCTTCTGTTGTTAATACACGCATTGCTTCTTGAAGATAAGTTTTACCTGCAATATCAGCAAGCTTTTCTTGGATACCTTCGAATTGACCAATCGCCAGACCAAACTGCTCACGTACTGCTGCGTACTCAGAAGCACCTTTGAATGCCACTTGTGATGAGCTAACACCTAGTGCTGGTAACGAGATACCACGGCCTGCACCTAAACAGCTAACCAGCATCTGCCAGCCACGACCGATGTTCTTTTGACCACCAATGATGAAGTCCATTGGTACAAATACTTTTTCACCGCGAGTCGTACCGTTGTAAAAACGGATACCCATAGGATCATGACGATTACCAAGTTCAACACCTGGGTGATCTTTAGGAATAAGCGCACAGGTAATACCTAGGTTTTCTTTACCACCTAGTAAACCATCAGGGTCAACTACTTTAAATGCTAAACCTAATACTGTCGCAATTGGCGCAAGTGTGATGTAGCGTTTGTCCCAGGTAATTTCTAAACCTAACACTTCTTCGCCATTAAACTGACCACGTTTAACAACACCGATATCTGGAATACCACCCGCATCTGAACCCGCTTCTGGGCTAGTTAGTGCGAAACATGGAATATCACGACCATTTGCAAGACGCGGTAAGTAGTGATCTTGTTGCTCTTTAGTACCAAAGTGAAGTAATAGCTCACCTGGGCCTAATGAATTAGGAACCATCACGGTTACCGCAACCGCAGAACTCTTAGTCGCGATAGTCGCAACGATTGTTGAGTTTGCATAAGGGCTGAATTCTAAACCGCCGAATGATTTAGGAATGATAAGCGAGAAAAAACGCTCTTTTTTCAAGAAATCAAGAATGTAGTCAGGAAGATGAACACCGTTTTGAATTTCAGAATCATCAATCATTGATAATAATTCTTTCACTGGGCCATCTAAGAATGCTTGCTCTTCAGCGCTCAGCTTAGCTGCTGGCACGTCACGAAGTGCATCGAAATCAGGTTTACCTTGGTAGATTGAACCTTCTAACCAAACATCACCCGCATCTAACGCTTCTTGTTCTGTAATTGAAATACTAGGTAATACTTTTTTTAATTTTGTACGTAAGCTCATAATAAACTCATCCGACCAGATAGTAATACCTACATTACGTCATAAAATAAGCAATAGATCAATTGGTCCAACCAGTTTTTTTTAACATTTTTTTATATTTATTTTATCTTTGCATGCTAAGCACTTGAATACAATGGGTTTACACGTGTAAGCTCAAACGCTATTTTTTATCCCAAAATGGTTAACAACTAAAGGCTGACAATAAAAAGCCCAACTAAAAAGTTGGGCTTAGGTGTAAATGCTGAAGGAATGCTTTATAGCTCATCCTCGATAGGGAATAACGAAATAAACCACACTTGAAAACGTCGCCAAGAAGACGTTTGTGGCTCTTCATCAAATTGCTCATTACTCACTGTGTCGAGCCAAACTAAATCATCATCCTTTAAATCAACTTTCCAAGCATACTCAGCCATATCAGTATCAACCCACTTTGATAGTGATCGGCTTAATTTAGAACTGTTGATCAATACACCCATTTCAGTATTTAAATCAAGTGAGCGAGGGTCAAGGTTCATGGTACCGACAAAGATCTTTTCATCATCAAAGGTCATGGTTTTTGCGTGTAGGCTTGCTTGTGATGACCCAGTAACCTTACGCCCTGCTTTGCGCTTAATGGCCATCAAGTCACTTGGCTTTAATTCCCAAAGTTTTACCCCTCCAGAAATTAAATCTTTGCGGTACTTTTTATATCCTGCATGCACAGCTGAGACATCCGTGGCGGCTAGTGAATTTGTTAGCACAGTAACGTTAACGCCCTGCCGCACCCAGTTTGTTAGCAACTTAACGCCTTGCTCTTTGGGAATAAAGTAAGGCGAAATAATAATAACTCTTTGCTCTGGTTGCCCAAGCCTTTGAAGTAAACGTGGCGACATATTTGACGACTTTTCACGCACTTCATTTAAAACCTTGTCAGGATGATCAAAAAACAGCTCTGAGGTTTGCCAGTCAAATGTAATTTCGTCATCAAGCAAGCGTTTAACAAACTCGCTTTCATGCAGCTGCTGAACATAATTGCTCTGTCGGTTTTGTTCAACATAGCTCGACAATGTTTTAGTGATATCTATAAGTGATTGTTCATCACGTTTACCGTGTAAATCTTCAACTGGGTAAGACAATTGATGATTCCAATATAAATCAAATGCTTTTGATGCATTTGGAACAATTTCACCAACACTCATTACATCTAAATCAATAAACTCAGAATGATCTTCAGCCGAAAAGTACGCATTACCAATGTTTCGCCCACCAGTAATAAAAATACGATTATCGACTATAAAGCTCTTATTATGCATGCGCCTAGAAAGCTGTCCAAAGTTGGTAATAAAGCCGAGCGCCCTAAAACGACGGTTAGGGAATGGATTAAATAATCGAACTTCAATATTAGGGTGAACAGCCAGAGCGGCTAAATCAAGCTCACTGTCGGCTTGCGACAAGTCATCAAGCAACAGGCGAATTCTTACCCCTCTATCTGCGGCTTTTAATAAAAAGGCCGTAAATAAAATGGTGGTTTGTTGCCTGTGATATAAATAGTACTGCACATCAATGGTGTGCTCTGCAGAATCAATGAGCGCCAACCTAGCTACAAAGGCATCGACCCCATCTGCTAAAGGATAAAACCCTGATAACCCAGGATGATTATTACCCACTGCATCTCCTATGGTACTGGGTGTATCTGCTGCAATGGCATAGCTTGGTTGAATGGACTCTCGTGAAGGTAATTGCGCGCAGCCCGCGGTGATTAAAATGAGTACTGCACAAAAAAGTGATTTTGAAGAGTCTATTATCATGGCTTCCTACCAATGACCGTGTGATACACGTATCTGCTTTGTTATAACCCTAATAAATGAAGGGGTTAAAAGCAAATAAAAACTCGTAAGTATGGGGATTAATTAGAACAATTAAACGAAGGAAAAATTGTTAAGCACGCATGCTTAAGAGCAAGTAATTACGCTACTTGCTCAGTGATATCTGCAATTTCGATCAGTTTGCGATTAAGAATTTTTTTACAACAACCGCAACACTTACCGCACTGGCTACCCACTTGCAGCTCTTTTGATAAATCGCGCATCGTCATAGCGCCATCATCAATTGTTTGTTCGATTTTTTTATCAGTCACACCATGACATAAACAGATATACATGAATGCAAACCACTCTCATTTCTCTTGATGGTCAGCATATTAATCTAAACGGTAATAGTTCGCAATAGTGTTATAGGCAATATTTGCATAACTTTTATACTGAAATTTCATAAATGGCACACAACTAAAAATTTTCCCTTATGATTTGGGCAGTTAGTTAAAGGCGAGTAAAGAAAAAATTTCTAACTTTTTTGAGGGGTGGTTAGTGTTGCAGTTGAAAGAAAAAGAGAGGATGGCTCAGATACAGAGCATTAGGCGATGAAAAAACAAAGAACCCAACATTTCAACAACTGGAAAAACACGCGCCTTGATTATGGGAAGAGCAACTCGTCCTTAGCTGCTTTTAAAAGTTCATCCCATCCCTCAGGTGGATGACCAGAATTTAACATCTTTTCGAATACTTTGTAGGCATCGGTTTTACTACCGTATGCACGTTTATTATTTTCATCATTGACCCATGCATAAACGATGATTTTTGACCCTAAATGATATCGAAAAAACAAACGGTATTGTTGGAAGAACTTTGCTCGAAACCAGTGCTTGTTATCATCACCTAATGTGCTTCCTTGGCGAAACTCAGGGCTGGTAGGATCATGCGGTATGAGTTCAAAGATTAACCGTTGAATAGCGGCTAATCGTTTCGTGGCATTTTTTTTAAGGTAGCCCTTTGGATCTTTATTCCGAAGAGCCTCAACTTGTGTTTTAAGGCTTATGTATTGCTCTTTAAACAATGGATGAGTGTAAAGTGTCTAACCATTTACGACCATTGGTATCGTTTTTTGCAAACTTACTCGTCCTCATCCAATAACGGAGCATCTAAATCGATTTCTACACCTTCAATCAACACATCAACGTTTTCTCGCATAATTGCTGATAACGGTTCTATTCTTTCAGGATGAGCCTGCATATCACGCGCTATGAATGATAAAAACTCGCCAAGTACAGGATCGCTTTCTTGCACTGCTGCACGCGAAATAACAACGCTGCCATCAGATTGAATCGTGTATTTAATTTTATCTTTTTTACCTAAGTGCAACGCCTTACGAACAGGGCTAGGCACCGTAGTTTGAAAACGGTCTGTCAATGTTGATTCAGTTTCTAAAACAACTTGTGCCATAACAACCTCTGTCTTTTATTTGCTTCATCAGCTTTGATTTTAGTACGAACGAACAGGCAATGAAAATGCATTACCTTTTTAAAATGAGCTAGAAAATACACAAGTTGCTTAATGCTGAAAGGGGGGACTTGTCTAGACACTCAGCTAGCTGAGTGTGCGCTCATTCCCTCACGACGTAACATGATACAAAGCACCTGCAAACTCTAATCGTAGTGGCCTAGCCATCCTTTCACGTATCAATCTTGGTTAGTTAATAACTAAAAATTAGGCTTCAATAATCTTAAAGGCAAAAAGAAAGACCTGAGCCTATTGGTTAAATTAGCAGATAAAAGAAAATCAGCTTCCGCTGGCTTTCGTTTGCTTGGCTTAGGTTGCTCCCAAGTTGAAGGGGCAACTTAACTAGAAGTTAATTACACTGTTTCCTTGCTGATCTGTTATTTATTATCCACAACTACAACACCTTCAACTTTTAAATAAACCAATACTGGTCCCTTTCTTCCAGCCTTTTCATATTGAAACTCAATTTCTTGCTCTTTGCTTATTAACTTCGAAACTTGAGAGCAATCAACATTCCACAATTTTGAAGTAAAGTTTATTGGAGATTCAAACTCCTTACTTACTACTCGTATATTTAATACGTTACTTGACCTCCAAATATCTTCACAAGATATGTCGGTCACTTTCCCTGTAGCAAGATAGTACTTCCTACCTTCTCCACAAGAGATAATAAAACAAACAAATAAAGCTATAGTAATTAATCGAATCAATTTCCTGAACCCCCCGTTGTGCAGCATTAACGCTATAAGCTGATAAGTATGCGTTTGCAGCGCTAGAGGCGCTAATAGTTTGGTTAACACTTAATGCTCTGAACATATTTGTTGTAGCACCAGCTCCAGTTAAAGCTCCGGGAACATTTACGCCAATAGCCGCAGCTTGCCTCGCAGTTTCTGCATCCATGCCAGCCCCCATGAAAGCTTTTTCGGTACCTCGCTGTACTGGATCATACCCAGTTGTTTGCTCCAGCATATCACTAGCTCCTACTGTTGCAGCAGTGGCGGCTAAGGCACATCCGGCCCCAGCAGTAAATGCACAAGTTCCCGCACCTGCTATTACGACAGTATTGACAGCAGTTCTAGCAGGGTCTTCAGCTAAAGAACTCATTGTATTAGATATACCGTTACCAATATCGCTCATTACCCCTTCTATTGAACTTCTAAGTTGAGCCGCTCCATCAGCAATACTTCTGAACCACTTAGCCAGTGGAGCATCAGGTGATTCAAACTTAGGGTGGTTGGCGTCATTATACGCTTTCATGAATGCAGCAGTTAAAGCACCGTTAGCAAACTTACCTCCTGTAACCTGAATAACTGTACCACCGACAACAGCAGCAACAACTCTTGCACCCGTATCCTTGAAGGCTGCATAAATCTTGCCTCCTGCCATACTTGATACGCCTGCGGCAGCAAAACCATGTCCAAACTTACCGCCAGAAAGGACGCTGCTTATTCCCCCAGCCATCCCTCGAATAAGCCCTTTTCCAAGTATATTTTGTATCCCGTTATTGGCAATTAACTCACCAGCACCGTAGAAAAGCGCCCCGCTAAATGCACCAACTAATGCCCCCTTTAGAGAGCCAGTTGCAACATAACCAGATAATGCACCACCTGCAATTGCCCAAGCTAACCCAGCTCCAGCAGTCATCACTGTAATGCCTATTTGAACAATCGTTTTCCAATACTTTTTCACAAACTTTTTGAGAGATTTAAAGAAATACCCACTCGGATCTGTATAGCTCATCGGGTTATTTAGAACATACGAATAACGGTTGTAGTTCTGGCTATTCATCGGAGCCTGAATATGTGGGTCAGCTTGAAGGAATCTCCCCAAGGTTGGATCGTAGATCCGACCGTTCATATGGATAATACCTAAATCCGATATTTCTTTGTGACCTGTATAACCTTTACTTTCCACGGGGCTTTGTTGATTCAACAAAGAAACTAATGATCTACTAGTATAGAACCGATTTTGTTTCCCCCACGCATCATAGTTTATGTGCTGAATAACACTGCCATTCGCGTCTGTTACCGTCACGGTAGAGCCTAGATGCTCCTTATGCGTATATAAAGTTTTACTTTGCTTAGCATCCGTACTGTCAATTACTACAGTATTCCCAACATAGTATTTGTGTTCAACATTTCCTGAAGGCAATGTTGAACGCTCATATAGCCCTTTGAGATATAATGTTTCCACACATGGGTCAGGTATTGCCTTTTGCCACTACCATACTCCATGCTTGAATTGTGCAGCTTGAAATAATCACCCAACTCTTTTCTTTGCTCGACAATTACCGCTAACTTACGCCTTGGTTTTGCTTTAGATTTCCCAAATAGGAGTAATATTTTATCGATTTAAATCCATTTTGGAGCTTGTGCTTGTTCCATCATAAAATGTCCTACACGTTGAGAACTTCTATTAAACCATTGCTTATAAACAACATTGGACTAGCTAAAAGGCAAAAAGAAAGACCTGACCATTTTAGTGACACTTTTTAGATGCTACGCTAGTAACGCTTTTTCATCAAAGTCTTGCTCATGTAATTTGACTACAAGCTTTTCAAGCAGGTCATCTTTTTCAGGGGCTACAGGCTGCGTTAATAGTAAAGAAGTAACATTGCCAAAACCAGGGTGCTCAAAATCAGGGTTCTTAAGGCCATGTTGTGCTCTTAACGTTAACAGCATAAGTGCAGCATAAGGCGTAAATTGCCAGTTCATATTATCGAACTCAAAAAACATCTTACTCGGTGGTGATGCAACCTGAGCGACTTGATCGTCACATAACTGATTTAGATAAGCGGTAACTTTTGTTAAGTCTGTACTATCCCAGTTATCTATAATAGATTGGTAAGCAAAATCATCTACGATCGGTTTTAGGGTATTGCCACCTTCTACCTTATCAAACAACAGGATAATAAAGTCACCTATATGACTTTTCGAACGGTTTATCCAATTTTTCATGTAACCATTTTGAAATAATTTATAAAATTGCTGCGCATAATCATACTGATGTGATAAAACAGCTGTAGCTAATTGAAATACACTTCCAGGTGATATCACTCTTTCATTATCTTCCCCGAAGCGAATAACACAGCGCTTTTGTCTTATATGAGCAATAGTTAGCTGATAATACCCATAGCTCAAATAATATCCCAACTGCTCGATATTGAGTACGCTACCCTTCACTAAACTAGCTTGTGCCTGCATTTCATAAAAATAACCTGGAATTGACAATTCAACATTAAGCTTTTCCCAAGGAGCAAAAGGTAAACTCTCATTAAAAAATTCTTCACCTTTTGTTTTGCCATGTTCTAAGTAAAAAGTAATTCTCGTTATATTTCTATCGTAGACATTTCTATACTTTTCTGGGTTTTTAATTGCTTGCTTACGCTTACGTAAAAATTTTTCTAATATTTTGTCCATTATTTACCAACTGGGGTCATTGAGGTTGTAGCTGTGTCAGCAAGCATCTAGGGGTCAGGTCTTGCTTTTTGCCACTACCATACTTCATGCTTGAATTGTGCAGCTTGAAATAATCACCCAACTCTTTTCTTTGCTCAACAAATACCGCGCACTTTAGCCTTGCTATCACTTTAGATTTGTCAAATTGAAGTAACACTTTGTCGATTTCAAGCCACTCTGGAGCTTGTGCTTGTCCATCGTAAAATGCCCAGCACGTTGATGACTTCTATTAAACCATTGCTGATATACAACTTTGGACTAGCTAAAAGGCAAAAATAAAGACCTGACCATTTAGTGACACTTTTTAGATGCTACGCTAGTAACGCTTTTTCATCAAAGCCTTGCTCATGTAATTTGACTACAAGCTGTTCAAGCACCTCATCTTTTTCAGGGGCTACAGGCTGCGTTAATAGTAAAGAAGTAACATTGCCAAAACCAGGGTGCTCAAAATCAGGGTTTTCAAATCCATGTTGTGCTCTTAGCGTTAGCAGCATAAGTGCAGCATAAGGTGTAAATTGCCAGTTCATATTATCGAACTCAAAAAACATCTTACTCGGTGGTGATGCAACCTGAGCGACTTGATCGTCACATAACTGATTTAGATAAGAGGTAACTTTTGTTAAGTCTGTACTATCCCAGTTATCTATAATATATTGGTAAGCAAAATCATCTACGATCGGTTTTAAAGTATTGTCACCTTTTACCTTATCAAACAGCAAGATAATAAAATCACCAATGTGACTTTTTGATCTATTCACCCAGTGCTTCATGTAACCTGCTTGATATAACGTATAAATTTGGCGAGCATATTCATTATTATGCAATATCACTGCAATACTTAGCTGAAATACAGATGTTGGTGATACCAACCTTAAAGGTTCACGACTAAAGCGATGCGTGAAGCGTTTTAGGTTATAGTTTTCTATCATAAGCAGGTGATATCCATAAGTTAAGCATATGCTTAACTTACCTAAATCAAGTAAGTTATCATCTACAAAACTAGCTTGTGCATCCATCTCATAATAATCACATGGAATTGACAACTCTGTATTTAATACCTCCCAGTTAAAGAAAGGCAATTTATCATTGCTAGGTATACCTCTTTTCGTTTCTCCTTGCTCAATATAAAAATTAAGCTCTCTTGTATTATTTATATAAACCTTTCTATACTTTTCAGGATTTTTTATCGCCAGCTTACGCTTACGTAAAAATTTTTCTAATATTTTGTCCATTATTTACCAACTGGAGTCATTGAGATTGTAGCAGTGTCAGCAAGCATCTAGGGATCAGGTCTTTCCTTTTGCAACAATCTTACTAACACGCGAATAGTGTAATTGAAATAGTCACCCAATTATTTTCCTTGCTCGACAAATAGCGCAAACTTACGCCTTGATGTTGCTTTAAATTTGCCAAATAGGGGTAACATTTTATCGATTTAAAGCCAATCTGTAACTTGTACTTGTCCATCATAAAATGCCCTACACGTTGAGAACTTCTATTAAACTATTGCTTATATACAATATTGGACTAGCGAAAAAGGAATACCTGACCCTATTGGTTTTATTATCGTTGATTAAGGTTCCATCTTTAAAAAACCTCAAACTCATACTAATACAAATCTTCACTATATTGAGCTTGGTTTGTTGTGGTCACATCCACAGTCCCCCAGCAATTGCTTGGATTATTACACGCCCATACGTTGCATTGGTTTGAATTTTCCCAACACCTTTCTAATAGCAGCAGTGATAAAACTATGTTCAAATTTGCCCCCCTTGTAGATCTGATAGAACGCCTCCAGCAGTTGTTTGCTTGAGTTAAAAAGATCACATCCTTGCTAACATTTACTTTCTTACGCTCAACTCAAAAATCAGGTTTTCATTTTCTTCTCTAAGGTAAGCAATTTTAACAACTCGCCCCTCTTGGATTGTATCTGAATCATGCTTTCTATTCGCAAAAAAGGAGTTTTCTGTTCCGTAATCATTGTACTTAAAGCGTACTCCATCAACAGTAAAAGCCTCTTCTCTACTATTTCTTTCAACAAGTTGAATATCTTCAATAGTTCCTTCAACTGTAGAATAATCTCCAGAATCTATGTCATTAGATTTTAATGCTAGACCATAAAATGACAGTGACTGCATTACAAAAAAGCCAAATACAAATAAGAAGCCAAACCAGAAGTTAACTTTCTTTTCAAACTGTAGTTTATTTTCGTACCAGTATTTTATTTTCGGGCAGCACAATATTAGTACAACAGAACAAATAAGTGAAAAATAAAACCCAAGCCTGGTGCCTGAAAAATCAGACTGAAAATAAAGTTCATACATTAACTAAATCTCCTATGGCTAATCTATGGGCCGAAGTTGCCGTATGAACCATGCTAGTTTCTTTTCCCCGAGCCAATATCGAACGAACACAAAATGGGTTCAGGTCTCTCTTTTTTACCTAAATTAAAGACTAAACTGAAGTGGTTATTATGATTTAGAAGGAAAATGTAGTTCGACCTCTTTGGATAGATAAAAGCTACTTACCATTATTCTTTATTTTTAAAGCTTAAATCATTATGACAAAAAGCATCTATTAAACCATCACTATCCGCTTTATTTATTTTTGCTTCTACTGAGAGAACTATAATAAGATAGTTATAGGTATACTTACCTTCATCAGTCATTCGATTAAGTTTATACCCAACCAAAAATTTATCGCCACCTCTGTAATCCAAAAGTGATATGCTGCAACTTGTTGTATAGCTAATCGAAAATACTAATGAAGCTTTAGCATCTTCGAATTCATCATAGCTCGAAAATAGAGGCACTGAGAAACTATCTATCACTCCAGTGTATTCATCAAAAGCTTTTTGTTTATCTAAAAATGAATCTACTTCAGAATTGACAATATTGATAAACTTTTCTACTGAAGGTTTAATATCATCGAATTCAATACTTGTGTTTCTATTCTTAAAGAAAGTCATATCCTCAGCAGTGTAACCATATACTAGGCATTTGTTTGCTGCAAAAATATCACCTCCGATTCGGCCTAACAGATAAGAGTCTTCACAATATTCAGATATAGGCTGTAACGCCATGCAAATGCCACTTTGGAATAAAAGGATAAAAATTAAATACTTCATAGTATCTCCACCATTTAACTTGAGTCTCTTCGATTAGCTCAGAAAAAAACTGTTACGTTTTTTGGCATAGTGCTTAACCATAATCCACGAAAGAAAAACAAGAACCGACTCCTAGCTCTGTTGAATTCCATTCAATTTTATTAAAAAAAACATAATGAAAAACATTACTGCAATTGCTATAGATGAGTATTTAATGGCTTTACAAGCCCACACTTTGTCTTCCCGATAGGATTCAACTTTGAACAGCTTAAAACCATGATAAATTGCACCTGTTCCGCCGTAGTAGTTTATGAAAAGCTCTTTTTTTGCGTATTTTGGAGCTAAGATAAACAAAACCATTACAAACAAAAATAAAACAGCCGAAAGTACCATCAAAATAATAAGAAAATAATCTATCATTTCACCAGTTCACATTTACATATTTATCAGTAACTTACTATACCAATAAAAAGCAAGTTATGCTCCAACCAAACTTAAACACAATCTGGTGTTTTTAGTTGATAGTAAAGCACTGCGTTTGCTATTTTACGTCTAATACTAAATCTGTAACCGAGGACACATGGAAGCGCCTACTTTTGAATTAACCCGTGATAACTTTAACTCAATCTTTTTTCAGACTTTCATAAAAACGAAAGTGCAACCTGAAATACCTATCATAAGATGCGCAGTGCCTTTACCGAAAGCACAGAAATTCAAGGCAAAATTAATTACTGCCGTTATTTTCATTATTGCATGTCACCTTGTTTGGAAAACACAATCCGGTGCAGGTGCAATTGCCGCTGTGGTCATTACTTATCTCAGTTATTTTTTAATTCAGATGTTTATTGCCAATAAGCGTTATTTCATCCATGAATCTCCCTTGTGCGAAATTAAAATAAACAAAGAAGAGGTTTACCTGCCTGCACTTTTATTCGATGACAGAAAAGCACGAACACTTAAAAGAGAAGATTTACTTAATGTTGAGGCCGTATGGAATTTTACACGCACCAAAAGCGGCTACGATATTAACGATCCACAACCTAGGCGTGCCTATCTATTTTCTGTTATTTTTAAAACTCGCTATGGTGATTCAATTCCTTTAAATGACTGGAGCTTAGAACATCCTGAGCTTTTCAAGACACTTGTTGAGTATGATTACCCAGTAACTATGATCAGAACAGCCAAACGCGGGTCACCAATAACAGTTCACATAAAATGGTTCTTCCTATTTACCTTTATATGTACTCTCATCTACTCACTTATAAAGTATGTAATTTAGCGGACTTATAAATATGCAATTGGCAAAGTAACTGCGAACAAGCGCTTTGCCTTAAACTTACGCTTTATTGTTAAACAGCATACCAGAGTGATTACTAGAAGTAGGAGCAAACAATGAGTTTATCATCGTAGAAACATTACTTTTTACGGCAAGCTGGACTGCATTTATTTCTTCATCAAGTTGTTTATTAAGCTCTAGTAACTCACTTTCTCGTTGTTCTGGAGCTAGGTCTTTATTGCTTTTTAAACTATTAATCTTATTTTGTAACTCCTTTATTTTTACTACTAGCTCTTGTTGTGTTTGTGATGTCTTTGGTTGAGCCTCAACTTCCGGTTCAGAATCAACGCCCGCTTCTTGTTGTTTAGAGCCTTGAAGGGTTGTTGCTCTTTCACTTGCAGGGTTTAGCTCATTTTTATTTTGCTGATCTAATAATGGCTCTTTTAGGAATGAAGATGTGTACGAAGTTAGCTGCATAGTTTTCCTATCGTTAATTTTTTGGCGTTTAGCTATAAACTTTTTAAAATCAAACTAGATGCACGATCCGTACCCATTTGAAACCCAAAAGCCATTATACGGCTAAATATGTAAAATCCTCTAAAGTTAGCGTTATTAAACTTTAACTTTTGAATCCTCATTTCAAATAAACCAGCACTAAAGAACTACTTTTTAACTTTTAAACAACCTTTTTTGATCTTTTTTTAAACACCGTCCGTACGCCTTATTGAAGTGGACACGTCGTAACGTCCGAACATACAAAGATATAAGGAACAACGATGAAATACATACTACTGGCTAGCAGCTTACTTTTTCTCACCGCGTGTAGCGATGATGATGACGATAATACCGAAGTTGTTACCCCACCCCCAGTTCAAGAATTCACTCCAAGTAAAACCTATTCTGTAACTTTAAGTGGCAAACAAGAAGTGCCAATGAATGACTCAATGCAAACAGCGACTGCAACGGTAGAGCTTGACGAAAGTTTAATGCAATTTCGTGCAACACTTGATGCAAGCTCAGTCGAAGGTTTTAGCGCAGCACACATCCATGACGGCGATTTGGGCGCTAATGGTGATGTTGCTTTTGCATTTGAAGCCACTACCGATGGTATGTATGAAGTCGCAATTACCGACCTTGATGAAAGTCTAATTGCTGATTTAATGGATGGCGATTGGTATATAAACCTTCATACAGAACAGTACGCAAACGGCGAGCTTCGTGCGCAAATTGTGCCAGATACAACGAGTATCATCACGTTTGTTTTAAATGGCGATCAGCAAGTGCCTATGAACGACAGTGACGCAATGGGTTATGGCTATGCATCTTATGATAGCGCCACGACAGAATTACGGCTTCGCGCGGTGACTATGGGTGTTGATGACGCTACAGCAGCTCATATCCACACGGGTAAATTAGGCTCAAATGGTGACGTATTCGTAACTTTAGAGCAAGACGACGAAGTCATGACTGACTGGGTTGTACCAGAAGGCACCATGATAGACAGCGACACTCTGGCAGTACTTTTAGACGGCGGTCACTATGTTAATGTTCATACGCCTGAATTTGCCGGTGGCGAAATTCGCGGCCAAATCTTAACAGACAACTATGCAGTTGCGACCTTTGACTTAAGTGGTAATCAAGAAGTGCCTATGGTCAGCACCATGGCTGATGGTGATGGTTATGCCCTTGTTGATACAACAGACTACAGCGTAGAGCTTACTGTTGTAACATCTGGCTTAGACGATGCAAGTGCTGCGCATATTCATACAGGTCGTATCGGTACTAATGGCGATGTATTAGTGGCACTTGAACAATCAATGGACGACAGTAATGTCTGGATGACACCAAGCAACACACAAATCAACGCGGATATTTTTGCAGTGCTGGCTTCTGGCGGTCACTATGTCAATGTTCATACACCTGCTAATGCTGGCGGCGAGCTTCGTGGGCAAATCCTAACCAGTAACTATGGTTTTACGAGCTTTAAACTAAGCGGTGAGCAAGAAGTTCCTGCTGTCGAATCTGATGCAAGTGGTGAAGGTTATGCATTAATTAACATGGATAACTATGGCTTAGAGTTATTAGTAAACACAATGGGTGTTGATGATGCGACAGGTGCACACATTCATACTGGCCGAATTGGCACCAATGGCGACGTTCTAGTAGCGCTTGAGCAATCAACAACTGACGCAGGCATGTGGATGACACCAGCAAATACCATGATCAACGCAGAGATATTTGAGGTACTTGCATCAGGAGGTCATTACGTTAACGTGCATACGCCTGCTAACACGGGTGGCGAAATTAGAGGTCAGATCCTAACAGACAACTATCAGCTCGTTACTTTCCCACTTAGCGGTATGCAAGAAGTTCCTGCGGTTGATACGATGGCATCAGGTAGTGGTTATGCATTAGTTAACATGGATAATTACCATCTAGAATTAAGAGCGTTAACCGAAGCTGTGAGTGATGCTACTGCTGCTCACATTCATACAGGTCGTATAGGCACCAATGGCGACGTACTTGCCGCGTTAGAGCAATCAAGCGATAACATGAACCTGTGGCAAACACCTGAAAACACCATGATTAATGCAGATATTTTTGCAGTACTTGCATCAGGTGGTCATTACGTTAATGTGCATACTCCTGCTAACCCAAGTGGCGAACTTCGCGGTCAAATCCTTACCGACAACTATGTGTTTGTCACCTTTCCGCTAAGTGGTGAACAAGAAGTACCTGCGGTCACAACGGATGCGTCTGGCGATGGTTATGCGCTAGTGAATACCAATGATTACAGTGTTGAGTTGCAAGTGCTTACATCAGGTGTAAGCGATGCAACTGCTGCCCATATTCATACCGGTGTAGCAGGTGAAAATGGCCCAGTGTTAGCTCCACTTGTACAAGACAGTGATGATATGAATCGCTGGATGAGTAGCACAGGCTTAATGATAGACGCCGATATCTTTTCAGTTTTAGTTTCAGGCGGTCATTATGTAAACATTCATACCCCTGCAAACCCAAGCGGTGAGATACGAGGCCAAATTCAATAAATATTAAATACAGAGGCCAACATACTTGGCCTCTTTTATGACCAAGCAAAAGAACATTACGCCATAAAAAGTTATACCCTTAACTTTATTGGTTAATGATATCTGACACTCTAATCCGCTCTGATTCACTTTTATCTTTATTTAAAACTGCGAGTGTTTCATTATCAATCCATCTAATATCGCCTAGTAAGCCATTAAACAGAAACTCATCTGGCTCAGCACTAAATAAACGTTTTGAAAACAGCACTTCCCCGATTTTATTTTTGATTTTTACAAAACAATCAAAGCTCGTAGATTCGTGATGGCACTCTAATTCTGCAATAAGTTTTCTGTTACGGTTATGCTTTTTTCGAAAGGTATAATGGTTAACAAAACTATCTCTCAAAACCGCTGCATATGCTTGATTAAACGGCTCTATTGGCCATTCATACATTACTGTTAATTTAACTAATGCTTGCTGCAACGTATCTAATAGGCATAGTTTCTTTTCATTCTCACCTAATCGATTAAACTCTATAAAATCAAAGGCTTGATAAAATTTAAGCACAGAACTACTTAACTCTGTGGTTCCATTACGTTTGTCCGATTCACTTAACTTAATAATTACTCGATAAATTCCGTTGGTCTCTATCTGACAAAAATACCGTTCATAATGGGCGTATACACTTCGAGAAAATAAGGTAAATTTTCTACATTCGGCTAGCTCTTGTTTAAAGGCCCACAGCTCAAATTCTTTTAATTTCATGTTTATTTTTAACGCTGCTTTATTAATAGTTCAATTAATCTCACAATAACATCCCTCAGCATCTGAGTTAATAAACAGGCTATTAAAACCCGCTCGTAAGTTTGCAATTACTAACTCAACAAAGCCATTCTGACTTGAACACGCGAGCCCTTTTGATAATGGCCCTGCATACACAAGCTGTTGATTTTCAGAAACAAGTACTGCGGCAGGTTGAGCGGGTAATATTGCAGCAACCGCAGATGTTGGTTTAAGTTTTATTACTTTAATACCTTGCTCTGCTGCATAGCTGCTAAGGCTTGCTATGTGCGGTTGTGAGCGCTCTGAGCATACACAGGTATTTTCATCAATAATGTACAAGGTATCTGTATGGGTGATGCCAAGTCCCATACTTTGTTGAAATGTAGTCAGCCAGTTAGCTGTGGCCAGCTTTTTATCTGGATCAAAGGTGCTTGCTTGTTGAGAATAAGCAAACACCAATGCTAATGCCACAGAGGCAACCCAAAGTAGAGTTGCCATTATCAGCCATTTGCTATTTGAATTTAGCAATACCTTGCTCCAGTACATCGATACTTACATCAATTAACTGTACGCGATCGGTGAGTTTTTCAATCATCAGATTATCGTTGGCTTGGTTAGCAATTAAGGCTTGTGAATTCTCGGCAATAGCACGCGTATTACCCGCTTGATTTTGCACTACATGTGCAACCGATTGTGAGCTACTTGCAGCAACATTCACCTGCTCTGTCATCTCGGTAATTTGCAGTTTCATCTGCGAACTAATGGCCGATAACTGCTCTATAAGCGCAACACTACCCTGCATCGACTTAGTTGATGATGCGCTGTTTTGCATCAAGCTTTCAAGCGTATTGGTTATTTTATCTGTGGTGTTTTTACTACGTGTTGCCAAGTTTCTCACTTCATCAGCCACCACTGCAAAGCCGCGACCTTGTTCTCCAGCACGGGCGGCTTCAATTGCAGCGTTTAGTGCAAGTAAGTTTGTTTGCTCAGCAATTGACGAAATCTCATTGAGTAATTCTGAGATATGCGAACATGCACTCACCAGCTGGCTAATATTTTGGTCAGCCTCTTGAAGGTTATTAGCAAGCTCCGCCGTTTTGCTGTCGGTATTCGCCACTTCATTGAGTGCCTCAGTGGCACTTAAATGGAGCTGCTCAAACTGTGTTTGTAGTTCATTACTTTCTTGTTCAACATGGGCAAAGCCTTCGGCGACACGTTCACCTGACTGCGCGATATCCGTCGATAACTGCTCACGATGAAGTGCTTGCTCATGTAACTCGTCGTGTACTTCAAGTAATTGTTTAGATTGATTTTTTAAAACACTACTTTGACTTTGAACATCACCGATCACACTTGACACAAAACCCAGTAAGCGGTTAAAGCCCGCCACGGCTTCACTGTGGGAGTCGTCTGCTCTTAAACTAATATTAATGCTGTTTTCGTCAGCCATTATCTGCTCAGTCGTTGTACTTAACGATAAGCCAGAACTGCGTTCGCGGTGAAGGGTTTTAGCAATGTAACCCGCTACAATTGCTTCAACAATGGCATACACAGCATGGATAAGTACGGTGCTAAAGTACAATCGGTCTGGGTCAAAAACATATAAGCCAACTTCGTTGATCTGTAAAAAATAAAAGCTCAAATGGTGAACGGCCACAAAAGCAAGTGCAGTTATAAACACGCGCCATTCAACAAACATGATCAATACGGCCATTAAAATGAAAATTTCAAAATGTACTTCAATGAGGCCGTAGCTTTGTTGGATGTGTAAAAACGAAAACATCATGCAACCGGCAGCAACAACGTGGGCTGTTAATTTGCTCGTTGGGTATTGATGGAGCATCCAAAGTGGTAAAGACAGCAATAATAAACCAGTTACTACACCCGTTATCAAGGTCGAATAGATAAAGCCTAAAACCAAAGACTCAACAAACAATAAAAGGAACAAATAAGTAAAAAGGCGGCGCACACTCGTCATAGATAAAGCCTTAATGATTAAATACTTTACAAAAATACAATTAATCGAGCCAATACGGTTCGAACCGCATCGTGGTTCACTTTATTAATTGCAATAATGCTCTAAATTGATCGGTCCCTGCTTTTTCTAGCCATTGAAATATCACACTTTCTGTACAGGTAATAATAGCACCTGCTGCCAATAGCTGCTTAATTGCTAACTCTTTGTGTTTTTCGTTGCGTGATGCAATGGCATCTTCAACCACAAACACCTGATAGCCATTAGCAATTAAGTCTAAACAGGTTTGCAGTACACACACATGCGACTCTGTACCCGTCACCACTATTTGCTTACGATTGAAGCCAGCTAATTGTTGGTTAAATTGCGCTTCTTGGCATGCGCTAAAATGTATTTTGTGATAGCAATTATTACCATTTATGAAGGGTAAAAGCTGTTCACTACTTTTACCTAACTTGGTTGGGTTTTGTTCAGTAAATAAATACGGAATGTCTAAAGCTTTAGCTGCATTTATCAACTTTTCGGTGTAATTAACAGCTTGGCCAAAGTCGCTTATGACAGGCTCAAGCCCTGCTTGAAGGTCAATAATTAATAACAAGGCATGATTCTTTTGACTTATAAATGAATGACGCATAACTTTCCCTTAGGTTGCCTATGGGCTATTTATAGCACAGCTAACACTATGTTGTACCTTAATTAAACATTTACTAATTTATCTTTTCAGCTGACTCAATAACATTCATAATTGTGCTATATTTTGTTAAAAATTATATGCAAATAATAATTTAGGGTTAATCAGTCGGTGCCTAAACTTTTTCTTTTGATATTCAATTTGCTGTTCTTCACGCTCACCTTTTCAGTGAATGCACAAAACTATGCTTTGCAAATGCAGCGGATCTCTACAGATGAAGGGTTAACCCAAGGTAGTGTTACTAAAATCGTGCAAGATGATTTAGGCTTTATTTGGGTAGGTACCTATCAAGGCTTGAACAGATATGACGGCTATCAAGTAGCCGCTTTTGCTGGCGAATATATGCTTGATCAACGACAGATCACTTTTATGACTAAAACCAGTGATGGCAAGATTTTTGTGAGTACTGAGTTTTCAGGTGCTTACTTCATAAACCCAAAAACACTCAGTGTCGAAAAAGTCTATTCAGGAAAACTAACCCCTGAAGATGTTTATTTTTCCCCTATTCTTGCACTCGAAGAAGATGACAGTCATTTCTTTTTCGCAATCAATCAGCACCTTTATTCTTACCATAAGCAAACCAAAAAGTTTTTGCATGAGTTTTCAATCGATAAGCAAGATGACTTTATTCGTGCTTTAGCTCTGCATGATAATTTTTTATACATTGGAACAACCGCAGGACTTTTTTCAAAAAACTTAGTGGATGATCATGTTTCTCGTATTGAGCTTGCTGATGAAAATAAATTAAATAACGATAATAAAAACGCAAAATTTTTGCATCTGGATCCTCAATTAGGTCTGTTAGTTGGTACAGTCGAAGGAATGTACAACATTCCATTTAATGCAGATAAACTTCTCGCAGTAGATAAAACCACACTATTGGTTCCTGAATTAAATATTTGGGATTTCGCATCTAGTAAATTTGGTGAGTATATTGTCACTGAAAAAGGCTTATTCGAATTTAATAGGGAAACTCTATCCGCCGAATTTATTTTGAGCTATGAGCAAAGTAAATTTTTAATGACCGACAATACAATTGTCGACGTGATGATTGATAAAACAGGATTGCTATGGCTTGCATCTCGTTCGCAGGGAGTTTTTACATGGTCCACCTTAGCAAGGCGTTTTAAGCATATCGAATCAACGTCTACTTCTGGTAATGTCAACAATAGTGTTTGGGCGGTATTGCAAGACAGCGAAAACATTATTTGGTTCGGCACCGAAAATGGCATGCTGAAGTATAACCAATTAACAAACTCCATCAGCCCTTACCTAGTTAATGACGATATAAAAGCCTTTCATGGAGAACATGCTGTATATGGCATTGCACAGGCAGAAATAGAACCATCTGAACGCTTTCTGTGGCTTATGAAGTACAGAGGCTTAGCGCTCTTTGATAAGATCAGCGGTGATTTAGTGCCTTTAAAAGGCAGTAAAGAAGTGATTAATATATTAGAAAATGAGCCAAGTTGGGGCTTTCATACTTTAGGTTCAGATCAATTTGCATTTATTACTCAAGAAAACTTTTATCGCTACAATGGTAAAACAGGTGAATTACGAACTATTAAGGGACTAAAAGAACAAGTCGATATTATCAATGCGCACTCTTTTTTAAAGCCGCTCTCGAGTCACCCTAACGACTATTTGTTAAGTATGTCTGGCCATTTGTATCGTTATAATGAGCAAACTGAAAAATTGACACTTGTTTATCAAGTCGAAAACTTCAATCCACTCACATTTTCTGTGATTGATGATTGGGTTATTGACCACAATGATACACTTTGGCTGGCTTCATCTAACGAAGGGTTAATTGCTGTTGACTCTCACTCCTACGCTATTAAACATCGCTTAGGCACTCAATCTGGTCTCAATGCAAAATCAGTGTATGGCTTACAAATCGACCGCTTTGGTTTTTTATGGGCTAGTTCGCAAAATGGCCTGTATAGAATTGATTTAAGTTCAAGAAGTATCAATTCGTATTTTATCCGTGATGGCCTTTCAGCTAATGAGTTTAATGTTGATGCCGATGCAACGCTAGACAATGGCCAAATTGGCTTTGGTTCGACAAGGGGCTTATTGTTAATCGCACCTGAAGACTTTTTAACTTCACCAACAGAATTAGATGCGATAAATACTGAAATTACTCATGTTTCTTTGCTCTCTCGCGAGCTGAACTATCATCCATACAAATATATCAATAACCCTCTTCAAATGACTGCTGAAGACATCGGTCTTGAGGTTAGCTTTTCTAACTTTGATACTATCAATAAGGATAAAACAACTTATAAAGTTACTTTAGAGGGACCAACGTCATTAAATTACGACAAATTAACCACTAACAAAGTATTTTTTACCAAGCTACCTCCCGGACAATATATCTTGTCTGTTGCTTCTAACTCCGAAAGCTCCAAAGTCAGTTCAGCAACAAGACAACTACAGTTTAATATTGCCTATGCACCTTGGTCTTCACCAGTTGCGATAACAGGTTATGTGCTGCTCATTTTTGCCATACTCTTTTTCTTTTTTTGGCAATACAGAGCACGTCAACAAGTACTGAATAAAGCGCATGCTGATGTTGTTAAATCGCAACAACAAACTGAATTAGCACTGAGCAGTAACAAAAGTGGGGTATGGGAAGCCAATTTAAGCCAGCAAACGCTTTTAAATAATCGCTTTGTGACAGAGCTGGGTTACCACAAGAGTAACGAGAGTTTAGCCCTCATTGAGTTCCTTGATTTTATTCATCCAGCAGACCGTAGTGCCTACTTAAACCATTGGAATGCCTTTGCAAAACAATCAAATCAAGAACAATGGAATATCACCTACCGTTTAAATCATCAAAATGGTAAGTGGTTATGGTATCAGGACATTGGCCGTGTCGTCGAAGTTGATGAAGCAAATAAGCCAATAAAAGTAACAGGTATCTATACCAACATTACCGAACAAAGAGCAAATGCACTACAAGCAAGTGTGCTCGGTGAAGCTTTCAGCCAGATAAATGACTGGCTTTTAATTTTAGACAGCCAGTTAAAACCATTTTCAGCAAATACAAGCTTCAGTGATACATTTGCTATTACAGGCAATATAACTGATCTAACAATTAAGGACTTTGTTCGCACAATAGGTAGGGCTCAGTTCTTAAGATACATCAATGTGTTAAAAACATTAAAACCAAAACAAAACTGGAAAACAGAAGCTTATATACACACTCAAAAAAATCCATCCCACCCTGTTCATATCAGTGTTACTGCAGTTGCGAAAGATAATCAAGCGATTAGTCATTATGTGATTGTTATTTCAGATCTTACAGAACAAAAGCGTGCTGAAGATGAGTTACGTTATTTAGCGAATTACGATCCATTAACGGGCTTACCAAATCGTTCATTAATGCATTCAAAAATCAATAATTGTATAAATCATTCTAAAAAGCATAACAAGTTAGCAGCCTTGTTATTTATTGATTTAGATAAATTTAAGCCAGTGAATGACTCTTTTGGCCATGCTGTTGGTGACCAATTGCTGTGCAATATTACGCAACGTGTAAGTTTACTTTTACCTAATAATGCAACGGTTGGTAGACAAAGTGGCGATGAGTTTTTAGTGTTAGTCAAAGATCTTCATTCGCCTCAAACGTTGAGCGAATTAGTTAAGCAACTTACACAAGAATTAGCAAATAAAGTCATTATTGACGATTTTTCTATCAATATTTCAGCCAGTATTGGGGTTGCACTCTATCCTTTTGATGCTAAAACAGCTGATGAGTTAATACGCAATTCTGATATTGCCATGATGCATGCCAAACAATCTGGGCGGAATAATTTCAAATACTTTACCGAGCAGATGAATAACCAGCTCACTAAAAAGTTATTACTCGAAAATGCGTTAAAAGATGCCTTTAAAGATGATGAGCTTTTTAATAATTATCAGCCAATTGTTAATGCTAAAACGAAGCAAATTAATGGTGTTGAATTATTAATGCGCTGGAAGACAGAACAAGGTTTTATTTCACCTGCTGAGTTTATCCCTATTGCAGAAGAAATTGGTTTAATCGATGTACTTACAGAACAGGCTTTAAATCGAGCTTTAACAGAATTGCAGCCAATTTTAAGATCAAACCCTCGTTTTTACCTTTCTTTAAATGTATCGCCAACGCACATATTAAAGGCGAACTTAACCGAAAGACTCTTGTTGATCCTGAATAATTTTCGCATTAAGCCTGCGCAATTGCGCTTAGAGATTACTGAAAACACCTTACTAGAAGACAAAGATAAAGCCTCAAAGCAACTACGAAAGTTAAAAAATGCGGGTTTTAAACTATTACTTGATGACTTTGGTACCGGATATTCTTCACTGACTTACCTCAGTCAGTTTCCAATTGACGTCATTAAAATAGACCAGAGTTTTGTGCGCAATATTGGGCATGATCGAAGTAACGAATCAATTATCAAAACAATCCATGCGTTATCCGCTAATTTAGGCCTTTATTGTATTGCCGAAGGCGTTGAAACTACTGAGCAAATTAAATTTTTACAACACATGGGCTGTGATGACTTTCAAGGTTACTACTTTGCAAAACCTATGCTTTCTGAAGACCTACTTGCAGATCAAAACTTGCAATCTATTGTTGCTCGTTTAAAAGAGCTTTAAGCCATTTGTTTAAACACGCATATAATTGGTCTTTATTAATTGGCTTTGAGATAAAGTCATCCATGCCAGCAACAAGGCAACGCTGCTGATCCTCTTCAAATGCATTCGCAGTAATGGCAATGATTATAGCCTGACCATACAAGTGCGGGTTCTGTTTTATTTCTTTTGTACATTGATAGCCATCCATATTTGGCATTTGGCAGTCCATAAGGATAATATCAGCTTGATAACTCTGCAGTATCTCAAGTGCTTCAAGGCCGTCATTTGCTTGTTTGAGATTACACTGAGTGGAATGCAGCATCTTTTTCAATACAATTTGATTAACAGGGTTATCTTCAACTAGTAAGATATTCAAACCTGCTAATTGGGGCGTCGCAGTGCTTTGGTTATCCACTGAGGCTGAATTACTAATAATTACAGGCATCGTGATGGTGAACTCACTACCAACGCCTTCTTGACTTGTTAGCTTAAGCTCCCCTGCCATTAACTCAATAATTCGCTTACTAATGGTTAGCCCAAGTCCCGTTCCGCCATATTTACGTGTGGTAGAAATGTCGGCTTGAGTAAACTCGGTAAACAGTTTTGCCTGCTGCTCACTTGAAATCCCGATGCCTGTATCACGAATGCTGATCTGCATTCGGTCATTAACCATAGTACAGCTCATGGTAATGTCGCCCGACTCTGTGAACTTGCCGGCATTACTCAAGATATTATTTATAACTTGGCTAAACCTTAAAGGATCTAAACTGATACAACTTGGTACAGAGTCACTAATGTTAAGCTTAAATGTCACCCCTTTTTTTACGCTTGTACTACTGAACACCTTGGCAATTTGTTCAAGTAACTTAGTTATTTCAACTGCACGATACTCTAACTTTAAAGCACCCGCCTCTATTTTGGAGAAATCTAAAATATCATTTAAAATCAGCAGTAAGTTATTCGCACTTTGATGGATCATCACTAATTCTTCGTGTTCTTCTTCTGCTAAATCTTTATTATCTAGTAACAGCTGAGTCATCCCTAAAATACCATTTAGCGGAGTTCGAATTTCGTGACTCATATTAGCCAAAAACTGAGATTTAGTGCGGTTAGCATTATTTGCAGCCTTTACTGCTTCAACCAACTCATTGGTTTTATCATCAACCTGTTTTTCTAGTTGTGCATTAAAGTCTTTCAGTCTTACGTTTAGTAATTCATTTTCGTGGTTCGCTTGATGTAGACGATTGAAGCTCAGTGCGAGCTTATTCGCAAGGCTCGAAAATTGTGATTGCAAGCGGCTCACTTCTAACCAAGTTTGCGGTAAATACGTGTCAGTATCAGCATTTTCTGGCTCAAATTTATCAACTTGTTCAGCAAGTTTGCGTATCGGTGTTGTAAGCCAACGACTTAGTTGAGTGATAAAAACGCTTGTCAGTAAAATAATAAAAATGATCATAACCAATGATTGTCCCCATGCATTTACAGCGACATCATTCGCATGTTTTCGGTTTAGCATGGTCATAACCATCCAATTATGGTCAGCTAAGCGCGCTTGCTTAGCATAATATTGCTGCTCATTTTGTGCATCAAATATGATAAAACGCTCTTCATTCGCAAATGAATCAATCTCTTCATTGCTTAGTTGTTGCATCTCTTTGAAATCATCGATGGTGCTAAACACAACTTTATTAGCCGCATCGAGTATTAGTAAATCACCTTGATGACTAAATAAACTTGGACGTAAACTAGCAAAGTAATCAAACATCAGCGAGCCTTCGACCACGCCAGTAAACGTATCCTCAATATAAATAGGCGCTGAAACCGCAACAATGGGCAGAGAACCAAAACCACGCCCTTTAAAAATAGTCGAGATATAACCCTGCTTATTGGACGGTGCATGAATAAAGTAATCACGATCTGAAACATTTGCGCGAATGTTTGACTGCTGCAAACTTACAGCTAATGATTGGGGGTAAAAATGAGTAACATCTGCAAAAGCATCAGTGATGATTTGAGTTCTAAAATCTGGATACAGATTAGCCATATTCTCAAGTGCAACCTGTTTGGGTAGCCCATGAGCAATACTTTTTGCGGTTAGAACCACTCCTTTTTTATGGTGCTCTAAATGCGAATCGATAACTCGCGCTATTTCATTCGCTTTTTCATTAAGTTGAGCGTTAACCTCATACTCTATGCGAGCATAGTGATTGTTAGTCAAAACAATTGAAGTGAGTATTACCACTAAAATGACTAACAAGCTAACCACGTAATTAAGTATTTTATCCAAAGAGGAATAATATTTGTGCCAAGAGTATCGACTAAAGAAAAAGCTCAATAAATCTATTACAGACAAGTAAATAACTGCATTTAAACAGTACTTAGCCAATGCTATCAACAGAGTGAGTGTGGGTAATGCTAAAAAATAGTGCCCAAATACCCAAAGAATGGGTGAACCTATAACAAACCAAAAAAGCATCCCTCTCAAAAAGACAGGACGCGCCTTAGACAGGCAATATAATTGTAAAAATATAAGCTCTAAGGCAAAAACAATGGATGGCCAAGCATGGCCCCAGCGATAAAATATGAAGCCAGTACTAATGATAAAGGTGATAATTGCATAGCGCCAACCGAGTAAAAGCAGGCTTAAAATGACAAAAAATTGCCCAAGCAGAAACTCAGAGCTATCCAAAAAAAATACTGGCAATAAATTAACTAGACCTGCAATGCAACCAAGCAACAGCGCAGCTAAAAAGTTAATATAAAATGGCTTATATTGAAGCAAAAAAGGCACCCTAACACCCTAGCGATACCTTTAAATTAAAAGAAAATTAAACATTTTGCCACTTTAATTAACATAATGGCATTCATGACTTTCGATTTGTAAAACACTTTTGTTTACTTTAAAGCGTGAAAGCAATAGCTGTTCTACTTTAAGTCGACACGCCTCATCATGCTTTTCCACAGTACAATGCTGCTTTAACACCACATGTGCTCCCACAACAATATCTTTGTCTTGGCGCATTACCGTTACATTATGCACATTTTGAACGTGTTCTATTGATGCAATACTTTGCTCAATAGCTGTTACATCAGGAAGCTTACTACGGTTTTCCAGTAACCCTTTAATACAGCGAATAATCACTTTAACCCCAGTGAACAATACAAAGATCGCTATGAGCATACTCGAAATAATATCGATTTCTGCCCACCCGGTTAAGTAGATTAAAATTCCAGCAAAGAAAGTAGAAACTGTCGAAATTAAGTCAAAGAACGAATGGAGAAATACCGCATATACATTAATGCTTGCCTTACGCCCTTTATACAAAACCCATGCAGCTGCGCCATGAAACAAAAATCCAATAGCAGATATAACTGACATCAAATAGCTATTGATTTGTAGTTCATGTCCATCACTGTGATGGAAATAACGCTCTCCACCTTCATAAAGAATAACTAAGCTAATGCTTAAGTATAAAACACCATTGATCAAGCCACCGGTCAGTTCAGCTCGTTGGTAACCATCGTTAAAGTTTTTTGCAAAGTAAATCGCCATGCTTGAAGCAATAAGTGCAATAAATAAAGAACTGTTATGAACAAACAAATGCCCAGCATCAGCAAGTACAGCAAGCGAATTAGAATAATAGGCACCAATGATCTGAATAACCATAAACGAGCACGTTATGGCTAAAGCAATTAACAAGCGGCGTCTAGAAGCTTGGTGTGTTGTAATATCTGTCATGAAGAAGTGGAAAACCTATTCGCTGGAGATGGAAATGATATAAAGTCGCAATTGTAATACGTGACGCGGCTAAACGCACTAAAAAGTTATGAAAGGCGGCCAAAAACCTAGCCTCGACCGCCTTTTGTAAGGTAATGCTATTGTTTCACTCTTATAAAGGGGCTAATCATTCCAGTAAAGAAAATCCCGCCTAATAGCCACCATAATGTATAGTCAGACTCTGTCTGTTTACCTTGTTCAACCTGTTCGAGTTTTTGGCCACTCACTTGCTGGCTAGCAGAACTTACACTGTTGGCAAGTTCTGGTGCCGCTTGCCCAGGAACTAAAGGTGCGAGGCCAAAGCCAGCATTTTGCTCTTTTACGAACTCAGTAAATGTTTCATTGTCTGTAACAACATCATGTTGATTAGCAATTTCAGTGTAGGTTTCAAGCATTTTCTTCAGTGTCTCGGCATCAGCTTGCCAATAACCTTTGCGAACTGCTTCTAACATTCGCTCAATGATTTGTGCTAATGCTTCAGCGTTATGTTGCTCAAAGAATTCGCGCATTTGCATATCGTATTTATCATCAACATACACTGCAAAGAATTCTTGCCATTGATCATCTCTTACCGCGTCGGGGGTCATAACTTCCCAGCCCCACATGTTGTTCATACGGTCTAAAATAGCGGTAGCCCCAGCATAACCTGAGTCTTGCATCGCTTTGATCCAACGAGGGTGGAAATAACGACTGCGCATCTCGTTACTGATAAACTGATCTAAAGTTTGAATTTTCTCCTGCCCCTTACGGCGTAAATTAGAGACATACATTTGTGGTGTTTTACCATCAATATTACGAACCGCTAGGCCAATGCCACCAAAGTATTGGAACGGATCATCATTTGTCATGAGTGCATAAAGGTTACTTGAACGAGAAAACACCACCCCATCTGTGCCCGACAACACCTTTTTGTATAGCCCTATTTCTGATAAATTTTCGCTCCAGCGAGCCTCATCTTTACCAAAACCAAAGCCCATTCGATCTAAATACAAATTAGCCAGCTTACTGTCATTTTCCCAGCTATCAGAGTCAAGCGCTCCCCCCGCAAGCCCTGTACCGTATGCACCACTTTCATTAGAGAAAATACGCACAGAAGATAAGTAATCTGCATCTTCTTCACTTTTACCTTCGTCTAATAATGTTTGCTTGAGGGTCATTGAGTGACGATAAACAAAGTTATTGTCTTCTTTCATCTTTGCCACTTTATCTATTGCCTCGGCAATCCAAAGCATGACATTAGGAAATGCATCACGGTACAAGCCTGTCACAGAAACCACTACATCAATACGTGGCCTGCCAAGCTCTGAGTATGGGATCACTTCAGTGCCAACAATGTTGCCCTGATTATTCCACTTCGGCTTTATCCCCATTGCATGGAGAATTTGTGCTTCTAACGCACCTTGATGACGCATTGTTTCAAGTGACCAAAGTGAAAAAGCAAGCTTCTGTGGGTAGCGGCCATGTTCTGCTTGATACTGCTGTACAGTTTGTTCAAGCATCTTAACCCCCGCCTGATAAGCTTCTTTCGAAGGTACTTTCGCTGGGTTAAAGCCTATTAAGTTTCGACCTGTTGGTACAGCCGCCGGATTACGAATAGGATCATTACCGTGGCTTACTGGTATATACTGACCATTTAAACCATTTAGCAAACCGGTGATTTCTTCACTTTTGTGAAAGTTTTGCCAGTACTCTTTTGCTGTCGCGATATCACTTTGTAACGACTCAGGGATGGCTAAGTTACTATTTTCGCCCAGCACTCGCGCTAGTAACTGAAATCCTTCTAATGCCTCTAACTTTACAACCTTACGTTCGTCTTCACGTTCAGACTCGCCAATAGCAATACCAATTTCTCGCTCAAATTCACCTGCTTGTTTAGTGAAATCATCACCAAGCATTTGCAAAATAGTACTGTAAAGATGGGCATTGATTGGTAGCTCACCAAAAATATGAACTCCCAGCGGCTGGCTCATCTGTGCCAGTGTGTTCAAGTGATCTTGTAAGACGGTAATCTTGTCAGCAAATTGAGCAGCTAAAGTAGCTTCATCAAGATCAAGGTCTTTTAACATATTCAATTGCTTAGCAAGCTTAATTATTTCTTGCTGCGTATTTGATTTTGTTTGCCCTTCATCCAACATTAAATAGTTGGTGATCAGTTCGTTTAATTTTGCCACTTCAGTGTATAGCCCTGCTTTTGCAAAGCCAGGGGTTAAGTGACTGATCATGGTGGCACGACCACGACGCTTTGCCTGCATCGCTTCACCGACATTATCAATAATGTACGGATAGAAAACAGGAATATTGCCTATCGCTAAGTTTGGCGCATCATAAACCGATAAGCCACGCTCTTTACCACTTAGCCACTCTTGTGAACCATGAGTACCTAAATGCACCACCGCATCAGCATTAAAAACATCACGTGCGTATAGATAAATAGCTAAGTAACTATGATTGATAACCGATTTAGTATTGTGATACTGGGCAGCATGCTGCTTTGCCGTTTCACCACGCACACCTTGAGGAAGTACAATCATGTTACCCAGTTCCATGCGCGGAATGACAAACATCATTTCGCCATTGTGCATACGCAACATAGCGCTTTCACTTGGTTGACCATATTTATCAATAATTGGCTGAGTGACATCCTGAGGTAGGCTATCAAACCAAGTTTGATAGATACTTAGCGGTAAATAATCTGCGAGTCCGAGTTTTACCAAAGCCTCAGCATCTTCACCACGATAATAAGGGCGAAGCAATTTACCCGCTTGCTCAACTAACGTAGCTGTATCCGTTTGCTTTACTTGGTAACCCTTCTCGTTCATCGCTTTTGCGATGTTAGCAATCGAACTTGGTACATCTAAAAATGCAGCGCCAATATTCTTTTCACCCGGCGGGTAGTTCCATATAAAAGTGGCGACTTTTTTATCTGTGTTTTTAATGTGCGCTAAATTGGCATGATTAAATGCCCGTTCAACCAACGCATTAAGTTGTGCTTGCATTGCCACCTTACTGCCCTTTTCATTGGCAGCAATAATAATTGGGTCGGTACTACCCGTATCTTCTGGCATTACAAGAAAGAACGGAGTGAGTGCTGGTGATACACCCGCATGATCTTCTTTAAAAGCCTGTTCATCGCCTTCGGTATAGTTAAGTGCATGAATAACAGGCACACCAATTTGCATAAACTCTGCGCGGCGTTTCTCAACATAGTGTAATGAACGATAGTTAATGATTAAATCTACCCGTGAGCCAGTTTCATCACTCAGTAACTCTGGGTAGGTTAATGCTTCGTCATTGCCTTCAAAGAAAAACGCCAATGCTTTCGCACCTTTGTTCTGAAGACCAGTAATTAATGCATCAACTATTTGTTGCTGTTCATAATCAATGACTGAACGATGAATCGCTATCGCTATAACTGGTTGAGAAGACTTAGCATCTAACCAATTAAAAAACTGCGTTTCATCAGCACTAACATGGCCGTCAAACTCAGGATGATATAAACCAACGTTTGGAATGACTTTAACTGGCTCTGCTGGCACATCTGAGAGTTTAAAAATGGCATTTGCAATATAAAGCATCATATTACGGTAATTATCGCGCCCGGCATTATTGTAATAACCGCCAAGGTGAGTATGTTGCTGCTCAGATAAACCGCTATTCATTGCTAAGTTATCCATATCACCGAGTGAGATCACTGGCACATTGGGGTATTCTGTTAAATATGGCTGATACTTAGCAAACATATATTTTGAAAGCGCAGGATTGATACCATCCAACAAAATCAACTCGGCATTTTGCCAAGCTTGTTTAATCTCTTCGTCAGTTTTGCCTTTAGTACTAAAATTAGTAAAGGTGAACGGTTGATCTTCAGCAAGGCTTGTTAGCAATGCCCCTTTCGATTTAGCCACATGACCCGACATCATTATAAGTACTTCAGGCTTTTGTGCTGCATGTGAAGTCAGTGCGCTGAATAAAAGCAGCGCAAACGTTATTATTCTTATCATTGTGTATTCTCTTGTTTGCCCGCTGCTGAGCCATCACTTTCGGGGACATATACAAAGCTACCGTCAGCCATTTTATAAGCCACACCAGCGCGCATGCCCTCGCCAGAACCGATTTCACCGTTAGATTTATATTGTTTAATTTCTTTGCCTTCTTTAACAATTACTTCCATATTTGGCTCACCGGCATTTTTAACAACAGTCACGTTTTCTGCAGTAAAAGGGCTGAGTGGGTTTTGTGCAATTGCAATAAGAAGTGCAGCAATAATCACCAGAAATACATCAACCAGATTAACGGCACTGACAATTGGGTTTAACTCTTCATCTTCGTCTAAAAAGCGCATGTTATTGCCCTCTTAATTTACGAATATTGATAAGTTCTTGAGCGCACCAACGTTTTTTAACCGAAGCTGGCCAAAACGTTAGAGTCGAAATAACCAAGCCCCAAATAACCGCTGCAAAGGCAATGATTAAATTTTCGCTGATCCCCTGAATGTTGCCATCGGCAAGGGCTTTTAATGCAGGTCCCATTGGGATCATCGTCGCAATTAGACCAAGCATAGGTGCGATACGGGTAACAACTCTAAGTACTTCTAGTTGTTTTAACGCAAACACTTCAAGCTCATCCTCAGATGCAGTTGGATTCGCTACATAGTAATTATGGACATAAAAGCCTCTGTAATTCGTGGCCGTTTTAGTATCGATATCTCGCTGATACGCAAGCTGATTTCTTCTTCTGATTAGATATTCAGATACAAACCTCCCTGCTGCGAAAAACGCATAAACAAAGAGTACTGCAATCACTAAAATCACAGGTGCCATTAGAAGAGCTGACACATCAGCCATAAGTTGTTCGATTATTTGGATATTCACATTATTGCCCCAGTAAATTTGACGGGCTCAAATGTACGTGAAAACACACATCATTACAATAATGCAAATAGGAACAATTTGCATTTATATTGATCTTTGTAAAAATAGGCGTATTATTCTGGCAAAAATTAAACAGTTCTCTGTACACAAATAATATAAAGCTCCTAAGGAAACCAATAATGCGCCTAGCTAAAACACATTCTTTACGCATTTTAATCGCTGCGACTCTTGCAGCTTCTGCAACACCTACCATTGCTGATGAATCAATCAAAGCTGACGATTTAGAAGTAATTGTTGTTAGTGGTTCGCGTACTGAAAAACCATTAAAAGATGTTGCTGCGAGTATTTCTGTAATAACAAGTGACGATATTGAAAAACAAGTTGTTACTGATATGAGTCAATTATTCTTATATGACCCAAGTATTCAGGTAACTGGCCGTGTTGGCGGTGCACAAAACATTCAAGTACGAGGTATGGGTTCTGACCGTATTTTGATGATTAAAGACGGCATGCGAATGAACGAAGGCTACGGTGCAAACGGCTTGAACGATATTGTGGGTCGTGGCTTTATTGATACCGATACTCTAAAGCAAGTTGAAGTTGCAAAGGGTGCTGCATCTTCGCTTTATGGCTCAGATGCACTGGGCGGTATCGTGGTGTTTACAACTAAAGATGCAAGCGACTACTTACAAGACGGTGAGCAGTTTGGCGGCCGTGTGAAATTAGGTTACAGCGACTTAGATGATCAAACCAGTTTAGGTGCAACACTGTATGCTCAGCATGGTAACTTTGATCACCTATTAAGTGTAACCGCTCGTGATGGCGAGGAAGAGCAAAATAAACACCAAAGCAATGCGCCATTCGAAATTGACTCACAAAGCCTTCTTTACAAACTTAAATACAACATAAACGATAAAGATTACATTAACTTCTCTGCTGATCTGTGGCGCCAAGATGTCAATGGCGACAGTGCTGATGGCCTACTTACCTATTTCCGTGGCTTAGCAGAATATGGCTACAATATTGCCACCGAAAACACGCAAACAGAAAAAGATAGCGACTCATATCGCTTTAGTTACAACAATAATTCAGCCAATCGCTTATGGGATAGCGCTCAGTTTAACCTTTACTACACTAATAACCGCCAAGACGACCAAGAATATGCGTTATTAGACATCAATGCGCCAATGTTTGGTACCGTTGAAATGCGTGACATGTGGAAAACAGGCACCTACGAGCAAACAACCTATGGCCTGATCTCCCATGCTAGTAAAGCCTTAAACAAACAACACACTCTTGGTTATGGTATTGATGTTGAAACAACCGAAAGCTTACGCACTGTGCATGAATATCGTGAAGTTGAAGGCGAAACAACCAAAGACGATACCACCAATAAGTTCCCTAAAAATGATACTCTTCGTGCTGGTTTATTCATCAATGACGAAATCTCATTACTAAACGACAAACTGGTTGTAACGCCAGGTGTTCGTTTTGATTATTACAGTATGGATCCAAACGGCGCTTTAAAAACAGATGGTGAAGAATACGCTAAAATTGATGAAAGCAACCTCTCATTTAATTTAGGTGGCTTATATTATATCAATGATATGTTGAGCGCTTATGCGCAATACGGGCAAGGCTTTAAAGTACCTGCTTATGACCTAGCTTACATTGAGCACTATAACCAACCTACCGCTGAATACATTTATGAAGTATTACCTGCGGATGATTTAGATCCAGAGAAAAGCGATACTTTCGAGCTTGGTTTACGTGGCCACATAGGCGATTTTATTGTTACAGCAGCGGTATTTCACAACAAGTTTGATGACTTTTTAGCAACCGAATTAATAGATCGTGAAACTGTATTTAATGACGACGGCTCATTTGGATATATCCACGATAAATATCAGTATCAGAACATTGACTCAGTAACCATCAAAGGCGCAGAGTTTTCAACAACTTACTATGCAACAGATGCTATTTCTGTGTTTTTGAATGCAAGTTATCAAGACGGTAAAAATGACGAAACCGATGAATACATCAGCTCAATCAACCCTCTATCAGGTAACTTGGGTGTTAGCTTCCAAGGTGACACATTGGGTAGTGATTTAATCGTTAACTTTGCTAAAAAAATGACCAAAGTGAACGAAGGCAATTACGAAACACCAGGCTATGGTACGGTTGATTGGTTAGCACGAGCAAGCTTTGGTCAAGCTAATCTAAACTTAGCTATTCGCAACTTGTTCGACAAAACTTATTATCAGCATGGCAGCCTTGCGAACCACTCTGCATCAGATAGCTTAGAAGGGCTCGAAAGTTCTGGTCGTAGTATTTCTGCAAGCATTAGTTATAGCTTCTAATTAGTTTTTAAAACCTTGTCGAGTGCAGCAATGCACTCGACTTATGGCATTAATTTTTTTGCCTGTACACTTTTGGCGACATGCCATACCAGCGATGAAATGCATGATGAAATGCGCTAATTTCAGAGTAGCCACATAAAAAGGCTATTTCTGTGACTGATAAGTCTGTTTCGTTTAACAATGACACACTTTTTTGCTGTCTTAATCTTGCCAATTCTTTACTAAAATTTGTGCCCTCTTTTGCAAGACGCCGTTGCAACGTTTTTTCACTCATATTAAGTGCTTTTGCCATTGCTTTATTGGTGGTTTGGCCTTGAATTAAATGCTCTTCAAGTAAAATTCTCAGCACCTGCGTCACATTCGTTTGCGTCACCAGTTTCATCTGGCTTGATAACACAGGTTCACTATCGGTATTTTCGCTAAAAAATAGGCTATGGGTCGTAGCGCCGTATTCAATTTTGCAATTAAAGTGCGCATTAATCTCACTATGAGGCTCTTTACGTTGCAAGCAAATTCGCGTTGGGTGCCAATCTTTTCCCTTCACAGTGCGCGCTATTTTCACACAAAACGCCATGGGTGCCTCGTAGCTTAGCAGTGACATATCCCGCTCACCATCACTAAAGTTAAAGCGAAGTTCATACTCACTACCGTGATCGATTAGAGACACATTATGTGTATCGCCCATCAATTTTTGATAACGCAATATCAACCGAAAAGCACTCAATAGCTGTGTTGACTGAATAATAGCCATACCTACTACCGGAATAGCCCGTACATTCATGTTACTGCCAACATAAAGACCTAAATGCGTGTTTGGTAACATCGCTTGCGCCTGCTTCCAAAGCTTACTGACACTCGCTTGCGGGTATCGGGCTGTTTGGCTACTTAATTCTGCTAAAGGAATATTTGCCGCTGCAAACAACTCATTAATTGGTAAGCCCTGCCATTTAAACGACTCAGCCATAGCACGAAGCCACCAGCTTGATAAGGTTCTCATGCGCGTCCTAAACAAACAATTTAATGACCTATACTATCAAGTAAATAAAAGAATAAAAGCCTATTGTTAACCTGTAATTAACAACGGAGACAACAATATGGGCACTGTAGCAAGTAAACGCGAGTTCGCGAGCTTTAAAGAGTTTTACCCTTACTACTTACAAGAACATAAAAATAAAGTCTGTCGACGCTTACACTTCTTTGGCAGTTGGGTTGTTTTGGCTATTTTGTTTACCGCTATTTATCAGCAGCAATATAGCTGGTTAATTTTATGCCCTGTTGTGGGCTATGGCTTTGCTTGGGTTGGTCATTTCTTTTTTGAGAAAAATCGCCCCGCTACTTTTACACACCCTTTTTATAGCTTTATTGGTGATTGGGTGATGTTTAAAGACATTATTATTCGCAAAGTACCATTTTAGGAAAACACCATGACCATGAAACACACAGTATCAGAACAAGAATGGCAAGCCCGTGTTGAGCTCGCTGCCGCGTATCGCCTAGTGGCTTTATATGGCTGGGATGATTTAATTTTTACCCATATTTCAATGCGCGTTCCCGGCACAGACAACGAGTTTTTGATAAACCCGTATGGCATGATGTTTCACGAAATTACCGCATCAAGTCTTATCAAAGTAGATCAACAATGTAATAAGCTGCATGACAGCGAATACCCAGTTAATCCTGCGGGGTTTAATATTCATAGCTGTATTCATATGGCGCGAGATGATGCCCATTGCGTTATTCACACCCACTCACTCAATGGCACGGCAGTGTCTGCCAACAAAGACGGCTTATTGCCTATCTCTCAGCAAGCTGTTGTTGTGCTCTCAGGTCTGGGTTATCACGACTACGAAGGCATTGCTCTTAATCCTGCAGAACAAGACCGTTTAGTGAATGACCTAGGTTCTAATAACTTTTTAATGCTACGTAATCATGGCCTATTAACTGTGGGTAAAACGGTCGCTGATGCATTTTTGTTTATGTATGTTTTTGAAGCTGCATGTGCTGTACAAACTCGTACTTCACAAAATACCGAGCACCTCGTACAAGTACCTAGCGCGATTATTGATGGTATCAAAGGGCAAACTGAGGTTGCTACAAAGGGATTGGGTGGCGCAATTGCTTGGCCTGCCCTGCTGCGCTTACTCGACAATAAAAGCCCGGGTTACGATCAATAAGGATACACCATGCAAATTGATATCATGACTAAAATAGTGCTGCCTTTAGCACTATTTATCATCATGTTTGGCATGGGGTTAGGGCTTAAAAAGCAAGACTTCGGGGCATTATTTATTAGCCCCAAAGCACTTTCAATAGGCTTAAGCTGCCAACTACTGTTATTGCCAAGCGTTGCGTTTTTAATAGCAATGAGTTTTACCCTAACCCCTGAGCTCGCTATAGGCCTGATCTTAGTGGCTTGCTGCCCGGGTGGTGTGACTTCAAATCTCTATACCTATTTATTCAAAGGGGATGTTGCGCTGTCAATAAGTCTAACAACGCTAGCAACATTTATCTCACCGTTTACCTTGCCACTAATTATGCATTTTGCCATGCAAACAATGAGTGTGCCGGGCCACGAATTCGCTTTGCCAGTGATTAAAACCATAGTGCAAATGCTAATGATAACGGTACTTCCTGTTTGCTTAGGAATGGTATTTAATCACTTTAAACCCCATTTGAGCTTGAAAATAGAACCCTTTATTCGTCGTTTTTCGAGTGTATTCTTAATTGTGATAGTACTTAGCATTATTCATAAAAATGCTGACCAAATGCTGAGCTTTTTTGCGACCAGTGGCATTGCAACGCTGACATTAAACCTCAGCACGCTGTTACTTGGGCTGTTTTTTGCAAAAATATCGGGCTTAGATCACAAGCAACAAATGAGCATTGCGGTTGAAGTTGGGCTACAAAATGGCACCCTTGCCATTTTAATTGCAAGTACCTTAATCAATAATGCCGCGATGGCCATTCCTGGTGCAACATATAGCTTATCTATGTTCGTAACGGGCTATATTTTTTGTCGCTTATTTAGCGCGCATCATACAAAGCACCTTGCCATTCTCAACAAAGCTTAAAAGCCAAAAGTGATGACTAAAAACAAGGATGTTTTTAGCATGAAGAGCACATCCTCCAAAAGTAATAACAAAGTTCATCAACCATCTTAACTAATAACTTTCTATTTATTTTTCAAAACTATACCTAAATTATTAGTTGTGAGATTAACACTGTGGTCAGTCTTGTTTAATAGCATTTTTTCATTCACTATCAATTTATGGCTTGTCATATAAGGACATATTGTGGCCGAACTTACTAACACTAAATTGCCTGTCCATATTGCTGAATTAAAGTTTGCACTTGATAACGTACCTGCATACGTTTATATAAAAAACGAACTATCCCATTATGTATATGCTAATAAACTTACACTCAGTCTACTGGCGTGCACAGAACAGGAACTTCAATTCAAAAGCGATAAAGATTTCTTTGCGCTTAATGATGTTAAGAAACTAGCTAAAATCGATTCGCGTGTGATCAAAGGAGAGCGCACCCGAGAAGAAGTGGAGTTAAATTTCCCTGATGGAAACAAATATATTTTTTGGGAAGTAAAAACTCCAATTTTTTGTGACACAGAGCCAAATAAGGTTATTGGGATTTTAGGTATTTCGACAGATATTACTGAACGAAAACAACTTGAAAAACAGCTCCTCTATGATGCATCTACAGATCCTTTAACAAAACTCTTAAACCGCCGATATTTTTATTCTCGCCTATCACTTGCGTTACAAGTTAGTAAACAAGACCTAAACTATGGTGCTGTCATCTTTATCGATCTTAACAAGTTTAAAGAGTTAAACGACCAATATGGTCATCTCATTGGAGATGCATACCTTATAGAAGTTGCTAACAGGATGAAAGCGGTCGTTCGCGACAAAGACTGTTTAGCGAGCATCGGCGGGGATGAATTCGTAATCATGCTTGAAAGGCTTGGCCGTGATGAACAAGCCGCCAAAAAAAACGCTCATCGTGTTGCCGATAAACTACAATCAGCAATTGAAACCCAATTTATATACCAAAATGTCAATTACTTCGGCTCTGCGAGTGTTGGGGTTACTATGTTTTTTGGAACTCAAAAATCGGCCAATGAAATTGTCGCACAAGCTGACCAAAAAATGTACCTTATAAAACGAACTTTGCCTCACCATGCTAATTGTTAGTTTTTAGGACAAAAATTTAATGAGCGAATTAAAAACACAACCCAATGATGCCAATGTAGATACATTTATTAGCCGTATTGAACATCCAACCAGAAAGGCAGATGCAAACGTATTACTCGAACTATTTAGTAAAGTAACCAAACAAACTCCCGTCATGTGGGGCGACTCAATCATCGGTTTTGGTAACTACAGTTATCGCAACTCAAAAGGTGAATACAACTGGTTGATGACTGGCTTTTCGCCGCGAAAAAGTAATTTAACCCTATATGTAATGCAAGGGTTTAGCACTTTCAGTGATGAACTTTTAACGCTAGGCAAAATAAAGCACGCTAAATCTTGCCTTTACATTAATAAACTCAGCGATATAGATCTAAATGCGCTTGAACAATTTCTAATTAAAGTTGTGGCAGATATGCGAGCAAAGTACCAATGTAGTTAATGGCTATAAACTGCTTAAAATCTATCTATCTGATGTCTAGTTTTCTGAATGTAGTGACATATGCTGTTACTATTACTCGCTAATTTAGCCTTATAAATCATTGGCGCAGGTTGCTTTGTGGTGGTAATCTGAGCTGTGAAAAATAATTTTAATTGTATCTAAGGAAAGTACATGGATCCCATTTCTAGCATTTTAGACCTGTTGTTAAATGTAGAAGTCTTTCTTCTAATTTTTGTTTTAGTGCTACTAAAAAGCAGCGTTAAATTTGTGCCACAAAACCGTGCTTGGTTAATCGAGCGTTTTGGTAAGTACCATTCAACTAAAGAAGCGGGCTTAAACTTTATTGTGCCATTTATTGACCGTATAGCCGCTGATCGCAGTTTAAAAGAACAAGCGCAAGATGTACCTTCGCAGTCTGCGATCACGAAAGATAATATCTCGCTCATCGTCGATGGTGTGCTGTATTTCCGTGTGCTTGACCCGTATAAAGCCACGTATGGTGTTGATGACTATGTGTTTGCGGTTACTCAACTATCACAAACAACAATGCGCTCTGAGCTTGGCAAAATGGAGCTAGATAAAACCTTTGAAGAGCGCGACATGTTAAACACCAACATAGTTACCGCGATTAACCAAGCTTCTGAGCCTTGGGGTATTCAGGTTTTACGTTACGAGATTAAAGATATTGTGCCACCTAACTCTGTCATGGAAGCGATGGAAGCACAAATGAAAGCAGAACGTGTAAAACGTGCACAAATTTTAGAATCAGAAGGTGATCGTCAGTCTGCTATCAATGTGGCAGAAGGTAAAAAGCAAGCCCAAGTCCTTGCAGCAGAAGCTGAAAAAGCCGAGCAAATTTTACGCGCTGAAGGTGAAGCAAAAGCGATTATCGCCGTTGCTGAAGCACAAGCAGATGCACTACGTAAAGTAGGTGAAGCCGCCGATACAGAGCAAGGCCAAAAAGCAATTCAACTTGACCTTGCTACTAAAGCTATTGCTGCTAAAGAGGCCATTGCCCGTGAGTCATCTGTAGTATTACTGCCAGAGAGTGGCACAGATGCAAGCTCGCTTGTAGCTCAAGGCATGTCTATTATTAACTCTTTGAATAAAAAGCAACAAAGTTAGGTGAGCTAATGGCATTTTTAGATACCCATTTAGCCGAAGCACTGATGATTATAGGTGTTATCGCGCTCATTGTTGAAGTTGCTGTACTAGGTATGAGTACTTATGTATTACTGTTTTTAGGCTTATCTTTATTTGCCAGTGGCTTACTAATGAATATAGGCCTACTTGATACAAGTTACACCACCGCGCTTTGGAGCAATATTGTATTTACTCTTGGTTTTGCACTCGTGCTTTGGAAACCACTCAAACGCATGCAAGATAAAACCGATACAAAACCAATACATAGCGATTTTGCTGAGCTCACCTTTGTCGTTAACGCTGATGTTGATGATAAAGGTTTAACCACGCATCAGTATTCGGGGATTACATGGCAATTAAAAAGTCACTTTCCCATTGCGGCGGGTAGCACAGTAAAAGTCACCGATAAACAAGTCGGTGTACTTTGGGTAGAGGCGGTGTAACTCTGCTTAGGCCAAACTTCACTTAGAGTCAAAACTCTATTTCGTTTTGTAACCGTGTTTGCTATGGTTAGAAGCATTCACGGTTACAAGCAAGGTTGCGAAAATGAACAATAACAGGGCTCTCGTTGTAGAAGGTGGCGCAATGCGTGGTATTTTTGCCACTGGCGTACTGGATTCTTTTATTCAAGCTAATTACCAACCTTTTACTCAATGCTATGGTGTTTCTGCCGGAGCCACTAACATTGCCGCTTATTTGTGCGCACAATACAAACGTAACCATGCGGTGATCACCGATTACTCTTGCAGACCTGAGTTCATCGACTTTGTTCGTTTTATTAAAGGTGGCCACCTATTTGATTTAGACTGGCTGTGGCAAGAAACCATGCGTGATATTCGCCTTGATCTCGACACTTTCGAAAAACAAGCCAGTGAGTTTTATATTGTCACAACCAATATAAAAACTGGTCAGGCTGAGTATTTAAAAGCAAGTACAACACTTCTTGAAGAGCAATTAAAAGCCTCATGCGCACTACCCATTGCTTATCGAGAATTTCCCGTTATCGATAATTTACAACTCAGTGATGGCGGCGTGGCAGATTCGATTCCAATTCGTAAAGCATACGAAATGGGCAATAAAGAAATCACCGTGATTTTATCTCAGCCTCTTGGCTATAAGAAAAAGCCTTCAAAAGCGCCGTGGTTTGTTAAACGTCTTTATAAGAACACCCCGGCATTAGCAGAAGCCACCTTAAGACGTGCAGAAAATTACAATCAAAGTATTGATTTTATTGCCAACCCACCAAGCGATTGTAAAATTAATATTATTGCACCACCACCCGACTTTGCTGTTGGTCGAACAACGAAATCATTTGAAAAACTCAGTGCAGGCTATGAGATGGGCTTAAATGCGGGCTCGCAATTTTTAACTCAAGGCGCCTAAGCTAACACTTTAAAAATAGGCGCTGTTTTCAAGCGTTTTCGGTGCCATTGGCTATACTTTAAAGAGTTACGTTAGCCAAGGATTGACCATGAAACTCTTCCTACCTTTTATCACTGCCTTCAGGGTATTAATACTCTCTTCTTTATGTTTATGTTCATTTTTTAGCAAAGCTATTGAGTGGCCTCAACAAGTAAAAACAAACCAAGGCACACTCATTGTTTACCAGCCACAACCCGAGAAACTAAACGGTAATACTTTAACAGCCCGTGCAGCAATGTCTTTTTCGCTTTCAGGCAATGATGCTGTGTTCGGCGTGTTTTGGTTTAGAGCTAAATTAGATACTGACCGCGAAAACGATACCGTCACCGTTCGCAATATGACAGTCACCGATGTACGCTGGCCTGAATCAAAAGATGCAGGCGAACAAAAATTTACTGCTGTCGTTAATGAAGCAATAAAAGCCAGCCAATTCGAAACCTCGCTTTCGCAACTCACCGCCAGCCTTGAAAGTGCAGAAGCAGCAGAGCAGAGTTTAACGCAATTAAAAACCGACCCTCCAACGATTATATTCAAAGAGCAACTGTCGGTACTGCTGAGTTTTGATGGTGAACCTAAGTTTAGTAAAGTTGAAAACAGCCAATATGAGCGTGCTTTAAATACCGCCATGACAGTGATTAAAGATAGCAAAAGTAAACTTTGTTATCTCACCGATGGGCAATTTTGGTATCAGGCAAAACAAGCCAAAGGACCTTATGAATTCACTCAAACGCCACCTACCGAACTTGTAAAAATGCTCCCTAAAGATACTGAAAGTTCAGGTCTTAGTGCACCACCAGCCATTGTTGTAGCCACTAAACCCACCGAACTTATTGCAACTGATGGCGCAGCTAAATGGAAAAGCCTAACCGGTGGCGAGCTCATGTATGTGTTTAACACTGAAACCCCTTGGCTACGTGAAATGCAAACGAATAACATGTATGTCTTGTTATCTGGGCGTTGGTACCGGGCAAAACAACAAACAGGCCCGTGGACATTTGTACGCGGCGACGAACTACCCGAAAGCTTTGCCAATATTCCACCTGAATCAGATTTAGCTGGTCTAAGAGTTTCAGTTGCCGGCACAGAAGAAGCTGACGAAGCTGTACTAGATGCAAAAGTGCCGCAAACAGCGGCTATCAGCCGTAAAGATACCAGTTTAACTGTGTACTATGATGGCAAACCTAAGTTTGAACGTATCCCGGGCACGCAAGTTTCTTATGCTATTAATACCGATGCACAAGTGCTGCAAATTAAAGGCAAATATTATGCAGTCGATAATGCGGTGTGGTTTAAAGCAGATTCCGCACAAGGGCCTTGGCTTGTTGCTGATAGCATTCCAAAAGACGACATAGCAAAAATTCCTCCAAGCTCCCCAGTTTACAACGTCACTTACGTCGAGATATACGAGTCAACTCCTGAGGTGGTGTATGTTGGTTATTACCCAGGTTACATGTGGTCATACCCTTATTATGGCGTGCCAGTGTATGGAACGGGTTGGTATTACCCGCCATACTGGGGCGGTGGCTACTACTACCCTCGCCCACCGACTTGGGGTTTTAATATTGGCTATAACAACTGGACAGGTTGGTCGTTTGGCTTGAGCTGGAGCAATGGCTTTTTGAATCTAGGTATGAATTGGCATGTCGGCTGGCCAACAAATTACCGACCTTATCATTGCTGTAATGGCTGGTATGGGGGTGGTTACCGCGGCCCAGTTTTTATTAACAATGGCAACATCAATATTGGTAACAAGATTAATGTCGGCCATAAACCTGGTCATCTTAATAAACAGCCAAGACATAACATTTATAAACGCGATAAAAGTAAATCTCGTTTAGCTTCAAAGCAGCAAGTGAAACGCGATTTAAAAACCGCCATCAGCCAACGCGATAAGGCAAACAACGTGTTTGCGGATAAAAATGGAAACGTGCTCAAGCATGATGCCGATAAATGGCAACAGCGTGTTGAGGGAAAATGGCAAACATTACCTTCTGATAAACAGCAACAAATCAAAGATCGGGCACAAAACATTGACCGCCAGCAAGTGCAAAATAAATTGCAAAGCATAGATAAAAGTAAAGCGAAACAAACATTACAGCAGCGTCAGCATATGCAAAACAGGCAGCAAAATCGTATACAGCAATTAAATCGCGCGAACAGAGCACGTCAGCAAGGTATGCAGCGTCAACAAATGCGCCGCAATACACAAAGACAGATACCAAGGCAAATGCCTAATCGCGGCCATTAATGTAAAAATAGGAACAAAACAAAGCCAACGTGAAAATTGGCTTTGTTGCCTACAATATAAAGGCTGCATATGGTGACTTTACTAACTAAATGAGGTCTATCAAAAGAAAAACCCATCAAACAATTGCAAAAACTTGCTTAAAACCATTTCTCTATTAGTTTTAATAATAAGTCCCTACAAAAGTTTGCTCGCTCATGTTAAATAACTACACTGTTCGTACGAGATTAGCTGTCTTAGCTTTGTTACCAGTTGCTGTTTTTGTGATCACATCTATTTTCACGATGTCGATGATGTCTAATATGGTCAAAGGAATTGATAGTTTGTATAGAGACAGAGTACTTCCGTTAGAGCAAATAAAAACAGTATCGGACAATTACGCTGTTAACATTGTTGATTTATTTCATAAATACCGCGCTGATCAAATCTCCAAAGCTGACTTTCTAGCCGCAGTTGAAAACGCAAAGAATGTTGCTGACAATAAATGGAAAAGCTATTTAGCAACAAAACTCACTTCCGAAGAACAACGCTTAGTTAATATTGTTGAAAAGAATCTCTCTGTAGTCGAAAGTGAACTTAGCAGGTTTTTAAACCAAGTTAACAGTAACCAGCTAAAAGCGATCCCTAATGAGGTGTTTGTAAAAAATCTTTACGATGTGTTTGACCCACTCAGTGAAAGTTATCAAGGGCTAATAAACTTACAAATCAATGAAGCCAACAAATTTAAAAACGCCGCAGATAAAGACTTTTCCCAAGTCACTATCGCAATGACAGCTTCGATAACTATTTTAATTATTATCTTGTTGTTTATTGCCTTTGTTATTTATCGTTCTATTCACAACCCTCTGTTATCGCTAAGCGAAACAATAGGTTCAATCTCTGAAAACGCTGATTTGCGGCTCCGCGCAAAAACCCATGGTAATGATGAGATAGCTCAGGCAGCAAACCACTTTAACGCTATGATGGAGCGCATTCATGCTCTTGTTAATGATGTAACCAGCGCAACACTTACTCTCTCATCTGCCGCTGAGCAAATGAACTCAATTAGCGACCAAGTTGCCAGCACTGCCACTGAACAAGAACAACAATCGGCAATGATTGCTACTGCTATTACGCAAATGAGCAGTGCTATTGAACAAGTTGCAGCTAATGCGCTTGCGACTTCAGAAAAAGCCACCCACACAGATAAGACAGCGAAGCTTGGCCAACAGTCTGTACAAGAAAATATCGATGCAATTAACCACTTGTCGCATATAGTTAATACCAATACTCAACTTATCAATGAGTTAAATACACAATCAACAGATATCAATCAAGTGGTAATGATGATTCAAGGGGTTGCTGAACAAACCAATTTACTTGCGTTAAATGCGGCCATTGAAGCAGCACGCGCAGGTGAGTCGGGTCGCGGTTTCGCTGTGGTGGCTGATGAAGTAAGGCAGCTTGCGCACAACACGCAAAAAGCCACAGCGAGTATTAACGAAATGATCAGTAAACTACAAGCAATGGCGCAGCAAGCAGTGACCGCCATGGGCAATGCCGACGAAAGTGCTAAACAAAGTGTTGAATACGCAGAACGCTCATCACAATTACTGACTGAAATCACTCAAGAAATGGCACTTATTGCCGATATGAACAACGAAGTTTCTACCGCAACAGATGAGCAAACAATCGTTGCCAACGAACTTAGTTGTAATATAAATGAATTTAGCAGTAGTATTTCACTAGTTAGCGAAAGCTCGCAGCAAAACGCTCAAGCAAGTCAAGAATTAGCTTCATTAGCGTCGCGATTACAGCAACAGGTCCATGTATTCAAAGTATGATGGGCAACTGATTACTTTGCACACAGAGAACCTAATAAATGACTACAATTTGGCGCCTGTTATTATTATTTTTAGCTTTGCATTGTTCTTACGCAATCGCGCAAAGTCAAATTGTAATCCAACTTGCTAAACCTATTTATACTGATGCAGTCAAACAGCAATACATTCATAAAATACTTACGAAAAGCTTTGCCGCGGTAAATGCTGATATTATCATCCGATATGATTCGCAACCAATGAATGATAAACGAATAGTAGAGCAACTTAGCCACAACAAAGCTATAACTCTCGCCTGGCTGTCTTTACCTTCTCAGTTAAGTAATACCTTAGTAAAAACAACTATTCCTATTTATAAAGGCTTACACGGTAAGCGGCTACTAATTATTCATAAAAAAGAGCAACTAAAATTTAAAGCTATCAAAAACTTGGAACAATTAAGACCGCTACTTGCTGTGCAACAACAAAGCTGGTCAGATTATGATGTGCTAAAAGCAAATGGTTTATCTGTAAATGGAGAGCTTGATTACGCAGGAATGGTCAAAGCACTTGAAAGTGGTCTAGCAGATTACTTTCCTCGTTCTGCATTAGCAATAGGTGTAGAACTTCAGCGACTACAACAAACAAACTTTGTCATTGCGCCAGACATTATGTTGCAATACCCCAATGACTATTACTTTTACTTAAGTAAAGAAAATCAAAATATTAGGGATTTGCTAGAACAAGGCATGCAAAAGATACAGCAATCGGGTGAACTTGAGCAGCTTTATTTACAACACTTTGGTGATGTTGAAAAGCAATTTTCTTTAAGTCAACGCCACATCATAAACTTAAAAAATAGGGAATAATAATGCTAAAAGCACTGTTAATTTTCATCATAGCATTGGCTATTTTTGCTGCGGGCTTTATGGCTGGGATATACAGTTTGCCAATTTTAACTGAGCAACCAGCCCCTGAAATCAAGACTCTTGAACAACATCAAACGAGAGCTCTGTTTAGTGCAGAGTTTAAACCTGATCTTAAAGGCTCAGATCGCCTTCATTATGGTGATGGTATGGTTTATCTAACGAATGATGCTATTTCTATGCAAGGCACGTTATCACCAGGGCCTGACTATCAACTTTATCTATCGCGAAACTTTATTGATAACGAAGCCGATTTTTTAGCACAAAAAGGCACCATGCAGCGTGTTGCAGGGGTGCGTTCGTTCAACGGCTTTAAATTAGTTGTGCCACAAGGTATTGATGTCAGCGATTACAATACTGTGATTATTTGGTGTGAAAGTTTTGAGGAATTTATAACTGCAGCACAGTATCAGTAGCTCGATGAATAAAAACAAAGCCGCCTTTGGAGAGGGCGGCTTTAAAGCGGCAGCTATGGGTGTGAGCTGCCTAATCAAGAGTCGCTAATTAAGCTGCATCTTCGGTGTTTTGAATCTCATCGCTGTGGCGAATTAAGTAATCAAATGCACCTAAACTTGCCGTTGCACCACTGCCCATGGCAATAATGATTTGCTTAAACGGCGTTGTTGTTGCATCACCTGCCGCGTAAACACCCGGTAATGATGTTGCACCTTTGCTGTCTATTTCGATTTCGCCAAAGCGAGTCAGTGCTAGTTCTGAATCTTTTAACCATTCAGTGTTTGGCACCAAGCCGATTTGCACAAAGATACCTGCAAGCTCAAGTGATTTTTCATCGCCAGAGATGCGGTCAATATAGCTTAAGCCTGTTACTCGTTTACCATCACCAACAACTTCTGTTGTTTGCGCGTTTTTGATAATCGTAATGTTGTTTAAGCTATTTGCTTTGCGAATAAGTACTTCGTCAGCACGTAAGGTATCAGCAAATTCGAGCACAGTGACATGCTCAACAATGTTTGCAAGGTCGATTGCCGCTTCAATACCTGAGTTACCACCACCGATAACCGCAACCGCTTTACCTTTAAATAACGGGCCATCGCAGTGAGGGCAGTAAGCAACGCCATGACCGCGATACTCTTTTTCACCGGGTACATTCATTTCACGCCAGCGTGCACCAGTTGCTAATACCACTGACTTAGCATTTAACACCGCGCCATTTTCTAGCGTGATTTGGTAATTACCTTGTTTAGTAAGCGATGCCGCACGTTGGTTTTGCATCACATCTACGTCGTATTCTTTTACGTGTTCTTCAAGTTGAGCAACTAATTTAGGACCTTCGGTCGCTTTTACTGAGATAAAGTTTTCAATTGCTAACGTGTCTGAAACCTGACCACCAAAACGCTCTGCCACAACACCGGTATTTAAGCCTTTACGCGCCGAATAAATTGCCGCAGAAGCCCCTGCCGGACCACCACCAACAACAAGTACATCGAATAACTCTTTATCGTTCAGTGCTTCGGCTTGGCGTGCAGCCGCTTTGGTATCTACTTTATTTAGAATGTCGGTCAGGTTAACAGCGCCTTGGCTGAATAACTCTCCATTTAAGTACACAGCCGGTACTGCTAACACATTACGCTCGTTCACTTCGTCTTGGAACAAGGCGCCATCAATCATAGTCGCCGTAATATTTTCATTGTGTGCCGCCATCAAGTTAAGTGCTTGCACTACTTGCGGACATGTTTGACAACTTAATGAAATATATACTTCAAAGTTGAGTGGCCCAGGCAATGATTTAATTTGTTCAATTTCAGTCTCTGATGCCTTGCTTGGATGACCACCAGTGTGAAGAAGTGCAAGGATCAAGCTTGTGAATTCGTGGCCCATAGGCACACCCGCAAATGTGATTTGCGTATTGTTAATAGGTGAAGACACCACCATAGACGGACGACGTACGTCTTGGTTAGGGTTATCTCGCACCGAGAATTTGTCGCTTAACGATGCTAAATCGTTCGCTAAGTTTTTAAATTCTGTTGATTTATTGCTGTCATCCAAGGCGATAAGCAGCTCAACAGGGCTGGTAATAGAAGCAAAGTGGCTTGTTAATTGGTTTTTGATATTCGTATCTAACATGGCTTAGCCCTTGAGTTCAGAATAAATAATCTAGAAAAATTTTAGGGATAACTGCCCATCACCCGCTAATGTGCTTAATATGAGTTGTGATGGGCAATTAAGGTTGCATTGAGATAGCAAAGCAAAGCTTTGCTATCGTTTAATGCTGTGACAAATTAGATTTTGCCAACTAGGTCTAGTGAAGGAGCAAGTGTCTCTTCACCTGGCTGCCATGATGCAGGACATACTTCACCGTCGTGGTTAGCAATGTACTGTGCAGCTTGTACTTTACGTACTAACTCTTTCGCGCTACGGCCGATACCTAAGTCGTGAGTTTCGATTACTTTGATTTCGCCTTCAGGGTTCATTACGAATGTACCGCGAAGAGCAAGACCTTCGTCTTCAATCATCACACCGAAGTTACGAGTAATACGACCTGTAGGGTCACCAATCATTGGGAATTTGATTTTACCAATTGTGTCAGACGTATCGTGCCATGCTTTGTGAGTGAAGTGCGTGTCAGTTGATACTGAGTAAACCTCAACACCCATTTCTTGAAGCTGCTCGTAGTAATCAGCAACATCACCAAGCTCTGTAGGACATACGAAAGTAAAGTCAGCTGGGTAGAAGAAGAAGATTGACCACTTACCTAGCACGTCTTTTTCTGTTAGTTCTACAAAGTCACCGTTGTGGTAAGCTGTTGCATTGAATGGTTGTAGTTTTGTGTTAATTAATGAAGTGCTCATAATATTCCTCATTGATGTATTTAAAAAGTTTAATTAACGCAGCCTTGCGTCTGCTTGATTAATACAATAGAGGCCTGAGCGATTAAAATAAAATTGATTGTTTAGATTAAATTGATTTGTTTTTTGGATTGAAAGATTGGAAATAGCAAAAACTACAAAGCCCTCAATAACTTACGCAATCAAGGGCCTTCATTTCAGGGAATAAAATTACTTACTAAAACCGTATAAACTCTTTGGTTTTATGTAGTTAGGCTCAATTCCTTGCTCTTTTGCAGCTGCTAACATCACTTGTTCAATCCAACCTGCATCCATAATGTTCATATAGTTGCCATCTGGGTCAAAGTTAATATTGGCTCCCATTACTATCATAAAGGTATCGGTCACTTCAGTGTTGTCTGCTGGGACTTGAAATTGATGAATCGAACCGCCTGGTTCAAATAAATAGCTACCCGCTACTTGTAAATCGTCAGGGTACTCAGTGTAGTGCCAGCTGCCCGCCATGGTATATAAATGCACAACACCAGTGTGAAAGTGCTTTGGCAAAACTGTACCCGGTTCAAATAAAACGCGTAAAACCCATACCCCATTCTCAGAATCCAGCATGAGTGGATAAATGTGCACGCCTGGTAAAGCGTTTTTAATTAGCTTTTCATCATTGGTATGAATAGTGAGTAAAAAATCTTGATGATTAATAATATCTGGTAATGCCATGTGTGTGCCCTCTTTAATGCGTGTTAGTAAATCAGCGTATTGTTTACGTTAATACATTGTTAAACTTTACTGACCTGTATTACTTTACTTTGTACGCAATTTTTTTTACTTTTTACGCCAGAGCACAAAAAAGAGCATACTATGCCCCGATTAACACAAGCACCTGATCTAATTAGAGTATCTGCTCTACATGGCTATATTGAGCTGATCGAAAGCAAATTGGTGAACCCTGATATACTTTTATCACACGTTGGTTTAGACAGAAAACAACTACAAGATGCCAATAGCTTTGTGCAGTATCAGCAACTCATTCAACTGTTAGAGACCACGGCGAAAGAACTAAACCTGCCCTATTTTGGGTTAGAATTAGGGCGTTGGCAAAGCTTGGACATTTTGGGCTCTGTTGGTTATTTGGTGGGTAATTGCGACACCCTTGAATTGGCACTTAAAAATTTAACTAAGTATTATCACATTCATCAAAATAGCGCTGATTTACTCCTTGAAGTAGACCAAAACTATGTAAAACTATCATTTTTAGTTCGTAGTAGCTTAAAAGTGAGTGTCTATCATGGCGCTGATCTAGCCCTAAGTGTTGGGGTTAATTTATTAAAGAAACTAACCGATGATCAAATAAAACTGCACCGTTTGGAACTTCCCCATAGTTGTAATGAAAATCCGAGTGTTTATCGCCAAGCATTAGGTCAAGTTCCTGTGTTTAATTGTGCACACACAGCAGTCGTGTTTGAAAAAAAATACCTTAAACTCGCTATTAAGAACTCAGATAAGCAGTTGTTTTCTATACTCAGCCAACAGCTTGGGCTGATTCAAAACACCAAACGTGAAAATATCTCAGATCATGTTGAAGTGATGATCAAGCAGTACTTACTACACGAGGAGTTTGGGGTAAACCTTGTAGCCGAAAAGTTATCGATGAGTACCCGTAGCTTACAGCGCCACTTAACAAAGCATGGCACAACGTTTCGTGAATTAGTCGATGATGTACGCTGTCATTTGGCACATCAATATTTAATTGAATCTAGCCTCACTTTATCAAACATATCAGATATCTTGAGCTTTTCTAATTACAGCGAATTTACTCGATCTTTTAAACGTTGGTATGGTATTCCACCTAGAGATTACCGCAAGTTTCATTCCCATTAATGGCGTAAAAAGTCAAAAACAAGTCGTTTAAAGCTAAGTTTCACGTTAACAAATTGTATATATTCATTAGTCAAACAAGCTAAGGAATAACCATGAACACACATGATAACCTCACGCAATTAATTGAGCATAGTTGTAAGACTTATGCTGACTTTCCTGCCTACACAAGTGTGGGAAGAACATTCACTTTTTCTCAAGTAGAACAACAATCTCGCTATTTAGCCCAGTGGTTTCAACAGCAAAGTGGTCTTGTTGCAGGAGACAGAATTGCTATTCAACTATCTAATATTGTTGATTACCCTATCGTAACTTATGCAGCATTTCGTGCAGGATTAATCGTAGTCAATACCAACCCGCTTTATACTGCCCGTGAAATGCTACACCAGTTTAATGATGCAGAGGTAAAAGCCATTGTTATTCTTGATGCCCTTAGCGAAAAATTAGCAACAATTATTAATGATACATCCATTAAAACCGTTATTGTTGCAGCCGCTTTAGCTGAGCCAGCATTACAAGAGAATCAATTTTCGTTAAACGAACTCATTCGCCAAGGTGAAAGACTTGCCCCTCTTGACGCTCATCAAGCAAGTCGTGACGATATTGCTGTTTTACAATACACCGGTGGTACCACAGGAGTTGCCAAAGCAGCGATGCTTAGTCATGGCAACATCTTAGCCAATGCCGAGCAAATGAATGAGCGCTTTGACAACATTTTAACGCCTGGTCAAGAAACCGGTATTTGCCCGCTTCCGCTTTATCATATATATGCCTTTACGGTGAACATGGTTAGCTTATTTGCCATGGGGCAATTTAATGTACTTATTCCAAACCCTCGTGATTTAGATGCCTTAGTTAAACAAATCGAACCTTTTGATATTAATTACTTTTCAGGGATTAACACCTTGTTTATTGGTCTGTGTATGCACCCAAGGTTTAAAGCTCTAAATTTTTCAAACCTAAAAATGACCGTGTCAGGAGGAGCAGCTTTAACGCATGCTGCAGCTGATGCGTGGATGAGCACCACAGGTTGTACAATCACAGAAGGCTATGGCTTATCAGAAACCTCGCCTGTTGTGACATTAAACGATTTTCAAAATGAAGAAATTGGCAGCATTGGCCTCCCACTATCAAACACCACCGTGGAAATTTGGGATGAAAACGACGAGCCCGTTGCAGACGGTGAGTCTGGCGAGATAGTTGTTAAAGGCCCGCAAGTAATGATGGGCTACTGGCTGCGCCAAGAAGAAACCGATAAATGCATGAAACGTGGTTTTTTCAAAACCGGTGATGTGGGTCTGAAGCTACCAAGTGGTAATTACAAAATTGTAGACCGATTAAAAGACATGATTATTGTCTCTGGTTTTAACGTGTACCCTAACGAAGTTGAAAACATACTTTGTCAGCATCCGGCTATCTGCGAAGCGGCTGTTATTGGTGCAAAAGATGAAAAAACCGGTGAGCGTGTGTGTGCCTACATTACTTTAAAAGAGCAGATTGATGAACAACAAGTGAGTGACTACTGCCGCGAAAACTTAAGTGCTTATAAGGTGCCTAAATCAATCATTTTTATGGAACAATTGCCTAAATCGACGGTTGGCAAAATTCTACGTCGAGAGTTACGTCAGCAATAAAGCGATCGTTTTAGCCGCCTAACTGGTATAAAATAACTACGAGTTATTTTATACCAGTTAGGTAGTTTAAAGGTCATTATGGAAAAGTTTATTAATCACATTCAACTTGGTTACTTAGGTTTACTGCCTTTTTTAGGCTGTGTAGGCTGGCCGCTTATAGCAGGTAGTAATGCTGTTAACTTAGACTTTTTCACTTTTTATAGCATCGCCATTTTAGCCTTTATGGCTGGTAATTTATGGCATGCAGGCCAGCAAACGTATGCTGATGCCATCAAAGCAATTATTCCTATCTTACCGATTGGTTTTTTAAGCTTTTTACCGTCAAGCTGGATACTGGCTTGGCTTGCTGCGAGCTTTTGGCTCGTGCTGTTGTTTGAGAAAAGCACACCGCAGTGGCAAACCTATCACGTTGATTATCAAAAAATGCGATTCGTTTTAACCTCGGTTGTGTTTGTATGCCACATATTTGTAATTGGCATGAGTATCTATCCTGAGTAGCCCTTTTCTTGCGTTTGCGGTAACATCCGCGGCTCAGTTTTTTAAGGACTTGCTATGATAGATCAACTGCGCGCTAAACTAGATCACTTAGGTGAAAATTACGTAGAAAAAAACGCTCACTTTAAAATAAAAGTGATCCCATTTTTTTGTGCAATTCACATCAAAAAAGATCATAAAAACCAAGGCAATTTAAAGCTATACTCAAATCAGCTGATTGAAATATTTTTAGCAATCATGTTTTTATTATTCGGCTTAATGCTTTTTGATACAGATGCAGGCTTTACCCATGGCCCTATTCATATCGTTATTGCTGTTTTAATTAGTTTCAATCTAATTTTTAAGCAAATAGCCATAGAAGGCCTTAAAACTCGCTTAGCCCTTTGCCCTAAAATTTCAGTTGAAATAGCGCCAGGACAAGGCAAATAACCCCATGTATTTAGACCCTAGTTGGCGCATATTAACGGTAGGCGATGGTGATTTATCATTTTCACACTCTGTTGCTCGTTATATAAAACCAGCCAAGCTTGTTGCTTCAACTTATGATGATGCAAACACCATAGAACAAAAATATGCCGACAATGCACTTAGCGCCTTGCAACAACTTAATATTGAAACACTCACTGAGTTTGATGTAACAAGGCCAGACTCATGGCAGCGCTTAGATGGCGCTTGTTTCGATGTGGTTATTTTTCAATTTCCACTGATACCTGCATTTAAAGGTGAAGCCGCATTTAAAGCACACACCCAACAAGGGGGTATGAATGTATTAAACCGTGCTTTGTTGCATCGCTACCTAGACTACGCTAGCCAGTTTGCATTAGATAAAAACGGCCCGATGTTATGTTACATCACCTCTAAAGATGTAAAACCTTACCGCGAATGGAATATTGAGGGCAGCTTAAATCAAGGGCTTAATTGCCAATACCTTGGCCAAATGCCATTCGATATTAGCGTGTTTCCAGGCTATAAAATTCGCAATGTTGATCGCGATAAACACGTTAAAGATACTAGCGGCATTACCTATGTATTTAGCGAAAAAACTAACAATGAAATTACCCCTAAGCTTAGTTTTCCTGCTTATTTAGGTGAAAAATACTGTGCATTATGCCGCGTTGGCCCTTATATGGCCCAAGAAGATGAAGACAAACATTTGTTAAGCAAAAAACATAAACAAATGGAAAAATTTGAACAGAATTGGCAAGCATGGCTTGTACAAAACAGCGAGGAGTAACCATGAACTTTGTGATTGTAGGTACCAATTTTATAAGCGATACACTACTGAGTGCAGCTAAAGAAATTGAACATTTCTCCTTATATGGTGTGTGCTCTCGAGAGCAGCAAACAGGCGAGGCTTTCCTTATAAAGCACGATGCTCAAAACGCTAAAGTGTTTACCAATATTGAGCAAGTATGCGAAGACCCATTAGTCGATGCCGTCTACATTGCTGCACCAAATAGCTTACATAAAGACTATGCTGTAATGTGTTTAAAAGCTGGTAAACATGTTTTAGGTGAAAAGCCTTCGGCTGCTAATAGCAAAGAGCTTGAGGCCATCGTTCAGGCGGCCAAAACGCATCAACGCTTATACATGGAAGCGATGATGACTACCCATTTACCAAACTTTGCACGCTTAAAAAGTGCCATGGCAAAGATAGGCACGCCACGCAAATATATTGGCCAATATAGTCAGTACTCATCGCGTTACGATAAATATAAAAACGGCGAACGCCCAAATACCTTCTTGCCAGAATTTGCTAACGGTGCATTAGTCGATTTAGGTATTTATCCGCTGTATATTTTACTCGCATTATGGGGCGCGCCTCAGAGTGTAAAAGCCAGTGGTGTGTTGCTTGAAACTGGTGTTGATGGCGCTGGCGATGTGCTTTTGAATTACGCTGATAAGCAAGCGGTGATCAGCTATTCGAAAATCTCGCAAGGCGATAATTTTACTGAAATTCAAGGTGAGAAAGGCCGAATACGTATTGAAGCGGTGTCATTATTAAAGCGCATGCGATTTATTGGTAACGATGGCACGGTTGAAGAACTGTCTGAGCCATTTGATGATCACTTTATGCGCCATGAGGTCAGCCACTTTATTCAAGCTGCGAATGCAGGACAAATTGAGTCATCTGTTAATACTCATACACTGTCAAAACAAGTTATGGCTGTACTTGATGAAGCACGAAATCAGCTTGGCGTCGTGTATCCAGCAGACCAATAAATGCATTACTCAAGGGTGGTTGACTCTGCCCTTTTCATTTTCAAAATAAGCTTAAATGACCACCTCTAAATAACTTACCCGTAATTTTTATTGAAACAAAATTTTTGTACTATGGTTAATAGTACTTACTTTCAATATGAAGGGTAATACTTTGACTATACGCTTTTTACTCAGAACCGTTTTCGCAGCAACCATTACCCTTGCAGCCGGACTTCTCTTCATTATTTTATTTTTACAATCAGGCCAAGATGAGAGTATGGAGTCGGCTCAACAGCGTTATGAGCTAAGCCATCTTGCTCAGTTTTCATCTTCAAATTCGATTCGCCTTACTGAGCTTGCTCGTCAACATGTCGTAACCTTAGATCCTCGCTATGAAGTTGAATACCATCATCTTGTTGACCAAATTCAAGGAAAAGCAGCTTGGCTCAATGGTCAGAAAAAAAGCTATGTGCAGCGCTTAAAAGCCTTTAATGTCGCTACCGATGATTTGGCTTTATTACAAAAATCCAACGACTTATCACTCAAACTAGTCGAAACAGAAGAAAAAGCATTTAGCTTAGTCAGTGATTTACTTGGTCGAGATACTAACAACTTAACCGTCAGCGAGCATAAAAGATGGGTGCAAGCTATTAGGCTTTTAACCAACGATGCTTACATGGCCGAAGTTGAGAAAATTCAGCAGCCTGTAAAGGCCTTTTTAAATTCAATTGAGGAAAAAAGTGCAGCAGAGGTAAAAAATAATCATGACCGTGTGGTAACTTTCAGCCTAGTTAGCACCGCTTTAGTTCTAACCATCATTGCTACCTTGGTAGTGTGTTATTGGCAATTAGAGAAAAAAGTGATTAAAGCAACTCATGCTTTAATTAATGAGGCCAAGCGTATCTCTGAAGGAGATCTCTCTCGCTATATTGACCATAAAGCTGATGATGAAATAGGCCAACTTGCGGTCAGCTTCAACATTATGGTTGATAAGCTCTCCCAGCTTCTAAAAGAAATACATAATCAATCAGAGCAAGCACAAGTGGCAGCGAAAAGTTTAGATGAAATATCACAGCAAGCTAAAACACTCAATGATATTCAAAGCCAAGCTATTGAGGTAATTTCAAGCTCAGTCTATGAAAACTCAACGGCCGTTAAAGAGGTTTCTCAAAACTGTGCAGAAGCGGCAAGCAGTGCCACCGCTGCTAATCAAAAAACCAAAGAAGGCCTACAGGTTGTCCAACAAGGGGTAAGCTCTGTTGAGTCAGTGGCCGACACCTTAACCAAATCGCTAACAGATCTTAATCAGCTGGAAGCCTCAGTAAATGAAGTCACTGCTATTTTAAGTGTAATAAGTAACATTGCCGAACAAACTAATTTACTAGCACTGAATGCTGCAATCGAAGCCGCAAGAGCGGGTGAACAAGGCAGAGGATTTGCAGTGGTTGCTGATGAAGTAAGAACATTGGCTAGTCGCACACAGAGCTCAACCCTTGAGATCCAAGATAAAATTGACTCATTACAATCTGCAACCAATGCAGTAACGCAAAGGATCCGTTCAAGCGATGCGCAAATTAAAGAGGCGGTGCTCAATTCAGAAAAAGTAGGCCATATGCTTGATGAAATTAGCCTTCAAGCAAAAGCGATTTCTGATGCCAATATGACCATAGCTTCTGCATCTGAGCAGCAATCTCAAGTGACCGAAGAAATAGCCCTGCGTTTAAACGAAGTCCAAGATACAAGTCGTCAGTCGCAGCAACAAACACAAAATATTTCAGATTCTTCAAGCAAACTGGCTAACTTAGCAAATAACTTAAACGGGCAGATTAACCGCTTTAAATTGGGCTAGTCGCTGGTTCTGCTCAGCGACTAGCGATTAGTTTATTTAAAATCGGTAAGTAACAGATGCACCGATTGTTTGTGGGTTTACAACTGCAACGTAGCCTTGTGGGTAACGGCCACTAGCAGGCTCTTTTGCAGTATACGCCTCTTCATCTAAGGCGTTGTTGATGAAAGCACTGATCAGCCACTGTTCGGTATCGTAGCTCATCGATAAACGCGTAATGGTGTAATCACCTGCAACGCGCTCTTCAGTGTTCGTTAAATCGCCATAAAACTCATCAACATAATTAGCACTTAAATTGACTTTTAAACTATCAGTAAACCAGTGAGATACACCCAAACTCGCGGTTAACTCCGGCGCAGAATTTAGTTCATTGCCAACGGCTTCTGGGAACGCAATTGATTCATCTATTTTAGTTTTCAATAAACCAAAACCGCCATGTAATTGCCACTGTTCGCCCAGCATGCTGTAAGCTTCAACTTCTAAACCATAGCTATGGGCATCTTCAATATTAGTGATTTTACGCTCAGAGCTTAGCGCTTGATAACCGTTGAAGTTGTTGTAAAACACGTTGGCACTAATATTAATATCGCCATTATTTAAAACGCTGCGTGAGCCAATTTCATAGGTATTAACCGTTTCTTCATCGTAGTAGTAATAATCTTCTGCGGTAAAATCAAGGGCACCGCCCCCTGCATTGTAACCACGACGAGCACTAGCAAATAAAGTCGTTTCGTCGCTAATGTCATATTGAATCGCGAGCTTTGGTAAACGCAGTGTGTGAGAGTTATCAAGTTGTTCAACCAGCATATCACCACGAAATGCCATATTAAAATTACGTAATTGTTCTTCACGCTCAATGCGCAGACCCGCTGTTAATGTGAAATCACGACTTAGGTTAAAGCTTGTTTCACCATAAATTGCCGTCGATTTACTGCTATCGTCACCGTAATAGTTGGTTGCACCTACACTTTCAAAGTCTTGGTCGCGATCAAAATAAGCAAGACCCACAAAACCAGAGTAAAAATCATTGCTTAAACCAAAGTTCAATTTGGTATCGACAGTGATGTTACTCTCATCCATTGATACATCAGATTCTGCGCTTTCAAGTGGCTCGTATGCTTCAAAGCCCCATTTGTAATCCATATAAGCAACTAAAACATCTAACGAAAAATCATCGTTAATTTTGTAATCAACATTCACTTGCGTGGTGTCAGATTCAGTATCCATAATACGTTGATATAGCGGCTCATAATCAAATGGCTCATCCGCTAAAAAGTACTTACGACCCGAGTTACCCTCTTCACTATAAGTTGAATATGTTAGCTGTACTGATAAATCTTGGCTTGGTGTGTAAAGTAATTTAGCGCGTGTGCTACTGGTATTTAACTTGTTTAATTCACGATCAGTTGGGTTTGTTTCGTATACCGGCGGATTTGAAAATGTTTCGCCATCAACGTACTGAGTTGATAAACGAAATGCTAATACATCTTCAACTAACGCTCCTGATACCACTGCGGCAGTGTCTAGGTAGCTATCTTGGTTGCGATAACCGACGCGCACAGCGCCTTCAAAATCTTGAGTTGGCGCTTTAGTTGTCATGTAGACAGCACCCGCAATACTATTACGACCATTGCTGGTTGATTGCGGCCCTCGGTAAACCTCAATTTGTTCTACATCCCACAGACCCGTATCACCAGTTAAATCAGCTACAAACGGCTGGCTTACACCATCAATCAAGGTTGAGACACGAGCCTTTGAACCACCACTAAATGAGTTAAAGCCCGTTGCGCCACCATTACCAGACACACCTCGCATATCTGGCACCGAGCCCGTTAACACAACAACGTTCGCCATTTCTGACAGTGCTTCAGATATAGATGCAAGTTGGCCGTTTTCTAATAGCGACTTATCAACAACTGCCACTGACGACATCGTCTCTTTAAGTGACTTCTCAGTTTTTTCACCTGTAACAACAATGGTATCCATTGATTTTCGACTGCTTTGATCGTCGTCGGCCCACGCTGAACCTTGCGTAACAAGTAATGATGCAAGCATAACTTTGGTGAGTGAATTAAGTTTAAATGCTGTAGCCAATGTCCTTTCCCCGTAAGAGATTATTAGAATTAAACAAATTGCGTTTGATAAAAAACGCTAGGAAATTAACACAAGCTTAATGTTATTGCAATTGAGTTTAGTTATCATTTACAATGAGATTTACCGTTTACTACAACTATAATCTCATGCTCATTTTTACTGTTACTCTGCTTATCTTTTTCGCTGTCAGTATTTTATATTTCACCAGAAAACAGCAGCGATTCTTAAAAAAACCAATTAAAAAACAATGGCGATTACTTTCAATTGCGTTAACTATTTGCGCATCAATACTTGCCCTTCAACAATTCTCAGTCACAGCGGCCGTGTTCTACATCATCTTTAGTGTGATGCTAATGTTGATGCTGCTCCCTTTTGCGAGCCTGCTGCAAAGAAAAGGATAACTCATGACAAGTTCAGCTAAACGCCAACCAACTTGGTTCGGGAAAACGCTAGCAGGTGCAATTTTAGGGTTAGCACTTTCATTTATTTTCGTTGCTTTTTTTGCTTGGTATGGCCCTGGAGGCATTGATGCTCGCGATAAAGTGCAATTTAACATGTGGATGATCACGCCGGTTTGGCTAACCATTTTTAGTTTTAGTTATTTGTTCAACTCAGCAAAGCAAGCTTGGCTTGTACTTGGTGGGTTAACTGTGCTGCTTTATGGCGTATTTTTTATGCTAAGGAACGCATTATGAAAGTCAGATCGGATATTCTTCGCACCTATCAAGGAGTACACACATGGACAGGCATCATTGCAGGTTTAGTGCTATTCATAGGTTTTTATGCTGGCAGCTTGACCATGTTCAAACACGAAATCCAGCAATGGGCTGCCCCCATTCAAGCTCCTAAAGTCACCAGCTCTAATTATGACTACCAAACGCTGGTAGATACGGCAATTAATGAGCAAGGCGAACAACTTGCTAAAGGCTTTAACCTTGATTTACATACCCAAGATGCGCCTCTTTCGTGGTATATCAAAGGCAATGCCCGAGGCATGGAGCTTGATAAACAACTGAACTTCGCCCACCTAAATGCTGATGGCAGTTTAAACGTCAGCGTACAAACCGAAAATGAACTTGCTGATTTAGTAGACTATTTACACCGTACAGCGGGCTTCATTGGCGAAATTGGCCATGACCAATCAGGGGTGTATATTCTTGGTATTGCCTGTATTTTGTATTTTTTAGCTTTGGTCTCAGGAGTGATTATTTTACTGCCGACATTAGTTAAAACTTTTTTTGCACTGCGAAAAGAAAAAGGGCCTAGTCGATTTTGGCTTGATAGCCATAACCTTGTCGGTATAGCCAGTTTACCATTTCATTTAGTCATTGCTTTTACCGTGGTGGTATTTGCATTTCATGATTTTATTTATGGTGGTTTAGCACAATTTTATGATGGTAAGCCGCTATTTCAGCGCCCTACGCCTGCGGCGCAAAGTTTTCATATTGAAAACTTGCCACGCATTGATGAGCAAGTACTCGCAGCGAAAAACTATGCCCCCGGCTATGAGCCAATCCATATTCGCTATAGTAATTTAAATTCAGCATCACCTTCTGCGGTGTTTATGATGAGTAACAATAATGCGGTAGTACGCGGCCCAGATACTGATTATTTATTTATGAACCCGTACACACTAGAAGTGGTTAACTCAAGCTACCCGCAAGGCGAAGATGCAGTGTGGGGTAACATGGTTGCCAGTATTTTCTCACTCCATTTTGGCACTTATGGAGGAGACTGGGGTCGTTGGGGTTACTTCATTATGGGATTACTTGGCGCCTTCTTATTCTATTCAGGTAATCTACTGTGGATAGACAAACGCTTCAAAAAAGATCCTAATAAACGCAGTACCTTGTTTATGGCAAAACTCACCATTGGCGTTTGTTTAGGGTCTATGATTGCCGTTGCTTTTACACTCGTCGCTGCCAAATGGCTACCTGCATTTGTTAGCAACACAAACTACGCTACCCTATACAGTTACTATGCAGCCTTTTTTGTTTTTGTAATATATAGCTTCTTAAAACCTGTGCAAAAGGCAACCACGGTTGGGTTTTATTTACTCGCAAGTCTGTGTGCATTAATGGTGTTATCTACGCTAGTAAAACTTGCCAGCGACACCAATTCACTATTTTACTCAAGCTATTTAGTTGATATTGTCGCTGCTATTTTTGCGGCTACTTTCTTTAAAGTGGCAAAACGCCAGCAGCAAAAACAGGCCACGCAAACCATCATGCCGACCTTTGAACAAGCAGGACAAAGTTAAGCACTCTCTTTATGGGTATCAAAGCAATTTGATACCCATAATTTTGCTTTATCGAAAATCTGTGTCCGTTTAACGAAAAACATTTCTTCTCCCTCAAAACATCAGTAGAATCGCCGCAAACTTGAACTATTAACTTTCATAAGGACAGTGATGCAGCGCACCATTCCACCGTTTTTTATTGCTGTTATTTGCGTGCTTCTTGCAATGGTTACCATTCAATCTGGTGCCTCTGTTGCAAAGCAATTATTCCCTTTAATAGGCCCTGAAGGTACCACAGCACTTCGATTAGGTTTTTCAGCTGCTATTTTGTGCCTGGTTTTTAAGCCTTGGCGAGCTTTTCCGCCGATAGGGCAACGCATGCCGATCATCGTTTATGGACTGAGTTTAGGTGGCATGAATATCCTGTTCTATTACGCGATTGAGCGCATTCCTTTAGGCATTGGTGTTGCTCTGGAGTTTACTGGCCCCCTTGCTGTTGCCCTACTTTCATCTCGTAAAAAGCGCGATCTGTTTTGGGTAGCCTGCGCCATTGTTGGCATTATTTTATTGCTACCTGACATGAAAGGCGAAGACAGCCTCGATCCTGTGGGCGTGATCTTAGCCCTTGCAGCAGGTGCATGTTGGGCGTTTTATATATTGTTTGGCAAAAAAACTGGAAACCAAGGCTCTGGCGGGATGACTGTAGCCATGGGGATGAGCGTCGCCGCGATTGTGCTTGTGCCTTACGGCGCCGTTTCGCAAGGCGCTGCATTATTGAGTTGGGAAGTATTACCACTTGGTATTTTAGTGGCTATTATGTCTAGCGCACTACCCTATACGTTAGAAATGGTGGCACTTCGCAATATGCCCGCACAAGGCTTTAGCATCATGATGAGTTTAGAGCCTGCGATCGCAGCATTGGCTGGTTTTATAATTCTCTCTGAATTTTTAAGTGTATGGCAGTGGCTGGCCATTTTATTAGTGATTACCGCCTCGGTTGGCAGTTCGATGTCAACCCAACAAAACGACAAATAAACTCTCCACCTATCTTTATTTAAAGGCGCATAATGCGCCTTTTTCATTTTATTTAATCCACAAGTTTAAATTTAACTTACAAACCATTTAAAATTGTTAATAATGAAACTTATTTGTATAATGCAAACCATTCTCATTACTACGCAAATAACGGAACTAGAATGCTTATCGTAAGAAAAACAAAGATAGCTGCAGCCATAGCGAGCTTTTTAACCCTCTCATTATGTGCGCAAACAGCTTTAGCTGATGACGCTGACATTGAAAAAATTGTTGTAAAAGGGCAAAAAATAGACCGAACCTTACAAGAAACACCAGCAAGTGTTGCCGTGATAACGAGTCAAACAGTAGAGCGTGAAAACTTAAATGATTTTTACGATGTATTAGCGCGAACACCTAATACATCAGGCACCGATGGTGCTGGGTTTAATATTCGTGGAATCGATGCATTTAATGTCACTGGCGGCGGCTCTGGTGGGCTAGCAAGTGTCTATATTGATGGTGCCCCTGTGCCTTATCGAATGATGCAACAAGGCGGCTTCTCAACATGGGATATTAGCCAAGTCGAGATATTACGAGGTCCGCAATCAACTTTGCAAGGGCGTAATTCTTTAGCAGGCGCAGTGGTAATGAAAACTCGTGATGCTATGCATGAATTTGATTTTAAAGGTCGCTTAGGAGTTGGCGAGTATGGTACACAAGAGGCCGCTGTTGCTTTTGGTGGCAGCTTAATTGAAGACGAGTTAGCATTTCGTGTTAGCGGTGAAAAACGTGACTTTGATGGCTACAATACTAATGTTGCAACAGGCAAAGAATCTGACTTTGATAACAACGAATTTTATCGTGCGAAGCTGCGTTATACCCCCTCTGCATTACCTGAATTTGAAGCACAATTTAGTTTTATGCACAGCGAAAATGACAAAGGTATCGACTGGGTTATGGTTGAAAGTGGTCATCAAGACTACCCTATTAATGATATCTACAAAGACAGGTACGTATACTTAGATTCGCCGACTTATGAATGGACAGATACTGACTTATACATTTTAAACCTTGATTACGATCTTAATGATCAATGGTCATTTGCATCTATCACTACTTACTCTGACGCTGCCTATGGTTATGAGTGGGATGGTGATGCGAGTATGAATCCACCAAAATCGACTCTAACTGATGTAAGAAAAGACGAAACAAAAACACAAGAGCTACGATTTACTTATGATGGCGATAAACTTTCTGGTTTGATTGGCTTCTATTATTCAGATCTTGATGTTTTTGATAGTAGTGGTGGTGAGCGAGGTATTACATTTGCAGATCTAGGTGTGCGTTCATTATTAACTGCACCGGCTGAATTCGGTGGTCTAGGTTTACCTGCAGCATTAGCTGATCTAGTACTGCAATTTTATGCCGCAGCAGATCCTGTTTTTATTGGCCAAAACTCTGATTACATTCAAAAAGTAAAAACTAAAGCATTGTTTGCTGATTTTACTTATGAAGTTAACGACAACTGGGATATATTTGCCGGACTTCGTTACGACAAAGAAGAGCAAGCCAACGGCACAATTGCAGACATCTATATCACAGAGCAAACTCAAGCTGTACTGCCAAACCCAGAAGACTTCGCAACCAACCCTATGCTTGCCCAATTGGTAGCCGGTATTAACCAGCAGCTTTTCGCAATGGCAGATGGCGCATCAGGGGATGAGCCTGTAGAGGATGCTGATTTTGACTCATGGCTACCAAAGTTAGGGGCAACATACCGCTTCAATCAAGATATTTCTACAAGCTTCACAGTACAAAAAGGCTATCGCTCAGGCGGTGTCGGCACCAATGTAGCAAAAGCGACACCATTTACTTTTGATCCTGAGTATACATGGAATTATGAACTTGCATTTCGCTCAGTCTGGTTAGATGAAAAGTTAGTAGTCAACGCCAATATTTTCTACCTTGATTGGACCGACCAACAAATTGCGGTTTATCTATCAGGTAATCAATACGATAGAGAAACTCGCAATGTCGGTAAATCACACGTTCAAGGCTTTGAAACAGAAATTAGTTATGAACTTACAAATAACCTTAACTTTTATGGTGGGTTAGGTTATTCAAAAACCAAAATTGATGAGTTTGTTACTGACGTCAATGGCTCAGACGAAGATTACCAAGGCCGTCCTTTCGCTGGGGCACCAGAGTGGACTGCACTTGTTGGCTTAGATTACTTTAACGAACAAGGTTTCGTTGCAAATATCAATGCAAGCTATACAGGAAGCTCACAACGCTTGTCTATTCCCAAAGAAACAAGTGACAGCATTTTTATTGATCCACGAAATGAAGCCTACTGGTTAGTAAATACGCGAGTTGGTTATCAATGGGATAATTATGGCGTTTATGCACTAATCGAGAATCTACTTAATGAACAATACGTTGCACTTGAACCAGCTGGTTTTAACAATCAAACATTAAGCTCACCAAGAACCGCGAGTATTCGTTTCGAAGTAAACTTTTAATAAAATGCGGCGGCTAAGGCCGCCTTTTTGAGGGGCATAAAAATGACTAAAAACCACACCTTCTCTGCAACTAAGCGGCGCCATTTTATGGCTTGTTTACTTGCCTTGCTGACTGCGATTGTAATGATCCCAGGAATGACAACATACCTTCCATTTGCGATTGAAGAACAAATACTTATTCCAATAATGTTGTTTCCTTTAATTTGGACAGCCTTGTTTATCTATGCCTATATGGCTGAAAAAGCGTGGCACCCTTTTGCATTGATGTTATTTATTTTGATAAGTCATGGTGGTCTGAGCTACTTAGCATTGACTGGGGGGCAGTCATGAAATCAATCAGCTTGAAAAAACTTTTCTTAATGCATAGCTGGGTCGGTATAGTGACTGCCATCTTGCTGTTTATTGTTTGCTTCACTGGTGCGTTAGCAGTGTTAAGCCGCCCAGAACTAAAGATTTGGGCAAATCCAGAGCTACATCAACTCAGTACACTTCCAAGCGAAAAAATCACAGATATAATAAATACATACCATAAAACTGTACCGAAAGAGTTTGGCGAAAATATTCATGTGTATTTACCAACGGGGCACAATACACATTTACTAACCGTATTGTTTGAATCACACCATGGAGATGAAAACTACAGCGAAGCGGCTGCTTATGCTTATCAGTTTGATCCGCGTAATTATCAATTAGTGAATGAATACTATGGGGCAACGAGTTACTTTTACGAACACAGAAAAACAGATGCCCCATCATTTATCGGGCATTTTCATGCAGACCTACATTTAGGTAGGCCTATAGGCTTAATTTTAACCGGATTCTTAGGGTTAACGTTGCTTGTTTCTACAGTGACTGGTTTATTTATACATCGACAATTTTTTAAGGAGCTATTCACATTTAGGCGCAAAAAACCGCTTGATGTCATTATTAACGATGGCCATAAAATTATGGGGATTTGGGGCAGCTTATTCCATGCAGTCATTGGTTTTACAGGTGCTTTTTTAGGGCTTGCTACCGTTATTTTGCTACCCGCAGCGGCATTTGTTAGCTTTGGCGGCGATCAAGAGAAATTGATTGAAAAGTTCACCGCCATTCCAGAACCCATTATCAGCGAACAATTTCAAGCCACAGATATAAATGCTATTTTGCTAGATGCACAAGTACGCTACCCAAAAGCAAAGATAATTGATCTCACTATAATGGCGCATAATGATGCAAATGCAGAAGTCTACATGCGACTAATTGGTGGTGAGCAAGTGGCTTCACAATTGTTGAAATACCATGGCTCTGGTGAATTTGTAAAATCAATGAGCAGTTTTGGCGATATACCAGGGGCATCAATTAAAGTACTAGAGTTATTGTTTCCGCTTCATTTTGGTAATTTTGCAGGCGTGTTTGTTAAATTAGTTTGGGTATTGCTAGGGCTGAGCACTGCGTTGTTACCGCTCTCAGGTATGATGATGTGGCTTGCCAAACGCAGCCGGGGCAATAACCCCACACTCAGTAAACAAGCGTATCAGCGCTGGAACAGACTTATCATTGGTACTTGCGGTGGCCTTGTATTAGCGTGTGCTATTTTATTCCCTGCTCAAATACTATTAAATAACCTGGTCGATAGTACCTTGCATAACAAGGTATTTGCTCCATTATTCTTTTATAGCTGGTTAGTATGGTCTTTATTGGCTCTATTACCGTTGAACTATCAGCGTTTTTTACAAATCACGCTTATTGTCATTGGTGTAGCATGTTCGGCCATCTTACCTCTTAATCTAATACTTTCATCCAGTCACGCTTTTAGCGCAGCTAACCTGTTAGTGAGTGTCGTTGATATGAGCTTTTTTGTAATCGGCGTTACCGTGTTATATGGCGCTTTTTGTAAAGTGAATATTCAAGATATCTCTAAAACGAAAAAGTTAGAACAGGAGTTAACAGTATGAACTTACTTCTCCTTATTGCCACAATAATATTACTTTTAGGTAGTAATTTACTGCTTAGAAGCACAATAAGAACCTATAACCTCTTATCACCGTGTTTACTAATTATTGCAACAATATTACTAACACTCATTTATGGTGTAGTTGCAGGTGTTTTCATCACCATTGCAAGCTTCCTCCTGACAGGCCTATTAACTGCACTATGCCTTGGAAAGGCACAGTAAGTTTTAGTGAAGGCTGCGTAATAGCAGCCCTCACCCACCTTCCCAAAAAACGCAAAAATACCGCAAATAAATAATGATAATAGTTATCACTTGTGATACATTTTGCAAAATTATTGTATTACAAATAAAACTATTATTTTAATTCGTATCGTAAGCAAAATGCCGTATTGAATACCAATTAAAATAATAAAAATCATAACCCCTTGGAGATCATAATGAAGTTCACCCAGTTGCCTGTAGCCGCAGCCATCGCTTATACACTTTACCCTCAAATCAGCTATGCAGAGCAAATAACTGAAACAGAAGCCAATGTCGAAAAAATCGAAATTGTTGGCATACGTCAGAACCGTATTAGTGAAGGCGCGACAGGTTTAGCACTCGAAATTGATGAAACTCCGCAATCAATTAGCGTGATCTCTGCTGAGCAATTAAAAAATTACTCTGCTTTTAACGTCAATGATGCTTTACGCTTAGCACCTGGTATCAATGTTGAAGAATGGGAAACTAACCGTACTAACTATACATCACGTGGTTTTGAAATTAAGAATACACAAATCGATGGGGTTGGCTTACCGAATGACTGGGGTATTGTCACTGGCGCAATGGAAGCGTACGGCTATGAAAAAATTGAAGTTATTCGTGGTGCTAATGGCTTACTTACTGGTGTAGGTAATGCTTCGGGTACGCTTAACTATGTGCGCAAACGCCCTAAAAACGAAAACGGCGGCGAAATCGGTGTCTCTGTTGGCTCTTGGGATTTTAAACGTTTACAAGCTGACTATTCACTATTATTAACCGAATCAGGTAGTTGGGCTGCACGCTTTGTGGCTGCTGCAGAAGATAAAGAGTCATATCTCAATGGACTTGAGAACAACCGAGAGTTTTTCTCTGCGGTAGTAGATGGTCAGCTTACAGATAACTCAACGGTTACTGTGGGATATTCATATCAAGATGCAGACACCGATGGCAATACTTGGGGCGGCCTTGTTTATAACTACACAGATGGCACACAAGCTAAATGGGATGTCAGCGACACAACCACCCAAGAGTGGACAATGTGGGACACCATTAACACCTCTGCATTTGTTGAATACAACTATGTTTTTGCAAACGCGTGGCAACTTCAAGCGAGCTACAACTTCCGTGGTTTTGAAGAGCAAGACAAACTATTTTATGCCAGCGGCAGCATTGATAAAGACACCAATCTTGGCCTAAGTGGTTGGCCGGGTCGTTACGACAGCGAAGTAGATGCTGATTTATTTGAAATCAAAGCATTTGGTGCCTTTGAATTGTTTGGTAAAGAGCACCAAGCAAGCTTTGGGGTAAGCCATGCAAAAAGTGATGATGTGATGTATCAACACCCGTTTGATTTTGCAAATACACCAGCTTATGGACCAACGCCTGCGTTCCCGTACGATTTAGATGCGATCCCAGAACCTGAATGGTTAACACCGGTTCTTTATTCAGATATTGAACAAAAGCTAACCCGTTACTTTGGCTCGGCTCAGTTAAATATTACTGATAAATTATTTACCGTGGTTGGTTTTAACGCTATTGAATTTGAACGCTCAGGCATGAATGCCGGTGCATCTATCGATAATGACGAGAGCGAAACAAGCCCATATATCGGCTTTACCTATAAGTTAAACGATGATTTAAACTTATATGCTAGTTACTCAGATATTTATCAGCCGCAAGAACAAGCTGATTACAACGGCCAATACTTAGCACCTACCAAAGGCACTAACTTTGAAACCGGTGTTAAGGCTTCTTGGTTTGATGATGCTCTAATGACAACATTTGCCTATTTTACTGCAGAGCAAGATAACTTTGCACAATACGCAGGCCTGACTGAAGATGGTATTTATTACTATGAAGGCGTGTCTATTGAGTCAGAAGGCTATGAATTTGAAGTTACTGGTAAAATCACCGACGCTATGAATATCGTCGCATCTTATACGCATATTGATGTTACAGATGAAAATGGTGATGACACCAATAAATGGGCACCTCGTGATGTTGTCGGTGTAACAGTGGATTATGCACTAACAGATGCAGTGGTGGTTGGTTTAAATGGCCGTTGGCAATCTAAAATTGAAAGCACTGATTACAATGTTAAGCAAGGTAGTTACGCGCTGCTAAACGCCTTCGCACGCTGGAATATTAATGACCAAGTTGCAGTACAGGCAAACGTTAATAATATTACTGATGAGCAGTACATCAATAGCTTACAAACTGTAGGTTATTATGGCGCACCAACAAACGGTAGCCTCACTCTGACCTATAAGTTCTAAACGCTGTTTAGAAAAAAGTGTCGCCCGTTTGGGCGACACACATCTATTAATTAGGGCAATTACCTAATTCATAATACCCAGCACTAGTTTGCGCTAAGGTACTGGTATAAAAAGTGTTATAAAGACCTAGGTTATCACCTGAGCCTACCGCATAGGCGTAAGAGCCATTCGTGGTTGCGCGATTTGCTTGCACATGTGCATAGTTGCTAGAGGTGGTTTCAGTGCATTGGTAATCACCATTCGGGGTTGAGTCACACGCATCACCCACACCATCTGCATCACTATCCAGTTGATCACTATTGGCCACCAGCGGGCAGTTATCTAGGCTATCACTAACACCATCGCTGTCGGAGTCACTCGTTTCACCATCAGGAGTACTGTCACACACATTACCAACCCCGTCATTATCGTTATCGGCTTGATCAGCATTCGCCACATTCGGGCAATTATCTGCACCGTCGAGCACACCGTCGTTGTCTGCGTCATTAGTCGGTTCGGTGGTGGTTTTGCATGCCTGTAATGGCCCTGCACAACTTGAATCACCATCAGCAATCCACTGACATTGATTTGTGCCCGCTGAATACTCGCGCATAGTAAATGCTGCGGTTCCAAACGCTAAATAACAGGCAGAATAACCTTCGCCCCAGCTAATGTGGCCTTCGTTGATATGAAGATTGTAATCGCCTGTCACGCCAGCATCGATGACAAAACTAATGCTATCTGTTGATGTAAGCGCAGTATCATCAGTTGCGGTGATCACTGCGTTATTATTGCCACCAGCTAGATTGCATTGCTCAGCAAAATACTCTAGCCCATTCACTGTAGCTGTCACATCACCATTGCTAAAACTGACCACGACAGTACTTAAGTTTTGATTATCATCAATCACCGTTCCCGTCACTGTAGCGCACTGCCCGTTTACACTTGCCGCAGTATCACTCAGTAGCGGTGCTGTAGCTGCAGGCTCTGGCCCGACACGTACCTTAAGATTAGCTTCATCACCTTGTTTCGCTTCATTATCTGTGGCACTTACACGCACTTCATAAAGTCCATCGCTGAGTACGCTTGTCACCCCGCTAAAGCTATTATTCGCATCGACTTGTACGTTCAGTGATTCAATTAAGCTTGCCGCGCCACTGGCTAGGCTATACACGTTTATATCAACATTGGTTACATTGCCTTCTGGGTCGACTGCACTGCCTGTAATGGTGAGCTGGTTATTACTGACTGTGGCAGTTAAATTACTAATTTCAGGGCCTGCATTACGATCAACTCGTTTATTATTAGCCGCAAAGTACTCACCGAGATAGGTTGCAAAATTAATACTGTTTGCCGCCACATAATCGCCAGACGCACCTTGTCCGCCCGACCACGAGTGATCCAAATTATTAAACCACAGCATAGCAACCCGATTGTCTTGCCAAAGTGACTGCTCAGCGGTACGTGTTGCATCATCACTTATTGTCGTCGTGCCTGAAAGTTGATTAACCTCATAAAGGGCAGCAAAGCCATCTGCGTTTTGTTGGTTATAACAGGTATTGACTGTGGTATCGGCAGTACCGTGACCAATCACCGCTATTTGTGTCGCAAAATGATCTTTATAACTGCCAGCATAGCTTTCACAGCGGGATACAAAGGTGTTTTCAGACACTGTTTCACAGGTCGAAATTGCCCCACTTGAACTTGTGCCGATGGTTGGCCCAGCGCTTGGTGCAACCCCGGCAAATACATCAGGCGCTACACAAGCCGTTTGTGCAGCCATTGCAGCCCCAGATGATAAGCCTGCAATATACACTTGTTTAGGGTCAATATTACGCGTTGCATCAGAACTTAATACATTGGCTAAATTAATTAAATTTTTATAATCACCAGAGCTGCGATTGATTGCTCCTTGCCAATATGACCAGCAGCTATAGCCTGCTTTATTCATCGCATCAGGAGCGGCTATTACCATACCATGGGCTTCGGCTGCATCTTCAAGATTCGCAGTTAAGTAGTTATTAATGGGTTGCACGCAGCCATGCAGTACCAGCATCAAAGAATGGCCATTGCCTATGCTTGATTGCGTATCAGGAGTGTAAATATGAACATTATTAAAACCGCCAATGCTGACATTTTGCTGCCAACTCCCTGCAAAACTTGGCTGCGAGAAAATAGCAGCACAGAGCACTGCGAGCGGAGTAAACGACGCTGATTTCCGTTTACATAATTGTGTTACTTTTTGCATATATCGCCTTTATAGTCGTTATCATTGTTGTCTGTCAGTTGATGACTAACTCAATGTAGTAGAACTATTCAAAAAGCGACCTATAACTATAGTGCTATACATCTATTGCAAAACAAACCAAAAGCACCACAACCTGATTTATTGTCATTTACGAAACTTAAGCCAGTTTCATTAACAAAGCCAACGTAACTCGTTGGCTTTGCTTTTGCTAAGGAGTAGGCTTAAAAATTAAACCCAACTGATAGCCAATAACGTCGACCATCTTCAACATATCCGTATTCAGCTTCGGTGATTTCTTTATCAAATAAATTATAAACACCAAACCCTAACTTAATGCTGCGGCTTAAATCATAGTTACCACCGATATCAGCCAAGGTGTAATCTGGCGCAATTAAGCTGTCTTGTGACGGACCTGTTGTCGGCTGACTTTCCTCACCACGGTAATGTACACGCAACCAGGTGCCTAGCTTATCAACCGGGCGCCAATTAACTGATGTTTGTAAAATGTGTTTAGGTAATTGATTAAGTGGGCTGCCTTTGTACTCACCAGTTTTTTGCTCAGAATCGGTGTAGGTGTAGTTGGCACTTACATCAAGCTCACTGGTAATGTCGTAAGATACTGATAACTCAAAACCTTGTGTAACGGCCTCATCCACATTGACATAGGTCGTTGGCATCGAACCAAACTGGTTTGGTCCATCAGTACACTGGGTGAGTGGGCACGAAATACGGGTAATTTTGTCTTCAAATTCGTTGTAAAATACGGTGCTTGAAAGCGATAAATCACGGTTTGCATCGTAATAGATACCCATTTCGTAGTTTACAGATTTTTCAGGGCTTAAATCTGGGTTACCGTAAATATTACCACCTCGGCTCACTTGCCCCCACGCTGCAGTAGATTGACGAATATTCGGCGCTCTAAAGCCTGTAGAGATACCCCTTTTACCGTCAACGACTTAGTTGCTGTATACACACCATATAAACGCGGGCTGAAATGGCCTGAAAAATTGCCATCATGATCATAACGAAGACCGGTAGTGAGTTTAAACTGCTTGGTTGCTGCCCACTCATCTTCGGCAAACACCGACCACTGCTCGTTCTCAACATGGGTTAAGTCACTAATGCGGTTACTGGTGTAATCGTCCAGCTCTTCTTTTAAATATGAGGCACCAAATGCAGCATTATGATTGGTAAAAGGTAAAGTCCAGCTGGTTTGCGCATCGGTATTTTCGACATACATTTCGCGAGAGGTATTATCGAATTTATCGTACTTTAGGTAACTGCGTGATGAGCCAAAATCATAAAAACCATTATGGCTTAGTGAATAGCTCTCTTGGTCATACTCTGTGGTTGATGACTCAGGACAGCCATTTCGACCGCAGCTTTCGCCTTCAGCTAAAGGAGCAACCGTTTTGCCTAATGTTTCGTCGAGTTTTTGTTTTGCAGAGCCTACTTCAAGCATGATTTCGTGGTTATCAGAAGGCGTTAAGATGAACTTAGCTTTGATATTACTTTGCTCTTTGCCACGAAAACCTGCTTCAAAATCGTCTTCGTCACGCTTTGAGAATTGACCAGATAACTGCATACCTAATAACTCAGGAATTAAGCCACCCGCTGTGAAAAAGCTACCTTGATTGATATTGCCCGATTCACTTGATTCTTGAATGGTGCTATCTAAGCGTAGTTCACCGTACCATTTTTCTGGTGTTTTACGGGTAATAATATTGATAACCCCACCGATTGCATCTGAGCCATATAATGACGACATAGGGCCACGGATAACCTCGATGCGTTCAATCGCTGAGATAGGCGGAGTCCATGCTCCTTCAACACCAGGGCCATCACTATTTGGGCGGGTTTCACGAGAGGTTTGACGCTGGCCATCAATTAAAATCAAAGTATATTGACTTGCCATACCACGAAGACTGATATCTTTTCTGTCGCCACCACCTGTGACAACCACACCAGGAACATCTGTCATTGCATCGGTTAGATCACGATAAAAACGCTTTTCGAGTTGCTCACGATCAATAACACTGATGCTGGCTGGTGCCTCTTTAAGCATCTGCTCATAACCTGAAGCAGAAACTACAATCACTTCCATGTCTTGCTTTTTATCATCTGCATTTGCAGAATAAGACAAACTAGCCAGTATAGCTGCCGTTAATGGTAAAATGTTCGTAACAACCCTCGTCATAATAATACTCCGTGACATTTTGTTTATTAATGATAATAATTAGCGTTTGCATACTAATGAGAAGTCCCGATTTTCACAATTTACGATTTCTTAAAACTGAATTAAGAAGGCCTGAACTATGAATTCCAAGCTGATAAAAACACTACGCGTTTTTTCTCGTACTGTAGAGACAGGCAATATGAGCGGTGCAGCTGCAGAGTTATCGATGACCACATCGGCTGTGAGTCAACACATTAAGCAATTAGAACAAGAAATCGGATTAAGCCTATTTAACCGCAGCCCACGCGAACTTACCTTAACCGAAGCCGGCCATCTGTATTATCAAAGCTGTTTAAAAATGCTGGCACTTGCTGATCAAGCCAGTACGCAATTACAACATTTGCAAAATAAGCCCAGTGGCGAGCTTAAATTAGTGGCGCCAGTGGGTTTTGGTGGAGGATTATTAAGCGAGCCGTTGGAGCGCTTAATTAACGAATTTGATGATTTACGTATTCAGTTAATTTTGACTGACGAGCCAATTGATATGATTAAATGCGGCGCTGACTTAGCAATCGCTATTGGCCCATTAACAGATTCCAACCTAGTAGCAAGGCAATTAGCAACGTGGCCACTAAAGTTGTGCGCCCATAAAGATCATCCAATTAGTCAAATAAAACAGGCTCGCTGGCAAGATCTCAACCAGTTTGCCAGAATTGGACACAGTAATGCTGACAGCAACGCATTTAACCCTTCTACATTAGAAAGCAAGCCACTGCCAAAGGCTAAAATTACAGTGAACAACATGCAAAGTTTAATCAAACTTGTGATTGATGGTGTTGGCTATGGCGTGTTACCCGAACCAGAAGTTAGGCATTTAGTAAAATCGAAAGAACTGGTTGAAATAGCACCTGAATGGGCAATGCCAAACTATACTGTTTATGCTGTAACACCAGCCCGAGACAGTTTAGCGGCAAAAACAAGAACTGCCATTGATACTTTAAAACTATGCTTTAACCATGTGTCTAAGCAAGTTGAATTAGTTGATTAAGACTCATAAAGGATAATAGCCATTTGCAATATGCAGATGGGTATTATCCAACTTAGCGTTAACCTAGCGCCAGCCAAACGCCTACACCCATCATAAGCGCGCCAGCAATACGGTTTAACCACTTCACATTATCGCCTTTATCTAAAAACAGCCTTAAGCTTTTACCGCCTGTTGCGTAAATCAACATACAGATAAATTCGCTCAGCATAATAATGCTCACTAATACCGCAAGCTGAGGAGCAACCGCTAAATCAACATTAATAAACGGAGGGAGTAAAGAAATCATAAATGCCCACCCTTTTGGGTTTGCAATGGCAGTGATATAACCCTGCGAAAATAATTGCCCACGACCAATTTGTTGCTGTGTAGCATCGTTAGGTTTAAAGCTGGTTTTAGCGCGCCACATATTAACACCTAAGTATATTAAGTACGCGCCACCTAGGTATTTTAAAAAGACAAATAAGTCAGGGTAATTAAGCATAATACTAGCAACCCCAATCACCGCAGCAATGGCTACCGTGGCAACCCCTAACACCTCACCGACCATCATCCACAGCGTACGTCTAACGCCTACACTCATGCCTAACGTCATGGCGAGCGTCATACACATACCAGGTGTAATCGAAACAAAGAAAAAGGTCGGAATAAAAACCGCGAGTACTGCTAAATCGAGCATAAATGCAATCACATGTTTATTGCTTAAAAAGAGAAAGCGATTAAATCACATTCACTTAAATAAGCAAACAAACACGCGATTGCTAACAGGCTTATAAAAACATACCGCCTGATGCTTCAATGCGTTGCCCGGTCACCCAACGGTTTTCATCACCGAGTAGCTGCGCAATCATAGGACCAATATCATCAGCTTGGCCAACGCGTCCCATGGCTGTAAATGAACTCACTAATTGCGCAACATGCTCATTATCACGGACAGCACCGCCACCAAAATCAGTGGCAATTGCGCCAGGCGCGACGACATTCACGGCAATATTGCGAGCAGCAAGTTCCTTTGCCATGTATTTGGTTAATACTTCAACGGCTCCTTTCATGGTGGCGTAGGCCGCTTTTCCTGGTAATGCAAAACGTGTCAGCCCTGAAGATAAGTTAATAATACGCCCGCCATCATTGATCATCTCATGCAGTGTTTGCGTTAAGAAAAACACCCCTTTTACATGTACATTCATCAAATTATCAAACATAGCTTCGCTGGTATCAGCAAATGCACTATCACTGCCATGGCCTGCGTTATTAATTAAATAATCAAATCGAGACGTTTGCCATTGTGTTGCCAAGGTACTTTCAAGTGTTTGTTTAAATTCAGCAAAACCTAAAATATCGCTCACATCAAGTTGAATGGCGACAGCTTTTGCCCCTAGCGCTGCAACTTCTTCTACAACGTGCTGCGCTTCATCTTTATGGCTTCTGTAAGTAAATACACAATCAATGTTCTTACGTGCCAAACTTAACACTGTTCTGGTCAACTCCAGCCGGACACTTTTCTTAAAGAATTTTCATACTCTACTGGTGACTGATCGTTATTAGCTGAGTGCAGCCTTTCCAGATTGTAATATTTCATATATTCAGTAACATCACTTT